>PBNG01000014.1 GCA_002723015.1 Roseibacillus sp. | reverse complement strand
CGGACTCCATCAGGAATGCAGCTCGCAAAGCAGCAGGCTCTGCGTGATGTTTCGTTGTCGATCGACGAGGTATTCCGGTCCTCCGATCCCCTGAATCTACTTCAGCAGGCGTGGGAGAAAGGCGAGGCCTCGGCGGAGGAATCCACCCACCTCCTGGCTCCGGTAGGATCTCAGGAAGTGTGGGCAGCGGGAGTCACCTACTACCGCAGTCGCACCGCCCGCATGGAAGAGAGCGAGCAGGCCGGGGGCGACAGGTTTTATGATCTTGTTTATGACGCTGAGCGCCCCGAACTCTTCTTCAAGGCCACTGCCAGAAGGATTCAGAATCCCGGGGACCCCGTGGGTATCCGTTGCGACTCCACATGGAATGTTCCCGAACCCGAACTCACTCTTGCGATCAACCGGGAAGGCCAGGTCTTTGGGGCAACGGTGGGCAACGATATGAGTTCGCGTTCCATTGAAGGGGAAAACCCACTCTATCTGCCCCAAGCGAAAGTTTACAGTGGCTCTGCCTCCCTCGGACCCTGCCTCCTGGTTGGTAGCCTGCCCGGACCGGAATCCGAAATTAGTCTCAGGATTTCAAGAGGCGGGGAAGAGGCGTTTCGCGGAACCACTACCCTCTCTCAGTTGAAACGCAGTTACGAGGAGCTGGCAGGTTTCCTTTTCCGGGAAAACGACTTTCCCGACGGCGCGCTGCTGATGACGGGCACCGGTATCGTGCCCAATCACCCTTTTACCCTCCAAGCCGATGATATCATCCGAATATCAATCTCCGGCATAGGAACTCTGGAAAACACGGTCGCAATGGCCAGCGACATCCCGCCATCCGGGCAGAGATAAGTCGCTATTTCTTAATCCCTCACCCATCATCCGGCAGCTTAACCCCGCAGGATTCTGCTCGCGGTGCCGCAAACGCTGATGGAATCCAGCTCAAAGACCCATACGAGCCTGTCCTTCTCCCTATGTCCGATCCGATTCTTGATTCTCGCTCCGAGGATATCTTCATTATCCGGACCACCGCATCCGGCCCAACCGGCGCACTCCCCTTCACGGGCTCTTTCCTGCAGGACTCGCCCAGTGGGGACGTTTTCGGCTGGACTCAGGATGCCGGCATGGGATGGGATCCTTCTTCGCTGGGAAGTCCCGAGTTTTTGATGCTCTCGACCTCCGGCGGTATCCGTCAGCCCGATGGAACGCCTACCGCCCTTGGCCTGCACACTGGACACTGGGAAGTCTCGCTCCTCATGGAGGAGGCTGCAGAGGTCTTCAAGTCAGCAGGAGCAATCCCGTTCGCGGTGTTTTGCAGTGACCCCTGCGACGGTAGGTCTCAGGGCACGACCGGGATGTTCGATTCGCTCGCCTACCGTAACGATGCAGCTACTGTCCTTCGTCGTCTTACCCGTTCACTTCCGACAGCCCGGGGGATGTTGGGGGTGGCAACCTGTGACAAGGGATTGCCGGCCATGATGATGGCCCTTGCAGGTAACGGCCACCTGCCTGGTATCCTTGTCCCAGGGGGGGTCACCCTGCTTTCCGAGGAAGGTGAGGATCTGGCAAAGGTTCAGTCGGTAGGCGCCCGGTTTGCTCACGACGAAATCGATCTCCAGTCTGCCTCCGAAACTGCCTGCCGCTCCTGTGGATCGCCGGGGGGGGGATGCCAGTTCCTAGGCACCGCTGCCACCACTCAGGTTGTCGCGGAAGCCCTGGGAATGACCCTGCCTCACTCAGCTCTGGCCCCTAGTGGGTCAGAAGCCTGGAGAGACATGGCCCGACGCTCTGCCCTCGCCCTCTTGAACCTTACCAGAGACGAGACCACGCTCTCCTCAATCCTTACGGAGGCTTCGCTTCACAACGCCATGGTTCTTCATGCGGCCTTCGGAGGGTCGACCAACCTGATCCTGCATATCCCCGCCATCGCTCATGCAGCGGGACTGCCCCGTCCTACCGTAGAAGACTGGCAACGCATCAACCAGAGGGTGCCCCGTTTGGTAGATGCCCTCCCAAATGGGCCCCATGGCTACGCGACCGTACAAGTTTTCCTCGCTGGGGGAGTTCCCGAAGTCATGCTCCACCTCAGGGATCACGGTCTCCTGAAGCTTGAGGCTCCGACCGTCTCGGGTAGAACCCTTGGCGAGAACCTGGACTGGTGGGAACAATGTAAGCGGCGCCAGATCTACAAGGAAAAGCTCATCTCTCTGGACAACATTGACCCTGGCGATGTGATCAAGGATCCCAGCGAAGCATTTCCAAGCACGGTAACCTTCGTTCAGGGCAATCTCGTTCCCGAGGGCGCGGTGGTCAAGAGTACGGCCATCGCTCCTGACCTTCTGGATAAGCAAGGGGTCTTCCTCCACGAGGGCCCCGCCCGGGTCTTCGCCTCCGAGGAAGCCGCCATCGCCGCCCTCAAGTCCAGGGGCGAAGACCGAGTGAAGGAAGGAGACGTCCTTGTCCTCGCCGGCCTTGGCCCCCTGGGGGCCGGTATGCCGGAAACCTATCAGGTGACTTCCACCCTGAGGTATTCTTCGGTTGGCAAAAATCTTGCCGTCCTGACTGACGGCCGCTTCTCTGGAGTGTCGACGGGCCCCTGCCTGGGCCACGCCTCCCCCGAAGCCCTCGCCGGGGGGCCGCTTGGTAAACTCCGCGATGGAGACCCCATCCGGATTCATATCGACACCCGGAATCTGACTGGAACGGCTGATTACATGGGCGATCCGGAAGCACTCGTCACCAGGGAAATTCATCCAGATCTAGCCCCCGACCCGCGCCTTCCTGATGACACCAGACTCTGGGCTGCGCTCCAAAACGCCTCGGGCGGATCCTGGGGAGGATGTATCTACGACGTCGACGAGATCATAACGCGTCTCTCGAAATAGTAGTGGAAGGCCCCTGACTCACGAGTCAGATAATATCGGTCCCCCGGTTGGGGGGACCAGCGGGCGACGAGAGTCTCTCTGTCCTCATTGATCTTGCGGAGTCGTAACTTCCCGCACCACCAGCCCAGTGAGCCGTCTGTCAAAGTTTACGGTTGTTTCACGTGACTAAAGCCAGCCACAAACCATAGACGTGGTCCGGGAGGCATGATCCCCGTATAACCGGCTCTCACCCGCCTGATGAGACTCCGGGGCGGTCATCGCACAATCAGTCCGCCACCTTGGTCACCTCAAACGAGTAGAGCCTCGCATTGTCCAAATGAAATCGCAGTCGGATCTGCTGCCCCTTCAGGGCTGACAACCCTTCCTGCTCAACCCATTCGGGCTCCAGTCGTAGCTCGTCAATCCCGCGGTAGGCCTTGGACCTCCCGCCCGAAAAGGGCGGCAAAGGCTTCCCCCCCGAATCCAATACCTCGACCCGCACCTCTCCTTCGGTTGCGTCCACGTTAACTTGCAATCTATTACCCACGACTTCGAACGGCTTCGTTTCAACCACCCCCGGTTTTTGCCCGGCCTCCAGATAGAAAAAACCGTCAAGACGCAACTTCGCAAGTGCGAGGCGTGCATCCCACTTCCGGGCACCCCAACGCTCATTGGTAGCGAGATAATAGATCCAGTGCTCGTCGCCCCGGGTAATAATATTTGAAGGTGGTCTCGCGCAGTCCTTGTCGTAACTACCTGCAGGTCCACGTTGAATAAGAGCCTTGCGCGGGTATACCGCCGCCGAAAAGTCATACTTTATCCCGTCGCGCGATGGAGCCATATAGAATTCCCAGACCCCGCGGTCATGCCGGGTCTCAAAGTCCTGTTGCCCCTCCTCCACCGGCCTGTTGGTAGCCGCCAGCACATCGGTAAGTGCAAACCAGATACCTTCATAGTGCCACATCGGGAAGGTATGGATCTGGAAGACCGGGATGTTCGTCCCCTTGATCAGAGACTTGTCAGGATCATTGAGCACGAATTTTGTCAGCGTGTTCCAAGACCCGGGATGATTGAGAAGATCGTTCCCCCCGGCGTGCTCCATTATGCGCACTCCCCGCAATTCCCCAAGGCCACCCCCTGCAGCAAAGTCCTGCCGGCAATGAAGGAGGTAGCGCTTTCGCAGGGGATCCCAGTGGATCTGGTTATTGGTATCAGCTGCACGGCCCGTGACCGGAAGGCCGTCGTTATATAAATTCCAGTGAATCCCGTCCGCCGAGTAGCCCAGCCTGGTTCTCGCATCACTACCACCCATGTTAGGATAAAAGGCCACCTTGTATTTTTCCCGGGAGCCTGCTGGGAGAGTCGGATCAATCGTTACGGAGGCTCCATCCATTCCGATATCAAGGAGATTCATTGAGGTCTTGTGCCTGAGAATGGGCACCTTTGAATTCCAGTTCACCAGATTGCTTTTTCCATCCTTGGAAATTAATGGCTTGGTCCAGTGAATCCCGTCTCTGGATTCCGCATACGCAAGGCCACTGCCCTTTCGCTTGCTTGCAAGATACCAGAGTCGGAACATCTCCTTGTCCGCATCCCAGTGCGGTGAAAAGAACCAGCAGAAGGTGGATTCACCAAACTCGTATCCCGGGCCACCATCAGGACCATCATGGACCTCTCCAGCCTGAAAATCGGTTGGCAGGGTTGGCCTGAGAACGACCCCCATCTTGCGGGCTACACCAGCTTCACGAGTCACATTCGTAATCCTCGAGATGATGTAGTCATCCACAAACAACTGCTTGCGCAAGCCCACCTCCAGGGCCGTCAAAAACCCGGGAAAGAGCGCAAGGGCAAGGACGCAGAAGGAAAATCTCATGTTGCAGGTTGGGGAGCGTCGCGGCATCAAGGCTGGGGAGAATTCTCCAAGGTGTCTCGGTGTTCTGTTGAATCACCCGCCCACGCCTTCCAGCCCTTCTCAATTCTGTCCTTGTCCGGCTTTCCATCACGGATCGTGAGAAGATAAGACTCGGTGATCTGTTCTCCCGGCTTGATCTCCCAATCCTTTTCCTGGGTCGGGACAACATTGAAAAAAATCGCGCCATTGTGGCTGCTGGGAGGCCAGGTTCGCAAACGCTGGGGAAAATCACGGTTGTCCGGATGCATCATGACAGTGAGGGTTGACACAGTCTCCCCTGTCGGCCCCCACATCGCCACCCATCGGGCCCGGGTAGCGTGACTGTTTGTACGGTCCAGCCCCTCCGAGGTGAGATAATCGCTGTTGGTCCGATCCCAGTGGTGCGGTGCTCGATAGGCGAGACAACCCCCATAGCGATAGGCAGGGAGCACCAGGCTCTCGCTGCTCACGTTGGTCTGCTTTATACGATATCCTACCCGATTCTCGCCATCCACATACTCCACCCGGATCCCGAATTGCTCCTTGAGAACTACGGTCTCCTTCTGATCCGTACCCTTGTAAGCGACCTGCTCCTGCTCAACAACAAACCCTACCGCTGGATCCTCGTCGGAACCCTCATGAAGAACGATTGTCTTCACGTAACGAACTCGTCCCGTTCTGCCTCTCAGGTTCCAGAAATCAGGAGCGTCCTTGCCATGCTTGGTCTTTACCCATGCGTGCCAAAGTCCAAGGTGGTGATAATGATCAGCAGGATGAATGCCGGTCACCGGCTCCCCATTTGGAGCACATAGCGGATGAATAAATCCACTCCTCTTGTAAATGGGGTCTGCCTTCTCAGGTGGAGGAACCTCTGCCTTGTGATAGGTCAGCACCATGAGATCACCGCGCCTGATGCTGATGGCCTTCTCGGTCTCGGTCACCTGCAAGCCTCCGGCCGCACCGAGAGGAAAGCTCAGGATGAAGCTGAGGAAAACGAAACGCAGATTATAGAATTTCATGACGGCCCACCAAAACCAATTCCGATTCCTTCGTCAATATTGCCTCAGAATATGAGGCCACGAATTAAAAGAAACCCCGTGATGCCGGCGCTCTGGAAGGCCGGATCTCTGCCTCAGGAGCAAATTATACATGATACTAATGGCATCATGTCCGCGCTCTGCCACAAAGTGACCCTTGCTCCATGATTGCGTCTACTGTGGATGGCCATAGAGTTTCGCGCCTTGAAGATTCTCATCGTGTCCCCCGCTTCCCTGCCGAATGGGAATGCCAGTAGTGCGGCACGCTGGGCGTCTGAGCTCACAGCTCTCGGTCACGAAATAGTAGTTTCCTCCTGCTGGAAGGGAGAGGAAGTCGACCTCCTCGTTGCACTTAATGCTGAAAAGAGCCACCACGCGGTTGCAGGATGTCGTGCAAACGTCAGGACTCCTGTTGTGGTAGCCCTCACCGGAACTGATCTCTACCCGGAACTCTCCATGACCTCGCTTGCCTCCCTTGAGATGGCCGACCGCATCGTGGTTCACCAGCACAAGGCGCTCGCTCGTCTCCCTGAACCTTACCAGTCCAAGGCCTGCATCATCCCCTTCTCGATCCCCGACCATCCAGCTCTCGTGAAGAATCAGAAAGCCGACGAGAACAACTTCACTGTCTGCGTGGTCGGGCACCTTCGCGCCGTGAAGGACCCCATGCGTACTGCCCGGGCCGCCAGGCTTCTTCCCGCCGGATCCAGAATCAGGGTCCTCCACGCCGGAGCCATCCTTGAGAGACGTTTCGCGAAAGAGGTAGAACGCGAAGAGGCAGAAAACCCGCGCTACAGATGGCTGGGGCTGCTCGCAAAGGATGAAGCCTGCCAGCTCATCGCCTCCAGCGACCTATTCGCTCTCACTTCCTTGCAGGAGGGAGGCGGGTGTGCAATGAACGAGGCCGCGGCTGCCCAAACTCCGATCGTGGCTTCCCACAATGATGCCTCGACGAGCCTGCTCGGGGAAGACTTCCCCGGACTTTTCCCCTTCGGCGATACTGCCAAGCTCAGCGCCCTTCTACTTCGGTGCGAATCTGAACCCGCCTTCTGCTGCCAGCTTGTTGAAAATGCTGCAAGCCACTTGGGAGAATACCGGAACGACCCACGCAATGGCAGCTGGAGCAGTCTTCTCGAGGATTTGTTTCCATCTGTCCCCTCCTGATCAGCAAATCCAGTGGAAGACCCCTGGAAAACCAGCTCGACGGAACACTAATCTGCTTCGGCACACGCGCCTCTCATTCACTAAGGGAAAATCCCTCCTTCTCGGCCTCAATGATTTGCCGATAGGCCTCAGCTCCAACCTGCCCGGCGATTTCAGGCAGATTGACGGCATAGGCCACATTTTCAAATGCCCGAAGGAACCGACGCCAAGTTGCATACTGCTTCGAGAGCTGAAGGTCACGATCGCTGAGTTTGGAGCGTTCGGACCTCAACTTAGACCATTCCTCGAACCTCGGGTGCTCCTCGACAGCTGACACGAATTGGCTTTGCAGCGTCTCCTCGCTGAGGAGGCTCACCGCTCCCAGGCTATGCCTGTTTTCGAGATCCGGCCAGCGATTGCGGATATCTCTCGAGATCACCGCTCGCGCCGAGTCGAACTTCTTTTTGTGGGCTTTTTTTTCCTCACCCACCTTCCTGATTTTTTTGGCTACAGCTGAAACTCCATCCCGCGCCTGTATCCCACGATTCTCCCCTTCCAGATTAAGTCGCTCGGAAAGCCCTTCCAGAACAGCGCGGTCTACCTTGCTCGCCCGCTCCAGAATGATTGAATACGGCGTTTCCAGCCCTAGTAATTCATCATCATCCGATTTTTTGGAGCGAAGAAGGCTGTGGACCCGCAGGAACGCTCCGCTCGTCTTTACGGGAATATCGATATTGCGGGAAGTTAGAATAGCGTACGCGTGCGCCTCCTCGAATGAGATCTTCCCATTCCCATCATAATCACAGTGACCCACCGGTTCATCCATGCGGGTTTTACCCCGCAAAGCCGCCCAGAAGTGACTGCTGAATTCATCATAGTTGGCTTCATTTACATCTGGGGTACATCCAGCCGCTTCGCGGTCACAGACCGTGGCAAAGAACCCACAGACACGACGGTCAACACTGTCTTTCTTCTCATTGTTCTCATCAAAGATGAGATGGGAGAACCCTCCCGCATAACACTGGACCATCACAGTCATGACTCTGACCCCCTCGGGGAGATTCGCTATCCAACCAGCAAGGCGGGATGCTTCGAGGGTCCGACGATTCCACATCCAGATCTTCGTGTTGAACTTGTTGTCCTTGTTCCCACTTCGGCCCCCATGAGAGGTGACGTAAAGGATGAGGCGATCCCCAGACTCAAGCTTTGACCCTTCCTCCTCAAACCATCTCTCCACCGCGTCAGGGCTTGAAAGGTCCCGTGTATTTTTCAGCTCGTTGTCACGATAATGATTCGTGATGCCCCTCTCTGATCCGAACAACCCCGCCATGTAAAGATTAGCTCGGGGCACCTCTCCCCCTTCCGGCTCAAACTGGAGATCTGGCAACGGCGAATTCCCATCCGCAAAATACAGGTCATGCCTGATATCGTCTCCCAACTTCTCGGCGCGGAGCTTCTCGAAGAAAATGACGTTCCGCTCCAATGAGACCTGATTGCCGGACGGAGAATAGCCTCCTCCAATGGTCAGGACGTGATCGCGAGCCGACAAATCACCAATTGTGGCAAGGGTAAGGAGCACGGATAAGGGTGAATATAAACGAATCATTCCGTTCAAATTGATAAGGTTGGTGGTGCTATGCCCCGGGTCACACGGAGAATATCGAATTGCTCATCGTTCCTCGACTATCGCCGAAGGATTCCACCGCGATGCCCATAGAGTGGAGAATACTCAGATACATGTCGGTCATGCGGCCCCCACCCTCAATGAAACGGCCATGTTTCAGCCCCATATTAGCTCCGCCCGCGACTAAGGTTGGTAGATTCGTATTCTTGTGGGTCGTGCTGGCTCCGCTCCCGTAAAGAACAATGGTATTGTCGAGCACACTACCTCGCTTGTCGTGGAAACCATTGAGCCGCTTCAAAAGGTAGGCGAGCTGCTCGCTCAGAAAGCGATCATATCTTCCCCACTCAAGAAGACCCTTCTTATCTTTCTTATGAGACATGCTGTGATGAGTCTGACTCATTCCGAGCTTAAGCGGGAAGGTATCACTGATCCCCATGCCGTCTTCCCGGTTCATCATGAAGGTGACGCTGCGCGTAATATCAGCGTCAAAGGCCAGTGCCACGAGATCCATCATCGTCTGATAATAGAGCTCCGGGTCCACCTCCGGAGATGCATCGAGGTCCAGATGAGAGTAATCCTGCTTCTTGAGTGGAATATCGAGCCACCTCTCCGAGGCCTCCAGCCGGGTTTCGAACTCGTTGAGGGAAGTCATATACTCTTCCATCTTGTCGCGATCAGTACGTCCCAGCCTTCGATCAAGCATCCTTGCATTCTCAAAAACTGCATCCACGAGTTTCATCCGCTGCCGCAATTGCGCACGCTGAGCATCGAGCGTGCCGCGGTTCCCCTTGAAAAGGCCCTCAAAGATTCTTCGTGGATTATTCTCTGCAGGAATCGGTTTTCCTTTCCCATCGTATGAGACCGTTGCCGTCCGCGAGGTATACCCGGTTCCTGCATCGATGGAGAGGACCAGGGAAGGTCGCCGGCATTGATGCCGGGTATGCCGGGCCACCACCTGATCCAGCCCCACGGTATTGTAGGTACCAGGGGCAGGGTCATGAAGGGGTGCTCCGGTCAGCCACATGTCTGAACAGACGTGTGGATCATTCCTCGGTCCATTATCGTGCTGCAGACCTCCGAGAAAACTGAGCTTCTTCCGGTAGGGCGCAAGGGGGTCAGTCGACCTGCCAAACACAAATTCTCCATCCTCTCCGACCTGCGGGAACCAGCTCCAGTCATCAATGCCGAGTTTCTTGTCGGGAAGAGCCATTCCGTTGGCGATGTAGAGCGCGCAGAAACGACGTGGGGTCTCTTCCACTACTTCTTTTCCCATGACCTCAAGAAGAGGCAGCGGCAGTGCAACTCCCGCCATCCCCTTCAGGACAGCTCGGCGGTCAATCTTGAACTGATTCGGCATTCTTGGGGATAGAAACTACCAGAAGATCTCGCCGTCACAAGGGCACGATAGGATTGGGCGGTGCGTTTCCTGACAACACCATCTCTCATTTATCCCGGAATACAGGGCTCTCTGCCACAAACAGAATGCAATCCCGCATCCGGTAGCCCTTTTCTCCCAAGCGCCTGCGACCTTCCTCCCGGAGATATTCCAACTCATTGAAACTTAAATCGCGACCCACCGCGTAGGTGGCGAGGTGCCGTAGGAAGGAGAACGCGACCTGGTCGAGGCGGTCTTCCGTCAGATACCGTTTAAGGTCACTAGTCCCGGAAATTTCGGTAGCATCGGGAAGGGTAGAACGAGCATCAATCTTCTTCTTTTTCCACAATCCACCGGCATCGAATTGTTCAAGAGGAAGGCCCCACGGATCGATCTTGCGATGACATTCCGCACAACCAACCTTGTCGCGATGCTGCTCCAGTCGCTCCCGCAAGGTCTTACCACTTTCCTCAGATTCTTCGGGCAGCTCTGGTACGTTGGGGGGGGGCGGAGCCGGAGGTTCTCCGATGATTCTGCGGGCAAGCCACGCTCCCCGCTTTATCGGATTCGACTCACTCCCATTGGAAAGTCCGGAAAGGATCGCCGCTTGGGTAAGGATTCCTCCCAGAGTCTCTCCTCCATGCCGCAAGTGAGCAAAGGACAGACCATTCTCACCCCTTTCCCCCAGTCCATAGTATCCGGCAACCACATCATTAGCTATGATGAACTCCGAGGAGAGCAGATTCCGGAGTGGTAAATTTTTTCTCATGAGATGGGTCACAAAGTGCACGGGCTCTCTCCGCAATTCCCGCTTGGTCTCCTTCAGAAGACGGGGGAACTTTCCAACGTTCACATTCACTACGTCGAATTTATCCAGAGCAAGCCACTGTGAAACAAACTCATTGGTAAACTGCTCGAAGCGATCATCCGCCACCATGCGTCTGATCTCGGTATTTAGCGATGAGTCCAGCTTCTTCTTTGAGGCCAGTGAGAGGAGATGCTCGTCCGGTGTCGTATTCCATAGAAAGTAAGAAAGCTTCGCTGCCAGTTCGTGAGGAGAGAGGGGCTCGACCCCGGGACCTTCGCTGTCCTCGGTGAGGTAGAGAAACTGAGGGGAAGTCAGAATGACCATGAGCGCCTGTCTCACACTTTCCTGAAAGTCCCCGGTCTCTGTATGGTGGTCCGACCAAATCGCATGTAATGCTTCAAGCTCTCCGGTGCGGACAGGCCGCCGGAATGCCCGCGTGGCAAAACGCTCGATCACCTCTCTGGCATAGGTCGTCGATTCATCCCTGTTCGGCGACGGGAAAAAGATCTTACGGTGTCCCCTTGGGGGCCATTTTTCGTAGTATGGACCTTCAAACTCCACCGCCCGCAAGAGAACGCGTGGCATCTGGCGACCATCGGTCGGCTCGCTTCGAATTGCAATCTCCCGCAATCCGGCAAGGTAGTTCTCGTTACCCTTTTCCGTGTCAGGAGAAGCGAAACTGCTGATCGGCGCGCGGAAAGAATAGCGCGCGATCTTCGCTGACGGCACAGCTTTAGGAGTATCAAATCGGGACAGTCTCGCCCCCACATCGGTGCGCAAGCCCATGTGCACACTCACATGGGGCAAGCGCTTTTCAAAAGCCGCAAACTGTCGGCCCGCTTCGCTGTCTGCATTGACGGGGCTGATCCGCATCGCTTGCAGATTGCGACCGTCCCCGCAGCCGACCTTGAGGGAAATCTCTCCCTCCTCGAAGCGTGCCAGAAGGAACGGAATGACGATCTTCCCATCAGGACCGGGAGGGGGCGGAAACGGAGGTTTCAGTCGCTTGGAAAAAGTTCGCTTTCCGATTTCGGCAGTGATCACGTCATCCCCTGGAGGACCGGCCAGCACGACCTCGAGCTGGTAGATCCCCGCCGCCGGAATCATGACAATTGGCTCTCCACCCCCCGAAATATCCAGATTCAAGCGGTCCTCCGACTCGGGAATACGCGTGTGCGGCTGGAGGCCATCGTCGTAACGGGCAGCCTCGACCGTCACCTGAAGTATTCCCGATGCGGGCAGCTCGCGCATCGGCATCGAAAACGTTGGCGCTGGGCCACGCACCGTGTCGGTCTCGGGGGAACGTGGCCGTAACAGGAGACCCTCCGGAACGAAGTGCGACGACCTTCCATAGTTGTACCCTCCCGTGTATTTTCCGATGATGGCGGCGAAAACGGAGTGATGCAGGCCCTCAAAATCCATCCACTCGCGCACAGTCGCATTCCCCCGGTAGCCTTCGATAAAACGGAATTTCTTCTGCATCGTGAGGGGCTCAAAAGCAAACGGCTTCTCGGGCAGGACCTCGCGCACCCAGTAGTCAGACCGGGGCAGGATTCTCGGCCCCTCCAACTCGACTTTCTCTGGGGGCGGATTCTTGTTCACCCCCGTTCCGAGGTCGACGCGAAAACACTGAATGCGGGGCCTCTTGCTCTCATCTACCAGACAAAGGGAGAGAGATTTGTCCGCGATCTCAAAATATGTCTCCATCATCTGCGGAGTCAGCAGGAGGGTATCCCTGTTGTTGCTGAAGCCCTCCTTCGAGACTCCGTCGGCTGGAAGAACATCCGCCAAGCGGTCCTCCAGGCCAAGCAGGTCATGGAGAGTGTTCTGATACTGTGCTACCGTGAGCCGGCGCACGGAGCCATTCTTGTCCCCCATCTTGCGCTGCCCTTCCCGAAGAGTCTGCTCAATCCACTCTACCAGCAGCGATCGTTCAGATTTGTTCAGTTGCTGTTCATCCTCGGGAGGCATCGACTCCTGCTTGAGCTGCTTGTGGATATGCTGCAGCAAAAAGAGTTCCTTGTCCTCGAGGGTCAGGTCAAGCTGATCGACCCGCACTCCCGACTTCATCCTCTTCGCGCCATGACAGCGATAGCAGTGTCTCTTCAAGAGCGGTTGCACGCTCTCCGCGAATTGAGATTTCAGCCGTTCCAGCTCCGGTTCGCGCGACCCGATCTCAGCTTCCTGAGCGCCCGCCCACGGCGCCAGCAAGTGAAGCAACGCAACAGGAACGATCCATCTTATATCCCTCAAAGTCATATTATTCATCCTCGGCATACCCAACCATCGCAGGAGATAGCCTGAGTTCGGGGACCGCGAAGCGCTCCGCGCGGTAACACTTGATTTCATCTGGTCTGAGCTGGGACATGATTTCGGTTGGCATGATGATCCGGACCTACCGAAGGAGCCCCGGAATGATCTTGGCTCCATCCACGCCGGTCAATCGTACGTCAAGGCCCTGTTGCTTCACCGAGAAGTTCTCGTGGTCGATGCCAAGGCTGTAGAGCACGGTGGCGTTCAAATCGCTGATGTGGACCGGATCACTGACGACATTGTAGCAGTGGTCATCGGTCTGGCCGTAGTCGATACCCGGTTTGAACCCCCCCCCCCCCACCACCGTGGTGAAGCAGCGGCCGTGGTGATCACGCCCGTAGTTGTCTTTGGTAAGATCCCCCTGCCCGTAAATCGTTCGGCCGAATTCACCGCCGAAGATGACCACCGTGTCCTCTAGCAATCCCCGCTGCTTGAGGTCCTTGATGAGCGCCGCCGCGGGCTGGTCTGAGCTATCGGTGTTCTTCTTGATGTCCCTTGGCAGGTTGCCGTGCTGATCCCAGCCACGGTGAAAAAGCTGGATAAAGGGAACCCCACGTTCCGCCATACGCCGCGCAAGGATGCAGTTGGACGCGAACGTTCCCTTTTGTCTGGCCCCGGGGCCATACATCCTGAAGGTTGATTCGGGCTCATCGCTCGTGTCCATCAGCCCAGGCACGGAAGTCTGCATCCGGAACGCCATTTCATACTGCGCGATGCGGGCCGCAATTTCGGGATCGCCGGTACGCTCGTATTTCTCTTCGTTAAGGTCGGCAAGTCCGTCGAGCATCCGCCGGCGCAAATTCCGGTCGAGGCCCGCGGGATCAGAAAGGTAGAGTACCGGATCGCCGACGCTGCGAAACTGAACCCCCTGGTGACGGGACGGCAGGCACCCGCTTCCCCACAGCCGGGTGTAGAGCGCCTGCCCCGCCCCCCAACCGACCGAAATCATCACCACGTAAGCGGGCAGGTTGCTGTTGGGGCTACCGAGACCATAGCTGATCCACGATCCGAAGCTCGGGCGCCCGTGCTGCTGGCTACCCGTGTTGATATAGGTAATTGCCGGATCATGATTGATGGCCTCGGTGTGCATGGAGCGAATGATGGCGAGTTCGTCAGCCACGGTAGACAGCTGCGGAAGAAGATCCGTATTGATCCAGGTCCCACGCTCGCCGCAACGCTCGAAATTAAACTTGGGTGCAACACAGAGAAACTCACTCTGCCCACTCGTCATGGTAGTAAGCCGTTGGCCCTGGCGCACGCTCTCAGGAAGTGGTTGGCCATCGATCTTCTTAAGGGCCGGCTTGTAATCGAAGAGGTCGATATGGCTCGGCCCGCCGGCGAGGAAGAGGTAGATGACCCGCTTGGCCTTGGGCGCGAAATGGGGAAGGCCGGGGGGAGAGGACGGAAGGGCCGCCGCAGGGGAATCTGCAGAAAGCAGCTTGGCGAAGGCCGCAGTTCCCATCAGGGATGAAGCATTACCCAGAAATGTTCGCCGTTTCAGTTCCGATGACATCACACTGGATTCACTCCCGGCTGAGGGTTTCGTCGAGATTGAGAATGATACTCGCCACGATGGTTAAAGCAGCGTGTTCCGCCACGTCGAGCGCTTCATCGCGCGGGGACGCTCCGGTCGAGAGCAACTTTCCTGCAGCCTCGACATCCTCTCGGTAGTTTGCTTCGCAGTCCTGATAAACACCGAGAAGGACCACCAACTCTCTCTCCTTGATGGCGCGCGAGGTCGCCAGCCGAAATCCCCAGGAAATGCTGTCCTGTACTCGGGATCCGGCGTGGGCAATCATCCGCTCCGCGAGATGACGTGCAGCCTCCACATACTGCACATCATTCAATGTAACGAGAGCCTGCAATGGGGTATTGGTTCGCGACCGTTGCGCAATACACTTCTCCCGGGTTGGCGCGTCAAAAAGCAGCATGTTTGGTGGGGCACAAGTGCGCCGCCAAAACGTATAAACGCTGCGACGATAGAGACTCTTGCCTTTGTCCTGTATGAAGGGGCGGTCGCCCCCCTGCAGGATATCTTTCCAGAGACCCTCTGGTTGGTAGGGTTTTACTCCTGGCCCACCCATTCTTTCGACGAGGAGACCACTTAGGGAGAGGGCGTTGTCACGGAGGAACTCCGCTTGGAGCCGGTAGCGCGATCCGCGCGCTAGGAGCCGATTCGCAGGATCACGCTGGTAGAGCTCAACAGAGGCGGCCGCCGATTGGCGATAGGTGGCGGAAGTGACAATGCTCCGAAGCATTCGCTTCACGTTCCAGCCGTGATTGCGAAAGTCGACCGCGAGCCAGTCCAGGAGTGCGGGATGGCTCGGCAACTCGCCCTGCGTGCCGAAATCCTCCGGGGTTGCAACCAGTCCCACACCAAAGAGCATTTGCCAGTAGCGATTGACCGCCACCCGCGCTGTAAGGGGATTTTCCTTTTGGAAAAGCCATTGAGCAAGACCAAGACGGTTGCGGGGCGCATCCTCGGGAAGGGCTGGAAGACTCTCCGGAAGTCCCGGCTCCACCTTGATGTCAGTGCGATTGTCATAGGATCCTCGACGCAGGACATACGTAGCACGAGCTCTATCCTCCATCACCATTACTGTTGTTTTCGGACGACGCAGCTCTTCCTCCTGATTCTTCAAGTCCCTTTCCCTTTTCAGAAGCTGGGGATACACCTTGCTCACCTTCTCGAGATAGTAGGCAAGCACGGGCTCGAGCTGGTCAGCTCGCCAAGTTGGCCCACTCACCCGGGCAAGAAGCGGAACTACTGTATCACGGAGAACAAGAGCACGGGCCTCGTCCTCACTCAGAGCCCGGGAAAAGATCCGAATCTCGTCTACCGTCCCAAGCGGCCGGTATCCCATCGGCCGAGTTCCGATCCGCAGCGGCTCCCCGGTGCGAATCGATCCTTTGAGGTTATCTTGCTCACCCTTGATCGCCCAGGCTACTCCGTCCACGAAAAGCCGGATACCTCCGGCGGTCGAGGAGCCGTCGTAGGTGACGCAAATATGCTGCCACTTGTCCCACTGGATCTCCCGGTCCGACCGTATCCGGATGGCGTCACTCTCCGCCTCGTGAGCCAACCGTACATAAAGGCGCTGATTTGTTTCATAGTAGACCTCGACTCCCCGTTGCGAGTCCCCTTTCTCTATCCGCGCCAGCAAGCTACCCTGCGAATCCTTTCCCTCCCCGGTTTTCACCGGCTTCAGCCAGAAACTCAGGGTGAACGGCTGATCCCGCTCGAAGTCTCCGGCATGCGCCACTTCGAGAAACGCCTCCTCCCCTTCCTTGAACTCGAACCCTCCCCCGGTCCGGGCCGGAACCCAGCGAGGAGTTCCAACAACCCGGCCATCATTGGCACCCGTGCCGGGCAGAATACGCGCCCGGTTGCCCACCCGTTCTCCCTCTGCCTCATCCAGAGTCAGGTGCAGCAACGCATCCCGCGGATCAAAATTTTGCTTGGGATCAGCAATTCGCGCGCCCAATTCCTTCACCCACGTCCGCAATTCAGGAGCGATTTCATCTGGATACCCATCGATCCTCGCCTGATTCTCAGCACGTTGTGCCACCACCGCGGGCAGCTGGCGCTCATTCTCCTCGTCCGGAATCTCGATCAGGGGCGGAGCGTTTCGAGCACTCGTTTGCTTCCCTTTGTCCGCACTCACATTAAAGAAGGCGAAGAACTTGTAATAGTCTACCTGTGAGATCGGATCGTAGAAGTGGTCGTGACACTGCGCGCACTCAAGGGTGAGACCTAACCAAGTCGTAGCGGTGGTCTTGACTCGATCTACGGCATACTCAACCCGCATTTCCTCCTCAATCAGCCCCCCCTCATCAGTTGTCCCATTATTGCGGTTGAATCCCGATGCTATTCGCTGTTCGAGAGTGGCATCCGGTAGAAGGTCCCCGGCCAGTTGATCGATGGTGAACCGGTCGAAGGGCTTATTGGCATTATAGGCCGCAATGATTCCATCCCGCCAAGCCCACATCTCGCGGGCTCCGTCCTGATGATAGACACTGGTATCTCCATAGCGGGCCAGATCCAGCCACATGACCGCCATCCGCTCTCCATAGCGCGGCGAAGCGAGGAGACGATCCACGACCTTCTCATATGCATCCGGTGACTTGTCCCCGAGAAAGGCATCGACTTGCTCCAAAGTTGGCGGAAGTCCAGTGAGGTCAAGCGTGAGCCGACGGATGAGCGTCTCCCGGCCGGCCTCTGGCGAGGGCGCCAGCCCTTCCCGCTCAAGATTCGCCAGAATGTAGTGATCAATCTCGTTACGAGACCAGCCCGCCAGCATCACTTCCGGAAGGGCTGGAGAACGCGGCTCAACAAAAGCCCAATGCGGCACCGCAGCCTCTTCCGAAAAGAGCGGGAGCGCGCCCAGCACACTCAGCAGGGCAACAATCATCGACCGCTCTACGAACCGGTAAGCCATTCCCGCAAATCATCCCCTCGGGCAGAGCGATGGCAATGACGAAAAGGTCATCCGTGTGGATCACAGAGACCAGCCACGACGATATTCCAGAGCGTTCAGAAGCTTATCGGCTTCCGGGTCACCGAGAACTTTTTCGTTCAAGGGGTCCCACTTCAAGGGACGCTTGAGGGCATCAGAAACAAAGGACAGATGCCCCGGAGTCACCGAGCGATGACCAACCTCAGCAGGGCAGATACACTGCTTGCGGGTCTTCACTCCGGATACAAAATTCTTCCGGTGGTCCGGCGAGTTATAAGCCTTTATTCTTCCACGGTCCGCCTCCTCGTGGATCCACTCTTTATTCGAGGCATCAATCTGTCCTCGGCTCACACGAACCCAGCCATTTTCTCCAATCCACCGCACCCCGTTAGGATATTTATTGGAGACCACCACGGAATAGCCTCCTTCATACTCAGAGTGCACCTCATAATCGACCGGGTTGTCATACATCCCCTTGTCCGGATAACGGAAATTCTTTGCTTCTACTCTGACAGGGCCGCTGTGTTCTACTCCAAGGCCCCAGTGGGCGATGTCATTGTTGTGCCCGATCCAATCCATCAGACTCCCGCCTCCATAGGCGAGCGACCACCGCCAATGGAAGTGAACACGCTTCTCTCGATAGGGCAACTTCGCACTAGGCCCGCACCAGAGGTCGTAGTCAAGGTGCGGGGGAATGGGTTCTGACACCGTTCCTTCCTCCTCTGTGGTCTCACCTCCAGGCAGTCCAACCTGGACTTCATGAACCTTACCGAGCAACCCATTCAAGACGACTTCCGAGCCGATCCTGAAATTCGAAGCAGATCGCTGTTCGGAACCAACCTGGAAAATCCGCTTGTGCTTATCCACCTCCTCGTGAAGCACTTTTCCCTCGCGAAAGAGGTGTGTAAGCGGCTTCTCCCCGTAAACGTCCTTTCCGCTTCGAACCGCCTCAAGAGCCGCTAGGGCATGCCAGTGGTCAGGGGTGGCCACCACCACCGCATCGAGATCGTCACGAGCGCATAGGTCCCGGAAGTCCCGGTAGGTCCTGCACCCCTCCCCCCAGTTCTTCTCGGCCAACCGCTTCCCCCGCTCGGCATGCCGGGCATCCGGGTCCGCGATCGCGACAAACTGAACTTCGTCTTTACACTGGGAGTAAAAGTCACGCATGAGGTCGTAACCCTTACCTCCTGCACCGACCAGGCCGACAGTCACCCGCTCGCTCGGAGCGGTCCTCCCTTCGCGACCGAGGACTGCTGCGGGAATGATGGAAGGAGCGGCTAAAGCTCCTGCAGACTTAAGGAAAGAACGTCGCTTCATGACGGATTAAATCACAGGATTGAACGGTTCGCCCGGGATTTTAACAGGATCTTCCCGATGGCTTACAGACCGGGTCTCCTCAACCGCAATCCCCTGGGCCTTGATCTCTGCTCTTGAGTTGCCGGTAAATGAATCAGATCCTGTCCCGATGAAGCTCTTCATCTGCCTGCTCGCAGCCGGAATCCTCTTACCCATCACCAGCCTTCCCCAGGGGCTTCGCAAGGGCCACGCCCAGAACCAGGACGAAGCCAGAAAGGAACTGGGAGGAATCAAGGCCTCCACTCCGGACCTCGCCAGCTGGGAAAAGCGTAAAGCCATCGTGAAGGCCGGGATCCTCGCCGGGGCGAGGCTCACCGAGCTCCCCGAGCGCACCCCTCTCAATCCGCGGTTCCTTAAAAAACGTATCCACGGCGGCTACCAGGCAGAGAATGTGGCTATCGAAAGCTCTCCGGGGTTCTACGTTACCGGCACCCTTTATCGACCCGTGGGATCCAAAGGGAAACTGGCCGGCATTCTCTGTCCCCATGGTCACGGAGGGCGCTTCCGGGAATCACGGCAAATCCGCTGTGCGACCCTAGCCAGGATGGGTGCCGCGGTCTTCCAGTATGACATGATGGGCTATGGGGACTCGAAAGAAGTTGGCTGGAACCATGGCCGTACTCCCGAGATTCTGCGCATGCAGACATGGAACAGCATGCGCGCGCTTGACTTCCTCCTCACCCTCCCTGGCGTCGATCCTTCCCGCATAGGAATGACCGGATGCTCCGGAGGAGGAACCCAGACCTTTATTCTCTCTGCCGTGGACGAACGGGTAGCGGTCACCATTCCGGTCTGCCAGGTCTCCGCCCACTTCTTCGGGGGCTGCAATTGCGAAAGCGGCATGCCCATTCACTGGAGCCGGACCCACAAGACCAACAATGTTGAAATCGCCGCCCTCGCCGCCCCGCGTCCGCAACTCCTGATTTCCAACGGCAGTGATTGGACTCTCAACACTCCCAGAGTCGAATTCCCCTTCGTGCAACATATCTATGAACTCTATGGCGCCCGGGACAAGGTTGCCAATGCCCACTTTCCCGACGAGAAACACGACTACGGACTCTCAAAGCGCATGGCGGCTTACCCCTTCCTTGCGCGATACCTCCAACTCGACTTGAAGGCTGTCACCGCCAGTAACGGCCAGATCGACGAATCCTTCGTAGTCCCTGAAACCCGGGAACAGATGATGGTCTTCAACGGCAAGTATCCAGAGAACGCAGTCAAGCCCAACACCCCCCTGCCGTAAGAGCACCCATCACGCATTCAGGTAGTCTGGCGACTCCGGGCTTGAACTGCTCTTCATGAGTTCCTTGACTCAGAAATCATGATATTTCGCCTCCTCTGCTGCCTCGTCACCCTGAACGGTCTTTCTCCTCTCTGTCTCGCCGAGTGGAAGTTCTTCGCGATGGATACCGGTACCCGGGACGGGCAGACCAAGTCCTATGAACAGCAGGCTGCCCTTGTAAAGGAGCTTGGCTTTTCCGGCATCGGCTACACCGGGGCAACCCGCCTCCCCGAAATGTTCACTGCGGTGGACAAACACGGGATCACATTTGCTCCACTCTACAATGGTATTGAGGTCCGCAGTAACGGGGTTACTCACAACTCCAACCTCAACAAGGCAATCACCGAGGCGAAAGGCCGGGACGCCATCATCTGGCTCTACGTTGGCGGGCGGCGGCCCGCAGACCCCACAACCACTGATGCTCTCGTGGCAGCAAAACTCCAGGAGCTCGCCGACCACGCCGACAAATCGGGGGTCCGTCTTGCACTCTACCCTCATGCCGGGGCCTATGCCGACCGGGTGCAGGACTGTGTCCGACTGGTCAAGGCTGCCGATCGCTCCAATCTGGGCGTCACCTTCAATCTCTGCCACTTCCTCAAGGTCGACGGGAAGGAACTCGACAAGCGCCTTGAGGAAGCAGCTCCCCATCTCTTCGTGGTCACCATCAATGGAGCAGACAAGGACGGAACAGGATGGAACACCCTGATTCAGCCGCTCGACACCGGCACCTACGACGTTCTTACCGTCCTGAGGAAACTGAAATCTCTGAATTGGGATGGTCCTGTAGGCCTACAGCATTACGGCATCCGTGGCAGTGCCCGCGACAACCTGGGACGGTCCATGAAGGGCTGGAAAACTCTCCTGAAGAGGCTGGATGCCGAATCGCCCTGAGAGCCGAAACCACTCCCCTGAAAAAAGCGAACCTTGACCCAGCCGCGGACCGGAAGAGACTCGATGAATATGCCCTGCTCAGATTTCACCAATCCCGGAAATTTCCCACGCAGTCCCCGCGAAACTCTCGGGGGCTACGTCGTTGCCGCCCGCACCCTTGATAAGTGCAGGGCCTCCCTTGCCGGAACGCTTGGGGAATACAAGTTCGACTGCCCCCTCGACAACTTCTTCTTTGGCTTCACGGAAATCACCGCAGACTCCTTCCGGGAATTCGTCTCCACCGGTGCTGATGATGATTCTGTGGCACAATGGATCGAAACCAATGCCCGGCCCCGCGAGCGCCGCGATATCATCCAGTGGAACAATGACATGCGCGCGAAGCGCATCTGTGAACTCCCGATCGAACTCCAGGAATTCCTTGAGGGATACATTCCCAAGTTTCTTTCTCCCTCCCAACCAGTTTACGTCTGGTTCGACGTCTATGACATTGAGGAGGAGCGAACCTGAATCACTGATGCAGGACTCCAACCATGGTGGGAGCATTCGATTCCGCAGCTCCCTCCCCGGACGGAAAGTCAAGAGTCCTGTCTGCCCGATGTCAGCAAAGGTCTTTCTGGTATTCCTTCTCTTACCCCTCCCCTTTCCGCTCTTCGCCGGGGAGAAGAAAGGTCCTCACTGGGCATTCCAACCACCCCGGCAGGAACCAGTAGCCGGGGAAATCAATCCCATCGACCACTACGTCAGGTTACGCCTGAAACAGGAGGGCCTGAATCCTTCTCCCCCTGCTCCCAGCCACACCCTGATCCGTCGGCTCAGCTTTGATCTGCGAGGTATTCCTCCTGCTCCGGAGGAGGTCGCTCGTTTCCTGGCAGATAAATCACCCCGGGCCTGGGCCAGGCTTGTTGATCGCTTTCTGGAATCCCCCCACTTCGGAGAACGCCTTGGCCAGAACTGGCTCGACCTCGCCCGCTACGCTGACACTTCAGGCTATGCTGCCGACCGGACCCGGAACATGTGGGTCTATCGCGACTGGGTCATCAACGCCATCAACACCAACAAGCCTTTTGACCAGTTCACCATCGAGCAGATTGCGGGGGACCTGATTCCAGAAGGCGGAGTGACTGAAAAGATCGCAACCGGATTTCATCGCAATGCCATGCAGGCCAAGGGAAACAATCCCCGCAAGGAGGAATTCCGGGTCAAGACGGTCGTTGACCGGCTCAAGACCACGGGACGGACCTGGCTGGGATTGACCCTGGAATGTGCCGAGTGCCACGACCACAAGCACGACCCCATCAGCCAGAAGGAATACTACCAGCTCTTTGCCATCTTCAACAACGTGCCTCACCTGGGAAGTGGCTATGACACGCACGGCCCTAAAATGGACTTTGCCCCCCACGACAACAGCGAACGCGCTGCCGCACTGGAAGCCAGGATCGCCACCCTCCGGAAAAGCGCGCCAAGGGCGAGTTCCCCGGCCGACGCGAGCCTGCTGGGAACCTGGGAGAAGGGGGACGTGGAAAAGGACCCAGCGAAATATGCCCCCACCGGGGATCTCAGTATTACAGCCCTACTCAGGACGAAGGAGAAAGTGGCGGATATTGCCTCCAAATACGACTGGAAGGACAAGACCCGCAGCTTCGTCTTCGGGATTGGCGGGGAGTCCGGGGAGCACAGCCGTCCCGGGAACCTCTTTGCCTGGATCTCCTCAACCAACGAGCCGTGGAACGGGGCCGAGATCTACGGCAGCATCCCCGTGAACGACGGCCGGGAACATCATGTCTCCCTCGTATTCCAAGCGGGCAAATCTCTGAAGCTTTTCGTCGATGGCGTGGAGGACAAGGCGGCCAAGGTGATCGGGAATATTCCCGGGCAAATTTCGGTGAGTGCGCGACCACTCGCCATCGGAGCCGGCTACAGAAATTCGAGAACTCCCAACGCGTTCCACTTTGAGGGAGATCTCCGCCAGGTCCGCCTCTACACCACGGCTCTCCCCGACCCGGGCCAGATTGGAACAACGGGGGCTGAAATCCAGAAACTGCAGGCCGAACTCGCATCCCTCCGGAAGAAGCCCATCAAGATCCACGTCATGGATGAGCTCCCCGCCCCCCGGGAAACACACGTCCACATCCGGGGGAACTTCAAGGACCGGGGCGAACGGGTCTATCCTGCCGTNCCTGCCGTNCTGCCTGCCCTCCCCCGGGGGCAGANNGCCNATCGCCTCGATTTCGCGAAGTGGCTCGTGCACCCGGATCATCCCCTCACNGCCCGGGTNGCGGTCAACTACCTCTGGCAGCATTTCTTCGGNGCCGGACTGGTGGNAACCCCTGCCGATTTCGGAACGATGGGAAGTGCTCCCACCCATCCCGAACTCCTTGACTGGCTGGCGGTGGANTTCGTGAAGAGCAGGTGGAGCCGCAAGGACCTTGTTCGCCTGATCGTGAATTCCGGGACCTACCGGCAATCGTCGGTTCGAAGCATCGAGCATGATGACCTTGATCCCGCCAACCGGCTGCTGGCCCGGATGTCACGCTTCCGCCACTCCGCCGAGCAGATCCGTGACAACGCCCTCGCAGTCAGCGGACTGCTTGTTCCCGCCATTGGAGGCCCCCCCGTCTTTCCTGCCCAACCAGCCGGACTTTANGAGGAAACCGGTCAAAACGAACCCGGCAACTCCAACTTCACCTGGAAAGACTCTTCTGGAGACGGCCGCTACCGCAAGTCGATGTATACCTACTGGAAACGCATGCTGCTTCACCCTTCCCTCGCCTCNTTCGATGCCCCACCCCGGCAGGTCTGCGTGGCAAGGCGCTCCATCACCAACACNCCNCGCCAGGCCCTTGTCACCCTGAACGATCCCATCTTCCACGAATGCGCACAAGCTCTCGCCCGNCGNATCNNACGNNCCCATCCCGANGNCGGGCCACGCCTNGANTTCGCCTTCCGNCACTGTCTNAGTCGCCCNCCCGATGANGAAGAGCGNAAANTGTTTCTCTCCTTTGCNGCCNNGGAGGGCGGAAACANGGANCCCTGGGTCTCNGTGGCNACCGTCCTGCTCAATCTCGATGAAACCCTGACCCGNGAATGATCATNGACTCNCTCAGTAANCAGGTNACCCGGCGCCAGCTCCTCGCNCGTGCTCCNCTGGCCCTTGGTTCGGTNGCNCTGGCCTCNCTNTGCCGGGCGGANCANNGNGATCTTNCCAGCNTCCGNCATCTNGCCCCNCGGGCCAANCGNGTGATCTATCTNTTCATGTCGGGAGGNCCNTCCCACGTGGATACCTTTGANCCNAAGCCCACNCTNNCTAAGCGCCATGGNCAGGAAATGCCNCCNGAANTGATCANGAANCATGAGTTCGCCATGATCAAGGAAGCCCGGCCCAAGGTCAAAGGCTCGCCCTGGACCTTCCAGCCCNGNGGNCAGAGNGGAACCGAGGTCTCCGAGTTATTNCCTCANGTNGGAAAAGTGGTTGATGAGATCGCCGTTGTCCGTTCGCTCCATACCGACAGNTTCAACCATGACCCCGCAGTCATGTTCATGAATACCGGTAGCGTCCGCTTCGGGCGACCCGCCATGGGATCNTGGCTCTCCTANGGNCTGGGATCGGAGAATAGTGACCTCCCNTCCTTCATCGTNCTNGTCTCNGGNCAAAANCGCCAACCGCTCCTCGACAGCTACTGGGGAGCNGGNTTNCTCCCTTCCNAGCATCAGGGCACGACCTTCCGCACCTCCGGTGATCCCGTTCTTCACATTACCAACCCCCCGGGAGTAAGCCGCTCCGAACGCCGCCGCCAGCTNGATCTCCTCAAGTGGATGAACGAACGTCGTCACGANGCCGTNAATGANCCCGAGATCTCCACNCGNATCGCCCAGTATGAGCTNGCCTACCGGATGCAGGTTGCTGTCCCGGAGCTANCTGACATCTCNAGNGANCCGGAATCCGTGCGCCAGTTCTACGGCGCCGAGCCCGGCAAGGCTTCCTTCGCCAACAACTGCCTGCTCGCCCGCAAACTGGCCGAACGAGGGGTGCGCTTCATCCAGCTCTACGACAAGGGCTGGGATTCCCATGGATCCATCCGCAAGGAGCACGCCACCCGCTGCGAGTCCGTCGACCAGGCCATTTCCGCCCTCCTCACGGACCTGCGCCAGCGGGGNCTGCTGGACGATACCCTCGTCGTCTGGGGNGGAGAATTCGGCCGCACCCCCATGTCNCAGGGCCGCGGGGANGGAGCNGGCCGGGACCACCACCCNCANGGCTTCACCATGTGGCTGGCGGGAGGAGGAATACGACCGGGCCTCGTTCACGGTGCCACCGACGAGTTCGGTTACTTCGCCAGGGAAGACAAGGTCCATGTCCACGACCTCCACGCTACCCTCCTGCACTGTCTGGGGATGCGCCACAAGGACTTCACCTTCCATCATCAGGGCCGGGACTTCCGGCTTACCGATGAATTCGGCAATGTGATCACTCCTCTGCTCGCCTAGCGGCAGGCGTTCCCGGAATCAGAACTAGAACTCGATCACCTTGCTCCCGTTCTGGGCAGACTCAAGACAGGCATCGAGAATCGCCTGGGTCTTGAGGGAAGCATCGGTCCAGAAGGGATCCGGAGTTCCTCCAAGAGCGAGATCGCCAAAATTACGGAAGAGCTTCGTCTCCTGGGCCGCCGGATCATTCCCGCCCGGCTCTTCGACGAACTCACGCCTGAGGTGCTTCTCCATGGTAAACTTACAGCCCTCGATCACGAACTGCGCGTTGTTGACCTGAAAGTCGAGCTCCCCATCCGGATAAGGCAGCACGAGGTCATCAACCCGGACATTCCCCGCGTCGCCACTCACATGCAACCACTGCTGGTGATTGGTTAGAAATGAGTTGTAGAAGGTTGCCGAGATCCCTTTATCAAAGAAGAGCTCCGCACTTAACTCGGTGGGAACCTGATCGGGGCTGTCAGCGCGGGAAGCACTGGAGAGCATTGTGGCCCGCAACGACTTTGGCATCTCATAGTTCATTACAAAAAGAGTCGCCCTGATGGTGTACCAGCCCAGATCCCCGAGACAGCCTGCAGGTTCCAGCTCACTGCTGAGCCGGATATTATCCGCGAGAAATTCAGGAGGCGCACAGAAACTGAAGGCTGAGGCAATCCGGGTTATCCTGCCCACATTCGCGGGGTCATCGAGCGCTGCACGCAATTTGGGCATGCGATCACTGTGCATGTACATGATCCCGTCCATGAATTGCACGTTGTTCTCAGAACATGCATTCGTCATTTCCAGAAGGTCAGCATGCGTGACCGCGCAGGGTTTTTCACACATAACGTGCTTCCCCGCATTGGCGGCTCTGATAACCCACTCTTTCCGGAGACCGGTTGGCAGGGGTATGTAGACCGCATCAACATCATCCGCATTGATGATGTCATCGTAGCTTCCAATCGCTCGGGGGGGCACGTCAAAGGGAACCTCGGATTGGCACTCATCGATGAAAGCCTGCGCCTTCGCCGAATCCCTGCTCGCGACAGCCGTGACGACACCGTTTCCGGAATTCCTGATTGCTTCCCAGTTCTTGCACGCAATCCCTGCGGTACTGAGAATGCCCCAACGCAATGTTTCTGCCATGGACCGGGATGTAGATCCCCCGCCGGCACTTGGCAAGCCTGCCCTTTTGCGCCAATGCTTAACGCCTTGGCGCCGGGAGGGGCTCGCGCACCAGGAGTGTATTATTTCACTGCCGCTGCCAGATAGCCCTGCAACTTCCGCACGAGTTTCTCCTCGCTTGCTGCGAGGTCACGCTGCTCTCCCGGATCACTCTGGAGGTTGTAGAGTTCTGGTGGGCCTCCCGGATTATTCTGAACCAGCTTCCATTGACCAGACCGCACCGCCTCCTTCCTCCCATACTTCCAGTACAGGTACTCATGGGACCTCTGCTCCTTCCCTCTCAAGGCGTCGACGAACGAAATGCCATCAATGGAAGAGCCCACCACTGCTCCAGCCAGTTGGCAGGCAGTTGGAAGGAAATCCCAGAACGCAAGGGGCTCAGAGCAGGTTGTTCCGGCCTCTACCACCCCGGGCCACCATGCGATGGTGGGAACCCGGATCCCTCCCTCATAGAGATCCCGCTTGAATCCTCGCAGGGGGCCATTGGCATCGAAGACCTCGTGCTTATGTCCTCCTTCGGAATGAGGCCCATTGTCGGAAGTGAAAACCACTAGAGTCCTGTGATCGATTTTCAACTCACGGAGAAGATCGAGAAGACGGCCGACATCCCGATCCATCCATGTTACCATCGCCGCCTGCCCCTTGCTTGTATTTTTCCAGTCGCGTTTCTCATAGGGCCCGTAGTCAGGCACCTCCATTCCATCACCATACACTCGGCCGCCTTCATTATTCGCATGAGGAATTGTCCAATGAACGTGCAGGAGAAACGGCTGATCCTTACAACCCCTTACAAAAGAAAGGGCCTGCTCAGTCATGACTGGGTGAGACCAGGTGACTTTCTCGGATGCCACCCTTCCCCGAGAGCCCGGGTGCTTGGAAATAACGTTACCAGCAAGGGGAAATTTGTTCTCATTTAACCACAGGTGGGTGGGATAGTAATTGTGGGCCTGTCCCTGATCAAGATAGCCCATCCAGAAGTCGAATCCGTTCTTTAGCGGAAACCCACCGGTTCCCACTCCTCCCATCGCCCATTTGCCAACTCCTCCCGTGCGGTAACCCGCCGTCTTCAGAAGTTCCGCCACCGTGACGTCCTCGGGCTTGAAATGGTAGTTTGCGTTCGAGGAGATGGGCGTATGCCCCATATGCTTACCGGTCCAGAGAGAGAGCCGGGAGGGCCGGCATACTGTACATCCCGCATAAAAATCGGTGAACCTCATTCCTTCCCGAGCCATCTTATCGAGTCGTGGAGTGGCGATAGTCTTCTGCCCGAACGTCCCGAGGTCGCCATAGCCCAGATCATCACACATGATCCAGATAATATTGGGTTTCCGGGGGAGGTCTGCCCCCGATAGAGAACCGACGAGAAGCAGAGCAAGAATGAATCGGAGCATGGCCCCGGAGCTAAGCATCCCCCCGCCCCTCACACAAGGCCGCCTGTCCGGCAACCTGTCGCCGGAATCTCTCATTCGAACCGGCTCTGATACCACCGGGTATTACTTCATCTTGGAGTAATCAACCGGATCCAGCAGAATCGACTTTACGCCTCCCTTTTTGAGCAGGATCGGGCCATCAGTCTGAGACGCCTTCCGGGCAGCCTGCCAAACCGGATCTTTTCGAAAAGCTTCCCATGATGCGGCACGGGCATTCTCGTCATCATGAGCAATCAGGTAGGTGAGGGTGATATCCGCAGCCTCCTGATCTTCCATCAGATCACAATAAAGAAGGTTGGTGATACCATGCTTGGTAAAAAGAGCGCAGGTGTGATCACGAAAGCGTTTGTTTATATTGTCCCGCCTGCCCTCGTGAGTCGTATAGGTCCTGAGTTCAAACAGACGCTCGGGGTCCTTGCTTTCCACCTTGAGGGCCGGCGAGTAATCCGTTTCCGTAAGAAAAACCCGGTCTATCTTGCGCACGAGTTTCCCTCCCTTGGTGGAAGCCTTATAGGCCGCAACCCAGGCAGGGTCCTTGAGGAAGGCGCTCCATGATTGTTGGGCACCTTGTCGGCTCTCATGCGAAACAATGTAGATCAACAGGTTGGATTCATTGTTCACCGGAACCCAATATCCCACATTCTGCATTCCATGTTTCTCGAAAAGATCACAAGTGTGGTCGCGAAATCGCGCGTGCAGAGCATCGAGCTTCCCCTCATTGGCGTAGTAGGTTCGCAGTTCAAAAACGCGTCCATCGTCTTCAGCAGCAGGCACGCTTGTTACCAGCAAAAGAGCAAGGGCGGCGGGAACGATCGCAAGTTTCATCATCAGTCTCAGGATTTAAGGAACGGGAAGGGTGGTAACGCGAGAGCACGCCGCCCGCAATCTTTCGTCTCCAATGGTTACAGATTATCTTGGAAATATCCCGGAAACGCATTCGCCCATGTTCGACGCCGGACGGAAACTCTGCCCCTGAAAGACTGGAGAAAAAGTGTTTCTGTCTTACTGGAGCACTTCCGCTCACTATATTTATTCGGGGAAACGTAATATCCGATGAACTAAACACGGAACTTCAAGGTTGACGCACCCTGCCAACCGGGTCGACACTGCCGGAAGCTGTCCACCCAACACTTTTTCGCAAGAAAACCCACTTCCATAGGCAACCCAACAGAGGGGGGAGAACTTAGGTTCTCCCCCTTCTCTTTTTGTGCGGGAGAAACACTGATTGGTTGAACCCGGAGCCATCATGGCGGCTACCGCTTTTTTTCTTTCGAGCCCCCACGCGTCCCAAAGAAACTCTTNNCCCGCGCGAGGTGCCCTGTTCCCCGGGAGGCAGTAGCTGCCAGTGCGTTGTTGCGCTGCCCGGAATCCTTGTTTGCCTGATTCGCTCTCTGCCTCTGGGAGCTGGCACTACCAGTGACGGGAGCTGATTCCCTCAGGACCACACGCTTCGAACTCTTGGACTGTCCCGGACTCGAGACCACGGGAATGCGGCTCAACCCCGTACTCAAAGACGAGGGAGCATCTCCTCGATCCGGATTAAGGACGGCCCCGGACCCCGGAGAGGGAAAAGGAATAATAATATCGGCCGAAATGAGNGCACCCTCCTCGTTGATGATCGTTCCGCCCTGGTCAACCCTCATCATCACAATNCCTCCCANCTGATCTGCCTCNAGAAGTCCGTTGTTACTGATTTCAGCCTCGCTGACGATCTCTACCATCTGCCCCGCACGGATTTCCTGGGAGTTGAGAACATTNCCNTTGACGCTTCCCGGAAGGACTTCGATGCGGGCAGAGCCTGCGGTGACATTCTCCGGCAACAGCCTGAAGCTTTGTCCTCCAAAGATTCTAACTGACCCTGCAGGCGCAAGTATCTGACTACCTTCGCTCCCTTCGCTATCACTGCCTCCGACCAGAACCGCGGGGCCGCCTAGGACCACATCCCCGGAAGTCGCGGAAACCCTTCCCCCCAGGATATTCAGCCTGCTGCTGGGTGCGGCATTCATGAAATCTGCACTCTCCCCGCTCATCACCTGAATCGAAGCCTGCGCATCAAGGTTCTGAGTCGCGATGGTCACGGACCCTGCTTCCACGGTCCCAAGAATATTGAGACCCGTATTCGGGTGGGTAATAATGAGGTTCCCATCAGGAAACGAGAGGCTGCCGGCGAGAACAGCCTCCTGCCTNCCGCCCTGCTCTATCTGGTTCAGCACCACCGGAGCACTGTCTGGACCACCGAGCCACTCGAAAACCAAGCTGCTGGAGGGGTCCTGTAATCCCAGGTGGTCCCAACGAATGATGCTTCCAGAGGTCAGTTGGATCAGGGTCTGCCCTCCATTGGCCTCGTTGTAAAAGCAGGAGGCCGCTCCCATTATTAACTCGGGATTTCCCGGATGCTGAAGGTCACACAAGGGTGTTTGACCATTTGCACCACCTTGCCAGGCCGCGAACACACCGGCAAAAGCAATTAATCTGAGGGAACGACCTCCTGACCACATTTGAAGCACCCTATCCCAACCGGAAGGGGTATTAAATGATTTCCAGTTTTTTTAATCGATGCCAATACAGGGAGATCATCGCGATGGCGGAAACGAGCCTTGATTTAGGGAACAGGCCTTGTTTCCTAGAACCTCCCCACAGGGAATTTACTATGTATCGCTCCGGTGAGCCTGATCCTGAGTTCTTCGAGAGGCTCTGGCGTGCCACCTACCGACGGGCTAAGCGACCGGTTGAGGGTGTTCTTGTTACTGAGGATGCCGCAGCCTCCCTCGCACAGGAGATCTTCGAGAACCTTCTCGATCGCTTCAAATCGAGACCCTCGGACGCCGAATTCTCCGCCGAAGCACTGGAGGCCGCCCACGATCACTCCCGCCACAACGTTTCCACGGGTCGCAGGGAGCAGGAAGACCCTCAGCTTTGGCACGATCCAGAGGACACTCGCTATGAGCGCAACCTTGACCTTGATCGCCTCAAGAAGAAGGAAAAAGGTGGGTTCTCAGATCGCGAGTGGAACGATCTTGACCCTATCCTGCGTCCCTTCGGATTTCATCTGCTTTTGCGCAAGGGACTTGGTAACCAGGATGCAGAAGACGTCTACCTGGAAACCTTTGCTGAACTTGCTCGCGAGCGGGCCAAGGATGGAAAGGCTCCCATCGAGGCAATTGTTGTCTTCGAGGAAGTGATCCCTTTGTTCTCAAAGATGGTACAGTTCCGGGCCATCGACTGGAGACGCAGGCAGGGCGCACTGAAAAATCAGCCCAATACTCANAGTTCGTTCGAGGACCTCACCGAGAGAGAAGAAGGCGCCATGCAGTTNGAAGACGAAAGTGCAGATCCGGGGAGGGATCTAGGCTCGCTCAGTTTCGACGAAATTTACCGGCAATGCGGTGAAATCCTTACCGAATGCCAATGGCACCTGATTTTCACCGTTTATGTCGCCCAGAGCGCTACCCTCGGTGAACTCTGCGAGGATCCTGAAATTCTGGGCAAACTAGGCCTGCAGACCTCGCATTCCGTCTCCAAGAAACGCCGGATTCTCAATGAGGCGCTGGAGGAAGCCCTCGCAAAGCTACAAAAATGCCTGTTAAGTTGAAAATGACCGGAATGGATTACGGTAGAGAGGCGGAGGATGATGAAATCTGAACCCCCAGACCAGTATGAGGAGCTGAAAGCTCTCCTCTCAAAAAGCTTCAGCCCTGAAGAAGGTGAGGATGCTCCCCCGATCCCCGATCAAATCCGCGATCGAATCCGGGACCAATATGGCAGAACGAACTCCGCAGCTGACGCATCTTCCTCGAGCCGCGATGAATCACTCATCGCAAGGATTTCACGGCTGTGGGCCCAGCCCCAATTCAGTGGCGCGCTGGCCGCAGTAGCACTCGTAGCGGTAGCCGCCTTTCTCCTGATTCCCGATCGAAATGACAGGATGGAGGGGGGGATGCGTGGTAAGCAGGTCGAGGCCCCGAACAGTCCTGCCACCTCCATCATCATCTACGGCCTCGAACCCGGCAGAGCCGAGGCCCTCAAGGGAGTTCTCGACCCGAAGATTGCCGTTCTCCGGAAGGATATCAGCGGGGAACCTGCCGCCGAGGGAATCACGATCATCATTGACGGAAAGGAAGGTGCCATTGAGGGCTACGCCAACCCCAGTGCGGAGGCACTAAAATCCGAGCTTCCTTCCGATGAGTTTGAGGCAGGCAAGATCATCAGTGAAATGATTGAGAAATTGAGGAAGGCCCAGACTTCGTGACCAAGGCCCTCTCCATGGATTCAGTATCCTGGAAGCATCGGTATCACTGCGCCGATTCAGATGCTTTCTCCCTGGTNTGACTGCGAAAAGAATCCTCTCTCATCCACTGACCAACCCGGAAAATCAATCGTCTCCGGCAGCATCTTTCCGCTCAATTCCACGCCCTCTCCGGTGCTTCTGACCACGAAGCCCGGCAGCAAACGCCCGTAGGAGCTCTCCATCCAACCCGGATGGGCCACATCGCCCTTGTGGATGACTGGGTCAGGAGGCATGGAAAAGCTGAATACGCGGCCCGCGGACTCATGGCCCACAAAAATCTCCTTCTCCGCATCGTTACCGCTCTGCGGCCCCTCTCCGAAAAGGTAAAGGGTCAGCGGCACTCCGGCAGCGCGGGCGATCCGGTGAACCTCACGCATCCGGACAGTACCAACAAGGTCACGCAGGGGCACCTTGTCCCGCGCGANGAGCCCCAGTTCGGAGGCNCCATCGTTCGGCCCAAGTACAACAACCTCGACACGCGTGATGACCGGCAGCAGGAGGCCCCAGACCCGCCGCACTGCCTGTGGGAGCGACGAGTCGATGGTAACCGCAGCCTTTCCGTCCCCAAGGTTGTAAGGATCCGCCAACTGATGGGCATTGAGTAAAAGTCCTCTCCATTCCTCTTCGTCCAATCCGTCCAAGGCTCGCCAATCCTCCAGCCATTGCTCCGCCCCGGGATGACCCTGGGCCGAGGCAGGGAGATCTTCCCTCTGTTCGAGAAGCTCCAGCACTTCCCCCCAGGTGCAAGAGCAGACCTGCACGCCGTTGACCCAACGCAGGGCCCGGTGATCCGGCCGCCGTTGCCGGAGNAAGTCCTTCACCGTCCCAGCCGACTCATGTCGCCTCGCAAAGACCTCCCCAGCCAAGAAATTCAGTTCCCGCCTGACATCCCCGGCCCGATACTCCTTTGCGGGCCAAGCCTCACCAAAGGCGACGCGCACTCCGAAGGGAATGGCCCTCGGCTTCTTCCAGAAAAATTTACCCCGCTCGGCAGAGAAAATGGATTTCCAGAGACCATCAAGATACACTGGCTGAATCAGGCAATCCGCCTTGCGGGCGATCAATTCCATTCCTCGCTTGAATTCGCCCATGAACCCGCTGCGAGATAACTCCCCCTCCGGGAAAATGCAGACCACGCTCCCCTCTTTTACCGCCGCCGCCGCAACCTGAATNGCATCTTTGGCGCGTTTGCTGGAGATCGGCACCGTATCAAAGAGCTTGGCAACCTTCCCCACCACGGGCTTTTCAAAATAGTCGCTCACCATCAGGAATCGTACCGGCCGTGGGCTGGCGGCAGTGAGAATCAAGGCGTCAAGATAACTGACGTGGTTCGGCGTGAGGAGAACACCCCCTTTCTCCGGCATCCTCTCGGGATGAATCGTTTCGATCCGGTAGAAGGCACGCAGGGCACTGAAGGCGAGCATCTTCACAAAAGCCCTCGGAAGCAACCGCATGACGTAACAGGTCGCTACCACCGAGACCAGCGCCAGAATGAGGAACTGGTTAGTGGGTGTCAGGTTCAGGACCTCCTGCATCACGTATTGGAGAATCACCGCTCCCGCCATTGCCAGACAGTTAAGCAAAGCCGATCCTGCCAGGATGTTGCCCCGTTGATCCGGATCGCACTCGTCCTGCAGGAAGGCATTGATCGGCACGAAGAAAAATGCCGCTCCCAAGCCCGCAAAGGCAAGAACGGTATAAAAGAACCATGATTCGGGCGTCGCCACGATGATAAGCACGCTCGAGACCGTCATGATGATTCCTCCAAGAGGATTGAGGCCCAGCTCTATGTGTCTCTTGTTGATCAGCGCCCCAAGGATACTGCCAACTCCGATACCACCGCTGGCTGCCAGCATCATGTAGGAGGTCGCTCTCCCGAAATTTGGATGCCCGTCAGGATACAGCTCCGCAGCGATCTGGAGGGTGATGAACTGCACTACGGCGCCAAAGGCCCAGAAATATGCTATTCCCAGCGCACTGAGCCGAAGGGGCCGCGAGCCAAGAAGCTGTCCCAGTTGCTGGAAGTGTGAAATAGCCAGAGTCAGGTGAAAGCGCTTCCGCGAAGCTGCCGGCACCACTTGAATTGAATACGCCATCACNAGGGTGACCACAGCGCCCAGACACACCAGAATCATTGGGAGCAACCCCGCAGTCCAACCACTTCCTGTGGTTTCGAGACGGGCCGAGAACCAGATGCCGATAAGGATCTGCCCCACGAGAATAGCGAGGATCGTGAACATCTGCATGATGCCGCTCGCAAATCCAAGACGAGATGATCCGAGAAGCTCCTTGATGATTCCATTCTTGGCCGGACTGAGAATGGTCGACTGCACCGCAAGGAAGAAGAAGCAGGCCACTGCCAGTGGCAGGAACTCCATCCTGAAGGAGTAAAGGACAACCAGGAAGACCGCCAGCTGCATCCAGGCTGTCAGGCGAATCACCCGCGTCTTGGAAAACGTATCTGAAGCCCAGCCTGCAACCGGAGCGAATAGAATGAATGGGACAAGGATCAGCATCCCCAGGATATGGGGCAGAAACGTCCCCCATTCTGCTCCAGCCTTCGCTGCCACCCATGCCCCAAGTGGAACCAGCGTNAACTGCAGAGCCTTGTCGTTGAACGCATTCTGGGCCTGCAGGCCCATCAAGCTCCAGAAGGAGATCCACTGACGACGACCCGGACCGGAGTCCTTTGCGTCCTCGTCCTCGAGGTATTGGGAAGCTGACACTATTGAGAAGCCTATTCGAAACGGCCTTTAACGGAAAATCGATTCTCGGGACTGGAAGATCAATAGAATTGATACTGAATCGTCAATTGACTCCGCACCGTCGGCTGCTCCCTCGGAGCCTGAATCTCACTCACCCTGTTCATTCTGGTCCCTTCTGCCGGGCAGGGGAGGAGGCTCTTCGACTGCTGTATCAGGTTCCATGCGGGGAATTGATGCCTCGGGAGCTTGGACCCAGCTCGGAGCCTTTGGGCTTCGATCAACAAAGCGCGCCGTCAGCCCCATCGCGATCAGGCCCAATCCTCCCGCCCAGCCCAATGTCATGGGAGTGACCATCATAGCGACAAGGGGAGTGAGGAAGAGAAGACCGAAGACCATCCAGCTTGGCTTTACCTCATAGTGGTGCACCACCAGACGAATCCGCGAGCGCGCCAGACCCAGTCCCAGAACAACATAGCCAAACGCCACGGCGAGGGCATTGAGATTAAACGCCCAACCCGCCTTATCTTCCGTCATCGCAGCACCACCTTCAACGATCAGCAGCGAAAGCAGCATGGATCCCATAAAGAGCAGCAGAGTAAGAATACGGACCGATATCTTCTTGAAGGAGGACGCCCCGATGGCCCCTGCAGACATCATCGCGGAGAACAGCACAACGGTAACAGCCATGATGACGTTACGCCATACGTCAATGCCTCCGATGAGATACCGGACGATCACATAGGGCAGAAGAGAGGAGGCTGTGAGAAGACAAAGCCCCCAGAGCGCCAGAAACTTCCCGCCTACGACCTTCCATCGTGACAGTGGCGTCATGAGCAGAAGCTCGTGATTCCCTTCCTCAAGTTCCTGACCCATGAGAGCGAGCCCCCCGAGAGGCATCAGCAGAAGACAAACCACGCCTGCTACCACCCAGAAAACTCCCGAGAACATTTCCGGTGAAAAAAAGAGAAGAAGGTTCAAAAGACCCGCATACTCAGTATACCTCTCCACCTCCTTCATCTGGAATTCCGCTACCATGGCAACAATGGCGAGAAGGTGGATCCCTATAAAGGGGTAGATGAATATCCCCCGGCGTAGCCCCTGCCGTAATTCCTTTACGGTCATCGGGCCCAGCCTCTCAGGCAGATCCCGGGACTTGAACAAAGTCTCAGCCGACTCAGGCACGCTTCTTCTTAAATCCGATACCCCGGCGGCGCAATGCAGATTTGAAACCCACTCAGAGCAAATCCTCAATCCTGGGTTCTCCACCATGCTTCGTGGGCAGTCCACTCCCCTGTAAGCCGGATTCTGTCTCCCGGTTCAGACCTTGGTCCGACGNGGGATGGCGATCATTTCTCTTCCGCCCGCGTTGCCTTGGGCAGACCCTGCCGAAGCAGGATGCGACTAATACCCGGGGATTCTGCGGGCGGGTAACCCTTCCCCTGTTCTGTCTTGCACTACGCGGGGTTTGCCATGCCTCCTCAGTTGCCNTTGGAGCGGTGGGCTCTTACCCCACCTTTTCACCCTTACTCCCCGCCGGGGCGGGAAGCGGTATTTTTTCTGCTGCACTTTCCGTCCGAACCGGCTTTCACCGACCCGGCCCTCGCTTTCGCAAGGCGCGCCACCCTGTAGTGTCCGGACTTTCCTCGAGGATTCCATCGAAACGAAACCCCCGCGATCACCCGGGAAGTGGACTTGCACNTTAGAACGCAGCGGCATGACCGTGGAAGCCTAAAGTACAACAGAAATCAATCCATGCAGACAACTCCAGCCCGCGCATCATTTCCGGGACTCGCAATCCCCAGGGAGCACTTGCATGCTCAGCCTTAGTGAGGACTTACTATCTGCACATGAACTCCCCCGACGACCTGGCGGTAGGCCCACCAAGAGCGGGATTATGTCTGAGCGTCATCGACCCACCCGACGGCTCCATCAACAAACGCTTCTACCGGGAAGTAGGTAAGGCATGGAACTGGAATGCGTGTGCCGACTGGACTACAGAGCGCTGGAACGAATATCTAAACTCCAACCCAGTCAGCACGGTGGTGCTGATTCTTGATGGTCAGGAGATCGGCTACGGCGAAATGATCAATCGCAATGGAGACGTGGAAATCCTCAGCTTCGGGCTTCTCGGCTCCAGCCTCGGCACAGGCCTGGGCAGACCATCTCTTGAACTGGTCGTACGGTACGCTTGGACGATTGGCGCCGTGAATCACGTCTGGCTGCATACCTGCGACCAGGATCACCCGAGGGCCCTGCCAAACTATCAGCGCTGCGGCTTTGAACTCTATGACACCAAGGAAGATCCCGTCCCCGAAACCCGGCCGGGAGCCTGATCATACCGGCACCTATCGTGCCCGGCGAAGGGGAGATTCCGCAAACGGAGAGGCCGAAAACCGGCGAGCGGCATCAGCTGCCCGACCACTCCAGGGATCAATTCCTCTCTCCGTAAAAACCGCAAGCCCCACGACTCCAACATTACCGGTCTCGCCATGCCTGAGGTGAGAGTAGGATCCGACCATCGAAGAAAACATGAAGGACGCAACCTCCTCCTCACTTGACCGCCACCCCCTGATCTCAATGGTCTGTTCCGGAGAGAGAATGTAGCCACGTTTCCGCACGCTGGCAGGCTTTCCATCAACCACGTCCAGTCCGTCCACGCTAACGACAACCTCAAGGCGGGATCGGGAGTTATTTTTAAGCGAAATGGAATATTTCGAGTTCCTGCGACCAACCACGTATCGCTTACCCCTCGAATGGTAGTTGCGGAGGATTCCAAATCCGCTCCGCATACCCCATTCCACCAAGCCGTTGGCAGCTCGCTTTCTTCCAGTCGAAGTGTAGTAATCTCTGCCGGTCATCTCGTCCACTCCCTGTTTGTCATTGTAGTAAATACTGGAGATGCCGCCGTGAGGGGTATCGTTCTCCCGCCGGAAACTCGTGTAAGTCATCCGCGAGGGGAGAGAGGGACCCCATGAGGTCGCATAGCCCGGACGCGAACTCGGCCTGCGGAAGTATTCCGGCGAGGCCGCGAGGGCATTGTCCCCGGGGGAATCCAACGAACGGGGGCTCGACGAATCCCCCACTGGCAGATTCCGTGCCGCCGCGGCTGACTCCACGCCGGGCGGCATGGAGTCAATATTGGTGCAACTGTTCAGAAAGATCGAAAGCCCGACCGCAAGGCTCGCAAGAAACCCGGCAACACCGCCCAGCGAAGAGGACTCTTTTACTCTCATCTATGCTAGAAAAGCAGCAATTCCAAGCAGACGTCAATTATTTTGTGCTACTTTTCCAACATTACCTATTGCAGGTTTTGTAGCACTCCCCTAGGGTCCCCACATGAACCGTCTGGAAAAGGGCCAAGTCTCGCGGCGCGAGCGGCAGATCCTTGAGATTCTTTACCGGCTGGAGCAGGGCACCGCCAAGGAAGTTCAGGAGAACCTCCCGGACCCTCCGTCATACTCAGCTGTCCGTGCTCTCCTGGCGACCCTCGAGGGGAAAGACATGGTGAGCCACTCGAAGGAGGGAAGGCGCTACGTCTACCGGGCAAAATCACCCAAGAAAGCCAAACGAACGGCTCTCGACAGCCTCCTGCGCACATTTTTTGAAGGCAAACCCGAAAACCTCGTAGCAGCTCTGCTCGACCCGCGCGATCAGCAACTCAGCAAGAGGGAAATCGACAGCATCAGGGAATTAATCCGGAAGAAGTAAGATCGGAATACCGTAATTTAACCTGTTAACAACCATGTCCCTTCTTCTCAGCAGCGCAGCCCTGTCACTCCTTGCGGTCGCGGCAGTATGGATCGCGGGCCGCAGGGACCCGGCACAGTCTCCCCTGCTGACCCTGGGAAGCCTGATAACCCTGCTTGCCCTGCCGTTGCTTGCCTTCTTGCCCAAGATAACTTTAGAGATGTCTGCCCTGTCTCTACCGGGTTCATCCGCACCCTCTTCACCGGCTATCCACCTCATAGCAATGATCTGGGCCGGTGGAATGATCTTCTCAGGCACGAGAATGCTGGCGGACGGGATCAGTCTTAGTCGCTTCAGAGCTGAATCGATTTTGTCGAACGATTCTGGAATCGCGGAGGCCCTCAAGGATTGCAGCACCCAACTGGACCTCCACCAGAGAGTCGGAATCAGCATTCATCCGAAAGCCTCTGCACCCTTCGTGGCAGGCCTTTTCCAGCCCATGATTTATCTCCCTCGTCATTGCGGGCGATGGGAGAAAGAGACCCTGCGGATGGTGCTCTTGCACGAGCTTGGCCATGTTGCCCGCCGCGACCTGTGGACCAACCTTGCGGCTCGACTTGCCTGTGTCATCTACTGGTTCAACCCGCTTGTGTGGTGGTTGCGAAGCAAGCTCATTACCCAGTGCGAATTCGCCTGCGATGCCAGGGTTATCGCTGCGGGTACTAATCGGGACAATTACGCCAACGCATTGTGTGATGTTGCGGAAGCCTCCTCTCTTCCTGCTTCCGCGATGGCGATGCCAATGGCGGGGCGAACGCCTCTTGGCGCTCGCATCGAGCGGGTGGTGGACTGCCGCACAAAAGGACGTCCCTTCGCCATTGCCGCAGCCCTCTTGCTTACCGTGAGCGCTTCCCTCGGTCTCTCGGTCATTCGATTCTCTCCTGCCCAGGCTGCGATGTCGAGCCCGGGAGGCGCAATGGCGGGGCCCTCGGAACGCTACACCCCGGAGGAACTGTTCCTCCGCTCGAATGCCCGTGCGTTTCCGGCTGACTGAATCTCGCTCCGCACCTGATCCCTGAAGATCCAGGGAAGTCAGTCCATGACTGCCCTCAACTCGCGCACTCGCCTGACATCGACCGGATTACTCAGGATCCCATCCATCTTGAGGGAAGATGCCACGATCAGCCCGTCGGCATACTCAAGTAGTTCGCTGGCATTACTCTCCCTGGCCCCACTACCCACAAGCAAGGGCGCATTCGGACAAGCCCCCTTCACCTTGCGGAGATCATCGACTCCTGTCGGTTCACCTGTCGCTACCCCGGATACAATGAGGGCATCTGCCAGACCTCGTTGAAAGGTATCCCGGGCAGCTTCCTCGATCCCCAGATCGCCGATCGGGACCGCATGCTTGACCAAGACGTCAGCCCAGATTTCAACGCCTGGACACAGGGTCGCTCTTTTCCTCACGGTGCTGTGTGCCTCCCCCTGGATAATGCCCTGGTCTGCTTCCACTGCCCCCGTATGCACATTGACCCTCACAAACGCACCCTCGCAGGATGCTGCGAGCCCGATCGCCGACGAGACATCATTTCGAAGAACATTGAACCCCAGAGGAAGCTGGCACCCAGCCTCCCTGATGGAATGTGCCGCCACCGCCATGGAGGCCACGGTCTCGGGAGCCACCGACCGCCGACCGAACGGGAGGTCTCCGAAATTCTCAATCATAACAGCCTGGGCGCCACCCTCCTCGTAAGCCCGGGCATCGGCCACTGCCGCCGTGCAGACCTCACTCATTGACCCTTGAAAACGAGGCGCACCCGGGAGAGGCTTCAGGTGCACGACTCCGATCAGAGGTTTCTCCTGCCAGCGCAGCATTTCGTCCATGCCCTCTCTTGCCATGGAGCGCGACCATCACAAACCCAATAATTTTCACGATTCCAAATACGGAGCCTTCATTGTAGACCCGTCCTGTTCATGGTCATCACCACCACGTCCTACCCCCGCGCGGGGCTGATCGGAAATCCGTCAGACGGTTATCACGGAAAAACAATTTCCTTCATTGTCCGTAACTTCTCGGCCTCGGTGACCTTGTGGCAATCTCCCGAGCTGGAGATCCAGCCAGCAAGACGAGACGAAATGGTCTTCGAGAACCTCCGCGACCTTGTCCATGATACTCAGAGATTTGGCTACTACGGGGGCCTTCGACTTCTCAAGGCTTCCTTGAAGTCCTTTCACGACTACTGCAGGCAGAATGGACTGGCCCTGCACGATCGAAATTTCACGATTCGTTACCGGAGCGACATTCCCCAGCATGTCGGGATGGGCGGATCCAGCGCCATCATCACCGCCTGCTTCCGGGCCCTGATGAAGTTTTATGATGTCCCCATCACGGCCCCGGTCCTCGCCAACCTCGTGCTCTCGGTCGAAACGGACGAACTCCTCATCCCGGCTGGCCTGCAGGACCGGGTTGTACAAGCATACGAAGGAGTCGTCTTCATGGACTTCGCAGAAAAGCATTTCGAAGAAATGGGTCATGGCGCCTACGAACAACTCGCCTCCTCCAGTCTGCCGCCACTCTACATCGCCTACGACACCCGCCTGTCTGAAACTACGGAGATTTTTCATAACGATATTCAGGGGCGCTTCGCACGCGGGGAGCCGGACATCCTCGAGGCCATGGCAGAGTGGGCCGCCCTTGCCTCAGAATGTCGCGACCTTCTCTCTCAGAGCAAGGGGAATGAAATTGGACCGCTCCTCAACCGGAATTTTGATCTACGGAAGTCCGTCTATCGGATCTCAGAGGGAAATCTCGCCATGATTGAGGCCGCCCGCGATGCTGGAGCCTCGGCAAAGTTCACCGGCTCCGGCGGGGCCATCGTCGGGGTCTATGAAGGAGAGGAGATGTTTGAGCGGCTCACCACCAACCTTGCCCCGCTGGGCGTTAAGGTTTTCAAACCCACGATTGAGCCGGAGATCCCTTGATGGTTCGTCCTTCGCGCACCAGCACACCCTCACCCAGTTCCTCCTCTCCTCGATCATCATGCAGCTCTCCAATATTCCCACTGGGCAACCGCGGAGAATCCTTACCTTTCACCCCTGACCAATGCCTGTCACAAAAGCTATTATTCCTGCTGCCGGATTTGGCTCGCGGTTTCTCCCAGCCACCAAGTCCGTGCCAAAGGAAATGCTCCCGGTCGTCGATACTCCGACCATCCAGTATGTTGTGGAAGAATGTGTCGAAAGTGGAATCACCGATATTCTCATGGTGATCGGCAGCGGAAAGAGTTCCCTCGAGCAACACTTCTACAGGTCCGGGGAACTCGAGAGGCGCCTCGAATCAGACCAGAAGGATGAACTTCTGGAAAAGGTGCGCCGAATATCGCACATGGCCAATATCCACTTCGTCTGGCAGACGGAGCTGAATGGGCTGGGAGACGCTGTTTCTCATGGCCGCACCTTTGTTGGGAGCGACCCATTCGCCCTTCTTCTTGGAGATACCATCCTGAGGCAAACCGATTCCTCAAAACCAGTCCTTCAGCAAATGACCGAGGTTCATGAGGAAAAAAAGGCCTCCGTGGTTGCGCTCGAAGAGGTCGATCGTGAAAAGGTCTCCCGCTACGGAATCGCTGGGGGAACACAGATACAGCACGACATCCTCGCCCTCGATCAGCTTGTTGAGAAACCCTTGCCCGAGGAAGCACCCTCGAACCTGGCGATCGCCGCCCGCTATATCTTCCAACCCGAAATCTTCGAGTATCTCTCCCGGACCCCCAGGGGAAAGAACAACGAGATTCAGCTGACAGACGCGATGGCAGCGATGCTAAGGGACCACGAAATGTATGGTTTCCGCTTTTCCGGTAGACGCTACGATGTCGGCAACAAACTCGATTTCATCAAGACGAACATTGAGCTTGGACTGACCCATCAGGATATTTCCGAAGAACTGGCGGACTATCTCAGGACCCTTGCAGCGGAGCTTTAACGTGCTGACGCTGCCCTTGCTGAGAGACTCACAAAGCAGTTTGTTTCCACGCAGTCCCCTCTTTACCCCGGGATCAGCCCTGATAAGTTTGTGGGGTGAGAACACCCATCATCGCTCAGTTCGCAAGCGCGATCCTTCTCACTGGCCATGCCGTCGCTGTGCCCGATTTCACGAGAGATATCAGGCCCATCCTTGCAGATAAATGTTTTGCCTGCCACGGCCCGGATGCAAACACGCGCGAGGCCAAACTGCGCCTCGATACCCCCGAGGGAGCAAAGAAAGAGCATGGTGGCGCGCGAGCCATCGTGCCTCGAAACCTCGAAGACAGCGAGGCGTGGATCCGGATTATCTCGGAAGATCCAGACGAGGTCATGCCGCCACCGGACTCTCACAAGGAACTCTCCCCAGCTGAAAAAGATCTTCTGAAACAATGGATTCTTGAGGGAGCACCCTACCAAAAACACTGGGCTTTTATCGCACCCAAGAAACCTGCCATCCCAGACGAGGAAAAAAGTGCCATCGACTTCCTCCTTCAGCGCCGGCTCGCAAGCGAGGGGCTGGATCCCGCCCCGCTTGCCCAGCCGGAGACCCTTGTCCGGAGAATCTACCTGGATCTCACCGGGCTCCCTCCCCGTCCGGAAGAAATCGATGCCTTTCTCGCCGATCAGTCAACCGGATCCGTCGAGCGTCTGGTTGAAACCCTTATGACGCGCCCGTCCTACGGGGAACACATGGCCCGTTACTGGCTGGATCTTGCTCGTTATGCTGACACCCATGGCCTTCACCTCGACAACGAACGCTCGATGTGGCCTTACCGGGACTGGGTTGTCCGCGCATTCAACCAGAACATCAGTTTCGCCGAATTCACCCGCTGGCAACTGGCAGGGGACCTGTTGCCGGGGGCAACCCTCGACCAGAAAATCGCCTCTGGTTTCAACCGATGTAATGTCACCACTGGCGAAGGTGGAAGTATCAACGAGGAATGGATCTACCGTAATGCAGTCGAGCGGACCTCTACGACTGTAGAGGTCTGGATGGGACTGACTGCTGGTTGCGCGGTCTGTCACGACCACAAATTTGATCCCATCTCAACCAAGGAGTACTACTCGATGTATTCGTTCTTCCACAGTACTGCCGACCCGGCCCTTGATGGCAACAAGCTGGATACTCCCCCGGTTATCAAGGTCCCCCTCCCTGGATCTCAGGTAAGGCTGGAAGAGCTGGAGAAAAGGCTGGAAGACCTTGAACTCCGTATTTCGGAAACGGTCCGAACCGCGATTTATCGGGACCCGGCGGACTCGTTGGAGCATTCGAAATCAACCAAGAAGACCATCGTCTGGATCGAGGACGGGTTGCCGCCCAAGGCAGTGGGGGCAGGCGATACTCCGTGGCAATTCGTGACTGCTCCAGATCCTGTGTTCAGTGGAAAAAGCTCCAGTGTCCGGCAAGCAAAAGGCCGAAGCCAGCACTACTTCACAGGCGCTGATCCACCCCTCGTGATTGAGCCGGGGATGACACTTTTTGCTCATGTCTATCTCGATCCTCGGAATCCTCCTGCCCAGATCATGCTACAGTTCAATGACGGTTCCTGGGAGCATCGCGCATTCTGGGGGAAGGACCTGATTGACTGGGGCACGGGAAATACAAGCAGCCGTCACCACGTTGGCGACCTTCCAGAAGCTGGCAGGTGGATTCGGCTGGAGGTCGACCCCGCGGCCGTGGGCCTGAAGCCGGGAGCCAAACTCAACGGCTGGGCCTTCACCCAGGTTGACGGGAAAGTCTTCTGGGACCAATCCGGCGGTCGGGTTGATACCAATCCAGCCTCGGATCCAGCTTTTTCATGGGCTGCATGGAAATCCCTGCCAGAGAGTGGACGCAACAGCAACCTGCCCGGGGCCTTACGGGAGATCGTCCAAGGTAAGGATCCGGCCCAGTGGCCTGAATCCGCCAGGCGCGGTGTCTTCCACCATTGGCTCGGCCACATCTATGCGGGGGAGATTGCGGGGTTGAAACCGCTCAAGGCGGAACGGGCGGCGATTATGAAGGAGAGGGAGGACATCACCAAGCAGACTGCGGTGACCTTCGTAATGGCAGACCTGCCAAAGCAACGGGAAAGCTTCGTAATGAAGCGAGGCGAGTACGATAATCCCGGAGAAAAAGTCTCCCGTGGCATACCCGCCTTCCTTCCTCCGCTCCCATCGAAACCAGAAGATCGTGACTACAATCGCCTGGATCTTGCCAACTGGCTGGTGGACGGAGAGCACCCCCTTACTGCGCGGGTCGCAGTCAATCGTTTCTGGCAGCAGTTCTTCGGGGTCGGACTGGTCAAGACCAGCGCGGACTTTGGCACTCAGGGAGAATTTCCCAGTCATCCCGAATTGCTGGACTGGCTGGCGATCCAATTCGTTGAGGATGGCTGGGACATTCAACGCCTGGTGAAGCGCATCATGACCAGCCACGCTTACCGCCAGAGTTCCGCTTCCTCGGCCTTGCTTCAGGAACAAGATCCTGAGAACCGTCTCCTGTCTCGCGGTCCCCGTCATCGTCTGGATGCCGAGGTCATCCGAGATCAGGCCCTGAAACTCAGCGGCCTGATGGTATCCCGAATCGGAGGGCGCGGCGTTCGACCCTATCAACCACCCAATATCTGGGAACCGGTGGGATTCGCCTCTAGCAATACCAGGAACTATAAACAGGGAACGGGCGACGATCTCTACCGGAGGAGCCTTTATACCTTCCTGAAGCGTACCGCGCCTCCCCCATTCATGGCAACTTTTGACGGCCCGAACCGGGAGCAGAGTTGTGCCATACGGGGGCGAAGTAATACGCCCATGCAGGCTCTCCAGCTCATGAACGACGTTCAACACGTGGAAGCAGCTCGAGCCCTCGCCCAGCGTATTCTCGTGGAGGGCGGCACAAACCCCGAGGATCGGGTCCGCTGGGCCTGGCGACTGGTGACTGCCCGATACCCCGCTGAGGACGAATCACAAATCGTACTGACCGCCCTTAAAGCTCACAAGGAACGCTACCTGAAAGATCCCGAGGCCGCCGCGAAACTGATTCATTTCGGCGACAGCCAGCCGGAGAATGGGATCCCCCCGGTCCAACTGGCATCTTGGACCCTGGTGGCAAACCTGCTGCTCAATCTCGATGAAGTCGTAAATAAGAACTAAGCCTGTCATGGATCCCGCTTTCGAATATCACCGCCTCCAGTCGCGCCGCCAGTTCTTTGAGGGTGCCGGACTCAAGGTAGGAGGCATCGCCCTCGCCCAGCTCCTTTCGCAAAAAGCCCTCGCTGGGGCTGCCCCTCCGCAAACCGATATCCACCCCGCTCTTCCCGGACTCCCGAACTTCGCTCCCAAGGCAAAGAATCTCATTTACCTGCACATGAACGGAGCACCCGCCCAGCAGGATCTTTTCGACCACAAACCTCAGATGGAGCAATTTTTCGACAAGGAGTTGCCCGAGTCCGTTCGAAATGGCCAGCGCATCACGACAATGACCAGCGGCCAGAAACGTTTTCCGGTTGCTCCAAGCAGGTTTGCGTTTGAGCGCTGTGGTCAATCAGGAATCCTCATGAGTGAACTCGTTCCACACATGAAGGGGATTGCCGACGAGATCACCATGATCAAGTCCGTTCACACCGAGGCGATCAACCACGACCCGGCCTGTACGTTTATCATGACAGGCAGTGAAGTTCCCGGAAAGCCTAGTCTTGGTTCGTGGCTAAGCTATGGCCTTGGAAGCGAAAGCCAGAATCTTCCTGCCTTTGTCGTCTTTACCCCGACCGTAAAAAATCCAAGCCAGGCCCTGTTCACCCGGATGTGGACCAGCGGCTTTCTCCCCTCGAAATACGATGGCGTTAAACTTCGGAGCGCAGGCGACCCTGTGCTCTACGTGAAGAATCCGCCGGGGGTATCACCCGGCGACCGGAGAGCCATGCTCAATGCCCTCGGCCAACTGAACGAAAAATCGTTCCAACGTTTTGGAGATCCCGAGACCCAGACAAGAATCGCCCAGTATGAAATGGCGTTCCGAATGCAGAGCAGCGTCCCCGAACTCACCGACTTGCGGGGAGAAAGCAAGGCGACTCTGGAAATGTATGGCCCCAACGCCCAGAAGCCAGGAACCTTCGCTCATTCCGCGCTCCTCACCCGGCGGCTTATTGAGCGCGGAGTCCGGGTTGTTCAGGTCCTTCACAGAGGCTGGGATCAACATGGCAACCTGCCACGGGAGATCAAGAACCAGTGTCTTGATGTTGACCAGCCAACCGCCGCCCTGATTCGGGATCTGAAAGACCGGGGAATGCTGAAGGACACCCTGGTTGTCTTTGGCGGAGAATTCGGGCGCACCGCCTACTGCCAGGGGAAATTAACCCGGGAGAGCTATGGCCGGGACCATCACCCGCGCAACTTCTGCATGTGGATGGCAGGGGGGGCATCAAGGCCGGAATGACCTACGGCGAAACTGATGATTTCAGTTATAATGTTGCTGAAAACCCTGTGCACCTCAACGAGCTGAATGCTACCATTCTCCACTGTATGGGCATCGATCACAGCCGCTTTACAGTTCGACACCAAGGCCTTGACCAACGTCTCACCGGCGTTGAACCGGTGGATCCTGTGATGCCGATCGTGGCATGATGCCATTCCGGCTTTGAGGTGCGATGTCCCACCGGTATCAGTTCCTCCAGAACTTACCCTGCAAGATACGTGAAACCCTCTCACACATAACATACATCAAGCACCTGGCTCTCGGGCACTCCTCGGAGTCCAATCGAGAATAAACCCTCCTACGACGTGTCGCGACGTAGGAACCCTCCAGAAGCCTGATACCCGGGATATTTCCCCGATTGCGCCATTCAGCTGGTCCGCTATCCTCCTGATAACTTGAAAATCCAAGCAATTCATTTCCTGATCCTCGCCTTCCTGCCAGTGGCAGGTCAGGCAGGACAGTTTGATAAGCTTGCGCCACTTCTGAAAGAGCACTGTATCAAGTGCCATGGAGGGGCGAAGCAACGAGGCGGCCTTGACCTCCGCTCTCTCAAAGGCCTCCTTGAAGGAGGTGACAGTGGCCCGGTTTTCGTCCCCGGACATCCGGAAAAGAGCCGACTGGTTACTCAACTTCGCCCCGGGGCCGATCCCCACATGCCCCCAAAAAGTCAGCTCGGCGGCACGGAAATTTCGCAATTCGAGGAATGGGTAATCCACTTTCGCTCCCCGGAAGAGACCGATAATGGACCCACCCCGGAGAAAATAGCTGCAACCCTGCCCCCTGATCTCCGGCCGGAGCAGACGATTGATTTTCTCCTCAGGGAGTGGTGGGACGAAAGGAATATTACCCCTGCTCCCTCAATTGACGATGGCGCCTTCCTCCGCAGAATCACACTCGACCTGCTGGGAAGAATCCCCACCGCGGAGGAGCGCGCTCGTTTTCTGGCTGATACACGTCCTGACCGACAGTCGGCCCTCGTTGACGATTTACTCGGCCGTAAGGCTCACGCACGGCATTTCGCTGAAATATTCAATGCAGCTCTGCTTGGCCGATCCGGCTCTAAGGGGAAAAAACGGGCCGACAGGGAAAAGCACTTCCTGCCCTACCTGCGCTGGGTCTTCGAAACCAACCGGCCATGGAACAAGGTGGGGCACGATTTTATTGTAGCTCGTCCCGAAAGGCCTGAAGAGCGGGGCGCTTCATGGTTCCTGTATGAACAGGATAACGACGCCGGGAAGATGGCAACCACGACTGCAACCGCGCTCTTCGGCACGCAGCTTGAATGCGCCCAGTGTCATGACCATCCAGTCGCTCCGGAAATTGAGCAGAAACATTACTGGGGACTGGTCGCCTTCTTTGACCGTACCCGTAACGTCCATACCGGCAACGGGCCGGGACTCGGAGAGCGCGCCGCGGGGGGCTATAACAAGTATGCCAACCTCGAGGGGGAGAGCAGCGAGAGTGAGTTGGTATTCCTGACCGGTCAAACCGTGGTGGAACCAGAGGGCCGGCAGGATAAGGACGACATAAAAAACTACATTGTGAGTCCTCCGGGAGATTGGATTGATCCTCCCAAACCTAAGAAAAGTGGAGAGAAACCGGTACTTACGACCAAGGTGGATAAGGCTCCCCTGCCAAGATTCTCCCGCCGCAGCGAACTTGCCCGCCTCGCCCTCGATGACAATCCAGCCTTCTCAAGAGCCCTCGTCAATCGTCTCTGGTCCCTCCTGATGGGGCGTGGAATTGTTCATCCTGTGGACAAGATGAACTCCGCCCATCCGCCCAGCCACCCGAGATTACTGACATGGCTGGCCAGGGACTTCGCCGAAAACGGATTCGATGTTCGCCGCACATGCCGGGCTATCTTGAACAGCAGGGCCTATTCTCTCTCGACCAATCACCCCGCAGACCTCCCTCCCGGTCCGGAAAGTTTTGCCCGGGGAATTGACAAGCCGCTCCCGGCTGAGCCGCTCTACCGATCGATCCTCGTAGCTCTCGGAAGCGAGGCTCGTGAGGACGGAACGGTCGACCGGGAAACGACCTACCGGGCCGATTTCGTAAAGACCTACCCGGACATCTTCGCAGAAACATTCTCACCTTCCGTCCAACAGGCCATGTTCGCGGCAAATGGGAAAGTCGTTGAAAAAATTCTGAACTCGTCGGACCTTCCTCTTCCCGTTCGTTTGAATGAAATCGGAAACAACGAAGTCATCACCGAAGAACTTTTCCTCGCTGCCCTCGGAAGGCTTCCCGACCGTGAGGAACGTGACCACACCGTTTCATACCTCGAAGCAAGAGCAGACCGTCGACCCTCCGCTATCCGACAGATTCTCTGGGCTCTTTTCAACAGCGCCGAATTCCGCATGAATCACTGATGAGTCGAGCCGAACAGGATTGCGGTAACCCAGAGCACGGCCTCCACCGGAGACGGTTTCTCGAAGGTATGACAGCTGGTGCCATCTCCTCGCTCAGCTGGGCGGGGCTGTTTTCCAATCCCGCTTTTGCCGAAACAGCTAAAAAAACGCAGAAACGTTGCATCCTCCTCTGGCTATGTGGTGGTCCCAGCCAGTTCGAAACCTGGGATCCCAAACCGGGCACCACCACCAGCGGTCCTTTCGGGTCTATCCCAACTTCCATTCCCGGAATCCATTTTAGTGAGCTCATGCCCAAGTGTGCCTCTATCGCTCACAAGACTGCTGTCATTCGCTCCATGAAAACGACTGCCCGCGAACATACGCAGGCCATCAATCTTCTGCAGCGCGGGCACCAGCCCAGGCCACCCTTCACTCGCCCAACTCTTGGCTCCCTGCTGTCGCAGCAACTGGGCCAGCTGGAAAACCCCATTCCGAATTTCATTCTCCTCGATCCCTGCCCTGAAGGCAATGAGTTCAAGGGATTCAAGGCCGGGAACTGGGCAGGATGGCTCGGAGCGCAGTATTCTCCGGTGCGAACGGGCGGACAATTCGGAATCCCTAACGTCGACAAACTTGATTCCATCACGACTGGGGACCATGAGGCCCGGGAAGAATTAAGAAACTTTTTCAGCAAGAAGTTTGAGAACGATACCCGGAGCGAAGCGGCATCGTCGCACAACGCAGTCTACGACCGGGTCAAGGGCCTCATGAGCTGCGCCCACCTCTTCGACCTGGAGCGTCTTCCGAAAGAAGACCGGGAACGCTACGGACCCGGCACTTTCGGACAGCATGCTCTCCTTGCCCGTAACCTCGTAGAGGAGGGAGCACCCTTCGTCATGGTTGCAAATGGAATGCCTTGGGACTGCCATGTCTTTAACCACGAGATTTACCAGATGGTGGTTCCAGACCTCGACAATATCATCTACCAGCTCCATCGGGACCTTGAGGACCGGGGAATGCTGGAGGATACTCTGGTGATCGCGATGGGTGAATTCGGGCGTACCCCGTGGCTCAATGCAGCACGGGGCAGAGACCACTACCCTAATGCGTGGAGCCTGACCATGTTCGGAAGCGGAATCGCGCAAGGAGCAGTGGTGGGAGAGACTGACAAACTCGGATTCGATGTCAAAGGGGAGGCCTTCAACGAGCAGAACCTGTTTGCAACAATCTTTGCTGCACTCGGGATCAATCCTCATGGGCAGTTCAAGATCCCAACCCTTCCCAATTTCCACTACGTGGAAGATCAGGCAGAACCAATCAGGGAGGTCCTCGCGTGAAGATCGAATTCACCAAGGGCTCCACCTTCAAGCTGCCCACGCACTGCCTTTCCCTGACGCGGGGGGAAAACGACAACTTCTACGCAGCATGCTTCGACGGAGGAGTCTATTCCCTGCCCCGGATTCGCTGGGGTAAACCTGAGAAGCTTGCCCTGCACGACAATTATGCCTCTGGAGTGAACTGGTCTCCAACGAATCGACAGCTGGTTTCCGCAGGCTATGACGGACGCCTGCTTTGGATTAATCCGGAGACGAAAAAGACGACTCGTGAAATCAAGGCCCACGACTTCTGGTCTTGGCAGAGCGCCATTTCCCCGGACGGCAAGTTCGTTGCCTCCTCCACAGGTCAATATCTCTGCGGTGGTTACAAATACGAGCCCGCCCCGGAAAAGGAACCATCGATCCGGGTTTACGAGGTGAATACCGGCCGGGAGGCTCACCACTTCGCTCATGTGCCCCCGGTCGAGTCCGTGGCATTCAGTAATGACGGAAAATTCCTCGCGGCAGGGAACCTCATGGGCGAAGTTCGAATCTGGAGCCTCGAGACCAACAAGGAGGTTGCCCGCATAGAAACGGATAATTTCACCGGGTGGGGCATCATCAAGGGCCACTACTTTACCGGCGGCATTTTCTCACTCGCGTTTTCACCGGATGATTCCGAGTTACTTCTGGCCGGCATGGGCAGTACCCGTGATCCCGCGGCTGGAAACGGAAAGCAATTATGGGAACGCTGGAAATGGCAAGATGGAGCAGTGGCCCGAACTGGCAGTGCTAATGACAGTGAGATTGGACAGGGCCTGATGGAGACCATCGCAATTCACCCCGGAGGAAAAATCTTCGCGATGGCTGGAAGGTTATTCAAGGGTCAATGGAACACCGCGATCTTCGACCTTGTCACCGGGTCACTGCTTGGTGCGACTGACACGAAGATGCGAGTAAGCAAGGCTGTCTGGAACGAAGATGGGAGTCAGCTTTATCTCGGAGGAAGCTCGGGACAGCCCAAGGAGCTTAAGGATATCGAGAAGTCCGACTGGGGGAAGGTCAAGGTCCTCAAGGTCAAGGTAAGCTGACTTGTTTCATCAGTCCTCCATTGCATCGTGCTGACAGGGAGCTAAGCTAAAAAGGATGTTCCGTAGCCCACCGGTCCTCCAACTGGTCACCGTTGTCCTGGGGACAGGTGGGCTTTTTGCTGAGGTCGATTTCAATCGGGATATCCGGCCGATTCTCTCGGACCACTGTTTCGCCTGTCACGGACCCGACGAGCACGACCGCAAGGGCAAGCTGAGGCTTGATACTGCCGAAGGAGCCCTCAAGGGTGGCGACATCGGCGATGCCCTCGTGCCCGGAAAACCGGACGAGAGTGAGATCATTCACCGTATTTTCAGCCCGGACCCGGACGAGATCATGCCTCCGCCAGAGTCGCACAAGGAACTCAGCCCCGGGCAGCAGGAACTGCTACGACAATGGATCGCGCAAGGGGGTGCCTACGCCGAGCCATGGTCCTATCAGCCCCCGGAGGAGTATCCTGTTCCTCCGGCCCGGATTACGGGGTGGCCTGCAAACTGGATCGACAACTTCATTCTGGACCGGCTCCACCAGGAGGGTCTGAAGCCTTCCCCGGACACCGATCCAGTCACCCTCGTGCGACGCCTTCACTTTGACCTCATCGGTCTTCCTCCCTCCCCGAAGGAAGTCGGACGCTTCCTGAAAGAATGGAAGGAAGATCCGTCTGCCTGTCTGGAGAAGAGCATCAGGGCTCTTCTGTCCTCTCCTCATTTCGGTGAGCGCATGGCGATGTACTGGCTCGACCTCGTTCGCTACGCCGACACATGCGGATATCATGGAGACCAGGACCATAGTATTTCTCCCTACCGTGACTACGTGATTGATGCCTTCAACGAGAATCTTCCCTTCGATCAATTCACACGCGAGCAACTGGCGGGAGATCTACTCGACTCCCCAACCATCGACCAGAAAATCGCAACCGGTTACAACCGGCTTCTCCAGACCTCCCACGAGGGCGGCGTGCAGACCAAGGAATATCTTGCCATCTACTTCGCGGACCGCGTACGCAATCTCTCCAATGTCTGGATGGGAGCAACCGTAGGCTGTGCGCAATGCCACGACCACAAATACGATCCATACACCGCCCGTGACTTTTACGCGCTGGGAGCTTTTTTTGCGGATATCGATGAAGCCCAGCATTTCCGGGTCGGGACGAACGACCTGCCAACCAGACGTCCCCCTGAGATCGATGTTCATTCAAAGCGGGAGCGTATGCGCCTCGCGCAACTCGAAAGCAAACTGGATACCGGGACCTTTGCCTCCAAGCAGGAGCAGGAATCCCTCGAGGTGGAACTTGCAGCACTTAAGAAAAAGCGACGGAGGACCATGATTACAGTTGCTACCAAGCCACGGGTCATTCGCATCCTGCCCCGGGGAGACTGGCTCGACGACAGCGGCCCGGTAGTAGAACCCGCGTTCCCAGCGTTTCTCGGGAAACCCGGAAAGCCCGCAAAGGGAGGCCGGCTGACTCGTCTTGACCTCGCGAACTGGCTGACTGACCCGGCGGCGGGGACCGGGGGACTGACCGCCCGGGTCATGGTCAACCGGCTCTGGTACCTCGTATTCGGGTCCGGGATTTCCAAGCGTCTCGATGACTTCGGCGGACAGGGAGAGGCCCCGGTCCATCCGGAGTTGCTGGATAATCTCGCTATGGAGTTCTACAGGTCCGGTTGGGACATCAAGCATATGATGGCACTCCTCGTAAGCAGCCGGGCTTACAGGCAAAGCTCTCTCGAAACGGCGGATCTGCGGGAACGCGACCCCTACAACCGACTCCTCGCAAGGCAGTCACGCTATCGCCTTCCTGCCGAGACCATCCGCGACAACGCGCTGGCAATCTCAGGACTCCTCCGAACAAGCTACGGTGGAGCAAGTGCCAAGCCATATCAGCCACTGGGATACTACAAGCACCTCAATTTTCCGGGCCGAAAATATTCTCATCACGCTGATGATCGACAGTGGCGCCGTGGAGTCTACGTCCATTGGCAAAGACAGTTTCTTCATCCCATGCTGCGCGCCTTCGATGCCCCAACCCGGGAAGAATGCACTGCGGAGCGCCCCCGCTCCAATACCCCTATTGCCGCCATGACTCTACTCAATGACCCATCTTTCGTTGAGGCTGCCCGGGTTTTTGCTGCACGTGTTCTTTCCGAGGCCGGCCCGAGCATCGACGCTCGTCTCGAGTTTATCTACCACGAGGCCCTTTCTCGAACCCCAGATGAAAAGGAACGCCAGATCATGAAAAAGCTCGTCTCGCTCGCGAGGGAGGAATTTCAGTCCGACCCCGCAGGAGCAAGGAAACTGCTGTCAACAGGAGCGGCACCGGTCGAGGAGAATCTGGATATGGTCCAGCATGCCGCGTGGACCACCGCAGCCCGGGCAATCCTGAATCTTTCTGAAACCTATACCCGGAACTGAGTAATTTCTCCTTTCTTCCCACAGACCTATGACGACCACTGAACGGCTTGGAAACTACGTGAATCGCCGATCGTTCTTGGGTTCAGCAGGTTTCGGCGTGGGATCTGCAGCGCTTCTCTCCCTGCTCGGTCGTGATGCCCTCGGAAATACGATTGACACCTCCTACGATGGAATTGCGGGCCTACCACACCATGACGCCAAGATCAAAAGGGTCATTTTCCTGACCATGGCCGGAGGCCCCTCGCATTTGGAGACCTTTGATTACAAGCCGAAGCTGAACGAACTCAACGGCAAGCCGATGCCCGAATCCTTCACCAAGGGTCAGCCCATCGCACAGCTGCAGGGCCAGCATCTCAAGGTCCAGGGTCACCTCACGAAATTCCGGGAGTTTGGAAAAGGACAGTTCATCTCCGATTTTCTTCCCTACCATCGAAAGATGGCTGACCAGATCTGTGTCGTGAAATCCATGCTTACCGAGCAGATCAATCATGACCCTGCCCATACCTTCATGAACACCGGGTCGGCCATCAGCGGCCGCCCCTCCATGGGGGCGTGGATCAACTATGGTCTCGGTAGCGACAGTGAGGACCTTCCCGGGTTCGTGGTCATGACGAGCGTGGGTGGGCGCAACCCTCAGCCAATAGCCGCTCGGCAGTGGGGTACAGGCTTTCTCCCGAGCCGCCATCAGGGAGTCGAATTCAACAGCACCGGGGACCCCGTCCATTATGTCACCCGCCCTGCCGGAATCACGGAGGGGCACCAGCAAGCCCTCGTTCAGTCAATCCAACAACTCGACAGCCGGCGCAACGAGGTGGTCGATAACCCGGAGATCAAAGCCCGTATTGCGGCATACGAAATGGCTTTCCGTATGCAGGCGAGTGTCCCCGAGCTGACTGATGTATCAGACGAACCTCAGCATATTCTTGACATGTATGGTGCGAAACCGGGTGATGGATCTTTCGCGTCTAACTGCCTGCTGGCTCGCAGACTTGCTGAAAAGGGGGTTCGTTTCATCCAGCTCTATCACCGGGGATGGGATCACCACGGAGGGCTGGTGAAATACATGAATACATGCTGCGGACTCACCGACAAACCAACCTGGGCACTGCTAACGGACCTGAAGCAGCGCGGAATGCTGGAGGAAACCCTGATCGTCTGGGGTGGGGAATTCGGAAGGACCCCCATGTTCCAGGGAAAGGGGGGAGCCGGACGGGACCACCATATGAAAGGATTCTCCATGTGGCTCGCTGGTGGGGGGATCCAGGGCGGAACTGCCTACGGTGAAACCGACGAACTTGGCTACGCTTCAGTGAAGGACGTTGTTCATGTGCGTGACCTTCACGCCACCATGCTTTATCTGCTCGGAATTGATCATAACCAGTTTTCCGTGAAATNCCAGGGATTGGACATGCGTCTCACCGGGGTGGANCCCGCAAGGGTGGTGCAGGGAGTTTTGAGCTAGGAGGAGCTCTCTTTGCCTGTAATTGGGGCTGGATTTGGCATCGCTACCACGAAAACAGGACCCACTGGGAAAACCCCGTTCTTGCGCACTCCCCCCACCCTCGTTACTGAATAGGNGTCATGCGCTTAACCATCACTGCGCTTATTTTCCTAGGCTCCCTGCCTGCACTGACTGCTCCCCTGTCCTACAACAGGGACGTGAGGCCCATTCTCGCTGAAAATTGTTTCTCGTGCCACGGTCCGGACAAGAATGCCCGCGAGGCCAAGCTGAGACTGGACGTCAGGGAGGACGCCCTCGCCTCTGGGGCACTNGTCCCCGGGGACCCGGGTGAATCAGAAATCATTCATCGGCTCTACACTGAAGATGCCGAGGAAATCATGCCTCCCCCGGAGTCCCACCGGGTGCTTACCTCCGCCCAGAAAAAGATNCTGTCGGACTGGGTGAAACAGGGAGCAGAGTATGAGCCCCACTGGGCCTACATAGTTCCCCGGAGACCGAAGGTTCCCGGGATGGGAGCCTCCCACCCTATCGACAACTTTATCCTCGCGGGGATGCCCAAGGGTAGTCGCAAGCTATCGCCGCGTGCGAACATGGAGACTCTGAGAAAAAGAATTTCCCTCGACCTCACGGGCCTGCCCGCATCATTTCATGATACCCAGAATGCGGATGTCCGCTCCTCTATCGACCATTACCTCTCCTCTCCTCATTTCGGAGAACGCATGGCAGTCATGTGGCTCGATCTNGCACGCTACGCCGATAGCCACGGCTACCACAGCGACAAGACCTGGAGCATGACGCCCTACCGGGACTACGTCATCCGCGCCTTCAATCGTAACAAGCCCTACGATACCTTCATCGTGGAACAGCTGGCAGGGGATCTTCTCGATAAGCCCACCATCGAACAATACGTCGCCACGGGATTCAACCGGGTGAATCAGCTATCCGAGGAAGGAGGCATTCAGGATGCCGAATACATAGCGAAGTATTATGCCGAGAGAGTACGGACAACCTCGGTCGCCTTCCTTGGATCAACGATGGGATGCTCGGAGTGTCATGATCATAAGTTCGATCCCTTTACCGCGAAGGACTTCTACTCCATGGAAGCCTTCTTCTCGGACATCTATGAGAAGGGAGCCTACAATGGGGATGGCCGCTACAATTCCGGGGCCGACATCAAGAAATACCCTGGCTTCAAACTGGACAAGTGGGGTCCTGCCCTCGACGTCCCCGAANCGGCGGATAAGGATGAGCTGACGCGGATCGAGAATGAAAAGCGAGTGCTCGAAAAGGAACTGGAGGCGACCGCGCCCGGACTGGAGAAGGAGTTCCTCGCGTGGATCAGGGATTTGCGAGCAAAGATTTCAGCNAGCAAACCTAAGGACATCGCCATCCTGGATGACAGNGAGCTTCCCCTCGGGAGCGTCCAGACGGTGACCGACAATGTGCATTCAGGAAAAATCGCCCGCCGTCAGGCGAGTGCAGGGCTCGTCCAGCACATCGTGGATGCCAGCAGCAAACCGATCACTCTCGGCAATGGCGAGCAACTTTTTGCCTATGTCTGGCTGGATCCCAAAAATCCNCCCCGCCAGATCATGCTGCAGTTCAATGCAAACAATACGTGGGAGCACCGNGCGTGGTGGGGCGAGGANCTCATTCCCTACGGNAAGGGAAGCAACGGGCCGAATCACCATCGAGGCGGCGACCTTCCCCCGACGGGCAAGTGGGTCCGGATCGAGATATCTGCNGAGAAGGTTGGACTTCCAGCCGGAACGAAGGTTTCCCAGCTGGCATACACACAACATGGAGGCACCGTCCTTTGGGACCTCTCAGGGCGTGCAACCAGTGATGCCAGTGCCGCGCTTGCGGGTGTTCCAGATAACCTTCGGAAGCATTTGCTCGAAGCAGGGAACAGCAACCTCGATGCAAAGCTTCGTGGGCCACTGCTGGACCATTTCCGGACGATCGCGCCTTCCCTTCAGCCGGTTCGAGACAAGATCGCCAAGCTGGATCAACAGGCTAAGGGTTCCATGGGATCCACCCGCATGACTCTCGTCACCCTTTCCACGAATCCACGCGAGATCCGGATCCTGCCTAGAGGAGACTGGATGGACCGGTCCGGTCCGGNNGNTGAGCCGGCGCTGCCAGCTTTTCTTACCAGCGAAAACCAACAATCAAAGCCCGATCAGGGACGGCTGACGCGGCTCGATCTNGCACAATGGATATCTTCCAAGGANAACCCACTCACCGCCCGGGCCTTTGTCAACCGGGTATGGGCTCTGTTCCTGGGCACTGGTTTNTCGCGCGACCTGCAGGACCTCGGAAATCAGGGCCAGTGGCCCACTCATCCGGAGCTGCTTGACTGGCTGGCGGTCGAGTTCATGGAGAGCGACTGGGATATCAAGCACCTTGTCAAATTGATCCTCACCTCCGAAACCTACCAGCAATCCTCCAACGCTCCCCGGGACCTGACAGGATCTGATCCCTACAACAGCCTCTATGCGAGGCAGAATGCCCGCCGATTGCCTGCAGANTTTATCCGCGACAATGCCCTCGCAGTGTCGGGCCTGCTGAATCCAACGATTGGCGGTGCAAGCGCCCGACCCTACCAGCCGGCGGGTTACTACCGTGAACTGAACTTTCCAAAGAGGACCTATAAGCAGCATAACGACCAGAATCAGTATCGCCGCGGGGTTTACATGCATTGGCAGCGAAGCTTCCTGCATCCCATGCTCGTTGCATTTGATGCTCCCCCAAGGGAGGAATGTACNGCAAGCCGGGANAGCTCCAANACCCCACAGCAAGCTCTTAATCTTCTCAATGATCCCACCTTCGTGGAGGCCGCCCGCGTCCTTGCCGAGAATCTCACGGGCGACAGCCGACCCTTTGAGGAGCGGCTGGCTCTTGGCTTCCAGAAACTCCTCCAGCGAAAGCCTCATCCNGAGGAAAGCAAAATCCTNAAGGCCCTCTACGACCGACAGCTCAAGCGTTACATACAAAGCCCGCAGGAAGCCAATGAGCTGCTGAAAGTGGGACTGCATCCCGCAGGAAAAGAGGCCAATCCCATGGACCTGGCGGCCTTTACTTCGGTCACCAGAGCCCTTCTCAACCTGCACGAGACAATTACAAGATACTAGAGGAACCCCCATCATTCTCTCTGTCATGAACGAACAGCTTATAAATGCGATTAACCGACGGACCTTTCTCAAGGGCTCATCCTACTCCGTTGGCAGTGCCGCACTCGCTTATCTTCTGAGNCAGGAGACACAGGCTGCTCCCCAGTGGANGGGTGTCCTGGATGAGAAACTACACTTCGCGCCGAAAGCCAAAAGAGTCATTCATCTCTGCATGGCAGGCGGCCCCTCCCATCTTGAGACCCTGGACCACAAACCGGAACTGGCCCGGCTCAGCGGAAAGCCCATGCCGGAATCCTTCACCAAGGGACAGCAACTCGCACAACTTCAGGGAAGCCGTAACAAACTGAAATGTCTTGGCCCACAACATGAATTCAAACCTTATGGTGAATGCGGGAGGCTCATGTCCTCTGCCTTCCCCAACATCGGATCGATCGCGGATGACATCGCAGTAATCAATTCGATGTCTACTGAGCAGATAAACCATGACCCTGCTCACACCTTCATGAATACTGGGTCGGTNATCCCAGGTCGACCCTCCATGGGGTCATGGCTTCTATACGGACTTGGGGCAGACACCGATGAGCTTCCCGGGTTTNTCGTGATGACCTCGTCCGGAGGCGGACAGGACCAGCCCATTGCCGCTCGGCAGTGGCACAGTGGATTCCTTCCTTCGCGATTCCAAGGTGTCAAATTCAACTCCAAGGGAGACCCTGTTCACTACGTCAATAACCCCGCTGGCGTATCACGGGATAACCAGGGGGATCTCCTGAACACCATAAACGGACTCAACAACCTGCTCGGCCAGAGGCAGAATGATCCCGAGATTGCCACCAGAATCGCCCAGTATGAAATGGCCTTCAAGATGCAGGCCTCGGTCCCGGACCTTGTCGACGTGTCCAAGGAGCCNAAGCACGTCTTCGACCTTTACGGAGCCAAGCCCGGGGACGGATCATTCGCCTCCAACTGCCTCGTTGCTCGACGTCTTGCCGAACGCGGCGTTCGCTTTATCCAGCTCTACCACCGCGGATGGGACCATCACGGCAACGTCAAGGGCGCAATCAACACCGTTGCCGGTCATATTGACAAGGCCACCGCAGCGCTCGTCAAGGACCTCAAGGAGCGTGGNCTTCTGGAGGANACCCTNATTATCTGGGGGGGNGAGTTCGGGCGCACCCCGATGGCGCAGGGCAGTGGCCGGGATCACCACATTCAGGCCTTCTCGATCTGGATGGCTGGTGCCGGTATCAAGGGTGGTGCCAGCTGGGGCGCGACGGACGAGCTTGGTTACGCGGTCGCCAAGGATCACGTCTCCGTTCATGATCTCCATGCCACAATGCTGAGGCAGCTTGGGATCGACCACGAGCGGCTGACTTACCGTTTCCAAGGACTGGACTTCCGTCTCACCGGAGTTGAGAAGGCACGAGTCGTCGAGGAAGTTCTGGCCTGAGACGGCTGCACTGGACTACGCCTGTCACTGAGACAAGGAAGCCAATGGAAGCGCTTCCGTCCTGGACCTCTCTCACCGGACCGCTCCACTCCTACCAGCCAGCTCCCCTTGTCAGAGTCCTGATCCGACAGACATGGAAGTCGGCCGTCATGTAGAGGGTCGACCCGTCGTCACCCCAGTTACAGTTAGCGGTACGCTGACCAGTCAGGATATGCCCGAGGAGCTTTCCCTCCGGCGAAATAACAAGCACTCCTCCCGGTCCGGTGGTCCAGATAACGCCATCCTTATCCACCTTCATTCCGTCGGGAGCCCCCGGATACTTCCGGGCCAAGGTGGAGCAGTCGAAGAGCACTTTCTGGGGCCCCAGGGTTCCATCCGCCTTGATATCCCATGAAAATATATAGGGCTTCGGACCATGCGACTGGGCGACATAAAGTTTCTTCTCATCTGGCGAGAGAGCAATCCCATTAGGGCGGTCACACTCCTTGGAAAGAAGGGTCACCTCGCCGCTCTTTTCAATCCTGTAAACTCCGAACCACTCGGTTTCGCGCCGGGGATCCCTCTCTCTTTTCGGAAGCCCGTAGGGAGGATCCGTAAAATAAATAGCGCCGGTGGAATGAATCGCGAGGTCATTCGGGCTGTTGAACCTTTTCCCATTGTATCTGTCGGCAAGGGTCACTTTTCCACCTTCCGGGGTCAGCATCGCAACCCTCCTGTCCCCATGCTCACACGAGATGAGACGACCCTTGGCNTCGAAGGAAAGACCATTGGACCCCGGCTCTGGATATCCCGCGGTAACCCCCGTGTATCCNGACGGGGTCATGAAAACCGAGTGGCCTTCCTTGTCCTCTGACCACTGGTAAATCGTGTTCGCGGGAACGTCGGACCAGAGAAGTCGTTGGTTTTTCCTGTCCCAGACAGGCCCCTCGGACCAGACAAACCCGGAGGCAAGGACTTCAATCTCAGCATCCTTCGCAATAAGTTTATCAAAGGCCGGATCGTGCCGGACGACTGATCCGATCTTGGGACGCTCAGCCCAGAGAACCGTGGAGCTCAGGACCATCACGACAATCAGGAGGATGGGTTGTTTCATCATATTGGGTATGTTTTCAGATGGATGCCGTTTGCCCTTCCAAGGGCGTCCTAGTTGATCTCCCGCTTCGGGAAGATTCCCCTCGGCGCACGAAAGTACTGTGGCCAATCGATCCAAGTTGCCTCCGTGGTGAAAAACTCTCTCTCCACGATATACCATCGGCCTCTCTTATAGCGCAGGAGGACCCACAGCACTTCATCTGCCTCCTCAATCCACTCCTCNAACATGGTGCCCGCGTAATTGATCCTCTTGCCCTCCATCGTCAGGGGAAGGGCGTCCACAAAGGCCCAGTCCTTTTCCATCATGATATGGTTGATGCGAAACTTCACCTTCTGGTGCACCGCATCTTCCACCGGATCAGCCACTGCGGCCATAATCTCGCGGAACGCCTTACTCTCCTTTCCCGGCACCACTGGAGCGGCCCCAACCACGGTAACCAGTGTGAGTAGACAAAAGAAATATCGCATCGTGAGCATTCGTATCTTTTCCCGGCTCCTACCGCAAGAACAGCATTCCAGCAGAGGCTGTGCCTTCAGGAGACGGATTACTGCCCNAATCCAGCTCCCCCTCCTGACTTGGCAGGATGTTCTCTAAATCCAAGGCTTGCAGAGGGCCCACGATTTTCCATCAATTACGGAACATGAAACGCACACTTTTCCGGCTCCTGGTCAGCTTCCTCCTCTTTTCCAAGGTCTTGGCTTACGCAGGGACTACGAAAGTGTATCTCGGAACACAGGGAAGAGGTGAGAGCAAGGGCATCTACCTCTGTGATCTTAATACTGAGACGGGCCAACTCTCAGAACCGAAGCTTGCCGCCGAAATATCCGGGGCGGGATTTCTCGCCCTGCATCCCAACGGGAAATATCTCTACTCAACCGCAAGAGGCGATGGAAATCGGGTTGCGGCCTTTCAAATTGCAGAAGATTACCTGCTCAAGCCTATTAACCTTCAGCCTTCAGAGGGCACAGGACCCTGCCATGTTTCGGTGGACACTACAGGAACATGCCTCATGGTTGCCAACTACGGAAGTGGCAGTGTTGCTGCCTTGAGAATCGACGAAGATGGATCTCTCGTAAAGTCCGCGTCCGCCCACCAGCACGAGGGCTCCAGTATCAATCCCANGCGCCAGAAAGGACCCCACGCCCACTCAATCTACCCAGGCCCCGATAATNAGTTCGCCTACTCCCCGGACCTGGGAATCGATCAGGTCATAATTTANAGCTTAAACGCAGCGAGCGGAACTCTTGAAAGAACGGGCGCCGCTCCCACGACCCCTGGCGCTGGACCACGCCACATGAAATTCAGCAGGGATGGGCGGTATGCATACGTGCTCACCGAACTGCACCTGACCGTCGCGGTATANGACAGGAACCCTGAAAACGGGCTTCTTGGTCGGGCCAAGCAAGAGGTCCGCTCTCTCCCCGGGGACGTCCANCTCGAAGGAATGAGCTGCTCCGAAATNAGGGTTCACCCGAACGGGAATTTTCTCTACGCAGCCAACCGGGACGTCGAGGGGTCGGGCCGGGACTCCATCTCTGTTTTCAAGATTCTCGAGGAAGGCCGGATACAGAGGATTCAGACCATCCCGGCAAAGGTAGAGATTCCCCGCAACATTGGTGTCGCCCCTGACGGTCGCTGGCTGCTTGTTGCGGGACAAAGATCGGGGAACGTCCCTGTCTTTCGCATCAGGGACGATGGCACCTTGATGGAAACCGGCAACGAGGTGAAAGTCGCCAATGCGATGTGCGTNGAATTCCTGAAGCCGGCGCGATAATTCCACTAGGTANAGNTCCTCTGATTTTCTTGTTCCAGAGACCTGCTGATCCACATACGGTCTCCCGGATTCTGCGTCTTAAGTATCTCCCATGAAGCACATGCCCCTTGCTCTTACCCTTGCGCTCGCGGTAGCTGCCTTTGCTGCACCGCTGATTTCCCCGCGTGAGAATGCCCGCCGCCTTGAGGTTCTCTTTTTCGGTGCTCCCACGAAAAACCACCCGGGACACGATCCGATCACTCGCTACCGCGTGCTCAAAAAACACCTGGGCGACGATGGAATCAACCTGACCTACCTCGAACAACCTTCCGAGGCTCTTGACCCCCGCACCCTGGNTCAGTTCGACGCGGTCCTTATGTATGGGAACTGGGCCCAGCGCGGTCCGATGCCCCCCGAACAGGAGAAGGCTCTGGTTGATTTCGTCGNAAGAGGTGGTGGTTTTCTTCCTATTCACTCTGCCTCCGCATGCTANGGAAAATCAGAGGCGTTCGTCAAACTGGTCGGGGGAGTCTTCAAGTCACACGGCGGCACCGAATTTTCCCCCCGGACCGTCAACTCTACCCATGAAATCACGAAGGGCTATAATGGCTTNACTGCCTGGGATGAAACCTATGTCCATGAACGACATGGCTCCGATCGAACCATCCTTCAGGAGAGGGATGGAGAGCCTTGGACTTGGATCCGGACGCAAGGCAGGGGCCGAGTTTTTTACACCGCCTCCGGGCATGATCACCGTGTCTGGGACCAGCCCAATTTTCATGACCTTCTCAAGCGTGCAGTCTACTGGGCGGTCGGTGACGAAACCCGGGGCAAACTTACTGCACTCAAAATCCCGGANTTTGAAATGATGGACGTCAAGCTGCCCGGCTACATCAAGCGCAAGCTGGTCACTAAGGTCCCAAAGCCTTTTTCTCCCGAGGAATCCATNAAGCTTGCCCAGGTTCCCCCGGGCTTCGAGCTGTCCCTTTTTGCTGCTGAACCTGACATCGTTAACCCGATTTATATCGCATGGGATCAGAAGGGTCGGGCCTTTGTCGTGGAAACCATTGATTACCCGAACAACCTGCAAGCGGGTAACATCGGGAATGATCGAATCAAGATCTGTGAAGATACTGACGGGGATGGAAGGGCTGACAAGTTTACGGTCTTTGCCGACAAACTATCGATTCCCACCACCATGGTTTTCGCAAACGGTGGAGTCATCTGTACAAACGGTTCAGATGCCCTTTTCCTGAAGGATACCGACGGGGATGACGTGGCTGATGTCCGCAAGGTCCTCTTTACGGGGATTCGAACAGGCGACACCCACGCGGGAACATCCAACTTCCGCTACGGGGTAGATAACTGGATCTGGGCAACGACAGGGTATTCCGGATTCGGGGGAGAAGTTGGTGGAAAAAATCATAGCTTCGGCACAGGGGTCTTTCGATTCAAGCCGGACGCAAGTGCGATGGAGTTTCTCCAGAACACTACCAACAACACCTGGGGCCTTGGATTCTCCGAGGAGTTTGACATCCATGGCTCAACAGCGAACGCAAACCCCAGTTTTTACCTCACCTTCCCCCGCCGCTATTACGAACAGGCCGGCCTGAGCCAGCCCCGCACTCCAAGGGCAGACGATAACCCCCTCTTCTTCCCGAGTTCCACGGATATCCGACAGGTCGATGCTCACCACCGCTACACAGCCGCCGCGGGACACGCCCTCTACACCTCCCGACGATTTCCCAAGGGTTACTGGAACAATATCGCCTTCATCTGCGCGCCTACCGGCAAGCTCGTCGGCCAGTGGACCCGCCAAGCCAAGGGTGCCGGATTCGAACTCCAGCAACAACCGAACAACATCTATAACTCTGCTGATGCCTGGTCCGGACCCGTCTGCGCGGAGGTCGGGCCGGATGGAGCACTCTGGATCTGTGACTGGTACAATATCGTCATCCAGCACAACCCGACCCCGAATAAGGGGTCCTCGGGACTGGACGCCAAACGCGGCAAGGGGAACGCCTATGTCACCCCGCACCGGGATAAACAGCACGGACGAATCTACAGGATCTACCCCAAGGGCTCTCCCAATGATCCCTACGAAGTCGATTTCGNCAGCAGCAACATGTTCTGGCGTATGGAGGCCCAGCGGGCGGCTGTCGAAAAGGACCGCCCCGTGAATAAGGTTAAGAACATCCACCAGTTCTATGCCAAGGCCGGAAACGGTTCGCTCGACCTCGAAACTATTAAAAGAGCTCTCTCNTCGGAGGATGCCGGCCTCCGGAGGGCTGCACTCCGGAATGCGCCTCTGGATGACACGCTTGCTAAAATGTTCATCTCGAACGGCAAAATNACCATCANGGAACCGAGGGTTCTTCTGGATCTCCTCCTCGCCTTTTCAACCATTGGCAACTCCCCCGAGATTGGAAGCGCACTCGTCCAGCTCATCACTACGGACTCATCCGCTATCATGAACGATCCTGTTCTTCATGACGCTTTCCAGGTGGCCGCCCGCCGGCATGGAGGAGCCTTTGTGAAAAGCGCCTTGGATCGTATCAGACCCAAGGAAACCGAGGGTCCCAGAGATATCCTCCACAACGGAAACATCGAAAACATTAGTGGTAATCGACCTGATGGCTGGAATCCACGATTCCACGGTGGATCGCGGAATGCGGCCTTCTCTGCCGTCGAGGAAGGCCGGAATGGGAGTATGTGCCTGAAAGTCACCAGCGACCAGAGTTCAGACTCCGGGTGGGCTGCCTCAATCAAGGTTCAGCGCAACACCCGCTATCGCCTCGGGGGATGGATCCGGACCGAAAACGTGCAGGGCAGCGGATCCATGTTCAACGTGCACGGGGTCGGGCATCGCACCAAGGCTGTCCGGGGAACAACCGGTTGGGCAGAATACTCAGTCGACTTTGACTCCGGGAGCGCGACGGAAATCGTTATTCATGCTCTCTACGGGGGTTACGGAGGCCAGACAGGCACTGCATGGTATGATGACATCTACCTGCAGGAGACAAGCGAATCCGGACTGGGTGGAACCGTGATTTCGATTGCTTCTCACTTTGGCAAGAATGCTACCGGGAATGCCCGGGCCGCTCTGATCAAACACCTGCGGGAACGGGCCGCAAAGGGAGATCAGTTCGCGGATGTTCTCCAGAAGAGTGTCCAGTCACAGGGTAGGAGCACGGAGAATCCGGAGCCCGGTAAGGAATCCGAAATGGTAACCGTGGTCCTGAAGTCCGTTAAGGAACAGATGCTCTTCGACAAGAAAGTCTTCGATGTGCCTGCGGGGAAGCGTATCAGGCTCATTTTTGAAAACACCGATTCCATGCCCCACAACATTGTCATCGGCAAACCTGGTTCTCTGGAGAAGATGGGCACCGAGGCCGACCTGATGTTGAAAGACCATCCGACTGCGGTGAAGCTGGGCTACGTCCCGGATATTCCAGAGGTTATTGCGGCCACCGGACTCGTGTTCCCCGGAGAAACAGAGGTTCTCGAATTCACTTCGCCCGGACAAAAGGGTCAGTATGACTTCGTCTGTACGTTCCCCGGACATTGGCGGATCATGAAGGGCCTTATGAGGGTAAAATAGCTCCAGCTGGCTGGTCCTCCGGTTGCCTGATCTGATTACATCGGCCTCAACAGATCCGGTTGAACGGCCGAGTTGCAATCCCGCCCCTGATAGTATGGTATCGGGGCTGAATATGAAAACTGCAGTAGCCGCTCTTTTAGCTGTTCTTCTCGTTGCCTTTACCGGGCCAGCCCTCCTCGGGAATAAGGACGGAAAGGCAGCATCGAACGATCAGGACAAGAAGAAGGTCATCTTCATGGCTGGTCACCGAAGCCACGGTTATGACCAGCACGAACACAGGGCAGGCTGCCTTCTCCTAGCCAATCAACTGAACAAGCACATGGGGAATCATCTCGAAGCAGAGGTACACCTCGCCAAGGGATGGCCCGCCAATGCCACGGAGCTTGAGGACGCCGACTGTATCATCTTCTATTGTGATGGTGGGGGACGTCACATGGCAAACCAGCATCTGGATGGTCTGGATTTGAAACTAAAGGACGGTTGTGGACTGGTCTGCCTCCACTACGGGGTTGAGGTTCCCAAGGGTAAATCAGGAGCGAAGTTCCTCGACTGGATCGGCGGCTACTTCGAAGGAAACTGGTCAGTCAACCCCCACTGGGATGCAGACTTCGAGGAACTTCCAGAACACCCGATCACACGCGGTGTTCAACCATTCAAGATTCGTGATGAATGGTACTTCCACATGCGCTTCCGGGAGGAAATGAAGGGGATCACTCCCATTCTCTCCGCGCACCCTCCCGCCAGCACCATGAGACGGAGAAATGGATTTCACTCCGGCAACCAACACGTAAAGGCCGCCCTTGAGCGGGGTGAAATACAGCATCTGGCCTGGGCCTACGAGCGCCCTGACGGTGGTCGCGGCTTCGGATTCACCGGAGGACACTTTCACCGCAACTGGGGCCATGATGACTTTCGTACGATCGTCCTGAACGCAATCACTTGGTGTGCACAGGCAGAGGTTCCCTCGGAGGGAGTCCCCTCCGACAAGATCACTGACGCGGACCTCGACGAGAACCAGGATTATCCCAAGAGGTAGACCCCTCGTGGATACTCCCTGCCTTACCGCCATGGTCCATCCCGCCGCGGATGGAAGTGGGTGTGGCCGGAAAGCCAGATCTAGAGCTTCTTACCCTTGATCTGGAGATCGTGAATCGACCAGTGCTTACCATTCGCCCGGCCCCTCTGGGTAATCCGGATAATCTTGGCGTTCACGAGGGGGAGGCCAATCACGGTGACAGGACCATCACCTGAACCCTTGGCGAGGACCTCACTCCATTCATTATTGGCCATTACCACAACCTCATATTCCCTCGGGTAATCGTCTGTTGAGGGTGCCGCATTGAGGATGACCTCGCTGACCTTTGATAGATCCGGAAGCTCGATCTGGAACCACTCTCCACCTCTCTGGGTCCTCCCGGAGGACCAGCGACTGCCCCCGTCACTATCAATCGCATTCTTACAGCCATCGGCTCCATTGCTCGCGGTAAGCGTCCAATCCCCGCGGTTAACCAGCATGGGAGGATCGAGTGCTTCCAGTTCCGGCAGCGTAAAAGGCGTGCTTCGGCCTCTGGTCTCCTCGCGAATCGCAGCCACGAAATCCTTGGTGATCGGCGATGCCTTATTCCCGAAGCTGTTCCGTACATAGGTCGCGATATCCGCGATCCACTGATCGTCCTGTGAATTCATGGGAGCCATCAGTCCGGGATAGCTCTTGCCGTCAAGTGGCCCGGTAAGACCATGCAGGATGGTGCGGATCATCGTGCTGCCGCTCCCGATAATACGCGGGGCCAGCACCATCGAAGGCGCAAGGAGTTGACCTGGCTTCCCATCAGGTACTGGCGTTCCTTTCCCATTAGGGCCATGGCAGGGGTAGCAAAGCTGGTTGAAGATCACTTTTCCCTTCTCCATGGAGTGGGCGAGCTGAGCATCTTTTCTGCGCGCTTCAGCTGCAGCCATTGCCTGCGCCCGCATGCCTGCACTCTTGCTGACCACGGCCTTGACCGCATCATTTCCCTCGAAGGATCGGGCCACTTCATCTGCGAGCGCCAGCAGGTCCTCATTCTGGGTTCCACTCCGCACAATGGAATTAATCAGCTGAGTCGCCACCTCGGCATTGGGGCTTCCGCTCAGTTCTCCCAGTTGAAGGATGGAGGAAGCTACCATCTGGTCACCCTCTCCCATCAGAGGCTCACCAACCCTGAGCGCCTGAACCTTAACCATGATGGAATCATCTCCCAGCGCTGAGGCGACTGTATCTGCTTCCACGGCCCCGATCCCCTCAAGCGTCCATAGCGCATTGGCCCTGCCAAGTTCCGTCTTCCCCTGCCGAACTAGTTCCTTGAGGGCTGGAATAACAGACTCACGATCCTTGCGAAGAATGATCAATTTCTTGGCGGTATCCCTCCACCAGCCATTGGGATGGGAGAGATGCTTCAATAGTTCCACGGTCGTCTCTTCCAGCATCCGCGGCTGTGGCCCAGGCTTGAAATCCTTGTGCACGAGGCGATAGATCCGTCCCTTGCCTATATTCTTGTCGAGCCCCCACTTGTCGATCACTCCCCGGAGGTAACTGCCCGGACGCGTCCAGTTTCCCTGCTGGATGATGCCCCGGTGCATATCCACAAGCAGCATCCGCCCATCTGGCGCAGTTTCGGCCCAGAGCGGACGGAAATTGGCATCACGAGTGCGGATGAACTCCGACCCGGGATAGGCATTGGTCAGCACGGTTCTGGCATTCTTTCTCTCAAGAGAGGCTCGACGGATCAACCGTCCTACCGGCTCTGGAATGATCAAGTCGCCCCGGATGTCCTCGGGAAGACGATCCCCCCGGAAGATTCCCTGACCCGCACAACCAGTCATATTATTGAGGCCGCCATTGGATCCGACACGCCCACGTCCACCCTGCACGTCAGGGATCTCAGCAGTTGGAAACACTCTTCGAAAATCCCGGCCAGTCTGTCCCGGCAGGTCCAGCATGCCGTAGACAGGAGGTTGCTGAAAAAAGAACGCCGGATTTTCTCCCCCCGCCGTGGAATAATACAACCGTCCCCAGTCGTCCTGCGTCAGGCCCCACTGACCACCCCCACGCGGAATCCGCTCCATCTGCAGTTTGCCGTTGGTGTATCTGTAGCGACGATTCTCATAGGTAATATAGATCCAGTTATCGAGCGCCCAGATTAGCCCACTGGGCTGGTGCTCCATGTTTCCTCCCCTTCTTCCTCCTTCATAGATCTTCACCTTCTCATCCGCAACTCCATCTCCATCGGTGTCCCGATAGTTCCATAGGTCAAGGGTATTGGTCACGTGCACCATCACCCGGTCATCCAGCGGCAGAACCGCCCGGGGAAGAAGCAGGTTGTCAATGAACACGCTGTGCTTGTCGTAGATTCCATCTCCGTTCGTATCCTCATGTCGAGAGATCCTGCTTCTGGGCTCCTGCTCGCCCGTCGCGTCAGCTGTCTGCATGTAGGTTCGCATCTCAACCACATAGAGAACACCGTTTCCATCGAATGCACAGGCGACCGGCTCCTCGATATGCGGGTCACTGAGGACCAGCTCAAGGGAGTAGCCATCGGGTAATTCGATGGATTTATGGGCCTCCTCGATGCTAAGGAATCCCCGTTGGTAGATGGTATCGCCCGGTTGGGCGGAGAGGACCGTCAACCCTGCGAGAAAAAGCAGGGCACTGACAATCCGCAGGACTTTACGGCTGCTGGAATGACTCATGGGCTTATGAATGACTCAATGACACCTCATATGTAGGTGGCCTCCCGGGAAGAGGCAATCCTGCATCGAGATTTCCTGAACCGGGCAACGAACAGGCAAACCGACAGTTCGCCGGTCACTCCACGGAAAGCCCTTTCGCTACCGGGCCCGGTCAATGGCCGGTAAACTGCTCAGTGACAGATGCCCTAGCGGGTCCGGAAAATGTATACGCCCTTCTTATTCCCAACCCCAATGTCCGTTTTCTCGTCCCCATCGAGGTCCCCCACCGCGACCTGGGTGCCGCCTCCGGAATCCGTGTCCACCAGATGCGGGATAAATTCGACCCCATGTGTTTCGCTCCTCCTCAGTTCGAACCAGTAAAGGACCGAGGGCTGATCAGCCCCGGGGTCTCCTCCACCGTGAGCCCACCAGCGCTTGCCGGTGACGAAATCCATGAGGCCGTCGGCATTAAAATCTCCCAGCGCCATGGAGTGATGTTGTGAGAACGCAACTCCTCCTGCTCCCGGCTTGGCGTCAGAGGGCATGATAACATGTTTGCTGAGAGAAATTCCGCCGGACCTCTTCTCATTTTCAAACCAGGCGAGGCCCCACCCATGAGCCCACAGGCTCGTGACGATGTCGTTGTCGCCATCCCCGTCGATATCGTAAACCAGCATCTGGCCGCCTCCCTGGGGCGAAAACTGGAACTTATGAAACTTCCATTGGCTTCCGGTTGGGTTCTCGGGGCACTCATACCAGCCCTCTTTCCAGATTATATCGGGCCGGTCATCCCCATTGAGATCACCTACCCCAAGGCCGTGAGTGTAGTGACCAGCCTTCGTATCGTCGGAGATGGCGTGGAAGGACCACGGCTTGGTCACCTCGTTCCAGTCCGCATGGTAGAACCCCCAGACACCCTTCCGGAGCCCTACCAGCTCTGGCTTTCCATCCCCGGTGACATCAGTCATATGGGGGGACTCTCCACCAAAACTGGTCACCACCCTGTGCTTTGGCCACTCCTCAATCTCGCTTCCCTTTTCAGGCTGCAGGTAGATGTCGAGATGAAAGGCGGGGCCATGGGCGATCTGGAGAATATCATTCCGCTCGTCCGAATTGACATCGATGATCCAGCTGAGGAAAGAGCTGTTGGCATATCCCTTGGGATTGACAGCTTCGCCGGGATAATAGCGGTAGCTACGCTTGAAATCAGGGCCAGCGTGCCAGTGGGTGCCCGCGACAAGATCGTGGTGACCATCCCCGTTCACATCCCCGATCGAGGCCCCCTCTGTTACAAATCCACGGGAGAGAACCGTTCTCTGATGGGAAGAACTACCGGGAACCGCGATGTTTGCCGCACAAACCAGCAGAACCAAGGTGGAAGGAAGTAAAAGACTCAGGGCTTTCATGAATCGAGAGCGTGAAAAGACCCTGCCATGAGAACTCGAGAACGCATTCCGCTCAAGAATCAAAGTTTCTCATCGCGGGTCTCCCCTCTCCCCGCATATCAGGCCTTAGCGAGGACCTCGTGGAGCAGTCCCGCCTCATCAGGCAGCCCCGTCCTCTCAAGGTGATCGAACACCTCTGCCGCTGAAGGTATGGAGATTTCCTCGTTCTCAATCTGCCTCTCGTCCCGAGGATAGTCGTGATGATCCAGCACTTTCTCTGCGAGATGGAAGCAACCCCAGGCCCGCCAACGGCGCAGCCCTGCACGGATCCCACTAACGCGCGTGGCGAGGTGCTGATAATGTCGGACCGGGTTTCCGAGAAAATCACTCCCCGGACAATGCAACATCACCCAGCGCTTGGCCGCGTAGGGCAAAGGCCAGGCGGCAAGAATCTGCTCACCTCCACGGAGATCCGCCATGAAGGCCTTGTTCAGCTGCAACAGGGCCTGCGCAGCCTTACCCTCCAGCCACAGGGACTGGGCATACCGAAGCGACGCATGATAGAAATCATGGTTATAATTCCGCCCGAATACCGCAGTGACAGACGCAGTGAGAACCTCCGCAACGGGAGGCAATTCGGGACAGGGTCTCCGGTTCACAAGGTGGCGTCGCTCCATCATTCCAAAGAAGAGGTCTGCTCGTATTATTCCCAGCTTCGGCGCTCAAGGGCATCCCTTGCGGCATCCGTTTCCGCATTTTTCTTGCTCGAGCCACCCCCTTTTCCCAGAGATATCCCATTCCAGAGAACTTCAACACGGAACTGCTTCAGATGGTCCGGTCCTTTCTCATCGAGTACTCGATACACCGGGCTCTCTCTCCGGATCGCCTGAAGTAATTCCTGCAGACGCCCTTTCGGGTTGCCGGTATCCTCGTCCGAAACACTGCCCAGATCTTTACTCATCAGGCGCATAATGACCTCCGTTGCGGATGCGATCCCCCCATCAAGAAATACCGCTCCAAGAAGAGCCTCGATGGCATCCGCAAGGTTGGAGTCACGATCTCTCCCTCCGCTTGCTTCTTCTCCCTTGCCCAGCCTCAGATATTCCCCCAGACCCAATCTCCGGGCACAGGATGCAAGGGCATGCTTGGAGACCAGGCCGGCCCGGATTTTTGTCAGGTTCCCCTCCGCATCATCCGGAAGGCTGCAATAGAGGTGGTTGGTAAGGACAAGTTGAAGAACCGCGTCGCCAAGGAACTCCAGCCGCTGGTTGTCCCCTGTTTCATTCCGGTGTTCTGAGGCCCGACTGGGGTGAGTCAACGCCTGGACGAGGAGAGACGAATTCTTGAACTGGTAACCGATTTTCTGTGCCAGCAGGTCCATGGAGACGTAAAGGTCTTAGGGAATCTTAGGTGTGGCGTAAAGGACGTTAGACCCCTCCTTTTAAGGGAGCTCTAACTGCTCCTCCGATCTTTTACCCTTGAATCGTTTCCCCCGATCCCTCAGCTTCCGGCTCCGGAGATGGTGGCCGTAGCTCAGTTGGTAGAGCCCCTGATTGTGATTCAGGTTGTCGCGGGTTCGAGTCCCGTCGGTCGCCCCACTCTCCCGGAGTCTCACCCCCAGGCTCCTCCCTGAACGCCTGCGGACCGACCAGCCGGGAGCGGCGGTCAGGTGCCGTGCTTTGCCAGATGTTGGCGGACGTTGTCCTTATTCAACATGACGAAGGTGCACAAGGGATAGATCGTGGAGAGAAGAAATCCTCCCACGCCAATTGCCCCAATCAGAACCGGCAGGCGTTCCGTCCATTCCGGCAGCGCGCCATTGCTCTCTGCGAGCATCGCGGTCAGGGCCCCTCCTATCACGGGCAGCGTTAATAAAAGGAACACAAGGATCCCAATCGCCTTTGCGATAAGTGAGGACAGGGCGTAGGCATTCGAGAGTCGCACCGATGATTGGCGCCGTTTCGTCAGGGCGATGCCAGCTCGAAGAATGAGAATCCCNACGACCAAGGNCATTCCGATGTTGATCCAGNTGGACACNGCGAGATCCCGATACATCACGTTCTGGATTTCCTGTATCCGGTCCGGCCCTCCGGTTTGAGTGACCCTGAACAGGGGCTCTCGAAGAAACTGCATGACGATGCCGTACGCGACATTCATGAGGCCAAGGCTACCAAAGACAATATGACACACCCCAAAGAACTTAATCCGTCCAGGTTCGATGTCTTCCGGGGACATGGAAAGCGGCTGCTCAATCTCCTTTCCACTCATACGGACGATTAATCATGGCGAATCTGTCTTGTCCAGTCGGCTCCCTCGCGTAGAAAGCATGCAGACATGCCGGCGGAAGTTGACCAAGCCCTTGCCACCCTTTGTGCTGGCACCGACAAAGTTCTCTCTCCGAGGGAACTGGAGTCAAAGTTGAAGGAGGGACGCCCTCTTCGAGCAAAGCTCGGTCTTGACCCGACTTCCCCCGATATTCATCTCGGCCATACAGTTGTTTTCGAGAAGCTGAGACAATTTCAGGAGCTCGGCCATCAGGCCGTCCTCATCATTGGCGACTTTACAGCTGCCATCGGAGACCCCTCCGGTCGCAGCGCGACCCGCCCCCCCCTGAGCCGCGAAGCTATCATCGCCAATGCTGAAACCTACACTACGCAGGCATTCAAGGTTCTGGATGAAGCACGGACAGAGGTTGTCTTCAATGGTGACTGGTTCCGCCAGATGACCTTTGAACAGGTCCTGCGCCTGAATGCGCGTGTCACCATGCAGCAGATGCTCCAACGGGACGATTTCCGCAAGCGGATCGACAAGGGGCAGGAAGTACGGCTGCATGAGGTACAATACCCCATTGTCCAGGGGTGGGACTCGGTCGAGGTCAGGGCGGATATCGAACTCGGAGGAACGGACCAGCTATTCAATCTGCTCGTTGGAAGAGACCTTCAGAAAGAGGAAGGAATGGCCCAGCAGGTTGTGATGACCATGCCTCTTCTTGAAGGCACCGACGGGGTCAAGAAGATGTCCAAGTCCTACGACAACTACGTGGGGGTTTCCGATTCCCCGGGTGAGATGTTCGGTAAGCTGATGAGCATCTCGGATGCGCTCATGGATCGCTATTACCTTCTTCTTCTCGGGGAAAAGCGCGACGAGAGTCTGCACCCCATGGAGGCAAAGAAGCAACTGGCCCAGCAGATCACGACNCGCTTTCATAGTCCCGCCGAGGGCCGGGCGTCCCGGGAGGACTGGGAGACACGGTTCTCCCGAAAAGACCTCGCGGGCTCAGACCTTCCCGAGCTTCCAGTGGGAGACCTCCCGGATGGCATGAGTGTCCTTCAGCTCACCTCCTACGCCCACGAATTAGGCTTCGGCCAGAAGAAGTCGAATGGCGAACTGAAGAAACAGTTCATTGCGACAGGAGCAGTCCAGCTCAATGGCGAAAAGCTGACTGATCCTAACGCCCCTGTGCAACCCGGGCCGGGTGATATTCTGCGGCTTTCCAAAAAGCACTCGGTCCGCTTTTGCTGATTNCCCCATGACCCGACATTTCNTGTTTGGTCATTCGTATTTGGGTGATCCCGGACTATAATCCGGTTATGTGGCCGCTGCAGCGTCTCATTCTTTCCGCTCTTGCTGTTACTCTCCTGACGCAATGTGCGACGAGGACCGGGTTACAGACAAATACTGTTCGTGAAACCCGGCTCACCTCCTTGGGATATGAGCCTCTCAGGTTAAAAAGGACAGCGGGGGATAGCCGCTACTCCGGCCTCTTCACAGTCAACAGCAGGAAGGTTCGTTTACTTATAGACTCGGGCGCCAACAGCACCGATCTCAATTACGATCTTGCGAGAGCCTGTGGTATCACTCCCGAGGAATCAGTTAAGGTGGTCAGCAGGGGAGCACTGGGACGTCCGGTAACATCGTCGGTAGGACTGGGGGCACTGGGAGCTGGAAACGTTACCGCCGCGCCATTTCCCTTTATGCTGGCCCCCCCGTCAAAACGCCACACCGCAACAAGCCGTTACGACGGACAACTGGGAATCGATGCGCTCAACGGACTGGCATCCCTCGTAGACCTGAGAATGGGAACCCTCTGGATTCCCGGCCCACAAGCCGGCAACACAAAAAGGGGGAGCATTACGGCACTAGGCAGGCAGAAGGGTCTGGGTATCCATACCCTACCGCTGGAGCCAGCTGGACGCCTCCCTCATCTTCTGGTCGGATGCCGCTACAAAGACCGCCGACTGACGTGGGTTGTCGACACTGGAGCAGAGGTCACGGTCATGGCTGCCGAGAGCGCGAAGCGTCTGGGAATTCCATCCATGGCATCACGCTCAAAGATCATTGATGCTTCCGGTGATCGCGCCTCCGTCCGGAGCGCATTAATAAGTAATCTCCTCTTCGGCCGATTGCTTGTGCGCAAATTTGAGGTCGCGGTGACTCCCCTTGGTCCCATCCGGGATACCTTCCGGGACCGCTCTGGAAGACCGGTCGATGGAATCATTGGCATGGATTTCCTGAAAGAGAGCTCTGCTCTTCTCGATACAGCCTCTCGACTGCTTTATCTGGGTGACTCCCCGGCAGAGAACGAGGGCTGACTCACGAGAAATCACAACCCCGGGACATGAGAGTGCGTCCATGCTCCCGGGCGGGTGCTGGAGCCTACCAGCGAACTTTAATTCCTCCAAAAAGCCCCAATCCACGGCCAGGATAGTTAGCAATTTCCTCATAACTACGGTCGAGAAGGTTCTCCACCCTCCCATGAAGCGAGATGCATTCATTGATCTCGTAGTTGCAGTAAGCCCGCATGAGTAGAATGCCGTCCAAGTCCTTCCGAACAGATGGAAACGCCGAGAAATCATTGTCCACAATCCCGTTGGCATAGGTCATTCCCACTCCCAGCATTAAGCCCTCAGCGGGCTCACTCGTGACATCCAGACTGCCCCGGTGACGGGCTCTTCNTACGAGGCGCGTGTTCGTCACATCGTCGGTGGCCTGCTGCCACGTGTAGCAGCCTCTCCAACCGATCGCATCACCGAAAATCCTGCCCTGAGCGCTCAACTCGATCCCGCGGGTAGTCGCCCGTCCAATGTTCGCAGGACTGAAATCAATGAGGTTCCTGATACGGTTGTCGAACCAGGTCAGATCCACGAGGACGCTCTCCGACGGCTTCCACTCAACTCCAGCATCCCAACCCCTCGAGCGCTCAGCCTTGAGTTCTGGGTTCCCTGTAAAATTAAAAGCTGGAATCGATCCGAATAGTTCAAAATAGGACGGGGCACGAAACCCTGTTCCATAGCTTCCGTGGAAACGGACATTCTCACCAGGGGTCTGCCAGCTTCCTGTTGCACGCCAGGTAAGGGAATCCCCCCATCTCTCGAGATTCTCCCAGCGCCCGCCCAGCGATATTGAGGTCTTCGAATCCGGACGCCAGAGATGGTTCGCGTAGAGTCCATTTCTCCAACCCTGCTCATCGATCGGCGTGGCAGTAGACCGGAACGCACTCCACTCTGCAAGACCTCCGAAAGCAGTCTCATGCTCACTGTCCCAACTCATAACATTGCGCAAGTCAATGGAGGCTTTCTCCGCATCACTCTCAAAGGGAAAGTCTCCCTTCTCTGCAAATCTATCACGATAGAAACCTGCCGTCAGGTGACTCCTTAAACGGTCATTGACCCGGTGACTTAAATAACCCGTGAGAAGAGCCGCTTCCCGGCGATCTTCAGCCGGCCCAGAAAACCCTCCCACGCTTCCGGGGTTGATGAATTTACTGAACCAGCCTCGCGCAGTTACTCCAGCGACCGTCTCCGCTCCTAGGTCCCGTTCCAGCCGCATCGCAAACAGATCCTGCTGGAAGTCATTCGAGGCACGGTCGTTCTCTGTCTCTTCTCGACTCCCCCCAATAAACCATCGCAAATCGTCACTCGCGCCCTCGAGCTCGATTCCCCCGCGGAAACTTCCAAAGGACCCTGCCTCAAGAAGCAACTGTCTCCTAGGATCACCGGATCCAATGCGGGTATTCAGATCAACGACTCCCCCAATGGCCTCACTCCCATAAAGAGCGCTCTGGGGGCCACGCAGCACATTGATTGAAGAGTAGCCAAACAGGGAGTCTCCCCCGATCAGGTTCAAGGGTGAGATGTTGGAGTCCGAGACCCTGACCCCATCGATGCGCATGAGCGTGTGGTCTGATTCGGTCCCTCGCATGCGAAGGGCGGAGATGGACCCACGCTGGCCACCTTCTGAACCAATCCCGGTTCCGGGCACGAGGTGCAGAGCACTTTCGAGAGTCAGTATCCCGCGCTCCTGAAGGGATTCCCCTTCCAGAATGGTCAAGGCGCTGCCAACAGCCTGCACCGGAGTGTCAAGCCGGTTTGCCACCACCACCATCTCCTCAATTTCCTGACCCCATGCCCGGTCCGAAAGGACTAAGGCACCCAACAAGCACGTGGTGACCTTGGTCGCCACCATGAAAGAGTTCTTCACTGGATAATCTGCTCTAATACACCCGTCACACGCGGGTATTCTGAACCTTCTTTCCAGGCTGGCAATCTGGCTCGGACCGCATTCTTGATGCGGGCCATACAGTGGCGGGACCGCTCCGGATTTTCACCGGATTCCCCATCTATTTCCTGCCCGTGCCACGGGCTTCCCGGAGAGACCCCAGCTCTCCCGGGGGGCGGAAACGTTCAATAACCTGGCGGGAAAGGCAACCCCGATTTTTTCAATCTGCACCATAAGGGAGTCGCCTGCCTATCGACAGGACACTACAGATCCTCGACGACCTCGACCACTTTGTCCGCGGTAATACCGAGCTCCTGCATGACGACGTTACCTGGCGCACTGAGCCCGAACCGATCGATACCAATAACCTGTCCCGCGGCTCCGACATATTTCCACCACAGATTGGTTACGCCAGCCTCAATCGCAACCCGCTTCTGACAGGACCCGGGGAGTACTGCTTCACGGTATGCATCCTCCTGACGATCAAATCGTTCAAGACAGGGCATCGAGACAACCCGAACGCCCTCCCCAAGCCGGCTCGCCGCCTCAAGGGCGTGCTCAACCTCCGAGCCACTCGCCATGATGATCACCTTCAAATCGCCCTCCTCCTTCTTCAGAACGTAGCCCCCAAGGGAGGCTCCCTGCCGACGCTGCGCTACCGGAAAACTACTGAGATTAGGGACGCCCTGCCGCGTGAGGATAAGNGCGGTCGGTCCACTCGTACGATGCATGGCCGCGGCCCAGGCACCTGCGACCTCCTCCGGGTCGGCTGGACGAATGACGTCGAGATTCGGAATCACACGCAGGCCACTTACGGTTTCAACGGGTTGATGCGTGGGCCCGTCTTCACCGACTCCCACCGAGTCATGGGTGAAGATATACGTCACCGGGAGGCCTGCCAGGCCAGCCAGCCGGATAGACGGCCGCAGATAATCGGCGAAAACAAGAAAAGTCGCCCCGCTCGCACGAAAGAGTCCATCATAGGCAATTCCATTACAGATGGCACCCATCGCGTGCTCACGAATTCCAAACCAGATGTTACGCCCTGAGGGGTTACTGGCACTAAAATCCGTATCGTCCTTGATATAGTTCTTGGTCGAACCATAGAGGTCTGCCGATCCGCTCACAAGCTGAGGAACCAACTTTGCGACGGCATTGATTACCACGCCACCAGATCCCCTTGTCGCATCCTTGTGATCCGCATCAAACTCCGGGATTCTGTCCAGAAGGTCTTCAGGAACAGACTTGGCAACCCCATCCTGCAACTCTGCTGCAAGGCCGGGATTTTGGGATGCCCACACTTCATAGGTTTTTTCCCAGACAGCGAAGTGATCCTTCATCACGCCATTCCTCGCCGCAAAGAAGTTAGTTGTCTCATCCGACACGTAGAAGGTCTCCGCAGGCAGCCCCAGACCCTCCCGGGCTGCTTCAGCAAACTTCGCTCCACCCTCGCCATGTCCTGCTGCGGTTCCGGCAACTTCCGGAATCCCCTTTCCGATCAGGGTCTTGGCGATAACTACTTTCGGCTTTCCGTTATCGTTATCCTTGGCCGATTGCAGGGCTTCCGCCACGGCGTTGAGGTCATGTCCATCAACGGTAACAGCGTCCCATCCAACTGATCCGAAATACGACTCAGCATCTTCGCTCTGGGTGACCTCCGCCATTGCATCGAGAGTCACGTCATTGCTATCATAGATCAGGATCAGATTATCGAGGCCACTATGCCCTGCGAAGGCAATTGCCTCACGGGCAACACCCTCCTGCATGCAACCATCTCCAGCAAGAGCGATGACATGATGATCAAAAATCGTGTGCTCTGCGGTATTATAGCGGGCCGCCGCCCTTTTTCCGCTGAGAGCGTATCCCACTGCATTTCCTACGCCCTGCCCGAGTGGTCCCGTCGTCGCCTCCACCCCGGGAGTCTCCTCAAACTCTGGATGTCCCGGGGTCACGCTATTGAGTTTGCGAAAATCCTTCACGGACTGAAGTGACAGATCATAGCCGGAAAGATGCAGCCAGCTGTAGAGGAACATCGAACCGTGCCCTGCCGAGAGAATGAAGCGATCCCGGTTAAGCCAGCCCGGCGCGGCTGGGTTATAGCGCATCGTGTGCCCGAACAGAACTGCTCCGATTTCCGCACACCCGAGAGGGAGCCCGAGGTGTCCGGAGGAACAGGCATGTACGGCATCGATCGCCAGTCCGCGGGCCTCCGTGGCGGCCCGGGTCAAAGATCCACTTGTCTCTTCCAATATCTCCTTGCTCATGGGTCGCGGAGGATTGGGTAACCCGAAGAAGGGTGCAAGGCGTAATACAGGAGCAGGTCGACTCTGAGCCCCTGCGTCCGCTCAACCAACGGGGCACTCCAGTAAGATCCTNCTGACAATCACGGTTCCAGATAACCAAGAAGCAAACCTAGATAACGGCCGTAAGNTGCGCCCGGCCCCGGTCCCGCCCTCGTCGAAGGCGAAGCAGGATTTCCCATGCCTCGTCACGTCCCATCTCCGTCAGCTTGAACTTCTTGTGAGAGTGCAGTCCATCATCCTCAATGCCCACCAAGGACCGTTTGCCAAGCTTTTCAACCACCGTGGAGGTGTTTGCGGGCTTCCGACCGTAGGAATCGAGAAAAATGTTTAGTCCTTTGGAATCAAGNAGTTCTGCCCCTTCCTGATGCTTGCAATAGGCTGCCAGAACGACCGCCTCGGGTCCCGAGAGAGCGATATCATCATTTTCGAGGTAGTCCCGGATTTCTTTCAGTTCCTTTGCGGCGACCCGGTCCCTCTCGTCCGCCGAGGTCTCCGAAACCGCGGCGATTTCCTCTTTGGCAGCAACGATTTTCGTGATCACTCCTTGAAAATCCCGTAGCTCAGAAAGGCTCAGTCGCCAGAGATCGTCTGCGAGGTGTTGAAATTGAGAGGGTGCACTCACGGGGAAATTTTATTAAAGTTAGTCTCATTTGACAAGTTTTTGCTAAATTTATTTATCATCTTGCTCGGAGCACTTCCCGTTATAGCCCTTTTATACCAGCATTTTGAGATTTAAGGGCTAAAGCAAAATCTTAAAATTTAGCTCGCAAACTAATTTTTTGCCGTTACAAGTGCCTTAGGAAGGTCCAAAAGCACCTTCCGAGCACCGCTCCTCGCTGACTTTACTCCGATTATTTATCAAAATGAGCTCTTTTCCCGCCGCTGACTCCCCTTCCGACTCCGAAAAGTTAGTTCCATTTACCTTAGAAAAGGACCGGGTGACTAAGGAACTAGCCGGGGCCGTTCAAGATCTGGGCATCCGGGGAGCCGAGCCCGACAATCATGGCTCCCTCGTGCGCAAGATTCGTGCATTATTTCCCGAATTGATGCAGCTCAGAGGAGATCAGGACGCCACCGCGGAGCTCCGTGACCGCCAAGTCAACGAACTGGCGCCCTATCTCCTTGGCACAAACAGCCTGATGGAAGACGAATCCTTCGAAGATAGCCGTCCGAAGCCCAAACCCCTTAAAAATCCACTGGACGAGGTCGCCCGTCGTATGTGGGAGATATCCGTCACGGAGCAGACGCTGGAACGTTATAAAGCTCAGGAACAGGCCTTCCGGGACGAAATACTTGCCTCCGTTCGCCCTGAGCACCTTCCTGTGGTGCGCTGGGCCTTGTCGCAGGCCTGATGGGACGCCCATGGTGGGGTGTGATGCCTACAAAGCACCCATCGAAACCGGCAGCAGGGAACCAGACCCCGGGGCCCTTCGGCCCCACCCCGAACAATCTGGCAGGACTCCACGGGGAGCCACCCTGATGGCGAGGAGGTCATATTTGCGTTGCTTCGCCGCCGTCCGCAGGTAAAACCCCCGCCCCCAACCGGGTCTATCGTGGCTGACACAGCGAACACTCTCCGGATAGCTCTGCCCAAGGGCAGTCTTCAGGAGCCTACCCTCCACCTTCTCGCAAAGGCTGGATTTCACGTGTATTCCTCCTCTCGAGGATTACGGCCTTCCTCCGATGATGGTGAGCTAGATATCTTTATGATCCGGGCTCAGGAAATCGGGTCTTACATCCACGACGGTTTTCTCGATTGCGGAATTACCGGCTATGACTGGGTCTATGAAAATGGTGCGGACCTGGAAGACATGGCTGAGCTTCCCTATTCCCGAGCCACCGTGCGCCCGACTCGCTGGGTGCTGGTTGTTCCTGAGGATTCTCCAATTAAAACCGTGGAAGATCTTGAGGGAAAACGCATCGCCACGGAAGCCTTAGGAATTACAAAACGCTACCTGCAGAGCAAGGGGGTTACTGCGGACATCGAGTTTTCGTGGGGAGCAACCGAGGTCAAGGTCCCTGATCTTGTAGACGCCATCGTTGACGTTACCGAGACTGGCTCATCACTCAGGGCAAACAAACTCCGCATTGTTGACGAGCTCCTTGTTTCCTTCCCTCACTTTTTTGCATCGAAAGCAGCTTTTGCAGATTCCTGGAAGCGTCAGAAAATGGAGCGCATGGTCCTCATGATCGAGGCCGCGCTGGCCGCCAGAGACAAGGTCGGACTGAAGCTCAACCTCCCCGAAAAGTCCTTGCCCGCGGTATTGGAGCGCCTACCCTCGCTGCGCCGTCCCACGGTCAGCTCACTTGCCGAGGCCGGCTGGGTGGCCGTGGAAACCATCATCGACGAGTCCGCTGTCCGACACCTCGTCCCAGACCTCAAGGAACTGGGCGCGGAAGGGATCATCGAATACCCGCTGAACAAGATCGTCCCCTGATTCTCCCTGTCTCCCTGAAAAACCATAGTTAACCATGGGCTCGCTGAAAAAACGTCGAAAGACCAAGATCAACAAGCACAAGCGCAAGAAGCGGATGAAAGCAAACCGCCACAAGAAGCGCTTACGCTACAAGTCGTAGATCGCTGGGCTGGGACCGAATACGGGATCTGCATAGCACTTCCCTGCCTCGGAACCGAGTCTGGTGTCTTTTCGATCTGACCGAGGGGAATCCTGTTGATTCCCCCCTCTCATGGTATCCGCGGCCCAACCCTCCAACTCCGCGGGTAGCCCTTTCGGATGGGAAAAACTCAGCTTGTCCGAAGGCGAAAGCTCGGCTACCTACTGGCTACTATGAAACACGCTCTGTTGGCCATTGTGGCCCTGTCGGTGCCTCCTTCCATTCTATCGGGAGCACCAGAGAAACTGTTTAACGGGAAAGATCTTTCCGGATGGAAAGGGCACTCGAAATTCTGGTCCGTCAAAGATGGGGTCATTGTGGGCGAAACCAAACCCGGCAACCCTACCAAGGGAAACACCTTTCTCGTCCATCAGGGAAAAGCCGTTGATGATTTCGATCTCACACTGAAGGCGAAAGTAACCGGAAACAACAACTCGGGGATTCAATATCGATCCAAGCTCGTGAATGAGGACAACTGGGTTGTCAGTGGCTACCAGATGGACATGCACCCTTCCCAGAACTACCTCGGAATGATGTACGAGGAAAAAGGGCGGGGCATCATCGCTCAGCGAGGCCAGAAGATCAAGGTTGCCGCTGACGGCAAGCGCGCAATCGTCGGTGATTTCGAGCGGAAAAAGGATATCAAGCTCGGTGAATGGAATACATACACCGTCCAGGCGAGGGGAAATGTTCTCACCCACAAAGTCAACGGCATCACCACCAGTGAGGTTGTGGACGAGCAGAAGGCCAAGAGTTCTCTCTCGGGTATACTGGCGATACAACTCCACGCCGGGAGCCCGATGAAGATAGAGGTCAAGGACATCGTCCTGACGCGCGCCTCCAAGAAAGTTGCTAAGAAGAAACCCTCCAAAGGCGAAGCGGTCGTCCACCCGGAAGGTTTCGAAGTCGAGAAGATCTACACCGTTCCCAAGGGACAGCAAGGCTCATGGGTCTCCATGGCCATCGATGACAAGGGGCGCCTCTACTGCAGCGATCAGGGCAAGGCGGGGCTCTGGCGCATCACCTTGGGGAATGAACTCAAGGTCGAAAAGGTACCCGCCCCGATCAGCGGTGGTCAGGGGCTGCTCTGGGCATTTAACCGTCTCTACGTCTGCGTCAACGGCGGCGGGGTAGGTGGCCATGGAAGTGGTCTCTATTACCTGACAGACACCAACGGAGACGATCAACTCGACGAGGTGACTCCCATGCGTGGCTTGCAGGGTGGTGGCGAACACGGTCCGCACGCGGTCGTTCTCACTCCCGACGGAAAATCTCTCATGGTCCTTGGGGGCAATCACACTCAACCTCCCAAGCCAGAAATCTACTCCGTCCCCAAAAACTACGCCGAGGACCTCCTTCTCCCAAGGATGACCGATGCCCGGGGGCATGCGCGCGGCATCCGGGCTCCGGGTGGCTGGATCGCTCACACCGACCCGGACGGGAAGGAATGGAACTTCTACTCGTCGGGATTCCGGAACCAGTATGACGTGGCTTTCAACGCCCATGGGGAGATGTTCACCTACGATTCCGACATGGAGTGGGACAGTGGCACGCCCTGGTACCGCCCGACCAGAATTTATCACTGCACTAGTGGGAGCGAGTTCGGATGGCGCACTGGAACTGGAAAATGGCCGGCGTGGTATCCGGATTGTCTGCCCCCGACTGTTGACATTGGTCCGGGCTGCCCAACCGGAGTGATGTCGGGGCTCGGCTCCAATTTCCCTGCAGACTATCAACACGCAGTCTATGCCTTCGACTGGACCTACGGAACGATTTACGCGATCCACCTCGCCCCGGAAGGATCAAGCTACCGCGGCGTCAAAGAGGAGTTTGTCACTGGTGTTCCCCTCAATGTGACCGACGGGGTCATCGGTAAGGATGGCAACATGTACTTCGCAGTCGGAGGCCGGGGAACCCAGTCCGCTCTTTACCGGGTAAGCTATACCGGTGATGCATCCAAGGATCGGCGCTTCCCTGACACAAAGGCCCATCAGGCGCTGCGCCAGAAACGCCGCGATCTCGAGCAGTATCACGGCAAGGCCGTTGCTGGCTCGATTGGAAAGGTATGGAGTGCCCTTGGACATGAGGATCGTTTCATCCGGTACGCCGCAAGGATTGCCCTCGAGCATCAGCCCGTCAGCGACTGGGCCGCAAAAGCTCTAAACGAGGATGACCTCCAGACCTCGTTGACCGCCCTCCTCGCCCTGACAAGGCAGGGGGATGCAAGCCACCAAGATGCACTGCTCGATGCATTGAGCCAGCTCTCACCCGGTGCCATGAGCGAGGCGCAGCAACTGGAGGCTCTCCGGGTTCTCTCCCTCTGCTTTATCCGGATGGGCAAACCAGATATAGCAACCGCGGAGTCAGTTATCGAGGCAATCAGTCCGCTCTACCCGGCTAAATCGGACGCGCTGAATCGAGAGCTTGTTGATATGCTTGTCTATCTCGGAGATCCTGACGTGGTCGCCAAGACGGTTCCGCTCCTGAGTCAGGAGGCGGTCGGCCTCGAGGAAATCGAATTTGACGACGAACTCCTCAAGCGTTCCGGCCAGTATGGAAATACCTTCCTGAACCAGAAGTCCAACAACCCCCAGAGACAGCAGATCCACTATGTCTTCGCCCTCAAGAACGTGTCGGAAGGATGGACTCCGGAGCTGCGCAAGCAGTACTTTACCTGGTTCGCCAAGGCTCGGAACTTCAAGGGGGGCGCCAGCTTTGGCGGCTTTATCAACAACTTCCGCAACGAGTCCCTCGCCAAAGTCAGCGACGCAAAGATGAAAGCCGAGATGGACGCCCTGAGCAAGGCACCTGTTCGGCTCGTGCCGGAAGGATATGGCGATGCCCGTAAGATTGAAGTTGGTGTCCTGGCAGGCATGAAATTCGATAAGAAGGAACTCGAGGCAAAGGCAGGCGAACGGCTGGCGATCTCCTTTACCAACAATGACCCGGACGGCTTGATGCATAACCTCGCTGTCATCAAACCAGGCACGCGCCAGGATGTTCTGGAGGCAACAATCGCCCTTGGAGCAAAGGCGATTGAGAAGAATTTTGTTCCCGACAGTCCAGCACTCCTGGGGTCAACACCTCAGGTCGCACCCGGGCGGCGGTTTACACTTTCCCTCACTCTTCCCGCCGAATCAGGGGACTATGAATTCGTCTGCACTTACCCCGGTCACGGCCAGCTCATGTGGGGAACGCTCAAGGTAAAGTGAACAACCGAGATCAAGAGGGCTGGAGACACGCCCCTGATTCTATCCTGTCCAGGCGGCGGTCGATGACCGCCGCCTTTCTTTCGTTTTCACTGATGCTCCTTTTGCTCCCGTCTTTCCTGCCGGGTCAGGACACCCCCCGTGAAACAACCCTCAAAAAATACGCCCTCGGGGTCTTCGCTGAGTTGAATGGTGACCGGCAAACCGCTCGAATGAACTTTGAGGACGCTCACCAGGATGATCCACAGTCGTTTGCGCTTGCCTGCAAAACTGCCTCTCTGCAGAAACAGACTGGTGACTTGTCCGCAGCGATCAGAACTCTGCAACAGCACGCGAGGAGCTATCCCCAGCTTCTTGCTTCTCAGTTACACTATGTGGATTTCCTGAAAACCCATGCCCCCCGGGACATCGCGACCCAGAGTGCTGCGCTCGATATTCTGGCTCAAGCTAACGAGCGGTTTCCCAATCACCCCGAGGTTTATACGCGCCTCATTCACCTGCACGAGAATCTCGGGCAACGAGACAGGTCCCTCAAGGTCCTGCACGCCCAGCTGTCAGCCAGAAATGTTGATCCTGAGCACTGGACGTCACTCCAACCCCTCGTGAGAACCCTCCTTCCCGGAGGATCACAAGAACTGCAGGAAGCCCTCATTCTCGTCGTTGAGAAAATGGTTGCGACCGGCATTCACCTCCCGCTCACAGCGCGGCGAGCTTCCGACTACTACAGGAAGGAAAGCCAACTCCCGGAGGCGATTCGTATCCTCAAAAGGCATGTGGAAATGCGCCCTGATTCCCTTGAACTCAGAATCCGGCTTGGTCTTCTACAGCTCTACAACGGAGAGGAGACGAAAGCGCTCCAGACCCTCCACACAACCCTCCAAATTGATCCGGACCAGACCCTCGCCCATAAGGCTCTATCTCAGTTTTATGCCCGTGACGGGCAGGCGGAAAAATCCCTTCATCACCGGGCCGAAGCCCTGAGAATCGCGGGGGGATCTTCCACCGATTTCCTCGATCTCGCGTCACAGTTGCTTGACTCTGGAAATCCCCGCAGAGCTCGGCTGATACTTGAAAAAGCGCGGTTCAATCACCCCGCTAATTCCTCAATAGCAGCCCAACTGGCTATTGTGACCCTTCGCGAGGGAGATGCCGCAAAGGCTTCGAGGCTGTTCCGGCAGGCGGAAAACCTCGCAAGGGATTCACCGCCCGGGACATCCCCCCTTGGCCCCATCTTCCAGATCGAATTTGCTTCTGCCCTGAGGCAGACGGGAAACCTCTCAGGTGCCGAAACCCGGCTTCAAAAAGCTATCCCTGAAATTCCTCCGGAAGATCCTACTCATGCCGCATCAGGGCTCCGGCAACTTGCCCGCCTCTGGATCGAACAGAACCGGAACATGGCCCCGGCAGCCTCCCTTCTGAAAAGAGCAGAAACTTTGGATCCGAAGCATCCCGAGAATTCAGAATTACTGAAAAGAATCCCGGAGAGTTCCCGATAACGAATCATTCGGTGACATATCATCAGCCACTTGAAACATCGGAACTAGTTTTACTTTTCCCCCTACCAGAGATGCCTGAGCTCGCCGAAGTAGAACTCGCCCGCCGGATCTGGGAACCGGGATCGGGACAGAAGATTATTCTCTTGGAATCGCATCCCAAAACCCGCGTCTACAGGGATACTGCTGCTCAGGAAATCCAGGTCAATCTTGTCGGAAAGGCGATGGTAGCGAGCCATACACACGGCAAACGCCTGATCTTCGGTTTTGCAGAAAGATCGAACGCAGCCTCCGTTATTTATCTTGAACTCCATCTTGGGATGTCCGGTCGCCTGTTCGTGGCTGCTCCAGACCACCGTCCCGGCAAGCATGATCATTTTGTTCTGAAAACAAAAAGCTTGTCGCTCGTCTACTCGGATTACCGGCAGTTCGGGCGGGTCTATCTTCACGAACCAGACACTAAGCCATGGGAGACGCTACCAACCGAGGTGCTGGACAAGAAGTTTACTCTCCCCTACCTGAGGCAATTGACTGCCCGCCGCAATCGCACATCTCTGAAGGCTCTTCTCCTCGACCAGGCGATTTTTCCCGGGGTAGGAAACTGGATGGCCGATGAAATCTGCTGGCGGCTTTGCTGTTTCCCCGGAGCACCATTGCAAGAGATTGATCTCGCCTCCATACGGCGCGTAAGTAGACAGGTCTGCCGAGGGGCTCTTCACCATGTAGCGGACAAAAACTCACCCCGTGATGGAGAAAAAGGATTCGCCCCAGGAAGCTACGTAGAGAACGTCCCTCCGCGCTCATGGCTGTTTCAACACAGATGGAAGGCAGGTGGGTCTTGTCCCCGATGTCACTCCTTACTGGAGCGTAGCACCATCGCAACCCGGACCACGGCTTGGTGCCCACAGTGCCAGCCCCCGACTTCATCAGAGGCTTGAGTTTTTCTGTCACTGTGGTAAACAGGTGGCGTTGGGATCTGGTTGTTCGCATGAATCTCCCCGAGAAAATTCTCCTAGCGCTCCTCTCTGCCGCACTCCCGGCGCTCACCAGCTGTGGTCTTGTGCCTGAACCGAACCCGGATCAGAAAAAGATCCTGAAGGCTCAGTGGGTGAACCCTCATCCCGTCGGAAGTTACGCCCATTTCACCGCTGAACCCTCCTATCCGAAAACCTACAAGATCTACGAGGACACGACCGCTTTCAGTGCCCTCGACGAGAAAAGCATGCGGGTCGAAATCATCCTCTCTCTCCAGCGAGCCAGGATTTACAGCGGAGAGGAAATCGCATTGGACTACCCCATCGCCTCAGGAACAAGAACGTTCCCCACTCCTCCAGGTCGATATCGAATCGTGGAAAAAATTAAACGCGAAAAGCACTCAAACCTCTACGGCACAATCTATGATTCCGAGGGTAACGTCTACAAGGACGATGCGGACATCACCGAGGACGAGGTTCCGGAAGGTGGTGAATTCAAAGGTGCGGCAATGCCATATTGGATGAGACTCACCTGGAAGGGGCTGGGGATGCATCAGGGAAAAGTACCCCGTTATCCGGCCTCACATGGCTGCGTTCGAATGCCTTCCAAGGTGGCTTCGGCAGTCTACTCGATGCTCTCCATCGGCACGCCCGTGAGCATCGTCCGGTGAGACGTATCCAATTCCCGACAGGACTACCTCCTTGCCGCTGTCGCCGAGCGCAAGCCCCGTGGGTATCTATTGCCCGCGCTTATATTTCTCATGGGGTTCAGCCTGGATCGCTCTCAGGAAGTCAAAGGCGTCTTCGACCAGTTCCTCATCATGTGCAAGAAAGGTCAGCTCCAACCGAACGCAACTGGCCAGAGTCAGGCCCATGAGCCTTCATGAATACACAAGGGATTTTGGTTTTTCAGGCCCATCTTGAAGATTCTGTATTACCAGAGCGGCCATTCCCGTCCCCGGGATCAAGGCAGATGAGCCCTCTGCCACGATCGCCAAGCCGAAAAATGCCAGAGCAGTGCATAGCNCAAGCATCCTGTAAAATGACTCTTTTTCACGGTCTGCCCCCGCTCGCCAAAACCGCCAAACTAGTTAANCGCGGCTGNTCGTTCCCATGGAACTACTTCCCATGCCCAACCCCTGCCATACGGTAGAGCTCAAGAGCTTGCTCAAGAGAATATCCCTCAAGCGGCAGCTTTCTGCGCCCTTCGCTGCGAACAGCCCGAGTCACTCCTTTCCGAAAGCGCAGGATCTCTACTTTGCGTTCTTCATTGCTGATACCCCTCTGGACGAGAATGGACCGCTCCTCATTTACCCGTCCCATTGCCCGATTCAACATGCCGAGCATCCCCTCCGGATCAAAGGCAGGCGAATCGAGAAGGTCCAAGACTCTCGCAGAACCACTATTCCCGAATTCGGTCGTGAGGTCCGGACTGATGACCGAACATCCCGCAAAACCTCTTTCATTGGAAAACTTGAAAGCGGTAGCCCAATGCTTCAGAGCCGGCCACTCAACCGGATATTCCTCGCCCCTCTTGAGCCGTATCTTCATGGGTATAAATTGTGTTTTCAGAACCTCGATGACCTTTGGATCAGTTAGAGCGAGGGTCCGCAGAAGCCGACCCTCCAGACAACAAGGCTCCGTCGGGGGTCCCGACTGAGAAACGAAAAAAAAGATAAAGAGAGGCTTTCCTGTTCCCCGCGATTCATTCAGCGCACTTTGCACCCTGATTCTCCAGGGAATACGATTCCACGGAAGCGAGCCTTCCTTCTCAATCTCAAGGACCTTCGCTACCATGCTCTTCGCCCTGCCCTGATCCCACTTGTCGCCTGCCATGAGCGGCATGGCGAATGCGCCTACGGTAAANGGCAGGAGCAGAACCGCGATATTCATGAGCCCCTACCCTATCAAGCTCTCTCGCGATCACAAACCTCTGATCGAATTTACTGCATCACGGTACTACTAACGCCGCTTTAATCCGAACCCNCNCTGTGAATAACTTTCGCGTTCATTCATGGTGATCACCGGTTACAAACTCATTCGTGGCAGGTAAGGAAGGCAAGCTCACCCCTATGATGGCGCAGTATCAGTCGATGCGCCGTTCGCTTCCCGACGACGTACTTCTCTTTTTCAGGCTCGGGGATTTCTACGAGATGTTCTTTGAAGACGCCAAGCAGGCCGCCGGCCTACTTAACGTCGCTCTCACCAAGAGAGGGGGCGTTCCCATGTGCGGTGTACCGCACCATGCTGCNGAAAACTATATCGCCAAGCTCATCAAGCAGGGAAGGAGGGTCGCCATCGGCGAGCAAACCTCCGAGCCGGNTCCTGGAAAAATCGTGGACCGGGAAATCTCCCAGATTATTTCCGCCGGGACGATCGACAACCTTTCCCTTCTCGATGATCGCCGGCACAACTACCTCGCCGCAGTCCATGAACATGGGAGCACTTTTGGGATTGCAGTCGTCGATCATTCAACAGGTGAATTTACCCTTGCGGAATTTCCCGATCGNCAGCAGTTGGAAGACGAACTGACCAGATTATCCCCATCCGAACTCCTCATCTCTGACGAGCAACTCCAGTCTCTTGGAGGTTTCCAGCACAGCCTTCCCTATGACGGCTACGCGTTCNTACTTGATCAGGCCGTTCACACTCTCCGAGACCATTTCAAGGTTCAGTCCCTCGACGGTTTTGGATGCAGCGGCATGCACCCTGCTCTTTGTTCTGCAGGCGCTATCCTGCACTACCTGTCTTACCAGTTGCGCAGGTCATGCGACCACCTTCGAGCTCTTTCGGTTCGACAGGTTGGAGAGCAGGTTGCTATCGACTCTGCATCCCAGCACAATCTCGATCTCGTTAATTCACGTTCCGGACGGCAACACACCCTGCTCGGGGTCCTGGACCGCACTTCAACCCCGATGGGCGCACGAAAACTGAGGGACTGGATTCTTCACCCCATCTCGGACCGGACTTCCCTGGAGGCGAGACATGAGCTCATCAGTCGCTTTCTCTCTCAGGCCTTTCTCCTTGCAACCTGCCGGGAGACACTGAAAGACGTCCGGGATATTGAACGCTGCAGCGGTCGGCTCGCCCAGGGNTCGGGAAACCCCAGGGACATGCTGGCCCTGCAAACCTCCCTGACACACATACCATCGCTTCGTAGCAGTCTGGACAGTCTCTCCTCGGCTGGCCCCGGAGAGCCCGGGCTCGCCGGGGAAATCCTGCGAGACCTGCATGAATTTCCTCAGCTCGTGGATTTACTGGAGAGGGCTCTCGTTGAGGAGCCCCCAGCCTCGCCAAGGGACGGGGGCCTTCTCAGGGAGGGCTTCTCACCCGAGCTCGATGAGCTACGTTCCGCTTCGCGAGACGGAAAGGAATGGATNGCTCAGATGCAGCAGAGGGAGCGCGAGCGCACAGGAATCGATTCACTGAAGATCAAATTTAACAACGTCTTTGGGTATTTCATCGAGGTTACCAAAGCTAACCTTTCAAAGGTTCCGGAGGATTATCAGAGGAAGCAAACCATGGCGAATGCCGAGCGTTACATCACGCCCGGGTTGAAGGAGGTTGAGGGAAAGGTTCTTGGCGCCGACGAAAAAGCCAAACAGCTGGAATACGAGGAATTCGTCAAACTCCGAGACGAAATCACGAAATATCTGGATCAACTGCAGGAATGCGCCTCCAGCCTGGCCACTCTNGATGTTCTTCTGGGGCTGGCCGAGACGGCACAGCTTTACCAGCACACCCGGCCAGTCCTCGATAATTCACGTGATCTTGAAATCGTCAATGGACGTCATCCCGTTCTGGAGCAAACCCTAATCGAGGAAAAGTTCGTGCCCAATGACTCCACCCTCCATCACGACGACTCTCGTCTTCTCATTATCACAGGCCCCAACATGGCAGGAAAATCCACCTATATCCGGCAGGTTGCTCTCATCGTCCTGATGGCACAGATCGGCGCTTATGTCCCTGCCGAATCAGCACGCATCGGGGTTGTTGATCGCATCTTCTGCCGGGTGGGAGCGAGTGATGACCTCGCTCGCGGNCAATCGACTTTNATGGTCGAAATGAATGAGACCTCTCTTATCGTCAATAATGCGACTGACCGCAGCTTGGTAATCCTCGACGAAATCGGACGGGGTACTGCAACTTTTGATGGNCTATCNATTGCCTGGTCGGTGGCAGAACATCTCCATGACCAAATCAAATGCCGGGCCCTTTTTGCCACTCACTATCACGAGCTCTGTGACCTCGCCAACACAAGACATGCCGTCGAGAACCACAACGTCGCGGTCAGGGAATGGAAAGAGGAAATTATTTTCCTCCGCAAGATCCTGCCCGGACCAGCCGACAAGAGTTACGGCATCCAAGTAGCCCGGCTAGCGGGCCTCCCCGCACCAATCATTGATCGCGCCAAGGAAATCCTGACCCACCTGGAAATGAGCGCGGCACGGCCACAGGGTCAGCAACCAAAGGCATCGCAGTATCANCAGGAGAGCCCTTTTCCCCGGACGGATTCGCCCCAGATGGATCTCTTTAACAGCTGATCGAANTACAACTTTANCCCCGTAGGGGGGCCTGGACCCGTCCCTTGCCTGCGGAAAAAGGATCATTCAGGTCAGAAAACCCGCTCATCACCCGGTCTCTGCTACGCCAATACCAGCTCAGGAGCACATCCGGAAATAATCGTTCGGGTCGCCCAACTTGGGGACTTGTCACTTGGTCNTNACAGAGTGATTNTGAGTGATGCCCATCGTGAGACTCGTCCTTGTACTCATCTGTCTGACCGATGCGTCTCTGGCAGTCGAGCNGGAGCACGCGGCAAAGATGACCGCGAGCCAGAACCTGTTCAGAGAAACCGTGGGCACTATCCTTAAGGAACACTGCGTCGAATGTCATGGTGGAGAAAAGACCAAGTCTGGTCTGGATCTCGTCACCCGCGACGCTCTCCTCAAGGGTGGCGACCAGGGAGTGGCAGTCGTTCCGGGAAAACCAATGGAGAGCCTCCTCTACCTCGCGGTTTCTCATCTTGAAAAAGAGATCGCCATGCCTCCGAAGGAGCCAAGGATATCACCCAAAGCGATCGAAGCAATCAAGGACTGGATTACTCTTGGAGCCGCTTACGATCAGCCTCTGCTGGAAAGGAGCCGTTCCGGGGAAGAGCCCATGCAGGTGACGCCGGAGGATCGACGCTACTGGGCTTATGCGCCACTGAATGCCCATGCTCCACCCGGAGACGGAAATTCCGGCANATCCATGATCGACCGCTACCTTTCTGCCCGGCATCAGGAACAAGGTCTCAAGGCGGCAGAATTGATTGCGCCCGCCAAGCTCATCCGTCGAGCCTACTTCGATCTCATCGGACTACCCCCATCTCCAAAGGAAATTGAGGCCTTTGTCCGCAGCCCGGACCCCGGGGCATACGGAAAAATCCTCGAGGACCTGCTGAATCGCCCNGGCTATGGCGAACGCTGGGGTCGGCATTGGCTGGATGTTGCGAGGTTCGCAGAGAGTCACGGATTCGAGCACGATTACGACCGCAAGTTCGCCTTTCATTTTCGCGACTTTGTCATTCGAGCCCTTAACGCGGACATGGCCTACGACACTTTTGTCAAGTGGCAGATCGCTGGTGACGAACTCGCACCCGATAATCCCGAGGCTCTGGCCGCAACCGGTTTCCTCGGAGCTGGGGTCTACCCCACCCAGATTACCCTGAGCGAGGCCGAGCGTATTCGATTCGATGCAACGGATGACATGGTCGCGACGATGGGATCCGCCATGCTTGCCACGACCGTCGGATGTGCCCGGTGCCATGATCACAAGTATGATCCGATTCCGGCCCGGGATTATTATGAGCTTCTCAGCGCTTTTACCCAGACGGTTCGCNCCGAAATCGATCTTGAAACCAGCAAACCAACCGGGGAGGCGATGGAGAGATTCGAAGTCGCGATGGCTGAGCTTGAGAAGGAGGCCGCTCTCTTCAAAAGGGCCGAGGCACCGAAAAAGCTCCAGTCGTGGCTGCGAGAGAACCAGCCNGAGAGATCCCCGATCGAGNACCCGCTCTGGTTTACACTTATCGCGGAGCCCCTTGTCTCCAAGGGGGGTGCGAGCTTCCAGCGACTGGAAGACGGATCTTACCTCGNAAGCGGAGTGAACCCTTCCTCTGATATTTACACCTTCGTGGCAACCTCCCCTGTCGAACAGATACGATCTCTGAAAATTGAAGCCCTCAGTCACTCGTCCATGCAGGGAGGAGGCCCCGGCCGCGCNCGCAACGGCAACATTGGACTTTCAAACCTCGAGGTTACTGCGGGAACTCAGGCCCTGGATTTGTCCAACCCCCGTGCTACCTTCAACCAGAGTGCCCAGCTTCACGTTGACCGTATTCTTGATGGGAACGACCGAACTGGATGGGCAGTCGACCCCCAGTTCGGAAAAAACCACGCGGTTATCTTCGAGGTCAGCAATCCAGACGCCATCAAAGGCGAAGGAAAAAGGCTTTCGCTGAAACTCCACTTCAACCTCAACCGCCAGCATACCATTGGTCGCCTGCGCATTTCAGTCAGCCCCCGACCAGCAGCACATCTCCCTCTGGCAGAGGGAGACGACGACCCCACCGCCTCGGCCCGGAAGGAACTGCTTAGACTCCGCAGAGCCGCTGGAAAAGACCCCGGGAACACGGATCAAAAGCAAATGCTGGCATTGTATCTTCAACTCGACCCGGACTGGGTCGCCATCCAGAGCAGGATCACGGCTCTCGAGTCAACCCGGCCCCGGGGAAAACGGGAGAAGGTCATGATCTGTACTGAAGGTCTCAAGCCCATGCGGCATCATACCAACAGCGGGAAAGTACCTGATTTCTACCCGGAGAGTTATTACCTCGTCCGCGGAGATCCTGCCCAGAAAAGCGGCGTCGCCCCATTGGACTTCCTCGAAGTTCTCACGCGTAACGGGAAGACTGCTGACTACTGGTCCGTCGACAAGCCCCCCGGATCCCGGACATCGATGAAACGAAGCAGAGTAGCTAAGTGGATCACTGATGTGGACAACGGTGCAGGACACCTCCTTGCGAGGGTCATTGTTAACCGGCTCTGGCATCATCATTTTGGGCGGGGCATCGTGGAATCCGTTAATGACTTTGGTTTCCAGGGAAGTAAGCCCACTCATCCGCATCTCCTCGATTATCTCGCCCATGATCTGATTTCCAATGGATGGACACTCAAACGACTCCACAAGAAGATCATGATGAGTGACGCCTATCGGATGGGTTCTTCGGACAACGAGGAGAACATGGCCCTGGATCCAGACAATCGTTATTGGTGGAAGCGTAATCCCCGCCGACTCGAGGCGGAGATTATCAGGGACAACACACTGGCGGTCAGCGGGCTGATTGACCGCCGGATGCATGGATCCGGCACNCTCGACGAGGGAATGAAACGCAGGAGCATCTACTTTTCCGTGAAGCGTAGTAAACTGATCCCCATGATGCAGATGTTCGACTGGCCGGACACCATGACGAGTCAGGGCCGGCGGGCGATCACCACCACGCCTTCGCAGGCACTNGTCTTCATGAACAGTCCCCAGATCCGCGAGATGGCGGCTCACTTTGCGAGAACGGTCCTTGCTTCTGCCGACCCGGTTGGAAGCGCTGTTTACCGGGCACATGGGACTCCTCCCTCACCCCGGCAGCGACAACGAATGCAGGCATTTCTCCGTGAACAGACCGCGAGCTATAACGGCAGGGAAGATCTCGCGATGACAGACCTCTGCCAGGCTCTTCTCGCCTCCAATGAAATGATCTACGTGGAATAAGATATGAACGAAACCAGTATCGACCGGGCCTGGAATCGCAGAGAACTACTCAGCAGGGCTGGAGGTGGAATGGGCGCTCTTGCCCTTGCATCCTTACTCCACGAGCAGGGGCACACCGCGGTTCCGCTTGGAGAAAATCCTCTTCAGGCACGGAAACCCCATTTTGAGGGCAAGGCCAAGCATGTGATCTGGCTCTTCATCAACGGAGGNCCCTCCCATCTGGACACATGGGACTACAAGCCCGAGCTTACCACCCGGGATGGTCAGCGCCTTGAGGGGTTTGACCCTACCACTGGATTTTTCGAGAATGCCGTCGGCCCCCTCATGAAGTCCCCCTTTGAGTTCAGGCAATACGGACAGAGTGGAGCATGGGCCTCATCCATTTTCCCGCACCTTTCAAGGCACGTGGATAAAATGGCGTTCGTGAAGTCTTTCCATACTCAATCGAACAACCACAGTCCGGCTCTCTTCATGGCCAACACCGGAGTTACGAGAATGGGCCATCCCTGTGTCGGAAGCTGGGTCTCCTACGGACTGGGAACCGAGAACGAGAATCTCCCCGCCTTCATGGTCATGAGCGATCCNAAGGGGCGGGGGCTGCCAAAGGGCCACGCCTCGAACTGGGGAAACGGCTTTCTCCCAGGCTCCTTTCAGGGAACATGGATTAATACCAAGGGTGATCCTATTCCNAACCTGAAACGGGTTGCTGGCCTCAGTCAGCGGCAGCAACGTGCCCAGCTCCAGCTCCTCGACGAGATCAACCGGGAGCACCGAGACCGTGTCGACGCGGACCGCAAGCTAACCGCNCGCATCAAGAGTTTCGAGCTTGCATACCGGATGCAGCAGGAGGCCCCGGAATGTGTTGATGTAGACGCGGAGCCGGAACGCATCCGGAAACTCTACGGAATTGACGATACAAAGTGCGCTCATTTTGCACGACAGTGCCTCATGGCCCGTCGAATGGTCGAGCGAGGTGTTCGCTACGTCCAGATCTACTCGGGGGGCATGGAAAACCAGCGCAGCTGGGACGGGCACAACGATATCAAGGGAAATCACTCAGGATTTGCCGGCGAGACCGATCAACCCATCGCCGGACTCCTGCAGGATCTTGAAGATCGCGGCCTTCTTGACGAAACCCTCGTCATATGGGGTGGTGAGTTTGGGCGCCTCCCGGTTGCTCAGAAAAGCAATAAGCCTGGGAGAGACCATAATCCCCATGCCGGTTGCTACTGGTTTGCGGGTGGAGGAATNAAGGGCGGAACGTCCTNCGGAGAAACAGACGAGATTGGTCATCGCGCCGAGACCGANAAGGTTGAGATTCACGACCTGCATGCAACAATCCTTCATCTCCTCGGACTTGATCACAAGAAACTGACCTTCAAGCATAGTGGGCGGAGATTCAGGCTTACGGACGTNGCCGGCAGGGTGATCCGGCAGATTATCGCTTGAACTGAGCAGGAAAAGACCGGTGGGACCACGCAGATCCCGCCTTTCATCACCTTNCTGTGCTAATACTGGCTCTCTTCAGCACGTTCTGCTCTTGAAACTGAGCGCTGATTGGGTCTNTCATAAGGTCTCCCGCATGGAAAGGTCCTTCCTTTTTTATCATGAGCATTCACGCCCGACTCAATCCTGAGGCCCAGGCCAACCTGGAAGCCCAGCGCAAGGCGTCGGTCATTACGAGCCTGATCATAGCCATCCTCTCGGTCGTGCTCGTGATCCTCATTCTCTTTTTTATCCTCCTCCCATCGCTGGCAATTAACTCCCCCACTATCGTCGCNTACAGTGCAGGTTCCGAAGAGGAAGATCCTCTTCAAGAGAAGAGAATTACGCGGGAAGTGACCCCAAAGCCCAATGCGCCCTCCTCCGCCATGGCCAAAGTCATGGCCTCGGCAACTCCGTCCAATATGGCGGTTCCCGTTCCTGAGGTNGAGGCTGTCCCGGCTCTGACCTTTGGGTTCAGGGACGACATCGGGGCCGGATGGGGAAATGGCGGCGACGGAGGTGGGGGTGGATTTGGCCGGATCCCTGCGGCCATGAGAAAGCGCTGCTCGGCTGCAGACCGAATGCGTAGGCTGAAACAGAGTGGAGGCACGGAAGCTTGCGAGGAAGCAGTAATGAAGGCTCTGCGATGGTTCAAGACCGTACAACGACGAGACGGTTCCTGGGGCGGAAGCCATCAGGTCGCCCAGACTGGATTGGTTCTCCTCGCATATCTCGGTCACTGTGAAACACCGCTCTCCGAAGAATTCGGGGAGGCGGTCACCAATGGGATGGTCTACCTGATTGAAAACAGCGTGAAGAACAAGGGGCGCCTCTGTACTACCCGGGGCGACCAACACTGGGTCTACGAACATGGAATCGCAACTTACGCACTCGCTGAGGCCTACATGTTCTGCCGNGTACTCGGACTCAACATCCCCAACCTGAAGGAATCCGTCCAGCTGGGNGTCCAATGGATTATTGACAACCAGAATCCTTCCGGGGGCTGGGATTACAGCTTTAACGAAGGCGGACGGGGNGGAGACATGTCCATCACCGCCTGGCAGCTGCAGGCTCTAAAAGCCGGCTATCATACCCGCCTCACCTTCCGCAATATGCCACAGTGTATTGGCAGGGCTCTGACNTACTGCGAGGGTCGTCAGAACAGCAATGGAGGCTTCGGTTATACCGGCACGAGTCCCGTTGGAGGCGGACACTTTACCCTCACCGGTGCCGGCGTACTGTGCTTTCAGCAGCACAAGGGCACCAACCACCGGGCGGCCCGTAAGGGAATGGATTACATCAACCGAAATGCCCGGATGAGTTACAAGGGGGGACCCTGTAACCTTTACGAGCACTATTATGTAAGTCAGGCCGCTATCAATCATGGCGGCAAGAGCTGGCTCGACTACAACGATATGTTCCGAGACACCCTCCTGAGCGGGCAGCAGGGAGACGGTCNCTTCCGAGCTCCTCCAAATCCAGGACCAGGAAACAAGAACGACCCGGTCTACCACACCGCACTTGCTACCCTCATGCTGGAGGTCTATTACCGGTTCCTGCCTGGCACCGGTTTTGGACTGTAGTGATCTGCCGGTGCAGACCGGACGGAAAGTCCCTTTGGAGCTCCACGCACACTGGTATTCAGGCCTCTCCTGCCACCTCCTAATCAGTTTTGGTGCTCCAATTCCCGCGATTAATAGCCAAGCCTGATGCCTCTCCCCGACGCGGGCAGGAAAACCCCTTGGCCTGGGGCCCGTTTCGATATTGTCTCGCCTTGTGAGCATAGCAGTCGTCACCGGAGCCGGTTCTGGAATAGGACGGGCGATCGCCCTCGANCTCAGTGAGCAGGGTCATGAGATCATCATCCTGGAGGTGGAGGAGCCTGCCGGAGAGGAAAGCGCGAACCTGATTGCAAAGACGGGTGGGACTGCTCGGGTGATCTCCTGCGATGTCTCGCAAACGGAATCCGTTCGCGATGCGTTCACCCAGTTTGAAACCCCGCAAATACTCGTTAACAATGCGGGTGTTGCTTCGGTTGGCAATGTGGAGGAGTGTACNCCTCAGGAAATGGACCGCATTTATGAGGTAAACGTGAAGGGTATGTATCACTGCCTCCACTTTGCGATCCCGAAAATGGTNAAAGGTGGGGGGGGCTGCGTGGTAAACCTCGCTTCCGTGGCCTCATACTTGGGAATATCCGAGCGATTCGCCTATTCAATGTCCAAGGGAGCTGTTCTCAGTATGACCATGTCGATTGCCCGCGACTATATAGACCAGGGAATCCGTTCAAACTGTGTGTGCCCCGGGCGGGTTCATACTCCTTTTGTCGATGGTTATCTGGCAAAGAACTATCCCGAAGAAGCACGCCCGGAGATATTCAGGACTCTGAGTGAGTGGCAGCCGATCGGACGGATGGGAACTCCCGAGGAGATTGCCGGGATGGTCGGCTACCTCAGCTCTGAAAAGGCCGCTTTTATTACCGGCACCGCTTTCGGAATCGATGGTGGAGTTACTAATCTCCGCTAGTCTCTCAAAACTGAACAACTCTTATAAAACATCCTGACCCTACGCCGAAATGAAACTTACCCGCTTCCTCCAGAATGGCTCTCCGACTCCCGGCCTCTTCCTCGATGCAGATACAATCCTAGATGCCTCCGGGTTTGGTGAGGATTGGAATGAAACCTTCTTCGGCAGTGACGGGCTTACCAGGCTTCGCACATGGGTGGAGGAGCAGGAGGATACCGCTCCAAGGGTGAAGGCTTCCGAAGTCACTCTCGCACCAGCAATCGCACGCCCGTCAAAAATCATCTGCATTGGCCTGAATTACGCCGCACATGCTGCCGAGGGGGGCCTCGAACCCCCTGCCGAACCCGTCCTGTTCTCCAAGGCGACCTCGGCGTGGTGCGGCCCGCACGACAATCTCGTGATTCCAAGGGAATCAGTAAAAACTGACTGGGAAGTTGAACTCGCTTTCGTCATTGGAAAACACGCCAAGTACGTGAAAGAGAGCGAGGCCCTAGACTACATAGCAGGGTTTGCGGTCCACAACGATTACTCGGAGCGTGAATGGCAACTGGAAGGGACAGGCCAGTGGATGAAGGGAAAGTCTGGAGACACCTTTGCTCCCTTTGGNCCATATCTTGCCACAACCGACGAGGTGCCCGATCCGGNCAATCTGCAACTCTGGCTCGAACGCAATGGTGAGACCCTGCAGGACAGTAACACCNGCGATCTNATCTTTCCAATTCCCCACCTCGTTGCCTACGTGAGCAAATTCATGTCTCTGCTGCCTGGTGATGTAATCTCTACGGGAACTCCGGCCGGGGTTGGCATCGGATTTGACCCACCGCGCTTCGTGCAGGAAGGGGATGTTTTTGAGCTGGGGATTGATGGACTTGGGATCCAGAGACAGGTCGCAGTCCGGGAACACTAGCTCTTATCCTTCCTCGANTTTGATCATCACCGGTTTAAGGACTCACGATACCCGCTTCGACACGTCNACTCAGCTGGACGGGTCCGACGCAATGAANCCGGATCCCGACTACTCGGCAGCATACGTAGTTCTNGAAACCGACGGAGATCATGAAGGNCATGGCCTTACTTTTACCCTCGGGCGGGGCAATGAGCTCTGTGTTGCGGCGATAGATTCTCTCGCTCCCCTNGTAGTAGGGTGGTCCCTCGAGGATATCATATCAGACATGGGCGCATTCTGGCGCCATGTCACCGGTGATTCACAGNTGAGGTGGGTGGGTCCTGACAAGGGTGTCATTCATCTCGCAACGGGAGCTGTGGTTAATGCAGTCTGGGACCTCTGGGCCCGGTCCGAGGGCAAGCCGGTATGGCAGCTGGTAAGCGACATGACCTCGGAGGAAATTGTCCGTTGTCTTGATTTCCGGTATCTCACGAACGCGCTTACCCCGCAGGAGGCAACAGGTATTCTGGAGCGCGCCCGGGAAGGTCGCAGGGATCGCCTCCGGCTTTTACTCGATCAGGGATATCCGACTTATACGACCTCGGCGGGGTGGCTGGGCTACTCAGACGACAAGCTCCGGTATCTTTGTGCTGAGGCTGTTGAGGCCGGGTGGACACACCTCAAACTCAAAGTCGGACGGGACCTTGAGGATGACATTCGCCGTCTTCGAACAGTCCGCGAGGTAGTCGGTGATACCATCACTCTCATGGTAGATGCCAATCAGGTATGGGAGCCCGCTGAAGCAGTCGAGTGGATGAAGTCTCTCGCTGAGTTTGACCTATGGTTTATTGAGGAACCCACTTCTCCAGACGACATTCTGGGACATCGACAGGTTCGGGAGGGAATCAGCCCCATCAAGGTTGCGACCGGCGAGTGCTGTCAAAACAGGATTATCTTCAAGCAATTCCTCCAGGCGGATGCAATCGACGTCGTTCAGATTGACGCAACAAGAGTGGGAGGCCTGAACGAAAATCTTGCCATCATGCTCATGGCCGCGAAGTTCGGTAAACCGGTCTGTCCTCACGCCGGGGGCGTGGGCCTGTGCGAATACGTGCAGCATCTCTCAATGATCGATTACCTTTGCATCTCGGCATCGTGGGAGGGAAGAGTTGCCGAGTATGTCGATCACCTGCACGAACACTTTGTCACTCCCTGCGTTCTCAGGAACGGACGGTATCAGGCGCCCGGGGAGCCTGGTTTTTCCATTGAGATGAAGCCCGAGACCCTCGCGAGATTTCCCACAACCTGAGCACGCAATGGATCTAAAGCTGAAGGACAAAGTTGTTATCGTGACAGGGGGCGCCAAGGGCATCGGGGCCGCAGCCGTAGAGATTTTCGCCCGGGAGGGCGCCATTCCTGTCATTGTAGGACGTAGCTCGGAAGCCGGCTCTGCTCTTCTTGAGCGGGTCGGAGCAACCGAGCCTCGCGGACTCATGATCGACGCGGAGCTGACGGACGTAGAGGCCTGCCAGTCGGCCGTGGAAAAAACCATCGAATGCTTCGGCCGGATTGACGGGCTCGTCCACAACGCAGGCGTGAACGATGGGGTTGGCCTGAGGGCCGGACCAGATGAGTTTATTTCCTCCCTCGAGAGAAATCTATTTCATCTCTACAATCTCACCCACTTTGCCCTTGAGTCACTGATTTCGAGTCAGGGGTTCATCGTCAATGTTTCTTCCAAGCTTGCCGTCACTGGGCAGGGAGGCACCTCGGGCTATGCGGCCTCGAAGGGTGCGATACACGGTCTCACCCGGGAGTGGGCGGTAGACCTTGCTGAACATGGCATCAGGGTCAACACCGTTGTTCCAGCTGAGGTATGGACTCCAATGTATGACTCTTGGATAAAAACCGTTGAAAACCCGGAGCAGACACTTGAGTCCATCCGCAATCGCATTCCACTCGGAGGCCGGATGACTAGCGCAGAAGAAATGGGAAACGCCATCGTATTCCTCGCCTCTCCTTGCTCAGGTCACACCACGGGGCAGATTCATCATATCGATGGAGGATACGTCCACTTTGATCGATCCTACGGGGATATCGAAAAGGAATCCTGAGCATTGGCGGACCAGATTCTGACCTGTTCGTGAAATCAGCTATTCGCGGTTCTCTCCGGGTGGTCCCGTTTCCACCAGAACATGCCCAAACGGCGGCGGACTGTGCACTATGCTGGCCAGATGGGCGTCCCAGTCATCCAGTTTGGCAACATCTCTTGCCTCTCCCCGACTCCTCATGCGCTCCCGCCTCACCTCTGGCGGGCAGGTCACGAAATGTATCTCTACCGGCACTCCGAACCTCGCAGTAAGTCGGACAGGCCATTCCTCATCCCGGGACTCCTTGGTAAAGGGCGCCACCAGAACCACCGAGAGCCAGGCAAGATTTACTTCGGCCAGCCGGAAGAGAGCCTCATACACCGGTTCACGAAAAAGTTTCTTATAGAGATCCGAGTCTCGATCATCAGGACAAAGACCTGCAGCCCCCATCCCTGCCTCCACCACTGGCTCCGTGGTGACATCGCTGTCAACAACCATGGCTCCAACCCTCAAAGCCAGTTTCTCCCCATAACGGGTTTTCCCACCTGCCGGGGGACCGCACACCACATATAACCTCGTTGTTCCTGCCATATCTTACTCCGTTAAGTCAGGCCATTCACTGGCAGCACCCCGGACCTTAACTACCCGTCTACCATCATCACACCCGGGGAAGCAGAGGCCTGAACAACCTGTCATTCCCCGAGTATTACCATAAGGNCTCCCAAAATCAGGCGTAGAACATGGCTGCTCTTGCATCCCAGGTTGTTTTCTTTGAGGGTGGGGAATGTCCACGCGAACTGGCGTCCTCCTTCTCGTTTCGGGGCCCTCTGGATCAGGNAAGACNACGCTCTGCCGACGGCTGGCACNGGACGGAGAAGCTCACTATTCGATCTCCTGCACAACCCGTGAAGCACGAGAGGGGGAAGTTAATGCGAGGGACTACTACTTCATTTCCCGGGAGGAATTCGAAGCCGAGGCCGGGGTGGGGCATTTCATTGAACATGCCGAGGTGCACGGAAATCTCTANGGAACGTTGAAGTCCGAGGTCATCGAATTCCTGCAAAGGGGTGATGATGTGGTCATTGATATTGACGTCCAGGGTGCGGACCAGGTGCGCGCCTGCGAAGACCCTCTGGTCAATGCAAGCCTTGTGGATCTCTTCGTGATGCCCGCAAGTGAGGAGGACTTGCGGGAACGGCTCGCTAATCGGGCCACCGACACGGAGGACGTGATCTCACTGAGATTAAGCAACGCACTCGAGGAAATGAGCCATGCGGGGCGCTACACCTACCAGCTCATCTCAGGATCGAAGGACGATGATTATACCCGATGCAGGTCCCTGCTGGTCGCCGAGCGGCTCCGGGTCTCTCGTTTTCGCTGATTCAGGTTCCTCTTCACAAAAATTCTGCGGGACATCGCCCCAGATGAGGTTTAAGTGCGCATTATGAAAATTGTCCTGGGCGTTACCGGATCCATCGCGGCTTACAAGGCAGCTGACCTTGTATCGCAACTGGTCAAGAAAGGGCATGATACGCACTGCGTGATGACGCTGACCGCAACTGAGTTTCTCACTCCTCTTACCCTGCAGGTTCTCTCCAGAAATCCAGTGCTCGTGTCGCTGGAAGACGAAAAGCAATCGTGGAAGCCGGGCCATATCGAGCTCGCTGACAGCGCCGACGTACTCCTTGTCGCTCCCCTGAGCGCAGACACCCTCGGCAATTTTGCCAATGGCCTCGCCCCGGATCCTCTATCGAGCATCTATCTTGCTACCGAGTCTCCGGTGATTCTCGCTCCTGCCATGAACGGAAAAATGTGGCAGCACCCTGCCACCCAGCGCAACGTCGCACGCGTCAGGGATGATGGCTGTCGCATCATCGGCCCTTCGGAATCCGGGATGCTCGCCTGCGGATACGAGGGGGCTGGGCGACTGGTCCCGGTGGAGGAGATTTTCGAAGCCCTCGAGCCATTNGATGCTGGCTAGGGATCGCCCCGGCTTCAGACCATTCACAGACCAGACCCCTTCAAATTTCCCTTGAACATCCTTGTCACCGCCGGCGCCACTCGGGAGCCGATTGATCCGGTTCGCTACCTGACCAATCGCTCCTCCGGGCGAATGGGTTATGCCCTCGCTAATGCCGGAGCGCAACAGGGACACCGAGTGACCCTCATCTCCGGGCCCACCAGTCTCGACATCCCGATCAATGTCGATTTTGTTTCTGTCGAAACTGCCCGGGAGATGATGGAAGCGGTAAAAATCCACATCAAGGGAACCGATGCCGCCATTTTTGCAGCCGCGGTGGCGGACTACCGACCTGCCTCCTTCTCTGAAACGAAACTCAAGAAAGCAAAAGAGTCCCTCAGCTTGGAGCTGGTTCAAAACCCTGACATCCTCGGGTCCGCACGCCGTCAGCTCGACTATGGAGGAGTTCTTGTAGGATTCGCGGCTGAGACTGAAAACCTCGAGGGAAACGCCCGGGAAAAACTACGCCAGAAACACTGCGATCTCATCGTGGCCAATGACGTCTCAAGGAAGGGAGTGGGCTTCGATTCTGAGCTCAACGAGGTCCTTCTGGTCTACCCGGGGCATACCCTGCCTCTCCCAAAAGACCGCAAGGAGCGGCTCGCTCACGCCATTCTGGAGGCCGTCGATGAGCTGCGGATTCGTAAGGGCTGAGGCCAAGAGCTTCCCCGTGATCCCCTTTACGGAAAATAGCGGTATCAATCCTACCCCTTCTACGTTTCCATCACGAGCATGACACCCCTTCAAGCCGCCGAGCAAGCCGCCCGCCGGGCAGGTGACCTTCTTCGGTCAAATTTCCGGCTCCCGAAAGAGATTGATGAGGCTCACCATCACGATGTGAAACTGGCCCTTGATCGCAAGTCTCAGGAGTTGATTACAGAGGATCTTCTAAGCGCTTTTCCCGACTACTGCCTCTACGGCGAGGAAGGCATTGCCGGCGACCAGAATGCCCCCATGCAATGGATCGTTGATCCCATTGACGGAACTGTGAATTACCTCTACGGCATTCCTCATTTCTGCATCTCAATCGCACTTCGGGACAAGGAGCGGCATGAAATCACAATGGGCCTGATTTATGACCCAATGCTCGATGAACTCTGGACCGTTGAGAAAGGAAAGGCTCCCATATTGAACGGCAACCCGATAACCTGCTCGTCCCGGAAGAATCTGGAGGAAGCTATTCTTTTCGTCGGGTGCGGAAAAGACAAGGAAGCCCTTGCCACAGGACTCGAAAGGTTTGAGCGTGCCTCAACCAAGGCACGTAAGATGCGGATGATGGGTTCTGCGGCGCTTGGAATGGCCTACATCGCAACGGGACGTCTCGACGGCTACATTGAATCCCGGATTTCGCTCTGGGACGTGGCAGCAGGGATTCTCCTTGTCGAGTCAGGTGGAGGAAAGGTGGACCTCACTCCACATCCCTCTCTACCCGATGTCTGGTCGGTGGTGGCCACGAACGGCAAGATCCCCGTCGAGGAGATATTGTAGCACAGGGCGCTGGGCGATACCGGACCAGCAAAGAACCCGGGCAGGCTCCCTTGATCTGGCCTGAGGGCGCAAAACAAGCCTTGGATCCTCTTTCCACCTTGCTCCCTGTTTCGGTCTGGGATGGACTGCTCCGGGGCCGCGACGCAGACGCCGGCCCACCCTGCGATCATGAACCGTGTTGGCATTGGATATGACGTCCATCAGTTTGCTGCGAATCGACCCCTGATTCTCGGCGGCATTACGATCCCTCATTCTCATGGCCTTCAAGGTCACTCTGATGCAGACGTATTGTCCCATGCCATTGCAGATGCCGTACTTGGAGCTCTTGGCCTTCCGGACATCGGGCACTATTTCCCTCCGAGTGATTCCTCGATCGAGGGGATCTCCAGCATTGAGATCCTGCGCAAGTGCCGAAGTCTCGCACAGGACGAGGGGGCAGAAATTGTGAATATTGACAGCACCCTGATCGCCGAGGCGCCCAGAGTGCTACCTTATCGCGAACAGATGCAGAGCAAGGTTGGAGAGGCTCTCGGCCTTCTGCCTGCTCTCATCGGGATTAAAGCGACGACCAATGAGCAGATGGGTTTCGTAGGGCGCGAGGAGGGGATTGCCGCCATGGCTGTTGCCTCGGTTACCTGCTAGCAAAATTGATTATGCCCAGCCGGTAGCCTTAACCAGGGCATCCCCGATCTCTGCTGGAGTTTCTGCCACTACAATCCCTGCGGCACGAAGAGCCTCTTTTTTGGCCTGAGCGGTTCCCTTGCCTCCAGAAACGATCGCACCGGCATGGCCCATCCGGCGCCCTGGAGGAGCTGTCGCACCCGCAATGAACGCCGCAACGGGCTTCTTGCAGTTCCTGCTCACCCATTCCGCCGCCTCCTCTTCCGCGGATCCTCCGATCTCACCGATCATGATAATCGCCTCCGTCTCTTCATCCTCATTGAACAGCTGAAGAGTATCGAGGTGAGAGGTTCCATTGATGGGATCACCCCCGATACCGACGCAGGTAGTCTGCCCGTAGCCAAGCTGGGAGGTCTGCCATACCGCCTCGTAAGTGAGCGTTCCCGATCTTGAGACAATTCCCACCCGGCCCCTCCGGTGTATATAGCCCGGAGCAATTCCAATCCGACAGCCTCCATGTGAATTCTCTCCCCGACCCGGAGTAACGATTCCCGGGCAGTTGGGCCCCACCAGCCGGACATCCTCTTTCCCAGCCATGGCTGCCTTAACCTTCATCATATCCCTCACGGGGATTCCCTCTGTGATGGCTACCACCAGCGCAATCCCGGCATCGACACTTTCAAGGATGGCATCGCCCGCAAAGGCTGGAGGGACGAAGATCGCGGAGGCAGTTGCCCCGGTTTCTTTTACGGCCTGCTCCACCGTATCGAAGACCGGGACCTTATGATCCCCGTGCTGAAATACTTGTCCCCCCTTACCGGGTGTTACACCCGCAACGAGTTGCGTTCCGTAGTCCAGACTCAGTTGAGCGTGGCGCCCTCCAAATCCCCCCGTGATGCCCTGCACCACGACTTTCGTGCTTTCATCTACAAGAATTGCCATCCCTTTAAAATTCTCAGGTTAGTGGATCTTACCCCTTGATCGCCGATACTGCCTTCCCGGCTGCATCCGCCAGATCNTCGGCGGGAATGATGTTAAGGCCGCTGGCNGCAAGAGTGGCCTTCCCTGCCGCCACGTTATTTCCCTCCAAGCGGACCACAAGCGGGATGGGNAGTCCGACCTCCCTGCATGCCGCAACTACGCCGTGAGCAATCACATCGCAATCCATGATCCCTCCAAAGATATTCACNAGAATCGCCTTAACTGCTTCATCCGAGAGAATAATCTTGAAGGCCGTGGCAACCTGCTCCTGGGATGCGCCTCCTCCGACATCNAGAAAGTTGGCTGGCTCTCCCCCGTGGTGCTTGATGATATCCATGGTAGCCATCGCGAGGCCTGCACCATTAACAAGACAGGCGATGTTCCCATCGAGGCCGATGTAATTTAGATCGTGCTTGGATGCTTCCACCTCCCGGGGGTCTTCCTCACCGGTGTCCCGGAAATCGACAATCTCTGGGTGACGGTAGAGCGCATTGTCGTCAAAGTTGAACTTCGCGTCGAGAGCGAGAACTTGCCCATCGGTAGTTCTCACCAACGGATTGATCTCCACCATTGAGCAGTCACATTCGAGAAAAAGCCGATAAAGATTGCGCAGGAGNTTACCAAATTTTCTGGCCTCGTCTCCCTCAAANCCAAGTCCCGCTGTGAGTTTTCGAACTTCGTACGGTTGGAGCCCCATCAGCGGATGAACGTGCTCCCGGAGAATTCGGTCTGGCTGGGTTTCCGCTACTTCCTCAATATCCATTCCGCCTTCAGTAGAGGCCACAATCACCGGACAACACGTTGCCCGATCCATGAGAATCGCGAGGTAATATTCGTGCTCCACATCCACAGCCTCCCCNACCATTACTTTACGAACCAGTCTACCCTCCTCACCGGTCTGCTTCGTCACCAGAACCTCACCCAGCATTCTAGCCGCAATCCCTGATNCTTCGGAAGGAGCCACCAGATGCACTCCACCCTGAAAACCACTCTTGAAAGTTCCCTTTCCCCTGCCCCCGGCATGGACCTGGGATTTCACTACGACCCGGTCTCCACCCAGCTCATCGGCTGCAGCGGCAGCCTCCTCAGGGGTCCCCGCTACCTGCCCCCGGGGATTTGGGACCGAAAATTGATCAAAGAGAATCTTAGCCTGATACTCGTGGATATTCATGGTGCGGTCGGCGCGGACGGTATGAGCCCCCCTCGNCCCGGTCAAGGCTGCATGAGTGCACNGAGCCTCTTAGTTACTCCATCACTTCGCTCTCGATCGTCCCTCCTGCGACCCGTGTCACCAGCCGGTCGCCGGTTTCGACCTGCTCTGGCTCCGTGACGAGGGCGCCCTTTTTAGTCATCGTTATCGAAAAACCCCTCTCGAATGCTGACTCCGGGCCCAGAGTTCTTACCATCTCCCGGACCCGCTCAAGCCGCTGCGATAGGCCCTCAAGACAGTGACTGGCCTGCTGTGCGAACCGAATCCGGAACAGATCGAGCCTCTCAACCCGCCGTTCCAGCACGAGGTTCGGATGCCGGGATTTCCATGCGCTTCTTCTCTCTGCGATACCTTGCTGACATTCCAGCAACCGATCAGCCACCAGTCGTTTGATTGTTGCAGATGCCTCATCTGCCCGGAGAATTGGCTCCCGGAGCACGCGATGTGAATCGTGCGCAAGCACTCCTCGTCTTGCAAAACGGACCAGTTCCTGTGCCGACCGTATTTTTGCATGGACCGGCCGTCGAAGGCTCTCCCCCAGCCTGCGCATCTTGCTGCGCAACTCTCGCGCATCGGGGACAATCAACTCTGCCGCGGCACTGGGCGTGGGAGCCCTTACATCTGCGACAAAATCTGCGATCGTGAAATCAATCTCGTGCCCGACCGCAGATACCACTGGAATCGAGCAGTCCGCAATGGCTCGTGCCACCTCTTCCTCGTTGAAATTCCAGAGATCCTCCAGCGATCCTCCCCCCCGACCTACCACGATGACATCACACCTCGGAAGCTCATGATCCTCCGGGGCACTCAGCATACTGATGGCACGCGCGATGCCCGAGGACGCTCCTCGGCCCTGAACCGCCACCGGGAAAAGAACCGCCTGCACCCAGGGTGCCCGCCGGTTAAGAACGCTCACCATATCCTGCAAGGCCGCACCGCTGGCGGAGGTAATCAGGCCGATCACGCGGGGAAAACCGGGGAGAGGCTTCTTCCGTTCCTCGGCAAAGAGCCCCTCCCCATTAAGCTTCTTCTTCAATTCTTCGAAACGAGCCTGCAGTTCCCCAATCCCTGCCGACTGGACCCGCTTCACAATGAGCTGGGCCTGGCCCCGGGCCTCATAGACCGTCACCTCCCCGAGAAGCCGGACGCGTGCCCCATCCCGTAATGCCCCGTGACCGGAGCACCGCCTCTCGGCATTGAAGGCCGCACACGCCAACTGGGCCTTATCATCCTTGACTGAGAAATAAAAATGCCCGCTCCCCTGTTTACGCAGGTTCGACACCTCGCCCTCAACCCACACATCCCCAATTTCAATCTCGAGGATGTTTTTCATGCGCCTTACGAGCCGGCTGACGGACATGACCCCATCATCCCCGCGCTGATACTGATGCCCCCTCTCCTGTATCCGCATGCCAGCATGGTATGGCAGAGTTTTCCGAATATGGAGGGAAAATCACCCCCCCGGCAGGGACTTCCCGGTCAGATGCGTCTCAATTCCTTGCCAAACCGCCTGCCGGGCGCTTCCATCGCGGCCCACCGCACCCAGCAGAATCATGGCTGACAAAGAATATACCGATCCGGAACGCATGGAGAAGATTGTCTCCCTGTGCAAGCGACGAGGATTCATCTATCAATCTGCCGAGCTCTACGGTGGCCTCAACGGGTGCTGGGACTACGGTCCACTGGGTGTAGAGGTCAAACGTAACCTGAAGGACTACTGGTGGCGCTGTAATGTTCAGGAAAGAGAGGACATCGTCGGACTCGACGGATCCATTCTGACCCATCAGGCCGTGCTGACGGCCTCGGGCCATGTCGGCGGGTTCTCGGACCCCATGTGTGACTGCCTGCTCAGCAAGGCCCGGTTGCGCGCCGACCAGATTGATCCACAGAGTGGAACCGCATATCATTACAGCGGAGCCTCGGAGGGAGACTGGGCAGTTGAACGCAGATTCGCCGTTCTTCTGCGCGAAGGTCAGGACGAAAACAGGGCCCGGAAGACCGCGCGTCAATACTACGCTCAATTTCACCCAAACAAGTCTCTCTCCCCAAAGGCCCTTGAGCTAAAGGGGGAAACCACTTCCGAGGAGAACAATACAACCAGCTTCAATCCTGAAAACGGATCTCTCCTGACTGAGGCGCGGGAATTCAACCTCATGTTCAAAACCCAAATGGGAGCCTCCTCCAGCGAGGATGACCCCAGTGCCATTGCCTACCTGCGACCAGAAACCGCGCAATCCATCTTTACCCAGTTCAAGAACGTTCTCGATACGTCCCGGATGAAAGTACCCTTTGGTATCGCCCAGATCGGAAAGGCATTCCGAAATGAAATCAACCCCAGGAATTTCACTTTTCGATCCCGTGAATTCGAGCAGATGGAGATCGAATACTTCTGCAGGCCGGGAGACGGGCTGCGACTGACAGATGAATGGCTTGAAAAGCGACTCTCCTTTTATGAGGACATCGGCCTGCCCCGGGAGAAACTGCACGTCCTTGACGTGCCGGACGGAGAGCGCGCACACTACTCGAAGAAAACTTATGATATCGAGTTCGACTTTCCCTTCGGCTGCCAGGAACTGGAGGGCGTGGCCTATCGGACGGACTACGATCTTTCCAAGCACCAGGAGCATTCAGGCAGGCCCATCGAGTACTTCGACGAGGCAACCAAGGAAAAGTTCATTCCCCACGTGGTCGAACCCTCGGCCGGATGCGACCGGACCGTCCTCGCGCTCCTGTGTGAGGCCTTCCAGGAGGAAGAAGTGACCGATTCCAAGGGCAAGACCGAGGTGCGCACCGTAATGAAGCTTCACCCAAGGGTGGCTCCAATCAAGGCCGCCATCTTTCCGCTCCTGAAGAAAAACGAGGAGCAGGTACGAATCAGCAGGGAGATCCAGCGAAACCTCGGACGCTTCATGAATGTCTTCTACGATGAAACCGGAGCGGTGGGCCGGCGCTACCGCCGGCAGGATGAGATCGGCACTCCGTTCTGCATCACGGTAGACTTCGAGACCCTCGGTGAGGAAGATCCGGAACTGAAGGACACCGTTACTCTCCGCCGCCGAGATTCCATGGAGCAGGAAAGAGTCGCTATTAACGATCTTCTCCCACGGCTTCTCGACGAAATTCAGTAAGGCCTCCGGGACAGGTCGATTGTACCCGTGAAGATCCAAGTCCTTGCCATCGGGAAACCAAAGCTGCCCTATGCAGCGGCAGGAATCGAGGAATACGACCGGAGGCTGCAACGCTATGCCTCGGTCACACTAGAATATCTCAGGGCACGCGACGAGTCCCCCTCCCTGCTTGCAAGGAGCAGGGAGAGCTACCGCATCGCCCTCGATGAACGAGGCTCCCAGCTCACTACCCTGTCAATCAGTGAAAGAATCACCCGGCTGGAAGACCGCCCGGACATCAAGAAAGTCAGCTTTCTGATTGGGGGGTCAGACGGCCACTCCTCCGAGTTACGTGATTGTTGCGACGAAATATGGTCTCTCTCGGCCATGACGATGCAGCATGAGCTGGCCCTCGTGGTCCTGCTTGAGCAACTCTACCGAGCCTACACCATCAAGCGCGGAGAACCTTATCACCGAGCCTGATCCCCTGGCCCTTGATCCCCTGGCCCTCCTTCCCGGGCCCCTCTGCTGCCCCTGACCAAGGGGGTGGAACAGGATCGCAGATCCTTTAATCCACTGCCATGCAGCGGGCTCGGTCAACCGTTTGCAAACCGTTATTCGTCGGTTCGAATCCGACCGCCTCCTCCAGTGTTCTTGGCTCAGGATCATCCGGGACCCAACCTCCCCGGAGCTGAGATTAACGAAGAGGACTAAAGTCCCATCGCTGCAGAAACCACGCTCAGCCGCAAGGAGGTCACTGTCAACAAACCTGCCAGCACCGCTGTGAAAGTGCGCCCGCTCAAGAAACTCAGGGACATGGTCTCCTGATTCACTATTGAATCCCAACTCACAAAGCCTTCCATCCCCAACGGGAAGGATTTTTTATTTTGCGGCAGGTACAAGGCTTGTTCAAGCCGCTTCACGATCAGCCACTTGGGCGCTACGGGCCTGTCTGAAGCTTCTCCATCCCTGACCGATGCCCCCCATCTTCAATCTCTTCACGCGCAAGCAAGGCACCTACAAGGACGATACGCTCTCAGGCCTTACGGTGGCCCTGGCTCTCGTACCGGAAGCCATTGCCTTCTCCTTCCTTGCCGGCGTGAGTCCCATGGTCGGCCTCTGGTCCGCCGTGTTTGTTGGCTTCATCACTGCCACCATGGGCGGTCGTCCGGGCATGATCTCCGGTGCCACAGGCGCCATCGCTATTGTCGCAGCCGGTGCCGTCAAACTGGGTGAATCCCACGGAGGCACCGAAATGGGGCTGAAATACCTCTTCGTCACCCTGATTTTGGCGGGCCTTATCCAGTTGCTTGCGGGCGCCCTCAAACTGGGGCGCTTCATTCGCCTGGTCCCCCACCCCGTTATGATCGGCTTCGTCAATGGTCTCGCCATCGTCATCGGCATGGGCCAACTCGGCTTCTTCAAGAAGCTGACCGGCCAGGCGGAAGACGGCAGCCCCATCATAAGCTGGCTCCAAGGCTCCGAGCTGGGACTGATGATCGGTCTGGTTATCGCGACCATGCTCATCATGAACTTCCTGCCCAAGCTGACCAAGGCGGTGCCATCCGCCTTGGCGGCCATCCTGCTCATCGGCGGCCTCAGCTACTTCGGCGTCTTTGATGCGCGGACCATCGCCGACGTCCTCATCGATGGCGGAGGTGATGGCAGTCTCGAAAAAGGCTTCCCACCCGTGTCCAGCTTTGCCGGCCTGCCCTGGGACTGGGCCTTCTTCCAGTCCATCCTTCCGATCGCGGTGACCATCGCCTTGGTCGGCCTCATCGAATCACTAATGACCCTCCAACTCATCGACGAGATGACCGGAACCCGGGGTGAAGGCAACCGCGAGTGTTTCTCCCAAGGCGGCGCCAATATCCTCTCCGGTCTCTTCGGCGGCATGGGTGGCTGCGCCATGATCGGCCAATCGCTTATCAATATCAAATCCGGTGGTCGTGGCCGCACTTCAGGTATCATCGCTGCGGTAGCCCTCGCCCTGTTTATTCTCTTTGCAGGGCCGGTGATCATACAGATTCCGATCGCCTCGCTGGTCGGAGTGATGTTCATGGTGGTGATCGGCACCTTCGAGTGGTCATCGCTCAGGACTTTCGGCAAGGTTCCCTTCTCTGAGATCCTGATTATTCTCGCAGTAACCCTGGTGACAGTCTTCCTTCACAACCTCGCCCTCGCCGTATTTATCGGGATCATTCTCTCAGCCATCGTCTTTGCATGGGAGAGCTCGAAGCACGTCTTCGTCAGCCTCGAGAGTGACAGCGGCAACGAGCGCCACTACAGCGTGCAGGGTCTGATCTACTTCGGTTCGGCAAAGGCCTTCACCGAGCACTTCCAGTGCCGCTCGGAGGCCAGGACCATCATCATCGACATGGCCCACGCCCGCGTCTGTGACATGTCGGGGATCGAGGCGCTCAACACCCTTGCCGAGCGCTACAAGAAGGGCGACAAGAAACTCCATGTCCGCCATCTCTCCGCTGACTGCCGCCGCATGCTCGAACGTGCGGGCTCCATGCTCCATGTGGAGATCATGCCAGATGACCCTGAATATTCCGTGGCCAAATTCCGGATGGGAACGGATTAGTCCACAGGTGAAATCCCCACTGCCCATTCTTCATCTTGCAGGAGATTACCTTCTGGCCGGCCCTGATCTGGTCGAGCATGTCCTTCCAATTGAAGGCGCCCGCACTGTCGACGACCGAGCGGGCCAAGCCCTCCAAGGGGCTCCCTAGCATGAGTTTGTCTTGGGTGACCCCTTAGTTCATTGGGGAATTCTTCATCCCAGGTGC
>PBNG01000013.1 GCA_002723015.1 Roseibacillus sp. | reverse complement strand
CGTTCCGCGTCAGCGTGGGTGCCGACTTCATGCTGGCGCTGGCGATCGCCAAGGCGCTTCGCGGGCCGCGGCTCGCGCTCGACACCTCGCTTGCGGCACTGCTGGGGCGCACCTTCCCCGCGCTGCGGGCCGAACCAAGGTATTTTCGCCCGTGGCATACCTACCCGCTTTCCCTTCAGCGGTCACCTGATCTTTCGACGTGGGAGGGCATGCCCGGCAATTTCCGGTTGGACTCCTCAGGAGCCATCCAATGGCTGGACCAGTCAGGAACTATTTTGGACAAAGCCTTTTACCGCTTGCGCATTCAACCCTGAATTCAATCGACCCATCTTCTCAGAGCGCTCGAGAGAGCCTCGGATTTCTTAACCCGGAACTGTTCCCCGCACTCAACCGTGGCCCTCTTCCCTGTCCCACTCTGGAAATGGAGAAGAACCGGAGTTTCCCCCGGATGAGATGATAGGACTTCCTGAATCTCCCTGAGATCCTCGACGCGGCTGCGCGACACCCACAGGGAGAGCTCCAGCGGGGCTTTCCCATGATAGCCATTCTGGTTCGCACGCAGCTTCAACTCCCGGAGACCGCTGCCCATGATCTTCCGGCTCTCCGTCCTGTCATCAATCGTCACTTCACCCTTGAAGGCGATGACCTTCCCCTCCTCCAGAATTCCGGCATCCCGCGCAGGAGTGTAGGATTCCCCCCAGCACAGCACTTCCTGACTCCCTGTGAAATCCTCAATCACTAGTATTCCAAAAGGCTTTCCCTTCCGGGTAAGACGCTGCTCGATTTTCCTGACCATCCCCGCAAATGGGAACCGAGGCCGCCGTTCACTGATGTCAAGGTCATCGAGCAGTCCCAGCTTGCAGAAACGATCTGAGTTCAGGAGGCCCCTGTATTTATCCAGCGGATGTCCCGTGACGTAATAGCCAAGTAATTCCTTTTCCTTCTCGAGGCGCTCATCCTTGGGCCATTCAGGAGTTTGCTTCCTTGCCGTAGGCGCACCCAGATCCTCGTCTGCAAACAATGCCGCCTGCCCACTTTCCCGATCACGCTGGGCGGCACTTGCGGCAGCCGTAACTTCTTCAACCCGCCCAAACATGCCCGCCCTGGTTTCACCGGTCCAGTCCATCGCTCCCGCGAGCACCAGATTCTCAAGGATCCGCTTGTTAACGACCTTGGAGTCCTGACGTTTGGTAAAATCGTCCAGAGAGACAAACGCCCCATTCGATTCACGCTCCGCGATAGCCTGTGCCATCGCGCCCTCCCCCACGTTCTTGATCGCCGCGAGACCATANCGAATNGCCATTTTCCCCGTAGGCAATTCCTCCGGGGCGAACCGCAACTGAGACCGGTTCAGGTCGGGGGGAAGAATTTCAATATTCATCCGATGACACTCTGAGACGAACACTCCTATCTTGTCCGTGTTGCTGAACTCGTTTGAGAGCAGTGCCGCCATGAACTCGACAGGGAAGTTAGCCTTGAGATAAGCCGTCCAGTAGGAGATGTGAGCGTAGCAGGCAGAGTGTGACTTGTTGAATCCATAACCGGCAAAACTGGCAATCTTATCGAAGATCCGATTGGCGAGGGCAGAGTCAATTCCGTTCTCCGCCTCGCAGCCCTCCACAAAGGTAACACGCTGCTTATCCATCTCGGACTGCTTCTTCTTGCCCATCGCACGGCGAAGGATATCGGCGCCCCCCAGCGTGTAGCCCGCCAGCAATTTTGCAGCATTCTGCACCTGCTCCTGGTAAATCATCACCCCATAGGTATCCCCGCAAACCTGCTCCAGAAGGGGGTGTTCGTACTGCACTTCCTTGCGCCCTTCCTTAACCTCGATCATCTCGTCAATGAATTGCATGGCCCCGGGACGATAGAGGGCAAGCAGGTCCGTTATGTCGTCGATCCGCCGGATGCCATAGCGCTTGCAGGTTTCGGTCATACCCCCTGATTCCAGCTGAAAAACGCCCATCGTTTCGCCCCTGTTAAGCAACTCGAAGGTAGCGTTGTCGTCGAGCGCTACCCGGCTCACGTCAAATCCCGGTATCGCCACTCGAATGAAGTCCGAGGCCTCCTGAATCACGGTCAGGTTCTTGAGACCCAGNAAATCCATCTTAAGTAACCCGACCTCCGTGATTGCTCCCATGTCATACTGGGTGACGACCTCTCCTTCGTTCCCGCGGCTGAGAGGCACATGCTCATCCAGCGGCCGGTCCCCAATCACCACTCCTGCCGCATGAACTCCGGTATTTCTCGTCAAGCCCTCAAGCTTGACCGCATAGTCCCATAGCTCGCGGTACTGGGAACTGCCCTCGATTGTCTCGCGAAGCTCTGCCTTGGTCTTATACTCCTCCTCCAGTTTTGCCCCGGGCCGCGCTTCTATCATCTTGGCGATCATGTCGGCCTCCCCGTAACTCAGTCCCATCACCCGCGCGACATCCCGGATCACACTTTTCGCCCCGAGGGTCCCGTAGGTAATAATATGAGACACGCATCGCTCGCCGTATTTATGCCTCACNTAATCAATCACCTCGGGACGGCGCGTCTGACAGAAATCGATATCAACATCCGGAGGGCTGACCCGCTCCGGATTCAAAAACCGCTCAAAGAGCAGGCCAAAACGAATCGGGCATATGTCTGTGATACCCAGGGTATAGGCAACCAGTGATCCCGCCGCCGAACCTCGTCCCGGTCCCACGGGAATCTCATTTTCCTTGGCCCAGTTGATGAAGTCCGCAGTGATCAGGAAATAGCTGCTGAACCCAAGATCGCTAATCGTCTGAATTTCATAATCCAGACGATGTCTCAGCTCCTCGTCTTCCCTCGCCTTTTTTTCTCCGTAGCGCTTTTCGAGACCGGTGAAACACTGCTNCCGGATGTATTCGTCACGGGACATACCACCCGGCGCTTCAAAGTTTGGATACTTCTCTGAGCTCGTGGGGTCCAGGCTGAACGTGACATTGCAACGCTCCGCAATTTCTAGGGTATTATCACAGGCCTCAGGGACATCAGCGAAGACCTCTCGCATCTCCTCCGCAGTCTTGAAATACACCTCCGGGGGGTATCTCATCCGGTTCTCGTCAAAGACCAGCTTCCCGGTCCCGATGCAGATCATCACGTCATGAGCATCGTGGTCATCACGGGAGAGAAAATGAACGTCGTTGGCAGCGACCATCTTGAGATTAAGCTCCCTTGCCAGAGCGATCAACTGGGGCTTGACCTCAAGCTGCATCTCCAGCCCATGGTCGTGTAGCTCTACATAAAGGTTATCCCGGCCATAGATGTCGCAAAGTTCCTCGAGCATTTCACGTGCCTGCAGGGGCTGCTTCTGCAAAAGCCATTCATTTACCGGCCCTGCGATACAACCACTGAGACAAATGATCCCCTCTGCATATTTGCGCAGTTGCTCGAGATCAACCCGGGGTTTGCCATAGTAGGACCCATCAAGATGGCCCTTGCTCACAAGCTGCACCAGGTTTTCCCAGCCCGTATTGTTTTCCGCAAGCAGAGTGAGGTGGGTCGCGCGCTTGCGGCCCGGAGTCTCCTGCCGATGGTTCATCGACTCCGGAGCTAGATAGATCTCACAGCCCAGTATCGGTTTGACCCCCTCCTTCTTCGCCGCCTCATAAAACTCGATGGCTCCGAAAAGATTGCCATGATCTGTCATCGCGACAGCCGGCATCCCCAACTCTGCAGCCCTTGCCGCCGCCTCTCTGCAGCGTATCGCACCATCAAGGGTTGAGTATTCCGTGTGGAGGTGGAGGTGAACAAACGAATCGGCCATGGTGGTTCCGGCCCGGGCAGCATAGAGCTGCCCACCGGACCCGCAACGCCGAAGCGGCCCTCAGGTCCAGATTCATGGTTTGTTCCAGCAGGATCAGGCTGAGTCCCATGAAGCCCCCTACGGAGATCGACCGGCCTTTCCATATCTCCNTGTTACCGGGGATCTGCGAAAGACCCGCGACCAGCATAGCGGCCCGGCAGGGTATTTTTCGCTGGTGCTCCAGCAGAAGCCGCCCAATTTTATCGATCATGGCCTTTTTCATCTCACGCCTTTCCGCCATTTTCCTGTTTCTTCATGTGGCAGCCCCGGCCATTTTCGCAGACGAGCAGGACGGGACGCCGGCAGAGGGCCAGAAGGAAAATTCTCCTGAAAAAGCCCNCGATCTCTCTGAGTTTCGGACCTTCACTTCCGCCAAGGGCGACAAGACTCTGCAGCTAAAGGTCGTCGCCCGCATCGACGATGAGACCTACAAGGTTCAAAATCCCGAGGGCAGGATATTCAATATCAAGACCAACAATCTCAGTCGATCAGATCAGCTCTTTCTCGATTTCTGGGAACCGGATGCCATTCTTAACCTGAAAGAGGCTGCTCTTCCAGACGTGCTCGATCAGATGGGCTACAGCGTGCTCAACATGACGGTTGTCGAAAGCACCTTCTTTATCACGGCAACNGTTGACGGAAAAACCGGGAAGTTCCTACTCGACCCCAGCCGGGGCTGGTCCACCTTCGATCCTGTGGCGGCAAAAGAAATCGGCATGAATCTCGGTCAGGGCCGGATTAACTTTACCGACAACACAGGAAAAAGCAGCCGGTCACAACGGGGCGCCGTGAAGGAATTTCGGGCCGGTTCAGTCTCCGTCAGCTCCCACGACTTCGAGGTGATCGAGGTTGCTAAAATGTTCCGGGCTGTTCCAGCCAATACGATCGGAGCGATTGGTGGCGATCTGCTCAAAAGGCTTAACGCTCTTGTCGACTTCGGAGGCAAGCGCCTCTTCGTGCGCGCCGAACCCTAGTCCAACGGCGAGGCACAGGATGCGGATGGAGACGGCGCCAGTAACATGGTGGACTACTTCTGGAACACCGACCCNNAATCTTCGTTTTCCTCTCCCCTTCCCAATACGCGCATTTCAAGAGGATTTCTTCAGNTTGACTTTCTAATGCAGGGCCTGCCCCCTTTTCTCACAAGTCCATGCCGAGACTTCCACGGACCTGCGGAACTGGACTCTGCNGAGGGTGGAATCCATCCCTTCAGGGTTTCGCTGTCCCACTGGAAGGCCCCAGGCGATACCTGCGCCTTTTATACAGCCAGACCCCCCCTTGATGAGGGCTTTGGGCACGCTCACCCTTGACCTTCCTCTGGTCAAATGGCATGCAAACTGCTAGCCATTGGCTCAAGCAACAAGCAGCGTCTATGAAAAAAGTTGAAGCGATCATCAAGCCATTCAAGTTGGAAGAGGTGAAAGAGGCTCTTGCCGAAATCGGTGTTCAGGGCATGACGGTCACTGAGGTGAAGGGTTTCGGTCGCCAGAAAGGGCACACCGAGATCTATCGGGGCAGCGAATATACCGTAGACTTCCTGCCAAAGGTGAAGATTGAGGTCGTGGTTGATGGAGAGGAGGCAAGCAGTGTTGCCGAGGCAATTGTGAAGAGCGCCAACACCGGGAAGATTGGAGACGGAAAAGTTTTTATCTCCAGCATAGAGGAAGCAATTCGTATCCGGACTGGGGAAACAGGCGCGGAGGCTGTCTCGGTCAACTGACAACCTTTGAACCCACGATCAATCGTTGGTCGCATCCGGAGAAGGTAATGCCTCTCCAGGAAGGCATCCATTAAAACGATTCACGAGACATCAGGGTGCCCCTGGGGTCTTAACCAAGACCCATGCCCCACTTTCACGATAGCGATGCACCTCATTGGTACTGCCATATCGAGATGGATGTCGTCGACGTCGACGCAGCCCGCACATACTTGCGGGAACAAACTGTTACTGAGGAGAGTAACGGCATGCATTCGTTCGAGTTCTTCATCAACGAGATGACGAATCCTNCCAAGGCCGTTCTGGTTGAATGCTTCCGAGACGACGAATGCCAGGCCGCCCATCTGGAGAACCTTCGTGGGGATCAATTCGCACAGGTCTTCACCAACTTCCGCATGAGCGTCTATGGAAACCCCCCACAGTCAACGAGAGACCGCATGCTTGCAAACGGTTTCTGGCCACCAGCCTTCGAGGGTGAATTCAGGCATTTCCCATATTTCATGGGTTTCCGAGGCTGAGGTAAAAGATCTTTGACGATCGGTGCTGGTATTTGGACACAGGTCACTGGTGGGGACCCTGCGCACCTGTTGACACACCGCCGCGTCAACATGAGTTTTCTCGTGATAAGATCGCCCGAACGTCTCGACCACGTTACTGAACCGGGCAGGAGCTCGAACCGCCTTTGCTCATGGAGTGATGACGACCCTGTCCCCCGGCCTGGGAACATTCCAGAGCCTTTGCATCAACTCTTGCGCTCAATTCTCAGGCCAGCCTCAGTAGCCAGAAATTCCCATCCTATCCCGTAAGCACAGGCTCTCCGAGCATCTGTTCCAACCTGGCACACACTTCCTCGACATTCTCCCGGGAATTGAAGGCCGAAATCCTGAAGTAGCCCTCCCCCGCAGCGCCAAATCCGGCCCCTGGAGTGATCACGACCTGAGCCTCTTGTAACATCTTGTCGAACATTCCCCAGCTGTCCACCCCCTCCGGGCACCGAACCCACACGTATGGGGAATGTTCGCCTCCATAAACGTCCAATCCACAATTTTCGCACGCGGTTTTAAGGAGCGCAGCATTCCCCATGTAGTGTTCAACCAGTTTGCTGATCTCGACCTTTCCCTCTACGGAATACAGTGCTTCCGCCGCGCGCTGGACTGGGTAGCTGACCCCGTTGAACTTGGTGGAATGGCGGCGAGCCCACAGTCCATGCAGAGGGACTCTGTCACCACTCTCGTTCGAACCGGTAAGCTCTTTCGGGACGACGATAAAGGCACATCGGGTTCCCGTGAAGCCACCGTTCTTGGAGAAGGAACGGAACTCAATCGCGCATTCCCGGGCGCCTTCGATCTCGTAAATCGAACGCGGAAGAGCCGGGTCCTGTAGGAAGGCCTCATAGGCGGCATCGTACAGAATGACCGCGTCGTTCTTCCGTGCGTAAGTGACCCATCGCTCGAGTTGCTCTCTGGTGGCCACCGTGCCGGTTGGATTGTTCGGGTAACACAGGTAGATCAAGTCAACTTTTTCGTCAGGAAGAGAGGGAGTAAAATTATTTTCCGCCGTGCAGGGCAGATAGACCAATCCCGCGTACTGGCCGCTCTGATCTCCATCCCCGGTATTTCCCATCATTACATTGGTATCCACATAAACAGGATACACTGGATCCGTGATAGCGATCGTCTGTCCCACCCCGAAGATATCGAGAATATTTCCACTGTCGCACTTCGAACCATCCGAGACGAAAATCTCATCCGCCTCTACATCCAATCCACTGTAGGAGTTGTCTGCGATAGCCTGCCGCAGAAAGTCATAGCCCTGCTCCGGACCGTAGCCCCGAAAACTTCCTCTCTCACCCAGCTCATCAACAGCCTCTTTCATCGCTGTTCGTGCAGCAAGCGGAAGAGGCTCGGTCACGTCGCCAATCCCACAGCGAATGAGACGCTTCGCCTTGTCGGGTTCCGCATCAGAATACGCATTCACTCTCCGAGCGATCTCCGGGAAGAGGTAGCCTGCCTGGAGCTTCAGGAAATTTTCGTTGATTTGAGCCATGAGGTGAATCCTGTAACCGGCATCCGCCAAACTCGCAAGTCCCGGAGCCCCCTCTATTCCTTTTGAGGCCCAACGAAATCAGCCGGGCCTCCCGGTCCGGCTGATTCACGAAGGATTCGGAGCGTAATACTTATCCCACGGCCCTGCGCAGGCCATCTGCCACCGTGTCCCAGTTGACTACATTGAAGAAGGCTGCAACGTAATCGGGCCTGCGGTTCTGATAATTCAGATAGTAGGCGTGCTCCCAGACATCCAGCCCGAGAATTGGAATACAGCCGGCACAACCGGATATTTCGCCCATGAGCGGGTTGTCCTGGTTTGCAGTCGAGCAGACCCCCAGCTTTCCCTCGGCATCCGAGCAAAGCCAGGCCCATCCCGAGCCAAACCTTGTCATTGCTGCCTTTGTGAATGCTTCCTTGAAACCCTCAAGGGAACCAAATGCCGCATTGATGCCATCCGAGACCTCACTAGTTGGCTCACTGGAGCCACCGGGTCTGATGCAGTCCCAGAAGTGGCTGTGATTGAAATGCCCTCCTCCATTGTTGCGGACCGCTCCCCTGATCTCCTCAGGGACGTCCCCGATGTTCATCACCAGTTCACAGATTGACTTCTCCGCAAGATCCGTTCCCTCGATTGCTGCGTTCAAATTGGTAACATATGCATTGTGATGCTTGCTGTGGTGGATTTCCATCGTGCGTGCATCGATGTGCGGCTCAAGCGCATCATACGCGTAGCCAAGGTCAGGAAGTTCGTGAGCCATCGGAATAGTGTGTTGATAGATGTTAATATGTTTGCTTTGCCCTCCCNGGGAATTTCCGGGTAAATGAAGNTGACAGCAATTTCACCCGTAAGAAAGCAGCTTCCTTCCAATCCGCAAGGGCAACTTTACCATGGAACTAGAAACCTCTCTCTCTCCTCTTATTCCGATTCTAGCTACCCTGCTGGGAGCGAGTCTGACATGGTTTTTGTGCCATAACAGGGCCCAGACGATGCGCATTCGTCACCGGGAGCGGTGCAAGGCCCTCCTGAAATCTGCTGCGGAGCTCGAAGCCTGCTGCGCAAAGCTGGAGTCCGAAGTCGAACAGCTCCGCCTCAGCGAGGCAGAAGCCCTCCGGCGCGAAGCTGGGCTTGAGGCGCGACTCACCGCTGAGCAACAGCGTAGTGGGGACAGGGAGCGCCTTCTCGGAGAGACGGAATTCCGCATTCTCAGAGGATTTCGCGACGCCTCCCTCACGATCTTACGGCATCGTCAGGACGAAGGGCTCAAAAGCCTCCATCCGATACCGGAATCCCACGAGATCCCGGAAAAGGATGCCTCTGAATGGCCCCCCTCCGGCACAGCCGCCAGACTGCGAGACGAGGTGGCTAGCAGCATGCTCGAGGGACCCGGGAACGACTCTGAGGCGCCTCGTTCTGACCCCTCGGCAAGCCTGACACAAACCAAGCCCTAAGCCCGGCGGGAGAACATCCCCCTAGAGCTCCTTCACGAAGATATTCGCGAACTCCAACGGGTTCCCATGGTGTTGGAATCCCAACCGGCCTGCAGGATTGACTCCCGGCAGTTGAGCCTCATGCAACACAACCTTGCCATTGAGGACCACCGTAAGACGGTCCCCCTTGACGGTGATAACGTAACGGTTCCACTCTCCCACCTCATTATCGGCAGGAACACGTGGAGTAAGTGCCGCCCGGATTGGAAGAGGCTGTTTCCCGTCGTTGCGAATACCATACACCTCCCCGGAACCAACGGTCCAGTTCCAGAGGTTCACCTGGGTCCGGACTGCTCCCCGTAAAAGGACTCCACTGTCATACTCGTCGATCTCAGCGGTCACGCCCTTCCTNTCGGCNCCGGTCTTCNGCAATCCATTAAGNAGCAAAACNGGCTGATTACGTTTTCCACTGTGCTCACCGGTCCAGCGCCAATCCACCACAGTGGTGAAATCCTTGTATTCCTTGCTGGTCCAGAGATTAGTGCCCTTGCCGTCGTAGTGCAGGATCCAGCCATCCTTGACCGTCCAGTGTCCCTTGTTCTTGGGGTCCTCGGCAAAGTTCTTGAGCGACCCGCCCGCCATGACGGGTGTAAACCCCTCTGCTGCCAATGTGGCATCGGACTTTCCCGTGGGCTGATACCACGTTTCCTTCTTGTCCTCTCCGAAGGGAATCTCCGCGATCCGCATCTTACGCACCTTGATAATATCACCATGGCCGGCGAAGCAGATGTGGCCCTTCCTGCGCTGAACGCCCTGATGCTTGGGCTTCTTTTTGCTCAATTCCTCGAGATTGGCATCGGTAATGCACACTCCATTCAGTTCAACAGTGAGACGCGGCCCTCTGATCGTCACCCGCTGCTTGTTCCACTCACCCACCGGAACCAGATGCCCGCGGAGAGAAGGTGCGAGGGAATAGACCGAGCCATGGAACTGCCATTCCTTCAGGTTCTTGTACTTGTCGGCGGTATTATCAAGAATCTGCAATTCCATTCCCGTGTAGGCCGCATCGCCGCTTCCGGGGTAGTGAACCCCCAGCCCGTTGTTAGCCCCGGGAGTCAGTTGAAATTCAAATTCCAGAATGTAGTCGGCATACTGTTTCTCCGTGATCAGGTTCCTGCACTTGCGCGACGACTCAATGATCCCGTCCTTGACGAAATATCCATTCTGCTCGGTTTTCCCGGGTGCCCCGAAGTTAGTGAAGTCCTTGCCATTGAAAAGCTCCACCCAGTCGGCGGAGGCGGGGAGGGACAGGATGAGAAGAGAAGCTGCGAGTGCTTTCATAACGGTCTAGTGGTTGATTTGATTAAGGGTGAATCTGGTTCGTTTGAGTGGAGAAATTAAGAGAGGCTATAAATCAACGGTTTTCCCGGTCCGATAGGATTCGTCAGCGGCTGCCACGATGCGCATGGAATTGAGAGCATCCTCCATGTGATCTCCCAGATCAAGATTCTCGCGGATGGCTTTAAGAAAATACTCCTGCTCGCGGAAGCAGAGTTCGTCGTGATCCGGCTCATCGGTCATGTCGATCCATTCGTCGTCCCTCGTGAAGTTCCTGTTCTCATCCACCTCACTATAGTGAATCCGCAGGGATTCGGTCTTGCTGTGCGCGTCCACGTCCGCGGAAGCTCCCTTGCCGCCCGCATCCTTTGCCTCAATCGTCACACAACCCTTCGGACCNACCACGTCCTTCACGAAGAAGGCCATCTCGCTCATCATGGGNCCCCATCCCGCCTCATACCATCCAACACTNCCGTCTTCAAAAGCCACCTGNAGGTGTCCATAGTTNATCTTGTCCTCCGGAATATCATCGGTNAGCCGAGCCCCNAGNCCCGAGACCCGCACCGGCTTGGATCGCGTCATCTGNCACATCACATCCACGTAGTGCACCCCGCAGTCCACGATGGGAGAGATGGAGGAAATCAGATTTCGATGCGTCTCCCAGGCCGCCCCCGAACTCTGCTGGTTCAGGTTCATGCGCATAACCAGAGGCTTGCCCAGGGTCTGGGCAAGCTCGATGAATTTAATCCAACTTGGGTGCACCCGGAGGATGTATCCAATCACCAGCTTCTTCCCACTTTCCCGCGCCTTGGCAACAATGCTTTCCGCCTCCACTACCGTCTCGGCCAGGGGCTTCTCAATAAAGACGTGTGCCCCCGCGTCGAAGGCTGCCTCCGCATACGGACCATGGGTATCAGGGTAAGTCGATATACTCACGGCATCCGGCGTGGTTGCCGCAAGTGCCCCGTGATAGTCGCCAAACTCCGGATAGCCNCCACCCAGTTCCTCATTAAGCTTTCCACGCGATTCAGGCGACCGGGTCACAATGCCCACGATCTCGAAATCTTCCAGCTTATGGTAAGCCCGGGCNTGCGAGCTTCCCATATTACCAGCACCAACACAAAGAATACGAATCTTGTCACTCATGACGTTGCAGGGACGGTGACACGGCCGAACCGGTCAGGTCCAGACGCAACCGGAATGGGGACGATGCTCACACCTTCCAGGGACCCCGCATCTGCTGATGCACATATTGATCTGCTTCCGGCTCATCAATCTTGAAGGTCTTCGGATCGTAGCGGAAACTCTTGTTCGAGCGGTGGGCGATTACCCCGAGGTTTACGATCGAAGCCGACCGGAANCCGTTGCTTTCGTTCAGCGCGAACGTCTTNCGCTCCCGGACCGCCTGATGGAAGTTCGTCANCTGCGGAGCAGGGTCCTTGAGGGTCTTGAGCTTCTCCTTGAGCCCCGTGATGTCAGAANNCATGCCCCGGCTGATACTTCCCTCCGANCCNNTGATNTAAGGTGTGTTCTTTTCCCGGTTGTCCCCGTCGAGGATGATCTTGGTCCCATCTGCATACTTGTACTCGATCCGCCGCCAGCGGCCCACCGCGTCATCATGCTGCTTGTCCGCATCAATAAACACCTCCACGGGACTCTCCTCATCCTTTCCGATGATGTACTGCACCGGGTCAAGATAGTGCTGGCCCATGTCTCCCAGGCCACCGCCGTCGTAATCCCAGTAACCACGAAATGACCCATGCGTTCGGTGCCGGGTGTAGGGCTTCACGGGCGCAGGACCGAGCCACATATTGTAATCGAAATGGTCAGGAATCTGCTCCTCCGGCTGGTTCACCTTGCCAGACCAGCCGAACTTCCAGTTGAAGCCTTGGTTGCCGCCGACAGTAACAGTGAGGGGCCCGTCCCCCAGGAGGCCATGCATGACCGCCTTTCGCAGAGGAGAGACTGTAGTGCCCATTCCGTAGAAGCCTCCCTCAAAACGAAACCAGGTATTGATCCGGAAGATCCGGCTGTGCTTCTGGACCGCATTCATCATCGCAATCCCCTCGCCAATGGTTCGGCTCATGGGCTTCTCGCACCACACATCCTTGCCATGCTTTGCCGCCTCGATGGCCTGCAAGGCGTGCCAGTGGGGAGGCGTACAGATGTGCACCACATCAATATCATCGCGGGCACAAAGCTCACGGAAGTCGTGATACCCCTTCGGATCATGTCCCCGCTTCTTGGCGTCGTTGGTTCGATTCGCGAGGTGATTCTTGTCCACGTCACAGAGCGCTAGNAGCGGGCCCTGCTGTCCCACGTGGGCTCCCGAACCAGAGATGCCTCCGCAGCCAATGATCCCCCTGGTCACCTGCTCACTCGGCGGCTTCTTCCCATTTGCACCAATCACATGGCTGGGAACGACCTGAATGGTGGCGAGCGCCGCCAGCCCCTTCAGGGTTTTACGGCGGCTGAGAGCACTATGTTTTTGCATAACTACTCCTACTGACCAAACCGCAGCTCTATTTCAAGCCGTAAGCTCGGTATTTCCTTCCAGACTAAAGAGTTTTCGCTAAAGATTTCAAAAATACATCCCCTTTATGTCTGAATCTACCGCTGCCTTGAAACCGCGTCTCTGCGTGATGATGTTCATCCAATTCTTCATCTGGGGCGTTTGGTATGTGCCGATGTGGACTTGGCTTGGAGGGATTAACGCGACGGATCTTGAAAAGGGAACCGCCTATGCAGCGACTGGAATAGCCGCCATGGTCTCTCCTTTTATCGTCGGTATGATCGCAGACCGCTTCTTCCCGACTCAGGCAGTGTTTGGGGTCTTGCACATCGTGGGAGGGATACTTCTCTTCTACGCCTCGAAGGCCGCCGATTTCGGAACCTTCTATCCGCTGCTACTCGGCCACCTGCTCTGCTATATGCCCACGCTGGCCCTGGCCAATTCGCTCCTTTTTCGCAACTCGAACGATGTCGAGCGAGATGCACCCCCGATCCGAACTCTGGGGACTATCGGCTGGATCGCATCAGGAATTTTGATCGGGAGCAGCTTTCTGGTCAACGGCTCTCTCAAGATCATATGGCCAGAGTTCCTCGGAGGAGAGAAGTCTCCTGCGGACTGGATAGGGCTGAGCGCTACAGCATGGCCTTACTACTTCGGGGCCGCTGCCTCAATCATTCTTGGGCTTTATGCTTTCACTCTCCCACACACGCCCGCTGAGTTAAAAGGCAAGTCTGTAAGCATNGGNGACGTCCTGGGGCTGAAGGCCCTCCGGCTCATGAAAGACCGCTCATTCGCGATCTTCATTATCTGCTCACTGCTCCTTTGTATTCCGCTCTCTTTCTATTTCCAACTCGCAAACCCCTATCTGAAGGAAATGGGAGTCGGAAATTCCGAGGGCGTAATGACTCTGGGACAAGTCTCCGAAATCTTCTTTCTCTTCCTAATCCCCTTCTTCTTCCGCAAGCTCGGAGTGAAGTGGATGCTTCTGATTGGAATGGGGTTCTGGGTGCTGCGTTACATCCTCTTCGCCAACGCCGGACCGGACATTCACCTCCTTCTGTACCTGGGAGTCATCTTCCACGGAATCTGCTACGACTTCTTCTTCTTCACAGGACAGATCTACGTAGATAAGCGGGCTCCGGAGGATGTGCGTTCCAGCGCGCAGGGCTTCATCGCCTTTGTGACGCTCGGCGTCGGCATGTTCATCGGGGGCCAATTGGCTGGTTGGTGGAAAAGCGGTAATACGATTGACGGCGTAGCTGACTGGTCCGCGGTCTGGTATTTTCCTGCGTGCCTTGCTGCCGTTGTGATGATCGCCTTCTTCCTGCTCTTCAAGGAGCGGGATCAAGGGTCTTCCCCCGAGAGCTGATTTCACCGAAATCCCCTTCCTGCTCTTGCACCAGTGCTCCACACCGGTCCCGCAAGGCCTATTTTACCACCGGAAGGGCCTAAAACCTTGAAAGGAAGGGCCGAAACCCTACCGTATCCGCCCATAAGACACCTGACCACCCAATGAGCGAGACTAACAACTCCAACCGACGCAAATTTGTAAAAACCGCCACGGCTGCCACTGCGGTGGCCGGCTTCCCCCACATTGGCCGTGCCGAAATCGGTAGCAGCAACACCATCAAGGTGGGCCTGATTGGATGTGGAGGGCGCGGGACAGGAGCAGCCACCCAAGCGCTGAAATCGGACGACAAGGTCAAGCTCTGGGCCATGGCCGACGCTTTCCCCGAGAAAATCGAAGGGCCTCTCAAGACCCTTGGGGCAGCCTTCGGCAAGGAAAGGGTGGAAGTAGAAAAGAGCCGTCAGTTTACCGGTCTTGACGCTTTTGAGAAATTGGCGGCATCCGACGTTGACGTCATCCTGATGGCGACTCCTCCCGGATACCGTCCTTCCATGCTTCGAAAGTGTATTGAGGCTGGGAAGCACGTCTTCGCCGAGAAGCCCATGGCAATCGACATGGCCGGAATTCATCACCTGATGGAAACCGCCAAAATCGCTGACGAGAAGAAACTCGCCATTCAACACGGTTACTGCTGGCGCTACAGCCCAGCCAACCGGGTAGGTTTCGANAAGGCTCTNAGTGGAGAGCTCGGCCGGATTACCAGTTTTGTGGGNACNTATCTGGGTGGNACCGTGCGCGCGCTCGCGCCCGACGCAACACAACCCGAGGGCATGGGCGATGTCGAGTGGCAGCTCCGCAACTGGATCAACTTCGAGTGGCTCTCCGGGGGGCCCCTTCTTGAGCAGTGCATTCATGCCGTCGACAAGATGGCCTGGGCCATGGGCGACGTCGCCCCGATCGCAGCCTTCGGCAATGGCGGCCGGGGACAGCGCCGCGATGCCGGTAACGTCTACGACAACTACTCGATCACTTATGAGTATCCGGGAAATGTCTTCTGTCAGATCCAGCAGCGGCAGTACAGTAACTCCTTCAACGAAAACGTAAGTCGGATTATCTGCGAAGGTGGCACGGTGGTTGGTCCATGGAAGGTCTCTACCAAGGACCCCAAAGGTAAAACCAACTGGAAATACCGGGCAGAAAAGGGCGTGGAACAGAACATGTATCAGACATGCCACAACGAATTCTTTGCTAACCTCAGGGCTGGAAAGATCGTCAATTCCTGCGAGTTCATGGCCAATTCCACCGCCGTCGGCATTCTCGGCCGCGAGGCCGCGCACACCGGGCAGCGCATCACCTGGGACGATCTCTGGGCAACCAGTGAAGATCAGGCCCCGGACAATCCCCCCATGGATGGTAAAATGCCGATCCCGGCTCCTCCGGTCCCAGGGACAGATGCGTTGGCAAAAGCCTGACGTTTGAACAAACAGACCTCCGGGCCCCGGGAGGTGAGGTAGAACTAACCCACCGAACACGGGCGACCCCGGCTTCCAACCTTTCTCTCTTAACCCCCATGAAAAGCATCCACCTCATTCTCACATGTAGCGCCGCCATCGTGCTGGTCGGCATCGCAGCTTTCGCTGACGACTCCGAGTCTGCGAAATCCCCGGCAGCCAAAGCGCCGGCAAAATTTACTAACTCGACTCCTACTCCATCTCAGTGGGAGCTTCCCTCAACTCACCGGCTCTTCGTCAGTAAGAAGATTCATGAGGTCGTCACCAAGAAGAGTGGGCCCGAGAGTGCGGATGGGATGAAAGACTACGAGGAAGTAGCTCCGAAGGCAAACCAAGCGAAATACAAGATGATCGCCCTGAAAGGCGGGGAATTTCTCATGGGGTCGCCCGAGGGTGAACATGAAGATCGCACTGACGACGAAGGGCCACAGAAGAAAGTCCAGATCGAGCCGTTCTGGATCGGTCAGACCGAGATCCCGTGGGCTCTTTACAAGCCCTTCTACGAGAACGGAATTGCGCGAAACAAGGACGGAAGCCTGCTCGCCGCCGACAAGGACAAGGAAGTAACCGTCCGGGGTAAGCAACGAAGGAAAGCAGTAAAGGACGCCCTCGCCCGTGGTGACAGCGACAACATCGTGGACGTGGTCTCTCAGCCGACACCTCAGTATCACGACATGTTCGGAAGCGGCGAACATGCCTCCGACCTGAACTACCCTGCCATGTGCACCACCCACCACGCCGCCTCCAAGTTCTGCCAGTGGCTCAGCGCCCAGACTGGGCACTTTTACAGGTTGCCGACCGAGGCAGAGTGGGAATATGCCTGCCGTGCAGGGACTAAGACGGCCTTCCACTTCGGAGATGACATGGCCAAGCTGGATGACTACGCATGGCATGGCGACAACTCCGAATTCACCTACTACCCGGTTGCAAAAAAGAAACCGAATCCGTGGGGGCTTTATGACATGCACGGTAATGTTGCTGAATGGGTCCTCGACGGATTCAGCGAAGGATATCGGGACACCATCAAGGACGGGGCCGTCAACCCCTGGAATATTTCCCTCACTCGCTATCCCCGGATCGTCAAGGGAGGATCTTGGGACCAGAACCCGGATGAATGTCGCAGTGCAGCTCGGATGCAATCGATCAAGGACTGGAAAGATACCGATCCGCAGGTGCCAAAAAGTATCTGGTACCACACGGACGGCCAATTCATCGGGTTCCGTATCGTGCGACCACTGAAAACTCCCTCTGCCGAGGAGATGCACGTCTACTGGAACACCGACTGGTGGGAGCCCACGAGGAACGCGGAGGACCTTTAGTTCCAGTAGAGGTTACATTCTATATTTTCAAAGGCGCAGTTTGATGCTGCGCCTTTTTTCTTCACCACACGGATTAAGCTCTACTCCTCAAGGGCCTCAAGGGCCTCGAGCAAGTCCTCTCCCTGACTCCCCGCAGACGCCTTTTCGTCCTTCCAGACCAGCTTCCCGTCCTTAAAGAGATAAGCCTGACGGGAGGCGAACTTTCCCAGATGCGGAACTCCGAAGGCCTTGATAAGGCTCCCTTTCACATCCGCAAGCAGCTCAAACGGAAGCTTTTGTTTCTCCACGAAGGATTTCTGAGCGGAAACCGTGTCGAAGGACACCCCGTAAATCCGAACCCCTTTCTTCAGTAGCTTTTCATTTACGTCCCGTAAACTACACACCTGCCTTGTTCATCCCCCTGTCAGCGCCTTCGGGAAGAAAAAGAAAAACGCCAGGCCTTCAGATGCCACTTCGTGGACCCTGACAACCTCGCCTTTGTGATTCCTGGCCTCAGCCTTGGGAAGGGCTTTGCCAACCTCCAGGCTTTCAGCCATCGTTGGCTGGGCAAACGCAAAGAGCGAACCAAGCCCCGTCAGCCATCTTGAAATTTTCCGCCTCATGTCTCGACCCATAGCCCGCCCTCGCAGGAATACCAGAAGGATTTTCGTTGTCCTCAGTATCTCCTTGGCCGGAGGTCTCGCTCTTCTGCTCGGGCCCTGGCTCAGGGATAGAATCCAGTCCACCCGTCAGGCGCAAGACCATGATCACCAGTTGATTCCAGTTCGCTCCACAGACCATCCACTGATGGGTACAACCGCTCATATTGTGGTCCATGCGGCAGACGAGGAGAAGGGACAGGCAGCAATCGATGCCGCGTTCCAACGTGCTGATGAAATCGGTTTCATCTGCAGCGATTATAATCCCGAGAGCGAACTGATGCGTCTATGCAGGGGACCGGTTAACGAACCGATCCCCGTTTCTCGTACTCTGGCCACGGTTCTCACTCATGCTCGCAGCATCGCAGAAAGTACCGAAGGATCCTTCGATCCAACTCTTGGGGGATTTACGAAGCTCTGGAGAAGATCGAAGCGACAGAAAGCCCTCCCCGATGCGGCGCTCCTTGAGAAAGCCCGCAATGCCTCTGGCTGGACGAAATTCGAAGTATTCCTGGAAGAGCAAACGGTGACCGTGAAAGACGAGGACCTGCTCTTCGACCTCGGAGGAATTGCCAAGGGATACGCGGCAGACGAAATGCTGCGGGTTATCCAGGCTCACGGTATTTCTTCTGCCATGGTGGCTATCGCAGGAGACATAAGGCTTGGGGCGCCACCACCGGGCCGACGGGGTTGGGCCGTTGGCATCAGAACACTCGGGGCCGAAATCGAGCAAATCATACATGTCGCCAACTGTGCCGTTTCCACTTCGGGCGACATTGAGCGCTATGTCGATATTGAGGGAACCCGCTACTCTCACATCATCGATCCCGGGACTGGCATCGGGCTGACCCGGCGCATCGCAGCCACAGTAGTCGCCCCCACTGCAGTGCAGTCCGACCCACTGGCCACATTCTGCTGCATCCGGCCCAGGTTGGCGGCGCAGGTCTTTGCGGCAGGCGAGATTTCCTGTCGTATCGTTACCCTTGGAAACGGGCCTTTTGACCAGAGAACCCAGCAGTTCCCCCTGTTAACCCTACCATAGAGCGCCGTTCCCTCCTGAGAGACGCCATCGAAAGGGCTTCCGCCCGGTAGCTCCTCGCCAGAAAGTTCTCGCAAACTCCCTGCGAGCACCTTTGATCAATCCGCCGTGTTCCTTGACACCTGGCTACCAGACTTCTCGTATCTCTTCCTCTCCATTCTGGTCGAGGGGGCACCATTTATCCTGCTCGGGACGATCATAAGTGGGTTCATCGACGTCTATCTTCCCTCGGGCACGATGGATCGGCTTCTTCCACGCAACCGCGGCCTTGCCGTCCTGATGAGCGGTTTGCTCGGGATTATTTTCCCGGTCTGTGAGTGTGCAGTTGTCCCCGTCATCCGGAGACTGGTCAAGAAGGGCCTGCCTCCGGCCTGCGCCATCACCTACATGCTGGCCGCTCCCATTGTGAATCCGGTGACCTTCCTGAGCACATACAGCGCCTTTAAGAAAATTCCTCTCGAAATGGCAGGCTCACGCCTGCTCTTCGGCTACGTAATCGCTATTATGGTCGGCCTGATTCTGCTGCGAATCAACGTCCGTCGAATCCTGAAGCCTCGCCTCGTGAATGAGCTCGGAAAAATTGAATCGGGACGCGATGGCAGAGGCCATGAGCACGAGCGCACCTCTGAGCAGAATCAAAACCGTCTTATCATGGCGCTCCGGGCCGCGATGCGGGATTTTGTGGACGTTGGAATCTACTTTGTGATCGGAATCACCATCGTCGCAATCGTCAACACCCCTCCCCCTGTTGACCAACAGACCATTCCTCTGCGTGATTACATCGATGGCACTGCAGAAAGTATTTGGGGCGCCCCTGCCGCCTTGATGGGACTCTCTTTCCTTCTCAGCTTGTGTAGCACTTCCGATGCCTTCATTGCGGCAACTCTGGATGCTTTCAGCAATGGTCCCCGTCTCGCCTTTCTGGTCTTCGGTCCCATGATGGATGTGAAGCTTCTCTTTCTCTACGGCACGATCCTTTCACGGAAGTTCATACTGATCCTCGCAGCAGGTCTCTTTGTCGGAATTGGAATATTGAGCATCTTGCTCGATCCTGTTTTCGAAAGTTTTGATCAGCGCCAAGCTCCACCCTTCTCTCTGAACGCCCCGGGGTGACGCCTCGACCAATGAAAAAGGCAACCTTTAACCAGATCATCTCCAGTCTTGCTACGATCTCCTGGGGGGTGGTGCCAGTCTATCTCTACACCCGCGGTCTGATCGGTGAGTATCTGAGTGATTCCTTCCACCTGATTGCTCTTAGTGGAGGATTAGCCATGCTGGTCCTTGGCCTTTTCAATCTTCTGCATGCCAACC
>PBNG01000012.1 GCA_002723015.1 Roseibacillus sp. | reverse complement strand
CCGGGTTTGTCGAACTTCCTTGAGCTCAACGTGAGAACGTATGTCTACGACACGGAGGGGATTCCCGGGGTGTGGTTCTTTTCACTGGACGCAAACAACCGGATCGCTTGCTCACTGGGGCGAAAGCTCTTCAATCTGAATTATCGGGATTCGAAGATGGCGGCCACAAAGGGGGAATGGGTAGATTTCAAGGCCCGCCGAACAGGGGTTTCGGAAAGTGCCGTATTCCGCTACCGTCCCGCAGGAAAACCCCGGAACGCGCGGCCAGGAAGTCTCGATTACTTTCTCACAGAGAGATACGCTCTGTACGCGAGTTGTGGCGCGACCCGCCGGCTCTGGAGAGGAAGGGTTCACCACCCTCCCTACCAGATCTTCGATGCGGACATGGAGCACGTCTCTTCATTGCCGGCCGAATGGAACGGGCAGGACAGGTTGTCCGGACCTCCCCAGCACGCATGCGTTTCCCCTGGGGTACGGGTGGACATCTTCCGGCTGCAACAGGTTCGATATGTAGATGCCCACACACAACCAGACACCTATGAGTAAAAGTATCCTGATAGCTGGTGGGACTTCTGGGATCGGAGCTCAGACCGTCACGGCCTTATTAGCAGAGGGTCACACTGTTCATTGCGCATGTCGATCACCTGAGAAGCTGCCTGAACATTCGCGGCTACATCCCCTGACCTTTGATGCCACCGCCGAACCGGAATTGCCGCTGATCCTACCGGCCGAGGTTGACGGGTTTGTTTACTTCCCCGGGACGATTACCTTGAAACCTTTTGGAAGGATTACTCCCGAGGAGTTCCTGAAAGACTTCCAGATCAACTTTCTCGGAGCAGTCCAACTCCTCCAGAAGGCGCTGCCTAGCCTCCGGAAAAGCCCGGAGGCCTCAATTGTGCTCTTCTCAACGGTCGCCGTGCAGACCGGTTTGCCATTCCATGCAAGCATCGCGGCCGCAAAAGGCGCGGTCGAGGGGCTGACCCGTTCGCTCGCTGCCGAGCTCGCCCCACGAGTGCGGGTCAACTGCATTGCCCCCTCCCTCACCGACACAGCCTTGGCGGCGCACCTGCTCTCCAATGATGACAAGAGGAAAAGCTCGGCCGAGAGGCATCCTTTGAAGCGCATCGGTGATCCTAAGGAACTCGCAGCGCTGGTGAGCTTTCTTCTCGGTAGCCAATCTCACTTCATGACCGGAAACGTCATCAAGGCCGATGGAGGTCTCTCATCAGTGAAACTTTTCTAGAGATCACACCCAGAAAGTACTGTGATCCGGACGACTCAATAAGACTCCACTCCTGCAACTCACCCGAAAAAACAGATAATCCCACAAAAATAGACAAACATGAAAATAGTAACAACATCACTCATTGGGCTACTCGCCTTCGCTTCTTTTTCCTTCGCAGAGAAGAAGGAAAGAAAAGACATCGTCGATACGGCTGTTGCCGCTGGATCGTTCAAGACCCTTGCCGCGGCTCTCGAGGCCGGTGGTCTCGTTGAAGCACTCAAGGGGAAAGGGCCCTTCACAGTCTTCGCCCCGACTGACGAGGCATTCGCAAAGCTTCCAGAAGGTACTGTGGAGACTCTCCTCAAGCCAGAGAACAAAGCCAAGCTGGTAGACATTCTGACCTACCACGTGGTCAGTGGTAGGGTCCCCTCGAAGAAGGCCGTGAAGCTGGACTCCGCCAAGGCCCTGAACAAGAAGGATATCGCACTCGAAGTCAAGGGGGAGTCCCTCTACCTCAACTCTTCAAAAGTCGTGAAGGCCGACATCCGGTGTTCGAACGGGATCATCCATGTGATCGATTCTGTTCTCCTGCCCTCCGCTGGAGGAAAAACAGGAAAGAACGTAGCCAATGATCTCATGGTCGCTGCGATCGAGAAGGGCGTGAAGCTGTTCAACCATGGTCAGCATGGCGCTTGCGCCGACGTTTACGAGGTGGCCGCTCTCGCTGGTCTCAAAATGAGCACGGCGAGACTCACTGCCGACCAGAAGTCCATTCTCACCAGTGCCCTTCAGGCAAGTCAGGGAAGTCAGTGCAACACGACTCGGGCTTGGACCATGCGGAGGGCTCTGGACAGAGTCATGGCGTCAAACGACTAGCCNATCAACTCCCAGGGGCGGCGCTTCGGGCTCAGNGCCCGGACTGCCGCCCCTTTTTCATTTCGGGACCCCTGAAGTTGTCTCCTTGACGGTCCTTTAAGGTGCCGGGGCAAAACGTGAGCCGGAAGACGATTGTCATCAAAAGCAGTCAGAATCCAACGCGCGTGGGCAGAGCCTGAGAACGCAAGAAGCAAGTACGGAGACTGGGACTCGAACCCAGGACCAATTGGTTAAAAGCCAACTGCTCTACCAACTGAGCTATCTCCGCTTTTTGCCCCCTTGGGAGGCGCGGAAAATGCGACCGTTCCGGCCTTGTTACAAGGGAATTTTTGCCCGGAGGTGACGATTCCAACCGAGATCGGCCAAAGTCGCCCTTCCATTGCACCAGCTATCCAAGAAGAGCCATCACCAGACCACTACGAATCTTGGGCTGAAACCATGTGGACTTTGGGGGCATGATTCTATTTTGCCTGCAGACCTCGATGAACTGTTCAATGGTCACCGGGGCCAGAGTGACCGCCAGATCATGGCGTCCTGCATCGACCTCGGACTTAAGGTAAGCCGCGTCCCGATTACCCCCCACAAATGTCAATTCCTTCGCACGCGGGTCTTCAATTCCAAGGAAATCTGCGAAGATGTGCCGCTGCACAATATCGGAGTCAATTGCCTCGGCCGCATTTGATTCATCGTAAGATCCCTCCCGTGGCGACAGCTTGAGCCAGACACCGTCGATGTAGAGCCCAATCTCGTGAACTCTTTCGGGTTGATAGGTTACTACATCCAAAGCCTCAATTTCGAAGGCTCCCTTTAATCTGTCCTCCAAGGTCTCGCGGGTTACCCCGGGCGCTGCAACCAACCGGTTGTAGGGTGCCAGTCCCATCGTGAGCGCGGGGAAAAATACCGTGAGAAATTCCCCGGTGCCCCGCATTGCAGCAGCAGCGCTCCGATGATTCCCATCAGCAACATACGCATGTGGCTCAGCTGCGAGCACCTCACAAAATGAGACTATTTCATCCGGATCCGTGATCAACCATATCCGGTGGGCACTGCCATCCTCGTTATCGAGAGCCTCAAAGTCACATGGCCGTTGGTCGGCGTAATGCTGCATGAGCTCCAGAAAATTACCGTCTCTGTCATCTACCGAAAGATTCACGGTCCCAATGATTGCCTTGGTAGCCTCGATCAAATCTGCGCGGCCCTTGGCCTTCTCCTCCCGGATCCCCTCATTGCGTATGATGACCCCATCGGGTGTAGCCTCGGTCCTGATGTCGCCGGTGGGAGCCATGCCTCCAAGGCCGATCTGGCGAACATCCGGGCGACCAGGGTCCACAATCTCATAAAGAAAGAGCGTAGTTTCCACCACCTTGGTCAGTGGGCTCGCAACCATTTGAGCCATTTTACCTGCTCCCTCGGCCAGCGCCTCCCGAGAACCATCTTCGAGCATATCGTCAGCACTCGGAGCATTACAATGCGGCATGGTCACACAGAGGACACTGTCTGGCTGGAACTGCAAAAGATCCCAGATCTCACGATCACTCTGGAACTCGTCGTAATTGGGACTGCAGAGGCGCTGGGCGGCACCCGAGTCAACAGGAACAAGGGCGTGTCGGATCGGGTTGACCTTAACCATGGCTTTCAAAGTTAGAGGAACCCTGCGGAGCAGCCTCAGAAGCGTCAATTCTTTCTTACTGACGATATGTCCCCTGACCAGACCCTCCGACAGATTCCAGGACTAGGGAAGGTAGAACCTTATTTCCTCCAAGGCCTTTTTTTCCTTCGGGGGAACTTCCTCCGGATAGCCTGCCCTGATGAAACCAATGACCCTTTCCGCATCCTCCGAAATACCCAGAGCATCGTAGACCAGTGGGTCACGTGTTATCGCTCCAGTGGTCCACTGGGATCCAACTCCGTTCTCCCAGAGAGAAAGAACAAGATTATGGAGAGCGCACACCGTAGCCGCATAGTCTTCTTCCTCTCTGAATGGGTCTCCATCCGACTTTCTTGAGGTCACCGCAACCAACTCTGGCGGCGCCAGAATCTTTTGCCGGGCCTTATCCAGCGTTGTCCGCGTAGCCTCCCGATTCTTCTCAAGCACAATCTGCTCTACCCCCGGAAGGATTCGTAATCTTGTGGCCTCACCCATGACGTAAAACTTCCATGGGTGAGTATTCTTGTGACACGGGGCATGCCGGGCTGCCTCAAAGGCCCGTTCAAGAACAGCCCTTTCAACTGGATGATCCTTGAACACAAATATCGAGCGCCGGGAAATCAGGTTCTCCTGCACAGGATTCATCGGTCGCTCTCGGCTGAAACTCATTTCTGCCAACACCATGGGACAAGACCATTCCTGTCCAGAGCTTTCCCGTCCCCTTACCCGCCCCGCAACTAACCCACATGCGGTAGCCCCCTCCTCCATCCGTTCACTCTGGCTCTCTCTTACTCTCTCTAAACACTATAATTACAGCCCTTCGGGAGCTGATTCATTTATTGAGGATTTTTAGGAATAAAGGCCGAACCTCCAACGTTTAAAGGGAAGACAGGTTTTCAATGTGAGCGGCTGTCAGGTGGCTTTTATGGGTTTTTGCCGCCTGCAGCCGCTCACCTTTTTCTCGCGAGGAGCCGACTGCCCTGCAAAGCTGCCGTCCAGATGAAGCCTCTCCTCATCCTCTGCCTCCTGATCCTGCCTGTCCAAGCGCAGAAAAAGCAATCCCCGGCCCAGCCGGCAGTTGCTCAGCCGCCCGGACAAATCCAGCCCCTGCCACGATCAATTGAGGGGCAGCCACAACTTAAAGGTACAGCGAAAGAGCCTCTGGATTCCGCAAGCAAGATTCAGGAGAGCCTTAAGAAGCGTCGGGCCCAAATTACCGAGGCGAGGGAAAAAGCGAGAGCCAAGGCCCGTGCGAAACGGAAGGATGAGCAACCGAAGCGGCCAGAAATCGTCCTACCTGCCAGCAGCTCATCAAGAAAAGAGCTGTCTGGAAGCTGGCTCTTGCAGGATGAGAGCATGAGAGAAACTCTAGAAGGACACTTTCAGGAAGCTGCGGGCAAGGGCGCAACTTTCAAGCTCGGCGAGATCAAGGGTAATTATGTTGCATCGGTTAACTCTGACCTCTCCCGCATCACGGTCATGTGGGAAGACTGGAAGATGCACAGCACGACGACGCGTGGAGAGAACGCTGTAACACTTTCTGTATCGGTAAAGGGCACTCAGGATTACGAAATCCGCCAGGTTACCGACGGTAAAAGACCCGAAAATCGTACTATTCGAATGAAACTCATTGAGGACAAGACGAGCTCTGAAAGTTTCTTCGAAGGAGCCAAGATACGCTCCAAGGTAAAGCTTCCCCTCCTGCCCAGTGGATACTGGTCCCTCCACGATGGAATCCTCTACCTGCAGGGATCCGATCAGAAAACAGCATGGCAGTTCACTCCACGCGCGGCAGAGTGACGCAACATGCCTTGATGTAAGCTAGAGCAACTGTGTCTCGGCGAGTAGTCGGTAAGTTCCCCCCGCATCAATCAACTCCGTATGCGTTCCGGTCTCCACGATCCTGCCGCCCTGGATCACATGGATACGGTCAGCATCTTTAACGGTACCGAGACGGTGCGCTATGATAAGACTGGTCCGACCCTTCATGAGTTCGTCCAGTGCGTCCTGGACCAGTCGCTCGCTCTCCGAATCGAGCGAACTGGTGGCTTCGTCCAGCAAGAGAATCTTCGGATCAGCCAGGATCGCACGCGCAATTGCGATTCTTTGCCGCTGACCACCGCTCAACTTGACGCCCCGCGGGCCAACCATCGTGTCGTAGCCCTCGGGAAATTCCCTGATGAATCCGTGCGCATGTGCCTTCCGCGCGGCCTCTTCAACCTGTTCCGGGCTGGCCTCCCAGTTCCCATATCGGATGTTCTCGCCAACTGAGCCCCCGAAGAGAAGGACGTCCTGCGGGACGAGCGCCATCGCACCACGTAAGGTGGCAAGAGGTAAGCCTGCCGCTGGATCTCCGTCTATCAAGATCGCTCCATCCTGAGGTTCGTAAAAGCGCAAAAGGAGCGAGAACAGGGTGGACTTGCCAGCACCACTGGGCCCAACAAAAGCGATCCGCTCCCCGCTGGATACCTTGAAGGAAACGCCATCGAGAACCGCCTGCTCCGGCCGGGAAGGATAGGCAAAACTGAGGTTCTGCGCCTCGACCGCTCCCAACACCTCATAGGGAACCCCCGCGAATCCCTCATCCTCTTGCTGCTCCGCCATGATCTCGCGGAGTCGCTCGGTTGCCCCGTTGGCTTTCTGGATCTGGCTAACGATCTCAGGAAAAGACCCCAGAGATGCGCCAACGAAAACGCTGAAAAGAATGAAGGCAGTAAACTCAAACGGGGTGATTTCTTCTCTGACCAGCATCCCAGCTCCAAACCAGGCCACCACTGATATGCTGCCAAGAAGCACAAATATAATAAATGAAACGAAGAGCGCACGGACTCTCGCTCCCCGGTTGACTACCGTCAGGTAGTGCTCAAGGGTATCGCCGTAGCGACTCATTTCATGAGATTCGTTGCTGTAGGCCTTGAGCTCGGCAATGCCCTGCGTGCTCTCTTCCACGACAACTCCGCTCGCAGCCAGACTTTCCTGGGCTGCATTGGAATAGGACCGCACCCTGCGCCCGAACAAAGCGACCGCGAGAATCACGATTGGAATCATCGCGAGCATGAATAGAGACAGCTTCCAGCTCATGATAAAAATGAAAATCAGCCCGCCAATAAGGATGACAGACTGTCGTGCGAGCTGAGGAACCGTGGTAAGCAACGTTTCTCTCAAAACCGAGAGATCTGCCGAGACCCGGTTGCTTAGCTCTCCCGACCTGTGGCGTTGGAAAAAATCGAGAGGCAGGCGCACGAGACAGCTGAAGACATCAACCCGAATGTCATTGAGAGCGCTTTCACCTGCCTTGATGAACCCCCTCACTCGCCAATAGGCAATAAAAGCCTGGACGCCGAGGATAGCCAGAAGCGTAATAACCGTCTGATTGATGTTGGAACTAATGAGGGAAAGATCCGTTGCAGCCGTTGCATTCAACAGGTCAAGAGGTGATCGGCCCGGGCTTCCAATCAGCTTGCTGAGGTAATACGGGAAGGCGAGCGACAGACCCGCAGTAACAAACAAGGCAATTAGGGAGGGGACGAACACTGTCCGATACCGGTTGAGGTATCCGTAAAAAGCCAAGGCCGGGATGCGTTTACGTCGACCCTGTTTCCCGGAATTCTCCTCTTCCCGCATGGCGCGATGGGACACCATCGCAGGCAAGGAGGCAAGCCTACGGAAGTTTCCGGTTAAAACGTTTACTCCCTGTTCTGAAGAGACTCCTCTCCTGCGAGATTCACCTCAAGCCGGTAAAACATCCGATCTCGATCGGGGAGATCTAATTCGTATTCCACACTCCGTATTCCTTCGGAAAGGGACAGGTTCTGGCCGATCTCCCTCAGACTGTGAACCTTTTGAAAATCTCCAATCTCTGGATCAGCTGCGGCCTGAATCTCCCAACTCAGGCCGCGCTCCCGGGCATCAAGCCGGATCCTGACCCGGAAGCGGACCGTGGCCTCTTCCCCATGGACCTCGAAGGGACCGCCAAGGTCCTCCGGGGAAGCAGGGTTAAGTGCCGAAAAGTATTCCAGCACATCAGCCAGACCATCTGACTCAGCATCGCCTCCGGGAGCTTGCCCTCCGCTGATTCCAAATCCTGCCAACCACTCTTCGAAACGTTGATATGGGGTCTTGGCCTGATCGTCTATCGCTGACTGGATCACCGCCCGGATAGCAGGCGCGCTCGCACTGATTCGACTCGCGTAGGTCCGGCTTTCATCAAGGTCATTTGCCGCGCTCACCAAGGTCCAGCTCTCACAGGAGCTATCGTCCCGACCGACATAAAAACCTGCTCCGTTGAAGAACGATGCCAGAAACTCCGAACCATCCCCACAGGTCGCGTTGGAGTCATAAAGCGTATCAGCCCCGAAGAGAATCCCGGCCAGTCTCCAATCTTCTCCCTGCCTAATGAAAACTCCCCCCCCGGAATCTCCATGGGTCGCCTGACACTCGTCACGACCTCTGACGTCGTCAAAGTCAGTGATCAGCATGGGGCCCCTGCCCCCTGCGTCAGAAAATCCATCAATGGTATTCCTTCCCCAGCGGGCCCGCTGGTCTTCCTCAGCCCAGAGCCACCCGCGCGTCTGGCCGAACCGCCTCACTTCTCCGCCCCGGGAACGCCCCCTCCCCATCATGACAACCTCCCTTCCCACCTCATCCGGGGTAGTGTAGAGCTTCGCATATCCCGGAAATTCTCCATAAACCTCGAAGACTCTCAGATCCGTTTCGGGAATATCTAGGGCTCCATTGCCCTCATTGAAATTGGGATTAATGAAATATACCTGATCGTTCTCTTCCCCGGTAAACCAGGACCTCTGCACGAATGTTTCTGCCCCCTTACCCAGATGAACCGCNGTAATGAAATGTCGTGGAGAAATCACGGTTCCTAGGAACTCCTTATACTCCCCCTGATACTGCCAGCCCGACCCTTCATGGAGACCGGACGGAGCACTCTCCCTGTTATGGCCGGGGTCTCCCGTATCGAAGAATACAATAGCTCGAAGGCTGCAGGTCCCAACCAAGAGAATGAGCCCCGCTAGCGGAGCAGTCGAACGTTCCTTGGTGAAGAGCATGGCAGGGGCTTGATTGACAGTAGTGAGTGATTTCCCNCNATACAGGGTTCCTGCGAACTTACATCAGGTTACTCCATTCTTCCACCTGGAACCAAATTGCGTCGTAACCCTGTGCTGACAGGATTTTATGGCTTCAGGAGAACGCAGATCGTGCGATCTGACGCGCCTGCTTATCTGCTTCGAGCAGGTCCTCCAGGCNGGGGTTACCCATGACCGAGTGTTGATCCATGACTTCCTCAACGAGACCCCAGATACGGGGGAACGGGATCAAGCCCTCCAAGAAGGCCTCCACCGCCACCTCATTCGCCGCATTCATGACCGCAGGCATAGTGCCGCAAGCTGTCCCGGCCTCACGAGCAAGGCGCAGGGCAGGGAAAACCTCTTCCCGTGGCTCTTCAAAATCAAGGCGGGCCAGAGAGGCAAAGTCGAGNGGTTCAAGCGAGTGGGCAACTCGATGTGGCCACGTCACTGCATACTGAATGGGAAAACACATATCCGTCGTGCTCACCTGAGCCAGCACGCTGCCATCTACGAATTCTACCATTGAGTGTACGATACTCTGCGGATGGACCACAACATCGACCCGATCCATGCCGACACCGAACAGCCATCGAGCCTCGATCATCTCGAGACCCTTGTTGAACAGGGTGGCCGAATCGATGGATATCTTCCGTCCCATTTCCCAGGTCGGATGCTTGAGAGCCTGCTCCGGGGTAACCTCGCTCAGCAGGTCGGGACTGGCAGTGCGAAAGGGCCCCCCGGAAGCTGTAAGCAGGAGACGCCGCACGGCCTCTGCTCCCGAGGGGTTTGCGTCCAGGCACTGGAAGATGGCATTGTGCTCGCTATCCACGGGAAGAACATTCACTCCCGCCTTCTCCGCCGCAGCCATGACAATTTCACCCGCCATGACAAGGATCTCCTTGCTTGCCACAGCCAGATCTTTTCCTGCTGCTATTGCATCAAGAGCCGGCTGAAGCCCGGCCGTTCCTACAATCGAGATCAGTACCATGTCTGCCTCGGGCAGGCAGGCCAATTCTCTGAGTCCTTGTGCGCCAACACCAACCTCACTACCTGAGGGCGCAGCCGCCAGCACTGTCTCACGCAGTGCTTCATCAGCAATCGAAAGATGCCTGACCCCGAACTCCCGAGCCTGTGCACCAAGAAGCTCAGCCTGACAGCCGGCTGCAAGACCAACAACCTCCATGTGGTCTGGAATCTCGCGCGCAACCTTAAGCGCACTTGTACCAATGGATCCGGTAGAGCCGAGAATAACGATTTTCTTGGGTTTGATGGACATGGTTTCCATAATGCCGGACACAATGTTCCAGCGGTCTTACAAGCTCTGCAGATACAGATAGAAGAAAGCGGCAGGGAGCGCAAAACAGAGACTGTCGATTAAGTCCAGAATACCCCCAATACCCGGAAGAATCCGCCCAGAGTCCTTGACCTGCAGGCTGCGTTTCAGGATCGACTCCGCCAGGTCGCCCACCATTGCGGCTACTGCCACAACCAGTCCCAACCCGATGACATGGGGCCATCCGAGCCACGAAAGATGCTCGCCACCAAGCGCATAGATGGCAAATGCTCCTCCCTGCGCAAAGAAAAGCGCACCGAAGTATCCCTCCCAAGACTTTGCCGGGCTGATGTGAGGAATCGCTTTGTGCCGGCCGATACAGGTCCCGACAAGATAAGCTCCCATATCTGTAAACTTGGCGACGACCACGACGAGGAGGATCAACCAGAATCCGGAGGCCACTTCAGGCCGAAACAGGGCTAACCGAATGATAAAGCCTCCGAACAGCACGGGAATATATACGAACCCCAGAAGCGCCAGAGTCACCGCCTGCACCGACGAATTTCCCTCAATCGGAAATCGCAGTCGTAAGATGAAGGAGCCGATCGTAACCAGCACCACTCCGGCAATCTCAGGAAGGAAATTATTGCCTTCAAGAAGACCCCGGGAGCAGATCACTCCAAATAGCATGTACAGGAGAAATCCCATATTTACTCCCAACCCCCACAAACGGCACTCTCGTCCTGGGGCGCCCCGCGTCAGAGCGAGGAATTCAAAACCTCCAAGAAACGTGAAGAGCGCCACCATGACACCCATGGCCCACAGCTTGCCACTGGCAAACACAAGCGCCACAAAGCTCCAGAGAAGAACCGTACTCAGGAGGCGCGCCCGGAAGGATGCTGCACGCGAGGAGTCATTACTGGTTGCGGATCCCATCGTTCCAAGCATCAAACCGCCTACCAGTTGGCCACGCAATGCCAAAACCCTGCGACCAGCAAGATCACAAAAATATTTCGCAACTATGGTTCGTGGAACCAGTTTCATCAGCCAGCACGGAAAAAGCCGTGCAACAATCGAACATCAAATGAAGAAGACACTCCAAGCATACACAGTGATCCTTGCCTTCTCGGCCACAGGATCGATGACTTCCGTCGCCGTAGAGGAAACGGACGAAAAAAAACCTCCGCGCGTCGAACGAAGCGAGCGAGGAGAGAGAGATCAGGGTGAGCGGCGTGGTCAGCGTCGCGGCGGACCTCGTCAGGTCCCCAAGGAAATGCTTGAGAAGTTTGACAAGGACGGGGATGGAAAATTGGATGAGGAAGAGCGCAAGGAAGCCATGAGCGCCCGCAGGGCGGAATTCATCAAGAAGTACGATAAGGATGGCGATGGCGAGCTCAATGAAGAAGAGCGCAAGGAAGCCATGAAGGCCCGTCGCGGGGGAAGACCCCAGGGACGCCGCCCCGAAGGTGGTCGCGCCCTGAAGGTGGTCGCCCCGGAGGTGGTCGTCCTGAAGGTGGTCGCCCCGGAGGGCGTCGGCCAGGCGGGGAAAAGCCGGGTGACAAAAAGCCTGACGCCTGAGAAGGGCCTCCTGACAGATTCTAAAACAAAGCAAAGCCGGGAGATCGTCTCCCGGCTTTTTGCTTGGAGCGATAGGCCCTCAGCCTTCTAATTCTGTCAGCGATCAACCGAGGCTCCGGCCCGGAGGGAAGCAGCGTCATCCTTACTCATACCGAGCCTTCTGACTCAGCAACTGGGATACCGTCACGAACTTGAATCCCTTCGCGAGAAGCCCGTCCAAGGTGGCCGGCATCGCGGCCACGGTAGGAGCGTGGAGATCATGGGCGAGGACAATTGAACCGTTCGTCGTGTTGGTGAGAATCCGGTTTTTTACCACGCTGATCCCGGGGCGCTGCCAATCGCGGGGGTCGACAGCCCACATAATGGTCGGGTAACCAAAGCGATTCATGATCAACTCTCTCTGCCGCTGGTAGATTGCGCCATATGGCGGACGCATGGTCCGCGGCTGAACCCCCGTGGCATTCACAATGGAAATCCGGGTGCGCGCCATCTCGGATAAAACCTGCTTATCACTGAGCTTCTTTAAATTGCGGTGAGTATAGGTATGATTACCAATCTCGTGACCCTCTGCTACGATACGGCGGGTGAGATGAGGGTAATTATCAACGTTCTTCCCGACGACATAGAAGGTGGCCTTGATATTCCGCTGGCGCAGGATGTCGAGGAGACGAGGAGTGTTACTCGCATGAGGACCGTCATCGAAAGTCATCGCGATGTAAGGCTGGCTCCCAAGTCCACGTGAGTGCGTGATCCCTATGGAATTGGGAAATTGCGAGGACAGACCGAGGGTAGGGTTTCTCGCCGAGGGCCATGCCTGATAGGGCGAACGATATCCATTGTTCGCCATCGTGGAGGGCTTCTCTCCCTCGGATTCAAGAGACGAACAGCTGCTCGAGAGCCAAGCGGCAAGCACAAGTGCGGGGGCAAGGATCAGAAGTCGCAAAGACATGAGAATTGTGCTCAAAGAAAGCTTACCTGACGGCCCGTTCTTTTACCTTTGGGACCGTCTCGTGTCACGCCTTAGTTACCCTCCCAGTCTGGCGTTCTTTTCACAAAAGGCGTCAAAATAGGGCTTAACTTCTCAAGCGTTTCCGCGGGCCAGAGTTCCCGTCTGGTGATGACTGCTGAGTCAAGGGCTCGATGCTCGGGCCAGTTCGCCTCTTTGGGAAGGAGAGGAATCGCACGTCCGATAATTTTCTGCGCCATGATCGAATTGGCATGCAGATGACTTAGCACCGTATCCACGTTAACCTCCTCATCTTTCCAGCAGTCATAATCGGTGACCATGCACAAGGTGCTCAGGGCGATTTCGGCCTCCCTCGCCAGCTTTGCCTCGGGAAGATTGGTCATACCAATAACATCGAATCCCAATTGACGATTCGCATCGCTCTCAGCGCGGGTCGAGAATGCTGGACCATCCATGTTCACGTAGGTTCCACCGTTGAATACCTGAAGGTCAGGCTCCGCCCGGGACGCCTCGGCAAGAATTTCTCGGAGACCACAGCTGACAGGTTCCCCGAAGGAGATGTGCGCAGCGATACCGCTCCCGAAGAACGTGTGCTGATCCCGACGGGAAGTCCGATCATAATATTGATCAGGGAGGACCAGAGAGCGGGGAGCATACTTTTCCCTGAGACTTCCCACCGCAGTGACGCAGATGATCCAACGAACCCCGAGGGAGCGAAGAGCCCAGATATTCGCCCTGTGGTTAATTTCATGAGGCAGAAGACCATGACCCCTGCCATGCCTTGGCAGGAACCAGACCTGTCTACCGGACACCATGCCCCCTACCAGCATGTCGGAGGGATGACCGAATGGGGTTTTCACTGTCCGCTCCTCACTCTGCACGAATCCTTCCATTTCGTAGAGCCCACTCCCGCCTATTATTCCGATTGACGGAATCTCCTGATCATCCTGGTGCTGTTCCATGAGGATTTCCTATCACCGCCCGGGGTCATCAGGCGAGTCGTCGCCATCAGAAACTTCACAAGGAAGAAACTACTGTAACTTTCGACTCAAAAATCATGGGATCACGGCATGTTGAGGTTTCCTGCCCTGGGGCGCCGTTTTCCATTCGGCCCGCAAATAAGAGCACTGCTGCCGGGATTTCTCTTCCTTATGAGTCCAGACCGCCCTTACTCCCAGCAGGCGGCCATCCCCGGTCTACTTTCCTCGGAGCGTTCCCGTGAGGCTGCCGAGCGAGTGCGCCTCAGGCTCGCCACTGAATTATCTGCAGGTGGAATGCGATTCGGGAACCCCGTCTTTATCCGTATCACAAAAGAAGAAGGCCTACTGGAACTCTTCGTCAGGGAGCAACGAAAGAGGACTTTCAGGCTTTTCAAGACCTACCCTGTCGCCGCCATGTCAGGTCATCTCGGGCCCAAGGAACGGGAAGGAGATCTTCAAGCCCCGGAAGGGTTTTATTATGTTAGCCCGGGGCGGATGAATCCGAACAGCCGGTTCCACCTTTCATTCAACCTTGGCTACCCGAACACCTATGACCGGGGCCATGGCAGAACCGGCAGCCATCTCATGGTTCATGGCAACCAGGTTTCCATCGGTTGCTTCGCAATGACTGATCCAGGCATTGAGGAAATCTACACTCTCTGCCATGCCGCTCTCGCCGAAGGCCAGCCATTTTTCCGTGTTCATTGCTTCCCTTTTCATATGACCGCGCAGCGGCTCGCAAGGGAGCGCTCCAGCAAGTGGTATTCCTTCTGGAAAAATCTCCAGGATGGCTATGATTTTTTCGAGCGCTCAAAGACCCCTCCAAATGTGCGCGTCTCTGATGGAAGATATGTATTCGAGTAACGACTCAGCTGGTTTCCGGCATGAAAGTCGGCATGGTGATTCCAGAGGGATGCTGAACACTTCCCCTCGCCTGGGCGACGTGCAGCTCGCAGTTCCTCGCGCCCCATCGATACAATGAGGACACAAGGCCGGCAGCTCGTGCTGGCACGAGAAACACCGGCTGACGGCCCCCTGAGAGCACCAGCTGCGCATGAATCAGAGCAAGAGCGTCTGCTTCCCGACGCATCACGCCCGGGCCAAGCATGTTGCTGCCCGGATGGCTGACAGAGCCTAGAAAGCCGTCAATTTGCTGATTCGCCCCCTCAATTACAAGGGTTCTCCATATGCTCTGGTCGTTTCTGAGGAAGAATTGGAAATCCTTTTCCCGTCGAATCCCACTCAACTCTTCCTCCAGTTCCACCATCGCTCCGATATCAGCCTCTAAGGCCTCCCTGATTCTCTCCCTGCCGGCTGGGGCCTCGGGCAATTTCTTTTCAGAAGGGACGTACATATCCTGATAAAGCTCTCCGGGAGCGAATCCCGCCCGGGTGTAGAGAGAGAAGGAATCAAGATTCATACAGCTCGATACAAGCCGCACCGGCAGGTCGCCAGCCCGACTGACAACCTCGGCAAGCAACGCAGCCGCAACACCCCGCCCTGCATGATCCGGGTGAGCGTTCATGATCCCTAATGAAACATGGGTCTCTCTGGGGTGATAGAAACAGGACCCCATCATCCTTCCGTGGTCATCCTCAGCCACCAGACAGCAATTGGGGTCTAGAGCCTCGTAGACCTCCGGGAAAATCATGCAGCCGGAAGAATCACCCTCATCAAAGATCGAACGATTGAGATTGGCCTCGTACCACGCGTTGGTTGAAGCATGGATCATTGCTGCGACTTTCTGCCACTCATTTTGGGTTAGCTCTCTGATCCTCATCAGCAAGGTTTTAGCGTAATCGAACCCGGCAGGCCAAACCACAATTGCAGATGGAGTGACAACAAGAGCCAACCGCCGCAACCCTTGAGACTGGCCGCATCTCCGACCGCCTCAGGTGCTCCCGACAATCAATCGCCAATACATGATCAATACGCGGCTTGCCCGCCGGTCACTCCTTGGTATGGTCATTCCAGATGAAGGAGCTGCTGATAACCCTCTCCGCCGCCGTAATTCTCGGTTCTGTGAACACAGGCGGGGCGGCCGAGGCGAATAACTTTGAGAAAGACCGCAAAGCCATTCTCGCCATGTCGGGTAAATTCGATGTCGAATTCACGTTCAAGGAAACGGTCCCGCTCGTCCCCGGCTACGAGCTCAAACAGCCCTATCGTGCTGATGCACTCGAAATCGTGAAGGTGGTCGAGGACCACGAGAATCTCATCGTCCTTCAGCACATTCTCCTCGCTGAGATCGGCCCGGTGATGCAGGTCGTGAAACACTGGGGTCAGGTATGGAAATACGAAGACCCAGTCATGGTTGAATATCAGGGTGAACGCACGTGGAAAAAACGAACTTTACCCGCTGCAGAGGTGAAGGGTACCTGGACTCAGCTAGTGACTCAGGTCGATGATAGCCCACGGTATGAGAGCTGGGGCAAATGGACGCACGAGGGGAACCGCAGNGCATGGACCAGCAAGGATACCTGCAGACCCCTCCCGAGGAGGGAATACACCAAGCGNAGTGATTACGATATCCTCCGAGCCGTGAATCGTCATGTTATTACACCCGAGGGATGGGTCCATGAACAGGAGAACAGGAAGTGGATCAAGGACGAGAACAAGTTTCTCTGCCACGAGACCGGACTCAATATCTACCGCCGCTACGATCAAGAGGACTTCAGCAAGGCCGAAAACTACTGGGAGGCAACCAAAGGTTTCTGGCAGGATGTCAGGACAGAGTGGCGCAAGGTGCTGCAGGAAGACGAAGTGATTTCCTACAAGGAGGAAGTGGAGGGAAGCTCTCTGATCCGCACAACCTTTTCCATGGCCAAAAAGGTCCAGAAGGGAGAGTCCCTCAAGCAGGGCGCGGTAAAGAAACTCGTTGCAGACTTTACGGAGTAGGTTCGAATTGCTCTTCGCGGGAGAGGACCCTGGCCTCTTGCCGGCGTATNAACAGGGCAACCTCAGTTCAATCTGTCAAAGCAGGACCCCTCGTAGTATTCGCAACGGCTGTCCCTGCCGGAATCACGGGAAATCCCACGCCCTGTCCAAACTCAAGGCCGCTTCACGATCTCAAGGCGCATGAAGCGTTTCCCCGCGTCTCTCACTAGCACGGTATCCGAGAATGTCACATTCTGAAGGTTACCAATCGAAGGCCCAGCCGAGAGAACCCCACCATTTAATGCCACCGGCGCTGTCCCTCCCACAATTTCGCCCACGTTCGTCCAAGCTCCCTCAAGCGAATCCGCAGCCTGCACATAATAGTCGATGTCCGTCCGATCGAGCAGTCTCGTAAAGGAGAAGGAAAGACGGGGATCATCGGGATTTACTGCCGGGGCACCAATTTCCAGAAGTGGATCGATCGTATCATCCCGTTCTTTCGGATCACCTCCAAGGGCATATTCAAGCAAGGTGGGAAATCCGTCCGAATCAGCATCCGCATTCCAACCTGAAATAGAGACATCACTCAATTCCGCAGCACTGAAGTTTGCCGCCAGCCAGGTCTCTCCCGGAGAGCTCCCTCCTCCTGGAGTATAGTTCAGATAAATTGCATTCCCACCCGCCTCGAGAGTTACCGCAAACACTCCTCCAGGAGCGCCGTGGAAGCCTCCCGATTGCACCATCAGGGCATCCCCTGAGAATCCCGCCACGCCCCCCGTGGCATCCAAAATTTTCCACGAATGACTCTCGGTCGGATCAAATCCCGCAAGGGGACCGCTCTCACCAGCGGCTGTCAGGGAACTTACATCGATCAAGAACGGAGCTTCCGATGTCGCTGAGAGGGCCAGCACTCCCTCAATGGAGACCAGATCCCAGCCGACTCCCGGTTCCAGTCCCGAGTCCACAATCTGAACCTCTAATGCTCCCCCTGACTCCCACCTCTGACCGCTACTCAGCAGCGTGCCGACACCCGTACCCGGAGCAATAATTCCTCCTGCGCCAACCGCGATACCGCCAGCGAAGGTTCCCCCACCCCCCACGGCAGACCGGCCCGCCGTTTCCGGGGCAACGATGACTTCTCCACTGATACTTGTCCCAACTGCGAGCTCAAGAAGCCCCCCACGAACAAAAGTCGTGTTTCCGTAGGTCTTGTCAGCACCGGCAAATCGTACGGTACCTTCTGCTCCCCCGGGGTTGATCTCCATTGTCAGCGCAGGATCCCCTCCTGAGACATCGCCCGAAAAAACAACAAGGTCTGAGGACCCTTCCGCGAAAAGTTTCGTCTCCGTTGAATCGGGTCGCAACGTCACCGCTCCACTGAACTCGGCTCCAGACAACGTTGCGCGGGCGCCGAGCCTCTTGTCGAACGTCCCGGCTGCAAAGGTAACGCCTCGGGCAACATCGTGATCTCCCTGAATAATAAGACGAGCAGGGGTGGTAATATTTCCAAAGATCCCGCTATCTGCTCCTACCGCGACGTCGGAGCTGGCATTCCCAAGAGTTCCGGGAGAGTCAACCGGGGCCGCGCCTGCCAGCACAAGGTCTCCCCGCAGGACCGAGGCACTGCTTGTGAACTGGTTAACCCCTTCTATCCGAAGCACTCCTCCAGTACAACCTATGCCGCCACCTGTGGAACCAAAGGAATTGTCTGCCCTCAGGACCATTGTTCCTTCACCCTCCTTGCGTAGACCGGAACCTCCTGAGATTGCTCCCTCGAGAACAACTTCACCTCCCTCAATCTCAAAAAGGTTATAGGCACACATCTCGAATTCTCCCTCGATCGTGTAGGTGCCGGTGGACCCGGATGCGGTAAAAATACCTGTGTTTGAAACAAGCTTCGCCGCATTAGCGATTGTGACATCGCTCGCCGTATCGAAGACACATTCACCCACCGTTTGGGTGGAAGGCATCGCGATGTTCACATCGGCCCCGTTGACAAAACGCACGTTCCCGAAATCCTGCGATGGAGAGCCCTCTGCCCAGTTCGCGCTCTGTTCCCAGGATGCAGTTCCTGTGCCCTCCCAGGTCCGGGCCTCAGGAACTACCACCGCATAGCCAGCTGAGGTGTCCAACGTTACCTCTTGCAAACTCATGCTGGAACCACTCGCCGTCCAGACAATCCGGTACGAGCTTACGCCTCTGCCACGGAGATCCCACTGAAGGGCGTTGCGATTTCCCGAACCTCCAAAACCTGACGTATCACTCTCATACTCCCTGATATATTCGTCAGGATCGAGGATGACCTCTACTCCACCATCATCATAAGCAAGCTTGATACTGCTGAAATCCACAAGGTTCCCAGCTGTTTGAAACTGGAAGACCACCGTGCCAACCTGGAATGGGGTAGTATCTTCGAGAACGAAGGAGGTTGGTCCGCGAAAGCTGTAGATATTTCCCGTGATGGTCGGCGCAATGACGAATGCGATCCCGGGGACAGTCTGGGTAATCGTCGGATTCTCAGAATGCCAGAAAGCGGAAGGATCGCCGGGACTAGATCCCGCAGGTGGAGTAAACCCGAGCACCGAGGCTGACTCATAAATTCCATTAGGAGCCGCAAAATCCGGATAGTTGGGGCTGGAGTTGGCCACGTAAAAAATATCCCAGGCCGAGTATTCAGTGCCTGGATCATCTGCGAAGGACGGCAAAAGGTAGTTTGTGTAGAGAAGCTCTCCGCTGGCACCGGACGTAGTAAGGAGGAATGCCGCCGCGAGCATCCAGCGTTCTTGTTTTTTCATTATCATGGAGAGGGGTTAGAGCCGTCCGCGCCTGGCGCGGCGAATCTTGTAGTTTGGATCGTTTTTCATTGCTGCCTTCACACTCCAGAGACGCATATCGCGCATTTCTTCCACTTCCAGAGAGCGGACACTGCCATCGAGAAAAGAAGCGACAACCTTTCTTCCATGCCGTGCATCCAGATGGCCATAGTCCATGGGATTTGCTCCCTGCGCCCATGGCTCCGTCTCCCACATCCGCGTGGTAAGAAAGGGCGGAGTAAGAGTGTTATACCCGTTAATAACTTCGCCATTATCCCGGAGGGAGCCCGCCGTCGCAAACACGATGATGGAGGCCAGCCCTTGATCAATTCTCGTCACACAGTCCGGAGCGTGTGAAATACTGCCGTCCGCCTGAACGTCCCCGCCGACAAAGTAGTGATTAATTCCCAAAGCCGGATAAAGGCTGACCGTATAGTCGTTGGAAGAATCGATCTGCTTCCTCACCTGTCCTACCAGAGCTACCTCGTCCACAGTGCTCTCCATCTCACGGGCGAGACGGAAGGGATAGCGGTTAGCCGTTGGTCCGGTCACCACCCTCCCGTTTTTCAGAATCACCTCATCGACTCGCCGGTCATACCCCGGAAGGTAGTTTCCATTTCCCTCGGCTGCGGTCGCCCTGAATCCCGTCGTGAGATCCCGTGCGAGGGACACATCCTGCGCCTTTGCCGCAGCTTTGAACCCCTGAGAGACGCCGACAAATATCAATCCTGACAACACTGCCAAAATGCTGATTACAATCAGCAGCTCCAGAAGCGTGAATGCCCGATGGCGGCTCACGTTACGAGTTGTCTGGAAAACTGAAATGATCTTCTGGAGCAAAAAAGCGGCTCTGACAGTCGCCAGAGCCGCTCTGTGAAAATGAAGTTGGAGAAGCGACCATCATCACCTCTTCCGCCATCCGCCCTACTTACGACGGCGCCTCAGGGCAAATAACCCGGCCGCGCTCAGAACAAGAATTCCGCTGGTTGGCTCAGGGATCACGGCGGTGTCTGAGGAGAATCCCGTCTCCGACCAGTAGGTGTCGACCTCGAAGTTTCCAAAGGATACGAATGAAAACGGACCAGTCACCATGTTCACTGAGTATTCCGCAGCATTCCCCGGGATTTCATACCGGGCCAAAAACTGGGCTCCCCCAGCTGCATTCGGTCCCTGCACCACACCCGGGGTGATACCGGCGATAGGTGTGAAGCCAAGGGTTGTCCCGAAATCGCCGAAGAGCGTCTGACCTTGAAGGATAATAGTTGTAAACCCTTCCCCTACAACTCCAGTTGTCCCAAATGTGATCGTCTCATTTACTGATCCAGAGCCGGAGTAGAAATTCAGCGAGTTGCTGATGTGATCTTCGCCGTTGTTCGTAGTCCAGAATCCGGAACCAACCTCTGCGGCGCGATTTGTAATCACCCCGGAGGCACCGCCCGGGTCAGCCCACGTATCCCACTGCGCGGTCGCTGAATTGGGCCCACCCCGTGTATCGGGGGCCACCGTTCCAAAGGCACTGGAGATATCGATAATTACTGCTGAGCTAACAGCAGGAAGAGCCACTAATGCCCCGGCGAGGACAGGAAGAAGCTGGCGTTTGGCGAGGATGCTTTTCATCGGGATCAAAGTATGCAAAAGAGTCAATCGCGTCTTGTTGCTCGTTGTCCTTTCTTTAGCGGATCGTTGACGCCCGAGCAATGCCTCTCCCCGGCCATGGGAAAAATTCATACCTTAAGACATTTGAGCGCTTATTTAAGTTAANTGAGCGCTAAANAGTGAATCNTATCGATTCCCGGATCCACAGTAGCCCGGGTAATTTCTTTCNGGCAGCCAAGCAGTGGCGGAGAGGGTGGGATTCGAACCCACGGTAGGTTTAACCCTACGCACGATTTCGAGTCGTGTGCCTTAAACCGGACTCAGCCACCTCTCCGCTCGGGGCGGACACCTAAAGTCGCTTTCTTCGCCATGTAAAGGGGAGATTACACGTGAACTCGTCCCGGACCTTGGATGCCGACGCGATTCCCTTGCGTCCAACCCGACCAGCATCGAGAGTTGGACGTGCTCCGCTGCTCCATCCTTCTTCTGGTTTTTACCATTTCCCTCTGGGCCCAGAGACCGGAAGAGGCCGTAGCAAAGGCGTGGCCCGGGACCTTCAAGGCAAGGCCTGTTGTCCTCAGGGTTGATGACCAGAATACAGATGGAACCCAAGTCGTCATAAGCCGCCATTTCAGAATGGTCGTNGAAACGAGGATCGGGCGACAGAATCTCACCCGGTTCGCGAGGGTAGTGGAATCCGTCCCGCAGCTTCTGAGGTCCCACCCCCTTCCTCTCTGGACCTCTCCCCCNAATAAAGTCACTGACATACTACTTTGTAGAGACGAGGCCAGTTTTGTGAAAGCTGGTGGCGGCGAGGGGGCCGTCGGATGGTGGGACGGCCATGAGGGGCGAGTCCTGATCCGAGCAGACTATTTCCTCGCTCCTCCACAAGCCGGAAACTCTCGGCTGCAAACGCGACCGGACGAGGGNCTACTCGTCCACGAACTCGTCCACGCCGGCATGGCAGCAAGCCTTGGGCGCCTTCCACCGTGGTTTTCCGAAGGAATCGCGGAATACTTTTCTGTCTGTCATCAGGGAGATGGATGGTATCTCTTCCGGGACTTGGAAAGCCTGATCCGGAATCACCTTCGTCATGCGGTGAGTCGAAACAAGGTTGGAGATCATTTCCATCTTCTCCCCGTGGACCGAATTCTCGGTCTGGACCACAAGGCCTGGATCAAATCCTCACAGAACCAACCTGGCGGGAATGCCTATCTTCCCTACGCCACTGCTCTTCTGCTGGTCCACTATCATCTCCACGGAGGGAAAGAGCGGCGGGCGAAGACCTCTGCTCATCTCGACCAGATACGAAATCTGTCCCCTCGTGAAGAGACACCTGTCTTTCCATCGGAGGATCCCAGCGTCATCCAGAAACGCCTTGTCGACTACTGGTCTTCCCGGGGTCTCCAGCTGGTCTTCCGAGAGAACTAGCGGGCGAGGGATTCGCCTCGCTGCCCCCGAATCTCTTCAAGACCGCGCGGCCTTNATAGTATTGCTCATGAGCATGGCGATTGTCATTGGCCCGACCCCGCCCGGCACAGGAGTGATGGCTCCGCACCGCGGAGCGACTTCCTCGTAAGCGACGTCACCTACCAGCCGGTATCCTCGCTTTCTGGAGGGATCCTCGACCCGGTTAATCCCCACATCAATGACCACTGCTCCCTCTTTGACAAAATCTGCCGTGACAAATTCCGGCCTGCCGATTGCCGGTATCAGGATGTCGGCCTGACGACAGACTTTTGCAAGATCCCTCGTGCGGGAATGTGCGACCGTGATGGTGGCGTTGATGCCTTTGCTCATAAGCAGAAGCGCCATGGGTTTACCCACGATCATACTCCGCCCAATCACGACCGCATTGGCCCCGCTGGTCTCGATTCCCGCCCTCTCCAGGAGGTGGATACACCCCTGTGGCGTGCATGGAACAAAGCCACTGTCGTCTTCCATCACGAGCTTTCCTACGTTCACCGGATGGAATCCATCGACATCCTTGGACGGATCAATCAGGCGAATGATCTCCTCTTCATCGATATGAGGAGGCGGTGGAGATTGCACGAGAATTCCATGAATCGACGGGTCTGCATTCAGATCGGCGACCACCCGGAGCACTTCCTCCTGGCTCGCCTCCTTGGGCAACTCTATGCGCCGGGAGTAAATCCCGAGCTCGGCACAGGTTTTGACCTTGGAGCTGACATAGACATGAGAGGCCGGGTCCTTCCCAACGATCACGACTGCCAACCCCGGGGTCACCCCCAGTGCGATCAGGTCCTGCACTCGTTCTCGGCACCCGGCGAGAGCCTCAGCAGCTATTTCTTTTCCGTTCAGAATGGTCATGCAATGGCAAGTGAAGGTCGTCTACTCCCGCACACATCAAACTCTCAACCTCGATGCGCTTGGCTTCAAAGGCATCGTCATCCATCTGCCGCGGGACATCAAGCAGCTCGTCGAAAATGATGGTCAGCCTGCTGAAGGGAAGCGGCACGACGAAACGATCCCATGTCCTGAGCCGGAATGCGGAACTGAACTGGAGGTGCACAGCCATCAGGGGGGAACCCGTTACCTGGGCAAGCTTGATCAAGCCGGGACTCAGTCGATACCTCGGCCCCCTCGGACCATCCGGGGTCACACATATATCAAGCCCACGACCCACGGCTCGGATCATTTCCCTCAATGCTGCCGAACCCCGGCGGGAACTTGAACCCCGTATCGATTCCAGTCCCATCACCTTTGCTACCGCCGCCAAGCCGGCACCATCGTGACTGGCGCTGGTCAGGACGGCACCCCTCCGCCAGCCAAAGACCCGGCGGCGAGCCATCAGCGTTCCCGCGATTCGGTTATGCCAGAGACACCAGAGCAGCGGATCCCGGTGGTTTTCCGGGTCAGTGAGACCGCAGCGATCCACCACCTTGATACGAAGGGTCACCGAGTATAAGCGCAATAACCATCCCGCCAGTGAACCAAGAGATCGCACTTTGAAGCTAGTGCGGATCTGGGCGGCTTCCTGCTTATCCTTCATCACTCGAACCCTCTCTCATCATGGTGGTTCCCCTGAATTTTTCCCGGGCCTCAGGGTCAGCCCCGACGCGCTATTCTGCCCTGAATCAGCTCGTTTCAGACATCCCCCTGCGGCTCCTGCACGGAGAAACCATCAGATCGACTCCCTCCGATTCAAAAGGCCCGTGCAGCATCTTGCAAGACCGATGAGATCCCCGCGGCAAACGACTAGCGGGTCACCTGTGCCCGGAACCAGTCATCCGCAATCATTGCGCCCTTATTTTCTCATTTTAACCTTTCGAGCATCGTGGTTTCTTCGGGGTAGGAATGAGTAACTTTGAGGACAAGGCCCGTGAAGCCATGGCCAATCCCAGGAACGTGGGTGAAATGGAAGATGCGGATACAGTCGGCACCGCCGGTTCTGCGGACTGTGGGGACATGCTCCGGATGTGGCTGAAGTTCACGGACAAAGATGGTCGCAAGGTCATCGACCGGGCTTCTTTTCAGTCCTTCGGATGTCAAACTGCGATCGCTGTCGCTTCGATGGCCACCGAACTCCTCAAAGGGAAATCGGTGGAGGATGCCCGTAACCTCTCGCCTGACGACCTTACCGGTGACCTTGGTCCCCTGCCTCCAATGAAGATTCACTGCGGCCAGCTTGTCGAAGGCGCTCTTCACAACGCACTTGGAGAATCGCGCGAACAGGAAACCGCAGCTCCCGCACCTTCCCTCGCTCAATCTCTTTCCAGCCCACAGAAGGGTAATATCAGAATCGTCCCACTCGAGGATGAAAACCAATAGTTATCCCAAAGTCCTTATCTTCCTCCATGAACCAGGAAATTCCCCTTATCCGCGAAGTTGATGCGATCCAGATTCCCTCTGGTGATACTATTTCTCTTCCTGCTGGCACTCCAGTCGTCATCACCCAGAGCCTTGGCGGCACCTACACGGTAGCTACCTCGGCAGGACTGGCGCGGATCTCCTCCAACGATGCCGATGCCCTTGGAATCGACCAGGCTGGCAGTGAGCAAAAGGTCGAGGAGGACGAGCGGATGAAGTCCGCCCCGGTAATGGATCAGATCTGGCACCAGTTGAAACAGGTCTACGATCCGGAGATCCCGGTGGATATTGTCAACCTCGGACTGGTCTACGATTGTACAGTGGATGAGGAAGAAGACAAAAAGGTGGTTAATGTTAAGATGACCCTGACCGCACCAGGATGCGGCATGGGCCCTGCCATTGCCGCCGACGCTCAGGCGCGGATCATGACCGTGGAGGAAATCGACGACGCCCGCGTGGAGCTCGTGTGGGATCCCCCATGGAATCAGGAAATGATCTCGGAGGAGGGCAAGATGAAACTCGGAATGATCTGATAACGCAGGGCCTTAAGTTCCGATCAGACTTCCCACTTGCCAAATCTGAGAATTCAAACTAGCTTCCCGCCCCCCATCCCGGGTCTGACGCCATGTCCAAGCATAACAGTCTCAAAATCAGCGGTGGTTCCACCGGTAGTCGCTCTGTCCTGAAACGCTTTGAGCGTGTCAAGGTGCTCAAGGAGCGCGGACAGTGGAAAAAAGGGCAGAGTCCGGTTGGCCTGCCCAAGACCAAACCTGAGGGCTAGGGAATTCTTCTCGCTCTCCCCTACAGGAGATCATTTTTGGAAAGGGCGGGACCGGAAGGTTCCGCCTTATCTGTCACAAAGCCGTCTCATGCCCGCAGGCATCCGCCTTAACAAGTTCCTCGCCTCCTGTGGGATAGGATCCCGTCGTGCCTGTGATGCGATGATTCAGAGGGGGGGGGTTACGCTCAATGGAGAGGCCTGTGACAACCCTGCCACACGAGTGCAGGAAGGCGACGTCTTGCGAGTCGAAGGCAAAAGAGTCTCCCCCCGGAAAACCACGACGATCCTCCTGAAGAAACCCCGGGGTTATGTATGCTCTAAACACGATGAGCTCGAGCGGTCCACGATCTACGAATTGCTTCCCCCTAAATTCTTTCATCTAAACCATGTTGGTCGGCTTGACCGGGATTCGGAGGGCCTTCTTATTCTGACAAATGATGGAGATCTCGCCAACCGCCTGACTCACCCGCGCAACATGGTAGAAAAGGAATATCGCGTCACTCTCACGACTGCGATTGATTACCCGGTCCTCAGGAAGCTTGTCTCGGGGGTCCAGACCCCCGAGGGATTCGCCCGTGCCAAAAGCGCCAGACCTCTTTCTCCACGTCGCGTTTCGGTGGTTCTTAGTACAGGTCTCAAGCGTCAGATTCGTGAAATGTTCAAAACGCTTGGATTTGAGGTTGAAAAGCTCTTCCGAATTAGAATTGGACGCTTCACGGATCCAGACCTCCGTCCCGGCCGCTGGCGCCATCTTGAGCAGCACGAAATAGATTCATTGAGCCTTGATCCTCCGGCTCAGGCCTGATCTGGCTCGCTGCCTTGCAACCGGCCTCGCTGTTCGCTAAACACCTCGGAACGGTAACTTTCCATTCAGGCACATGAGCAAGAAGATCGAGAGCCACCTCTCCGAAAACCGCGTTTTCAAACCCTCCAGGGAATTCTCAAAGAACGCCCGCGTCTCAAGCATGGCTCAGTACAGGCGGATGTACAAGGAGTCGATCGAGAAGCCCGCCTCCTTCTGGGCTCGCGAGGCGAAAGAGCTTCACTGGCAAAAACGCTGGAACAAGGTTCTCGAGTGGAAGGCTCCTTTTGCAAGGTGGTTCACCGGAGCCCGGCTCAATGTGTGTGAAAACTGCGTCGACCGCCATCTCACCAATGGCCGGAAGAACAAGGCGGCCATCATCTGGGAAGGGGAACCGGGAGACAAGAGGGTTCTTACATACCAGCAGCTTCACCGCGAAGTGTGCCGCTTCGCCAATGTCCTCGAGGCAAATGAGATCAAGGCGAAGGACCGGGTTCTGATATACATGCCCATGGTTCCTGAAGCCGCAATCGCAATGCTGGCCTGTGCACGAATCGGAGCTGTTCACTCCGTTGTCTTCGGGGGTTTCTCCGCCGAGTCCATCGTAGATCGTCTGGAGGACTCCGGAGCCACCGCGGTCATTACAGCGGACGGAGGTTACCGGCGCGGTAAGATCGTAGAGCTCAAGAAGAGCGTCGACGAGGCGCTCCGAAAATACAAGGGGGTCAGGCGCTGCATCGTCTACCAGAGAACCGGCGGAAAAGTGCAGATGCGACGAGGACGCGATGTCTGGTGGCACAAGGAGGCCGAAAAGGCGTCATCATTTCACCAGCCCAGGGGATTCGACAGCGAGCATCCCCTCTTCATTCTCTACACCTCGGGATCCACGGGGAAACCAAAGGGAATCCTGCACACCAGCGGCGGTTATCTGGTAGGCACCTACACGACCTGTAAATACATCTTCGATATGCGGGATGATGACGTTTACTGGTGTACGGCGGACGTGGGATGGATCACCGGGCACTCCTACATCGTGTTCGGGCCTCTCGCCAATGGAGTAACGCAGGTAATGTATGAGGGGGCTCCCAACTACCCCGACTTCGGACGCTTCTGGAAGATCGTCGAAGACTATGGGGTTACAACATTTTACACCGCGCCAACAGCAATCAGAGCCTTTATCAAAGCAGGAGATAAATTCCCCGACCGGCACGACCTCTCTTCGCTCAGGCTCCTTGGCACAGTTGGGGAACCCATCAATCCTGAGGCATGGATGTGGTATCACGAGAAAATCGGGGCGGGGCGCTGCCCGATAGTCGACACTTGGTGGCAGACCGAGACCGGGGCTATCATGATCTCACCCCTGCCCGGCTGTACGCCCACAAAGCCCGGAACCGCTACCCTCCCCTTTTTCGGAGTAGACGCAGCGATCCTCGATGAAGAAGGGAATAAGTGCAGCGCGGACGAGGGTGGTCGGCTGGTCATTCGCAAGCCTTGGCCCTCCATGCTCCGAACGATTTACGGTGACAGGAGACGCTACCGCAAAACCTACTGGAACGATTACAAGGGAATCTATACCGCGGGCGACGGGGCCCGGACCGACAAGGACGGGAACTTCTGGATCGTGGGGAGACTGGATGACGTTCTGAACGTCTCCGGACACCGACTCGGCACTGCCGAGGTGGAAAGCGCCCTTGTCTCTCATCCCGATGTCGCAGAGGCTGCGGTGGTAGGGCGTCCACATGAGATAAAGGGACAGGGAATTGTAGCTTTCGTGACACTCAAGGAAGGAATCCGCTCGGCAAAAACGACCGAACAGAATCTAAAGGGCCATGTGGCCAAGGCGATCGGTGCTATCGCTCGCCCGGACGAGATCCACCTCACCCCTGCTCTTCCAAAGACTCGATCCGGAAAAATCATGCGCCGAATCCTGAAGGAGCTGGTTGCCACCGGGGGCGTAACGGGAAACATCACAACCCTCGAGGACTTCAGCGTAGTGAGCAACCTGCAGAAAAACCTAACCAAGTAGATCCCCTTTACTGAAGGGCAGATCATGCGCCCTTTGAGTATCTCGAAACAATGACGCAGACCCGCTACTTCCTCTGGCGCACAGCACAGGCCTTCGGGATTTCAATCCGTCGGCGTCACGCCACTAACGCCGCAACCGAATTTCACCTCATGAGGGAAGCGGAAGAAGTTCTTGGCCAACTAGCCTGGAAAGATACCGAGGACATCGAGGACCTCTCTGTGGAATACTGGAACCTGCGCCGTATGTCGAAGAATCATCAGAAGATCAGCGATGAAATTGAAGCGGCCAATCTAGATCTTCAGAGGTCCCAGGACCAGAGAACGGAACTTCTCGGCCTGGTGGTTGACAGCACCAAGGACCTTGTCGAGGAAAGGAGGGTGATGGAGGACGCAGGTGCGCGCCTCCGGGCTGAACATGAGGTAATCATATCGGACGCCAGAGCAATTCGGAGGCGTCATGACGGCATTAAGGCCAAGCTCGAAGTTCTTATCGCGGAAGAGCCGGATGATACTCCAGACATCGTCGCCTCGAAGGAAGAACTTCTACGGTTGAAGACGCAGTTCAAGAAACTCCGGGAAAGGCGTGACACTGTCGTCACCGAGATTGAATCTCTCGACAGTTCCTTGGAGGCTATCGGGAGCCGCATCGAAACCAAGCGCTCATCAGTCCGGGGGGAGGCTCGAGACAGCTATCAGACCCTCGGCCAGGCAAATCGTGACCTCTCACATAACCGGATGGAATTGAATTCCCTCGAGGGCCAGATGAACATCTTCTTTGCGGAAATCGGTCGTTACATTCTGGCCCAATACCGTGAACCAGCCCTTTCCGCGATCGCCTCCAGACACCACGGGCTCATCAAACAGATTTCTGCACTTGGGCTTTCCATCCGGCTCAACAGGCGACTCGCGGGAGAGAACGATGAACCTCCATCCTGACCAGGGAAACTGCCCTGCTGACTTTTCCCGGCGCCCTCCAAAGGAGATCAAAGATCCGGCAGCCCGTTAATGGACTTCGTCCAGCATTGAGAGGAGAAGTTCATGTAAATTACCGAATCCACCATTGCTCAGGACGGCAACGACATCGTCTTTCCTCGCACGAGCTGCGATGTGCTTTGCGATTTCTTCGACTGTCGGAAGGTAGGCTGCATCTGCCCCCAGAGACACCACATCCCGGACGAGTTGCTCAGGATCAAGGCGCTCGCACTCCGCGACTTTACCCGGATCCGCAATCGCTGGCACAACGGCGTAGTCAGCAGTGGCCAAAGACTCTGCAAGTTCCTTCTGGAAAATATTGCGCCTCGTTGTGTTGGAACGTGGCTCAAACACCGCCCAGATCCGAGACTCCGGATACCGCTGCCGGAACGCTTCAATGACCATCCTGATAGCCGTTGGATGGTGGGCGAAATCGTCAATCACTCTCACCCCCCGGACCTCTCCCCGTAGCTGCTGGCGACGGGCAATTCCCTCGAAACTTAAAAACGCCTCCCGGATTTGATCCGGTCCCAACCCGGCGAAAAGCCCCCCGGCTGCCGCCATTGCTGCATTGCGGACATTGAATTCCCCCACCATGGGAATCAGATACTCTTCCCCGGCGAGACTGAAACTACTCTCTTCCCTTTTATAGATGGGGTTCTCAATTTTCCACTCGCAGCCGTCTCCGAATCCGATCGTCCGGATCGGACAAGGGCATTGCTCGATCACCTCCATAACGTTGCGATCATCCCCATTGACCAGCGCCAAGCCTCCGCGAGGCACTATGTTCAGGAGCCTCCTGAAGGTCAGCTTGATCTCCTCGATCGAGCCATAAATATCCGCATGGTCGAACTCGATATTATTGATCACGGCGAGCTCCGGAAGGTAATGAAGAAACTTGGATCGTTTATCGAAGAAGGCCGTGTCGTATTCGTCCCCCTCCAGCACGTTGAATTCAGAATCCGTGAAACAGGCACCCCGTCCGAGATTCACGGGAATTCCACCAATCATGTATCCCGGGTCGAGACCTCCCTCCTTGAGAACCCAGGTCAAAAGGGCAGTGGTCGTCGTCTTGCCATGGGTTCCCGTCACTACGAAATTCCGTTTTCCCCGGAGGAACTGCTCCTTCAGCACTTCCGGCAGACTCTGATACAGGACCCGCCGATCCAGAACCGCCTCCGCTTCTTCATTGCCCCTGCTGATTGTATTTCCAATCACGATCACGTCCGCGCTTTCCGGCACATTTGATGCCCGATACCCCTCGGAAATCTCTACTCCGCTGTTCTCAAGGAAGGTCGACATTGGAGGGTACACCCTCTCATCAGACCCGGTTACCTTGATCCCTCTCTGCTGCATCGCTGAGGCAACCGCCCCCATCGCTGTGCCACAAACGCCAATGAAATGGTAGTGAGACTTATCGGCCATTAGTTAGCAATGAATCGTCGCTCCTATGAGGGTCCTTCGAAGGCGAGGTTCTCGGCAGGTCAGAATCCGGGAGCAGCAACGGTCGCATTATCTCTCTCCTCCCGGCGACGCGCGAGTATCCGGTCCGCCGTTTCTCTCACCATCCCTTCAAGCAGGTTACGCAGATGGCTGCCCTTTCGATAATCCGCAGGCGCAATATGCTTCACCCTGTCAGCATACGCACATAGCTGGTAACACTTCTGGAAGCTCTGCCCACTCGTATCCTGCGCATTATATACCGCAATGGAATGCCCACCATTCCTCTTCATGACGGTAAAACAGGGGACATCGGTTGGGCCATCCCCTACGTAAATCATGTTTTCGAAGGGAATCGGTCGGAGCTCTGGTGGCATGTGGTCATTCACATCATCACCATGCTTCAACATTCCCTTGTTAATTCTAAACAGAAATTGCGTCTTGGTCGTATGCGAAACCGTCCGCTTCGGAAAGCTAATCCTTCCTTCATGATCCTCCCCGAATTCACAGCCGAAAATCGCCGTCATATGATCTGCAAGGCTGCAACCCTCGAGTAACGCCCGCAGACCGGATGAAATAATATAATGTTCGATCTTGATTCCCACCCTATCATGCTCGGGGCTTAAAACCTCTGCTGGAATCTCTTCAAAGAGTTCCGGGACACCGGGATAGTAGGTTAAACCCCGACCCAGTTCGCAAAGTCGGTCATTGGTCACCCCATCCATTTGAAGATAATCCAGAAGGCACTTCATGTAGGCCAGCTCACCGTCCCACTGGTTCTCTTTCACCAGAGAATTACACCGGTCCCAAAATTGCGCAGGATCGATCCCAAACTCAGGAAAAAGAACCTCATCCTGCATATAGCTGGGGCTCAGGGTCTGATCATAATCATAGATCAGGGCTATGGTGCTTTGTGGGACCGCCATGGCATCAAATCGGATGCCAGAATGCAGCGCCTTGATGACGAAACAAGGACAACTTCCGCCAAACCCCACGGAGAGTGCCTCGTGACCGAATGACACCTACAGGGTGGATATGGGCTCATGTAATCTATCGTTCAAAAATCTCTGCGAAACCGTCTTTCGCAATATTCCCTTTCGGGGAAATAACCATCAGGTCCATTTATATTACAGCTGGCAGATCTCGTGCGCCCCCAACCATAATCACTCCATTTCCAAGACAATTTGATTGTTTCAAGCCGTCGAATGAGAGTCCATCGCCCCATGCCCCCACGAGACGTGACAGGCTGGCGCCGGAAAAATAGCGATCCTCCGCGGAAAGGCATCGTTATCCGGCTCTCCTGTGCCCTTCTCACGGCGTCTTCCCTTGCCTGCATCGCCCAGGAGGTAGACCCGCCACCTTCCGGAGAGGACTTACTTTCTCTTCCCAGCGGAACTACTCGTGAGGGGGCCGGCAACGGCCTTGGAATCAGCCCTTCAATTCCTGACGATTTCCGCATCACGGGAGAGGACTACGAAACCCGGTGGGACGCACAAACCGGTCGCATCCTCTACAAAGGCAGTATGCAGTGTCGTACTTCTACCGGTATCCAGATTTTTGCAGGCAGCGTTGTGATCGACCTCAACAAGAAGGTCGTCCGGTTCGCCGGGAATGTCGCGATCTACCAGGGCACTATGCTACACCGCGGGGAGTCAGCAGACTACTGGTATGAGGAAGAACGGCTGGAGGGTGACGGTCTCCGGGTGGGCATGGATCCCATGCTTCTTGAGGCGGGTAAATTCCGGATGATCGAGCGAAACGGGCGAACTGTCTTCCTTGGCGAGGACGCAGGCGTAACCACTCATGATATTGAGGATCCCGGATTCTGGCTCCGCGCCGCCAAGACCACCGTTATCCCGGGCGACAAGGTCATTTTCCGAGATGTCAAACTCTACGCCGGTGAGAGACCTGTCTTCTGGCTTCCATACCTCTCCCAGGCCATTGATCCGGGACTCGGTTACCGTTTCGTTCCTGGTGCCCGCTCACATTGGGGGCCTTACCTCCTCAACCGTTATGGTTTCATGCTCGGCGGGGAAGAAGACCCCGTCACCGGAGAAAACGAAGATGCCTGGTTGTTATCCCAGTGGCACCTTGATCTCCTATCCGAGCGGGGAGCAGGGACCGGAGTCGACCTGACAGACACACGCCTTGAAGAAAATCCGAACCTCGGGTGGCTCAAGCTCTACCACATCCATGATTTTAACCCTACGCTGGATCGAAGCGGGGTCCCACGTCAGAAAGTCACTGCGAATCGGTTTCGAGCGCAATTGCGTCACCGGATTGATCTTCAGGATATCTTCCTCGGGGGAGACAGCTACCTTGATGCAAACCTGACCTACCTGAGCGACCGCTTTTATCTCGAGGACTATGACCCGGAGGCGTTTCGCGTGGAGCCAACCCCGGACAACATTCTCGCCCTCACTCATCAGAGGGGTCGAAATCTCCTCACTCTCTGGGGCCGGGTCCGGCCCAACTCATTTTATCAAACCGATACCCGTCTGCCTGAGTTCGCTCTGGACCAGATTCGACAACCATTTCTCGGTTCCCGGCTCCTCCACGAGGGCCAATTCGTTGCAGGGCTCTACAACGAGGTGCTTCCAGACTTCAGACGCCGCGAGCTCGCTGCGGAATCAGAGGCTCTTGACCCCGCTGACCCTCGAAGTGACGAGATCCGCACTATCCTCGCAGAACGCGGCTATACGCGACTCCACTTCTGGCAGGAGATATCCCTGCCTGTGAGCCTTGAAAACCGCATCAATCTGATCCCGCGGGCCGGTCTGGGATCAACGCTCTACAGTAGCGTTGACGGCAACGGAGACAGCGAAAACCGGACACATCTCTATGCGGGCGTCGATGCCTCCGCGAAGTTTTCCCAGCATTTCCCTGAGGTGCAGAGCAAGAAGCTCGGACTTAATGGCCTTCTCCATGTCATCCAACCCTACGCGGGAGCCTCATGGATCGCGACTGACGAACTGGATTCCAGTTTTCCCCGGATTGACCGGCTCACTGCCAGCACACGACCAAGACCCCTTGGAGTTGGCCGTTTCACCGCTATCGACGACCTTGAAGACTGGACAATCCTGCGCCTGGGGGTCCGGAATCGTTTCCTCACAAGAAGAGACGGAGGGTCCCACGAATGGCTTTCAGTCAACTCCTACCTCGACTGGTTTCAGGAAGACCCGGAATTTGATCGAGAATTCTCCAATCTCTATAATGAGATCTACTTTCACCCGGTTCCCTGGCTTGAACTCGGTCTTGAGACCCAGTTCCCGCTTCTGAGCAAGGTCGGGGACTTCACCGAAATCGTCGGCTCCCTGCGCTACATGCCCAGTGAAAATCTTGAGGTGACGCTGCGACACCGCTTTCTCAACGATCACCCTATCCTCCAGGATTCAATCAGATTTGAATATGGAGCCTTCAACCGATTCAACGAAAAATGGAGCGTCGGATTCAAACACCGGTGGGAATTTGACGACAAGGTCCTCGAGTATCAGCAATATTCCGTGCATCGAACCTTCGACAACTGGGTAGTTTCGCTCGGACTCTTTCACCGTGACAACCGCTACGATAACGAGTTCGGAGCCCTTATCGGACTGACTCTTCGAGAGTTTCCATCGATCAATCTCCCTCTCAAGGCGGGAGTAGAGTGAACACCCAGTAACCCAGACGACAGCTAGGGGTTAGCCTGAAGAGAGTCGAGGTTTGAGGAATCACCAGCGACATCGCCGCCCGCTGGAAGCAGAGGAGGCAACTTCATCTTTTCAACAGCCTCGGCCCGAAATGGTGGGTAAACGCTCTTGATCTCCTTGAGAATCGCATATGCCCTCTCCTGCTTCCTGTCCCGGTAGAGAACCCTGATCCGGCTACCGATCCGCTCTTCCTTGACGATCAGTTTTTCCTGCATGTGGGCGATCGCCTCCTGTTTTGAATCCATTCCCCACTCATCCACAAGATCCAGATTCGCTATCACCTTTTCAAGGACCGCTTCACTCTCCAGAAGATTTTCCTCACCCACGACAACCGCCTCCATACTCATGCCCTCCACTTTTCCCACCCGGTAAGATAGCAATGCAACCCGGTCCTTGGTAAAAAACAACCAGCCCACAACACCTCCTCCTGACAACCCGAGGACAAAAACCACGACAATGGTAGCAACAACGGGCTTCGACATGGGGACTTCTAGCAAATCACCTTCCTTCGCCAAGGGAATTTGCTAAACCCGTGCTGCAGGCGGTTGGCATTCTGCAATCGCTTCTGACCTTTTCCTGCCGCAGGCGGCAAACACCCCGCCATCTCCTCGGACATCATGCAATTTCCAGCGACCAACGCCGCGCTCAAAACTCTCTCAAGCGGACTTCCAGTCATCATGCAGGTAGATTCTGCCGCTCCGGTAGTGTCAGCCCAATGCTGGGTCGCAACCGGGAGCCAACACGAGAACCAATTTGCCGGAAGTGGGCTCTCACACCTTCTTGAGCATATGGTTTTCAAGGGCACGAACTCCTTCACGGGAGCGGAACTCGCGACCACCGTCAATTCCATGGGGGGACAGTGGAACGCCTATACCTCCTTTGACCGCACGGTCTACTACATAGATGGCCCAAGCGCATCCTGTGACACCTTTCTCCGTGTTCTTTTTGAACTGGTTTTCCAGCCTCGCTTCCCTGAGGCCGATTTCGAAACGGAGCGCGATGTCATCCGGCGGGAAATCGATATGGGAAAAGATGATCCTGACTCGGCAGCGAGCGAACTTCTTTTCCGGACTTTTTTCCAGCACGATCTCCGCCGTCACCCGGTGATCGGCTACCGGCGGTGTTTTGATGCCCTGACCTATGACAATATGGTCGAATATCACCGTAGTCGATACTGCCCCTCCAACAGTATTCTTGTCCTTTCGGGCGACTTCGACCCCGTAAACGCAATGTCAGTGCTTGAGGAGATGGGCGGGAGCATCCCGTTCCGACCACTTGCTCCAACCATCGCGCAGACCGAACCACGTCAACTCGGACAACGTCGGGCCAGGATGCCGTTTGCCATACCGGTGAGCAAAACGACCCTCGCTTGGAAAACACCCGGACTCGATCATCCAGACTCTCCCGCCCTCGAATTACTCGCCGGCGTTCTCGGGGGAGGTCGCTCCTCCCTTCTTTACCGCCGATTCCATGAAAAAGAGGGAATCGCCCACCATCTTGGAGCGTGGGCGTGGAGTCCCGCAATCGGCCCGGGCATGTTCAGTATTTCGGCAGAGGCGGATCTCGCGAGGCGGGACCACCTCGAAAATGCGATTCTCACAGAACTCAACTCCCCAATTGAAAGCGAGCTTGGCCCTTCGCTAGACAAGGCGCGCCGTCAGGTTTTCGCACAGCAGTTCAAGACTCTTGCCACCGCTTCAGGACGAGCCACCGATCTCGCATCCAACTGGCACGAAGCAAGGAATCTAGATTTCACCCGCGACTATCTGAGCAGCCTTGACGAGGTCACCGTCGAAGACCTGCATAGGGTCGCCAAGTGCTATCTCTCTCCCGATCAGGTCACCATCACTTCGCTCGATCCACACCGCAAATCCGACTCTTCCACCGCTGGTCGATCATCCCGGCCCAAACCCGAACTCACAACTCATTCTCTGGAGAATGGTCTGACCCTTCTCCTCCGGCCTGATCCACGAGTCCCCACGGTGAGTTTTCAGGGCGCATTTAACACAGGCCGTCATGTCGAGAATCCAGAGAATTGCGGCATCAATCTCCTGCATGCCTCCCTCCTAACAAAAGGAACCGACCACTACACAGAAGGAGACTTTGCCGACCGGGTGGAATCTCTCGGGGCGAATATTCGAGCGAGCGCCGGCAACAACACGAGCATTATTTCCTCATTCTGTCTCCAGCCAGATGTTGCTACTGTTCTTGAACTGTGTGGCGGCGCTCTCTCGTCACCAAGTTTTGATGAAGGGGCTCTGGGGAGAGAAAAGGAGGTCCAGCGGGCAGACCTTCTGGAAAGTCTCCAGGACCCACTCAAAACCTCCTTTCGACTTCTCCGCGAGAGCCTCTTCGGATACCAGAACTATGGACTCCCGATGCTGGGGACTGAGGAGTCACTCAACAATATTGACCGGGGAATGCTGCAGGAGCATCACCAGAAGTTCATCACTCCTGAGAACGGCGTGCTTGCGATTTTCGGAGACATCAACCCGGGGCAAATAATAGAGATCTGTAACCGTGTTTTCGCCACCCTGCCGAAGGGCCGTAAGAGCAACGCCCCCGGGGACGAGGCCTCTCAACCTTCCCCCTCAGACATAGTACACAACCTGAACAAGGAGCAAACAGTCGTCACGGTCGGATATCCGGGTGCTCACATCACTTCAGAGGATATTCCGGCACTTGAGGTTATTCATGAGTATTGCTCGAACATGGCAGGTCCACTTTTTACCCGGATGAGGGAAGAGCTTGGGCTGGCATATTATGTGAACGCCACACAGTTTCACGGGTTTGGAAGAGGATTGTTCGCCTTCTATATTGGCACCGCCCCGGACAAGGCCGCCCTCGCCAGGCAGGAACTGCTCACTCAGATCGAAATACTCACTCAGGAGGGCATCGCTGAGAACCGGCTCTCCCACACCAAGACCAGTGTTCTGGCAGGGGATGCACTCGAGAACCAGAGCAACCACTCCATGGCTCAGATTTGTGCTTTGAATACTCTTTTCGGCCTCGGCCCGCTTCATCACCTGGCGCATGCTGAGAAAATTCAGTCCCTGAGCCGTGAGGACATTCTGAGAACTGCCCGGAAATACTTTGGCAAGGACCCGGTAATTGTCACCGTGGGCCCGGACTCCAAGGTGGATCCGGCCTGAGGAAAAGGAGCGCCGGGAGCAGGCTGTCGACGCTAACAACTCGCATTCCATGCCAGAACCGGCAATCATGATTCCGATCCGACATGGAAAATGACCGACGCTTCGCTGATTTCGTCATTCTGCAGGCTCAGAATGCGGGGATGTTCCTTGGAAAAGTCCCAAACCCCGTAAGTGGTAACCTGGAAGTTAATACCAAGGCTGCCCGCTCTGTCCTCGATTCGCTCGAGATGCTGGAGCTGAAAACTACCGGCAACAGAACTCCTGAGGAAGACAAGTTACTGCAAACCGCCTTGCTCAACATCCGTACTCTCTACTCAGAGACTGAGGCGCGGGAGAGCGATGAACCCGGCCAGCTGTAGGTCTGATCAAATCCCGGGATTGAATCAAAGGCCTGCTTAAGACATCTTCCTAACCCCTACTCTAATGGTAAAGCCCTTCAAGATACAGAATATTGAAGTTAACGGAGGGACTCCTTTCTTTATTCTTGGCCCCTGTGGCCTCGAGAACGAGGAATTTGCCTGGGACATGGCAAGGAGCCTGAAGGAGATCTGCGGAAGGCTTGAGCTTCCCTTTGTTTTCAAGGCTTCCTACGACAAGGCCAACCGGACCTCTGTCGATTCCTTCAGGGGGCCAGGCGCTGAAACCGGATGCCGTGTCCTCGGAGCCATCGGAAAGGAACTGCAGATCCCTGTTACCACAGACATTCATACCGCTGAGGAAGCCGAGATGGCCGCTGAGTTTATCGATCTTCTGCAAGTTCCGGCCTTCCTCTGTCGGCAGACAGACATTCTGGAGGCCTGCGCAGCAACCGGACGGGTTGTGAATGTCAAGAAAGGCCAATTCCTGGCTCCATCGGACTGCGTCAACATCGCTGGTAAACTGAAGTCCTTTGGTTGTCATGAATTCCTCATCACGGAGCGGGGAACAACATTTGGATACAACAACCTTGTTGCTGACATGCGTTCTCTTCACTGGATCCGTGAGGAAGGAATTCCCGTCATCTTTGATGCTACTCACTCCGTCCAGCGCCCAGGCGGCATGGGGGGGACCACCGGTGGCGATGGCGAACTCGCCCCTGTCCTTGCCCGTGCAGCAATGGCAACAGGCGTCGACGGGATTTTCATGGAAACCCACCGAAATCCCGCCGAAGCTCTTTCTGATGGCCCCAACCAGGTTCCACTCGGGCAGGTAGAGACTGTTCTTCTCTCTCTTCTCAAGATTCATCGCGCGCTTAACGCATGAGAAGTTCAGCAGGGGCACCCCATCATCGCGTATCTACGCGTGCTTTGTCTCTTTTTCTGGCAGGCGCTATCCTCGGTGGCGGGAGCCATCACACCTGCGCCCAGAGGGACATGGGAGCACGCACCCGGGAACTCCCCTACCAGAAGCTCGGCCCCATGATGGATAACCTTCCGGCCGGAAGCATGCTGCGAGACGTCCGTATCCCAATTTTCGATAAGAGACTCGAGAGGATGGCCCTTCTTCAGTCCAGGTTCCTCAAGGTTGTTACCAAGAGGGATCTCGTCGCTGAAAATATTGCCCTCCGCTATTTCCAGGATGACTCTATCCTGATCAGAATGACGATGGGATCGGCAGACTTTTCCCTGACGACTGGTGTGCTTACCGCTCATCAGGCGGTTACCCTCGACACCGAAAAACTGAAAGGCGGTGGCACTGGTGGGGTATTCCATCTTGAGTCCCGCTCCGGTTTTGTGCGGGGCCCCGCATTCAGTCGTCTTATCTCGGAAAGACCGCAAAAGGTTTCTGCTACCAGGATTGATACTCCTGCTCCAATCCGAGGCTCCCCACCCATTCTCAGCCCCCTCGCAACGGCTTTCACCGGACCGGAAGGCCTCACCGGGAGAGAAAGGCGGATTGTGGATTCTCTTCTGGAAGCGAGAACAAAATCCGTCATCGCCAACCGGGCTCCAACGCGAAACTTTATGACCCAAAGCCGCCAATTCATTGGCCGGGCTGAGGCTGACCTCCGCAGCTTTTCGAATACCGTAGAGCTTTCTGAAGCCCGACTCTTGGCCAACCTCCCAAAGCGATCTCCTGATACACTGCTTCCAAAGCAGCATGAGGGAGAAATCGTTATCACCGCCGAAGGGGGCATATTTCTCAACCCCGAGCGTGGTCACATCTCCTACCTTCGCAATATCCGGATCCTCGATCCACGATTTACCCTCACAGGTGGAGGGCATCTCAGGGTTTTCTTCCCCCCCCAGGAACTCACAAGAGCCATCCAGGAGTCTGAACAACCATCCGATTCTGGCGAGGCGTCCCCGGACCGAGGATCGGGAGACAGGAACGAAAAGACCTTTTCCGAACTCGTTGATCCATATCTCTTCGTGGTCTCAGGTGGAGTCCGGATGGAACTCAGCGATCGATCAAGAATGGTTCCACCGGTAGTCGCTACCGGTGAAACCGTTGTGATTGACCGGCGAACAGGAGATATCGTTCTACAGGGCGGGACACCCTGCATCAAACAGGGATTAAACTCTCTCACAGCAGGGCATCCCGATCTTTACCTCAGGCTATACCAAAATGGAGATGTCTACGCCGAGGAAGGACCATGGACGACAACTGGGGACCTTTCCTCAGGGAAAATTTTCGGGGAGGAGACTCGCGCTTCCAGTCCTGATGCCGCTCGAGACAACTCTCCGGGCCCCGTAGTTACTGTCTCCTGTCACGGCGGTCTCTATCTCGACGCCAGTGAAGGCCAGGTGGTCTACCTGAAGGACATCCGTGTTCTTCACCCGGAATTCCGGGTTGAGGCCAAGGATGAAATGAAGATGTTCCTTGGGAAGAAAGCGGGGATCAGCACCGGTCCAGAAACCTGCTCGGATATAGAATACGTCGTCGCGAGCGGCGATGTTAGATTGATTCAGGACACCGGGGATGACACCGGCCATCCCGTTACCGCAACCGCGGAGCACGCGATAGTGGATGTGAAGAGTGAAAACATCCTTCTCAAGGGAGGCGCGCCTTTTCTCGGGCTTGGAGACAACTTTCTGCGCGCTGGGAAGCCAGACCTCTACCTGCGAATTTACGGAAATGGCAGCCTTTTCGCGGAAGCGGGCCCATGGACTACCTCTGGTAAACTCTCGAAGACCAGCGCGGAAAATCAGCAATCTGAGAGGGATTCGGGGCTCATTGCCGTCACGTGCGAAGGGGGACTCGCCTTTGATGCCCTCAAGGGTCAGATTGTCTACCTCGGCGAAATCGTTGCCGAGGAGCCTCGATTTCGTCTTCGATGTGATAAAAGCATGCGGATTACCTTGGAGCGTAGCGCAGAAGGAGACGAGGATCCTCTAGAGGGACCGGAGGCCTTCTCGGAGGTAGACAAGATCGTCGCACTCGGGAATGTCATGATTTCCCGAATCCCAGAGGCTGGATCCCAGCCAGTAGTGGCAAGATCAGCTGCGGCAACTTACGAGGCATCCTCCGGAACTCTCGCGCTCCGTGGGGGACGACCGGCCATTCGTCAGGGCAATAGCTTTTTCGAGGCACAGGAAGACGGCCTTTACATACTTTTTTATGCTAACGGCAGCTTCGAGCTCTCCCGTGGGGCATGGGAACAATTCTTTGA
>PBNG01000011.1 GCA_002723015.1 Roseibacillus sp. | reverse complement strand
AGATCGGGATCAGAGAATGACAGATTCAACTCGCGGTTGATATGGAGGCTTATGGTATCGAGGTTGGCAGAACCCACAGTAGCCCATCCATCGCAGACCATTGCTTTGAGGTGAGTCATGCCCGGATAGTGATATACCCTGACCCCACCCTTCAGAAGATTACGGGCTGTAACGTAATTTCCTGCATCCATGATCTGATGATTTGCCTTTTCGGGAAGAATGAGTCGGACGTCCACACCGCGGCTTGCTGCAGACATGAGCTCATTTTCGATCGTGTCGGAGGAGAAGTAAGGCATCTGCACCCAGATACGCTTACGGGCGCCACGGATTGCATGCCGCATCGCGAGAACAATATCGTTACGGGCGTTTAGGACATCGGTCCTTAGTAGCCGAAGGGGAACTCCCGGCCCGTCTTCAGGTTCGATCGCGGGCTCTCTCAGAAAGAGGGCGAAGTCCCCGAGAGGGCCATTCCGTCTCCATGTCTGATCAAAATCCCTGCTCAGGGCATCCACGACAGGGCCCCTGACACTGACCATGAGATCATGCCATTCGTGGCGTGATTCGCGACCCAGGTTCATGCCTCCGAGGAAGGCGACTTGCCGGTCAAAGATATGGAGCTTGGTATGGTCGGTGATCAACCATGGGTTCAGGGTTTCACGGAGCAGGAGGCTGGAATTTCCCCGGATGAGATAGGTGCCGATGTCGGCAGGTTGTTTGAATCCTTCCGGGAGGCCGGAAGGCGGCATTCTCCCATGCGCCATTGTGCTTCCGAGGTCGTCAAAAATAACCCGGACCGGCAATCTCTCCGCGCGAGCACGCAGCAGGTCAGCGCAATGAACGCCAATATCGTCGTTGTCAAAAATATAGACCTGACTGTCTACGGAGTGGCGCGCCCGGCCAAGTTCCCTCTCAAAGGCCGAAAAAAATTCACGGCCTCCAAGATGGTATTGGAGTTCCCCGTGGACCCGGACCGGCAGGCCTGCCTTATCGAGGTGAATCTCAAATTCCGGCGATCCCGGGCGCGGGGGCTGTGCGCGCCTCTTCTTTCCAGGCCGTGCTATGGGCAGGCTACCCTCGAAGAGGGTGGCGCCGCGCCTCCGGGAGAGAGTCACCCCGAGATGAAAAGTAGTGATGGGGTGGCGGATAACGGAACCAATGGTCGACCGGAACGCGGTTTTGAGCAGGGGGCGTTGCAACGTGAGATCCTCGGCCTCTCGTCCGGGTCGCTCTGCTCCCATTCCAGTCAGAGCAAGAAGGGGACAGAGAAGAAACTTCAGCGGGTGATGAATGAGGGGGCCGCTCACTTAGGGAATAAAATTTTAGCTGAACAAGAGATGCAGTGCTTCGGGGAGTAAGAAATCTACTTGGCTGGCTTGACTGCGAAGTAGGAGCCCGCCACGACTTTTTCAGCAAGGAGAACATTGATGGCAACTTCGCGACCGGACTCCTCGTGAGAAGGATCTCCACCGCCAAAGTCCCAGAACCAGCCCTCATACTTTCCGGAGAGAGCTTCCAGGACCAAGCCCTTGCTGGTGAGAATCAGTTTCCAGTGACAATTATTGGTGGGCTTTCTGGCCAGCCTGAGAGCGGGGGTTACCGTCAGGTTAGGGCCCTCGGGACGGGTCTTGGCGCTATCGTCTCGGGCAATGACCCATCCCTTGTATTTTCCTCCTGCTGCCCTCACGAGATACCCGTGTTCGGTTTCGACAAACTGCCACCCTGAGGTGTCCCGGGCCTTGCTCGCCAGCGAGATGCCATTGGCGGTCTCAATCCCATCAAGTCGTCCGGCTTCGGCGCGTTCCGTAATGTCAATAAACCAACCTTTGAACCGGGAAACCACCGGGCTCAGAGTGCGGGCACTGCTCACACTTTTCGCGCCTGCTTCCTTCTCCTCGCGAAGGCCCTTGATGAAGACATCATGGCCCGTAGCGGCTGGAGGACTCTCTGCTGAGGCGAGGCCAGAGCAAACGGCGATGGTCGCAATTACGGGAAAACTGAGGGAGTAATGTCTCATGATGCCGGCGTGTTACCACCGAAGGTAGTGGGAAGTCCAGCAAGACGGTCTTGAAAAAGCGGACTCGGACTGCGGAGCGGCGATGGAATCATCGTCATGGCGATGCATTATCGGTTCACCCCAGAAAAATGAAAATGTTTGGAAATCACCGAGTCATCGTTCCGATTGGATTGATGAGCTGAAATAGTGATCAATATGCTGGGGCGCATTTCAATCCACATGGCACATCCTTTTCCGAACTGGACGCGGGACCGGTTTCGTATTCTGGATAACGTTTGGGATTACGTCCCGGTCGGGCTTACGGCGCTCAGGATGGCGTGCAATCGCTTCCGACACTTGACCAGCGTGAACCACAAAAAGAAGTATTGAAATGAACAAGCTGCATATGGGAATCAACCTTGGTCACGACCGGTCAGTATCCGTAGTCTCACAGGGGAAAATTCTGGTCTCGATTGAGCAGGAGAGGCTCGACCGGATCAAGCATAGTGTTGGATTTACGTATCAGTCCCCTGGTGAGATGCGCCACATTCAGGCTCCGAGTGAGGGTATTCGTTACTGTCTTGATATGCTTGATGTGTCCCTTGGAGACATGGAGACCATCACCGCCAACATGCCCGGGGTCGACTTCGGTCCGGAGATCATGCGGGGAGTCCTCAGTCGGGATATTGCGAAGAAAGTTCAGACGGTTCCAGGTCATCATCTGGCGCACGCCTACTCGGCATACTGGCCCTCCGGTTTTGATGAAGCGCTGGTGCTTGCAGTTGACGCCAGTGGGTTGACTGAGAGGAAAGGATCAGGCTGGGAGACCGAGTCATACAGCCTTTACGCTGGCCACGGGACCAGCCTTAACCCTCTTCATGCGGAAGGGGTCCAGGCTCATCTTGCCCAGCTTTCGACCCTTGGGTTTGTCTATGAGTACATTGCGCGTAAAGCTGGTTTTGAAACTAGGGTCAACTCGGGCTTGAGCTTTCCCGAATCGGGGAAATTGATGGGACTGGCTGCATATGGAGGGCCTCAGCCATCGTGGGAGCGATGGTTTCGGACTCGTGAGGATTCGATGAGTTTGGAGATTTCAGCTTATGATATCTTCCTTGAGGTCGAAGCCCTTGAAAAGAAGTATGATACGGGGGAGGGTAAAGCCTATTTTCGCCCTTGGTTAGTCGACCTCGCCTTCAAGGTGCAGGAGGAGCTGGAGAGGGCGCTGTGTCATATCGTGGAGGTAGCACGAAAGGAGACCGGTTTGAACAGGCTCTGCATCGCAGGCGGGATTGGACTCAACTCTGTGGCAAATTATAAAATCCTGACGCAATGTGGTCTCGATGATATTTTCATCTTTCCCGCCGCCGGCGATAATGGGATTTCAGCGGGCTGTGCCTATTGGGCCTACGCGACAATTGAGCAGGGGGCCGAGCGTCCCCGGATCGAGACCGCCACCCTCGGCAAGCCCCGTTCCGGTGAGGAGATCAGGGAGGCGGTAGAAAAATTCGATGACCTTGTAGTGGTGGAGCGCCAGAACCATGAAAATATGGTCAGGAAAGTCGCAAAGGCATTGGCCGACGGGCATATCGTAGCCCGCTTCGAGGGAGGGTGCGAATCCGGGCCCCGGGCTCTTGGGCACCGTTCAATCCTTGCCGACCCGGCTTTCCTGCGAATGAAGGACGTGATCAATGCCAGAGTGAAGTTCCGGGAGGCCTTTCGTCCGTTTGCACCCTTTGTTCCGCTCGAGCGGGCTAATGAAGTTTTCAAGTTGGAGACGGAAAGCCCCTTCATGCTGCTGGTTGCCGAGATTCGTAAGGAATTTCATTCTGTTCTTCCGTCAATTACTCATGCCGATGGAACAGGGAGGGTGCAAACCTGCACAAAGGAGGCGAATCGATTCTTTCATGAGTTATGCCATGCGGTTGAAGATCTCAGACAGGGCCCACCCGTTCTTCTCAATACCAGCTTCAATGTTGCGGGTCAGCCTATCGTGGAGACTCCCGAGCAGGCGATTGAAACCTTTCTTAAAACCGATATTGATTACCTCGCACTCGAGGATTGCTGGATCTGTCGCAAGCACACTCCGGTCAAATCTTACGAGGACCATGTGGCGGATCTGGTTGATGAAGAGCTGCCTGCTGGTCTTCCTTCCCGGCAGCCATCCGTGAAAGCGCTTATGAAGGAGCTTGATGGAGCTTTGTTTGGTGGACTTGAATCAGAGAGCTGGTCTCGAGAGGAAGTGAGAGAGATTTCTCAGAGAGGAGCTCGTTATAAAGAGACCAGCCTGTTGTTTCCTGGGCATGATTTCGTAGGGGAGATTGTTACGCAGTTGAGCCCTGACACGGTCCTGTTACTCGATCCCCTCGGGCGATCGCAGGTGTTGGACCAGACGGAACATCAGCCGCCGCTCTATCTCGATGAAAGAGAGTTAGAGCTGCTACTGGCCTTCCTTGGTCCAAGGCGGGGGCGGGAGGAAAAGCTGCGGAAAGTGTTAGGCCTGACCCGAAGCGAGCTTCGCCGTGAGATAGAAATCCTGGAGGGTAAAATTGCGCGATTCGGGGTGGAAAGAGACCCGAGCTGGATCCGATCCTCGCTTCCAGAGGATTCACCCCTCACTCCGTTGGAGGACGGAGAAACCTTCCGAGCTTTCGAAGATCCTCGTTTCTCCTCCTGGCGCAGTCTCGAGGCCCTGCGCGAATGTCTGATTGAAAATGATTATCGGGAAGAGGTTATCCTGGAACTTCTTGGAGTCGAGTCCCTTCAGCAGATTGAGCCTACCCATCTTGCTTATTTTTCAAGTCACAGACTTCCGGACAATGCTACGGGGGACTTGATCCGACTCTTTCTCCTACGGGCTACACTCCCATGCGCTTCGCTCCTTGATCTGCTGGGGCATTCACTTTTTGAACGTCTGATTGGTATCGGTTTGATCAGAAGGAAAGGGGACAGCATCAGCTCGGCAGTCGATATTTTCTGCTCCGGAGGAATGCTTTTCGCGACAGACCATCGCTACATGCTCATGGAGGAGGACCGTCTGGACGAAGATCCGGTAATGTATATCGGTATGGATAGTCATGGACTGGTGCAGACTGCACCCCGGGAGGAATGTGACCGTCTCCTGGATCTTTGCTGTGGATCCGGTATCCAAGGACTGGTTGGCAGCCGCTATGCGAGCAGTGTCATCGGAGTGGACCTGAATCCACGTGCCATCCGCTTTTCCCGGTTCAACGCACAATTGAATGGTGTGGAAAATTACGAGGTCCGACTGGGTAATTTATATTCAGCAGTCGAGGGTGAGACCTTTGATGTTATTCTTGGAAATCCGCCCTTCGTCCCGAGCCCTGAAACTGATCTTAAGTTCAGGGACGGGGGGAATGATGGGGAGGCCGTGCTGCGGAGGATTGTCCAGTCCGCAGAGAGGCACCTGAACGCGGGGGGTAGATTATGCGTAGTAACAGACCTTGTTGGCGTTGACACTTACGAGACGAGGTTAAGGCAGTGGTGGGGAGGAGAGAAGCTGGAGGCTCTGGTTCTCACAACAGCTGACCGCGATGAAATCCTCTTTTCCGTGCCCCATTGCCACGCACCATTTGGACAGCAGCTTGAAGAATACAATGAGGAACTGAGACGCTGGGTTGAGAACTACCGTAAAGCCGGCCTGAAAGGGGTTAATTTCGGCTACATTCTTGTCCAGAATGAGCAACTGGTTCCAGGTGGGGATGTGACAATCCGAACAATTCATAATCCATCGGTTCCGATGCATGAAGAGGTCAGTTCGTGGTTCGACCAGCGCCGGATCTGGGCATCGGAAAATGCACCGGCAATGTCCATGAGGCTTCATCCTTCGGTGCGCTTGCGTTCGGAACACGGGAGCAGACCTGAGGACTCACGTTGGGAAGTTGGCGTTGAAGGGAATGATTTCTACACTACCTATGTTATTGGTGAGGGAATCTACGAGGAACTGAGGCGAATCGACCTCGACCAGCCAGCACTTGCAAGCCGCGTGACTTCGGAGGCTGCAGAATGGATCGAGGATCTCCATCGAAAGGGGATAATCCGACTGACACGTTTTCCGAGGCGCAGCAGTGAATATGACAGGGCCCCGAGGAGCTCTGGGGGCCAGTTCGAAATTGAGGAAATTGCAACGAAGACGACACCGACCTGTCTCTCCTCCTACCTGAGCTGATACCGGTGCGGGTTCCCCGAAGATAATTCACAGCTGCCTACAGGCCCAGTTCAACAAGTTTGGGTTCGATGGCCTCGGCCCATAGTTCATATCCTTTTTCCCGAGGGTGAAGGTAGTCCGGCATGAGTTCCTTGGGAAGATGTCCCTTGCCGTTGAGAAAGTGCTTTCCGATATCGAGAAAGTGGACCCGCTCTCCATCGTGAAGGGTCGCGAGTTTCTCGTTGAGAGCATCGTTGATACGGCGCTTTGGTCCGTCGGGGCTCGCGTCGCGGGGAAACACCCCGAGGAGGAGAACCTTCGCGTCCGGGCACCGCGCGCGTAGAATGGATAAGATGCGCGTGACCCCGTCAGCAGTTTCCCCGGGATCCTGATCACGATGCCCTGTATTGTTGGTTCCGATCATGACCACGGCAACCTTGGCTTTCTGCTGTTTGCGCAGATTTCCATTGTTGAGTCGCCAGATCACGTGCTCGGTGCGGTCTCCTGAGATACCCAGATTGAGCGCCTTGCGCTTTCCGTAGTATTTCTCCCAGGTTTTCCTGCCTGCCCCTTCCCACCCCTGGGTAATCGAGTCTCCGATGAAGAGCAGGTCGTGAGGTCGGGCGCTGGCCTTACGATTCATCTCGGCGTGACGCTTTGTCCACCACTCCTCACCCAGCCTTTCATCAGGGAGAAGAGCAACGTGGGCTCGGTAACCCTTCTTCAGTTCCTGATAATTCTTTTGCAGTCGGGAGAGGACGTCGGCGTATTCCGGATCGCCGTGGACGCTCTTCATCTGCTGCGGATCCTTGTCATTGTCGAAGAGTTGCCATTCCTGATACTTGGGCACATAGAAAAGAGTATGACGTTCTGTTCGAATGCCATCATGCCTTGCGACCTGATGAGTCCGTTCACCGTAATACGCGTAATATAATGCTTCGCGCCAGTTGTCAGGCTTCTCGCCACTCTTTTCGAGGAGCGGGACAATACTGCGCCCCTGCATGTCGCCGGGAACATCGGCCCCGCAAATATTCAGAAATGTTGGGCCGTAGTCGATATTTTGAATGAGAGCCTTGGTTCTGGAACCCGGTTTGATCACTCCGGGCCAGCGGATGATGAAGGGCATCTTGAAGCTTTCTTCGAACATCCAGCGTTTGTCGTACCAGCCATGTTCTCCCAGATAGAACCCCTGATCACTTGAATAGATCACGATCGTGTTCTCCGCGAGGCCGCTGTCATCAAGGAATTTGAGGACCCGCCCTACGCCTTCATCGACGCTCGCGATGCTCTTGAGGTAGTCTTTTACATAACGCTGATATTTCCATCTGACGATATCCCGCTTGTTGAGGGTTCCTGCCTTCATATCAGCGATGAACTTGTCATTTTCTGGTTGGTAGGCCTCGTCCCATGCTTTTTTCTGTTCCTCATTCATGCGCTCATATTGCCGATTGACGATGCCGCTGGAGAAATGGTCGGGGAACTGGTTTTGGCCGTGAAATTTCATGTCGTGTCCCCAGTACATGTGCTTGTCGATTCCCATTGCATGTTCGGCAAGGACCTTGCTTCGGTTGGCGTAGTCGTCGAAGAGGGTTTTCGGTTCTGGCATCTGCACTCCCTTGAAGAGATTGAGATGACGTTCCGCAGCCGACCAGTTGCGGTGGGGGGCCTTGAACTGGATCATCGCCACGAAGGGCTTTTCAGTGTCGCGATCCTCGGCCATCCACTTGATACCAAAGTCAGTAACGAGATCATTACAGTGCCCAACGTAACGCTGGCGGCTTCCGTCCATCTCGATGAAATCGGGGTTGTAGTAGGCACCTTGTCCGGGAAGAATACGCCAGAAGTCGAACCCAACAGGGTGGGAGTGAAGGTGCCACTTCCCGATCATCGCTACTTGGTAACCTGTATCTCTGAGTAACTGGGGGAAAGTCTGCTGTTTACCGTCAAAGTAAGAGGAGTTGTTGTCCAGGAACCCGTTGAGATGGCTATGCTTGCCTGTCAGGATATTTGCCCGGGAGGGGCCGCAGATTGAATTGGCGCAGAAGGAATTTTCAAAGAGCATGCCCTCAGTTGCAATCCGATCAATATTCGGGGTGGGTGCAATCTTGTCGAAAAGGCCGCCGGGATATGCCGAAATTGCATTGCAGGCATGGTCATCCGAGAACATGAAGACAATGTTGGGTCTTTTAGCCGATGCCACATACGGCAGCAGACATAGTCCGATGGAGAGAAGAGAGAGGAGTCTATTGTTCATGACGGCTTCAAGCAGAGCAGACCTTGGCTCCCTGGACAAGCGCGGCAGATTATCGGCCGGGGGGAGGCATATTGAGTTTTGTCATTTTACGGGTTGCGTGGTGACAGGTGAAACCCGAGGAGATATGGTTTGGGAGAGAGGACGAAGTTGTTAAGATAGCCAGTTTCCCGGTGAGCGGAGTCGCCAGTTTGACCTACAAGATGAAAGAAAGAGAAGCGATCCAGGTTCTTCTGGGTGCTCTGACCGCGGTTACGCCACAGCCCCTGTTCTTTTTGCTCTTCGACGGGAAGATCATCTCGGGCAGATTGATGAATCCTGGCATGTGAGCAGCTGGAGCAAGCCATTTCAGAAATACTATGAGACTGGATACCTCCCCCACCAGAAGGATCAGTTTCCTTAATAGCCGCCGGGTTGTGGGGAACGCTGGTTCTCCTTTGGTCCATCATTGCAGAAAAATGTTCCTAGAATTCTTAGACAAGCAAGATGCCTGAACTAGCGAGGAGACGAGAGGCCGTGTTCGCTGAGAAGGCTGTGTCGTTCGTAGCATGGTCCCCGTGCATGATGGTAGTTCTCTGCGGGCTGCACTGCGGCCTGTGTGCTCCACTTGTTAATGCCGGACCAGAGGGCGTGTCCGGGTATCTCGCCGCCGGAGAACGCCTTAAAAAAGGCCAATGGGCCGATGCTCAAATCCGTTACAGGAGGCTTCTGGAGACGGGACCAGAGCTTCTGCGGCCCCACGCAACCCTTGGATTGTCCCGTTCCATCATGGGTCTGGGTGAGGGTGAGACGGCTCTGGGCGTCCTCAAGTCTGTTCTTGATGAGGGCAATGCGCGATATGTGAACGAGAAGCACTGGCTGGCCCTAATTGCCCTTGAGCGTGCAGAATTATTGCATCAGCTGGGGCGCGGTGTGGAGGCCATCCGCGAACTGGAGGAGGTGTTGACGACACTGGAAGACAGGGCGCTCCATGCCAGGTTAAAAAACGAAGTGCTCCTTGCGATGGCGAAGCTGATGTCACGTGCTGGAGAGCCCCGGAGAGCAATTAAGGCGCTCACGGATAGTCTGCCGGCCCTCCGTTCGGCCGAATGTGCAGGTCTCAGGGCACGTCAGAAGGCTTGGCTGGCAAAAATATACATGGGAGCTGGCGAACGGGACTGGGCAGTGAGCCTTCTGGAGGAAATCCGGCACGACCCTCAGATGAGCCCACGTCATTTTACCGTTGCCGAGGCTTTTGTGGAGAACCGTGAGCTTGGCGGGACTGGTGTGAGGGGATTCGTTGTCCGGGAGAATCGGGGTNATCTNGTCATCTGTTCTCCAGGGTGCTTCGAAATTCGTGTTGCGGTCGGTGAAGGGGAGGATGAAGAGAGAATTTCTGGTAACTGTCATGCGATAACCCATTGGTTCAATCTCAAGGCGGATCCTTTCGGGACAACGAATCTGCTCGCGGGAGGATCTCTCCTGGAGATCATTGAGTCTACCGCCTCCCACGGTGCTTGGGCGCATGGCCCGGCAATAATCGAACTTCTTGAGAGTTCATCTGCGCGGGTTCGTTTTCAGCGCCGGGATGCGTCTTTCCCTGCTACAAGGTTCGAAGAATACACGGTNTATCCCAGTGGACGGATTTTCGTTCTTCTGGGAAGGGAGGGCCCTCGCCCGTCCGAATCCAGGATCGAGCTCCTCCTTACCACTCCCCGCCTGATNCGTCCCACTGGATGGCATGTTATCGACCCGAGGACGAATCTTCCGGTGAAAGCAGGAACGGTCTTCAGGGGACAACATCTGCTGTTTTCCGGGCTACCTCTTCCTTCGAACCATTGGTCAGCGCCGGGTGACCTCCTGCTGATGCCAAGCTGGACAGGAAGCCGGCTGGGCACNCGGGTCCCCNGCGATGCGGGTAAAACCATGCACCACAGAATCTCCTGCAAAGACTGTGGGNAAGAGGACAGGCTTGCCTTGCAGCTCCGAATCATACCTTCGTTTCTGGAAAAAACCGGTCTCGCGGAGGAATGCCGGAAGGATTACCAGTATCCCGGGGATCTTTCTGTGCAGGGGGGAGAGATTTTTACCGATGATCCTGGCGACCTGAACTCCGACGGCTACAATGAAAGTGAAGGATGCCATGTGGTCAGCGGGGGAAGAATACTAGAGTTCCGGGCGGGAGACCATGATCGTCCCAATCCCGTTTTTAAGTTCGTCTCACCCGCTTTTGTGGGAATCCCGGATGTCATCGTTGATGGCAGGATCGCTGATTCCTCATTCTACAAGCTCTGCTGGGTCGATCCTGAGACGCTCATCCTGTGCTGGCATGGAACAATTCCCGCGGGGGGACGGGTTCGATTCACTCTGGAGTAGGGAAGCGNGGTCTNCCTCATCCACCGAAACCAGCTGGGATGATTGATTTATCATAGGATCTCGCTCCGAGCTAACGCGGCTGCGGCGTCGNGGTAGATGAGGCAATCAAATCCTTCGTTGCCCACTCGCAAACCCCGGGAGCGTGAGTTAGGCTTCTCCCGGATGAAGTGGTATCAGCACAGGGTAGTCAGGGAGCAGTGGCTTCTCCTGCTCATCATGCTCCTGATGAGCCTCCTCCTCGGCTTTCAGACCTTTGGGCCTGAGGGATCCGACGAGCGTTTCATGGTCGTCCCGCTCGAGATCACCACCAGTTGGCAGGCCGTTCTCTCGGGAGAGGCCACCGTCAGTCAGGTAGCCACCTTGTGCACTCTTTTCACCAATACGATGCTGCATGGAGATGCCGGGCATCTTATGTTCAATCTTCTATTCTTATGGATCTTTGCGGTGCTGGCGGTGGAATTGCTTGGGCCGCGCTGGATGCTGGCGGTCTTCTTCTTGACGGCGGTATCGGGGTCGCTGGGGCATGTCTTTCTTAATCCGCTGGAGAATCACCATTTGCTGGGGGCCTCAGGCGTGGTGATGGGGTTTGAGGGATTGTATCTTGGAATGGCAGTACGCTGGCGCCTGCCGGACCCTCATGTGTTTCCTCTGGCTCGNCCCGTTCCCCCTGCCAATCTTGGTATCCTTACGGTNGTTGGGATCTCATTCGACTACTATCGCCTCATGGAGCATGCCGATATCAACATTGCGTATGGCGCACATCTCGGGGGCTTCATAATGGGGCTCTTCCTAGCGTGCTTTGTCTTGCCCAAACCCNCGTTGGCACAGGTGAGGTGACGCTGTTCTCCAGTGGCTGATTACTGAGACAGTCGCTTAAAAGAAAAAGTCCGCATCCGGAATGCAGACTTCAAGTGGCAGGGCTCCTTCGCGCCCTTCCTGTCCTCACAATCAGCGTGATCAGCTTTTTCCGATCTTGGCGGGATACTTGAGCATTTCGCGAACCTCCTTCTGGTTCATCGAGTCCACTGTGGTCTGCTCGACTCCGAGGGCCACGAGGCGCTTGCGATGATCTGCCTGCCGTCGACGCCTTGCTGCCCCGCTCTTTCGAGGGCGAGTCAGATGCGTCTTCATGAACTTTCTCTTCGTGCGCATATCGGAATGGAGTTCGTTGAGGGATAATCCCGTGGGGGGGCGGGTAATATGCCTTCAAGGGCTTCCGGTCAACCTGAATCGTAGGGTAGGAGCAGGTCGCCGTCCGCTCAGGGTCCTGCGGGATCTGAAATTTATGGGTGAGACAGCCCGGTGATACTTTCGGGTAAAGCCCACCAGCTCCCTACGGAGGTNTCAGCAAGAACGAAAGGTGAAACCCGACGTTTTTTCCTCGTGGAGGGNCAGCTCTTGAAGTGCCGGGGATTGGAATGGATGGCTGCAGAAATCCCCACCGATCGAGGAATCCTTGGTGGGAGTCCGGCCGAGACAGAGGGAAGATTTTTTGTTGGGTTCTGTGCCCCGCAGCCCATCCTCGGGGGAGAGATAATGATGAATGCGCCACTGGAAGAGTTGCTACGGCTTTCACATGAGATCGGCAGGCAGGATCGGGGCCTCGCCATTCTGGGAGAGGGCAACACATCCGCTCGTATTTCCGATGATGAGTTCTTCGTTAAGGCAAGTGGATCGTGTCTTGAGAACCTGCGAAGCGATCAGGTGACTCGCTGCCTTTCGAGCAAGGTCCTCACTCTGATGGAATCTGGAGACCGGANATTCTCTAANGAAGAGGTTGATGAAATTCTCCTTGCGAGCAGATGCGATCCGGACGCGAAAAAGCCCAGTATCGAGACGATGTTTCATGCCTGGCTTCTCTCTCTCGAGGGAGTGGATTTTGTGGGTCATTGTCACTCGGAGGCCGCTAACAGGATCCTCTGTAGCCGAAGGGGTCGTGACTTTGCGGAGAACCGCATCTTTCCCGATGAGATCGTATGCTGTGGACGGGCCTCGGTCTTTGTTGAGAATTGTGACCCGGGTCTCCCGCTTGCGCATCAGATCCAGGGAAGGACGCTCGAATATATCCGGGTGCATGGAGAGGCGCCGCGGTTAATTTTGNTGGAAAATCATGGAATTATAGCTTTGGGGAAGACTGCTGATGCGGTGCTCGCGTGTACTTTGATGGCTGACAAGGCTGCTAATATCTTTGCTGGCGCAGCNGCTCTCGGCGGTCCGGTATTTCTGCCCCGGGACCAGATCCAGCGTATCGCGGGCAGACCCGACGAACTATACCGGCAGAAGCAGTTGAATCTCTAGGCACATCAGGATCACTACGTATTGATGGGCTTTCTTGGAATTGATCTGGGCACAGGAGGGGTGCGCTGCCTCCTGGTAGAGGAGGACGGTGGTATCAGGGCAGAAACTTCCCATGAATTGAGGAATCGTAATCTGGCCCGGGACGCGCATCGATCGGAGCAGGATCCCCGGGAGTGGATTTTCTCGCTTGAGCGTTCCCTCGAGGAGTTGTTCTCAACTCCCGCCAATCGAGACATTCATGCCATCGCCGTCGACAGTACTTCCGGGACAGTGCTTCCCGTATGCGGTGATGGGCAACCNGCAGGAATGGCTCTGCTTTATGATGACATGCGTGCAGCGGAGGAGGCCACGAACTGTGATGAGGTGTTTGCAGGAAGATGCTCCCCAACCTTTTCCCTTCCTAAGATCCTCTGGATGCAGAACCACCTCGATTTGCCGGAGGACGTTATTTTTCTGCACGCAGCAGACTTCCTCAACAGCTGGCTGGCAGGAACCCCGGAGATTCCAACAGATTTCACCAACGCGATGAAGACTGGCGTCGATCCTGTCCTCGGAAAATGGCCTCGTGGTCTGAAGGATCTTGGCCTGCCCGAGGTCGTTGCTCCGGGCCGGAGATTTGGTTTTCTCAGAGAGGATCTTCGCAGGCGATGGCGACTGCCGCGCGAGGTGGCACTGGTGAGTGGAGCGACGGATTCAAACGCGGCATTTTACGCGTCCGGGGCGGCGAGTCCTGGTGACTGGTCAACTACCATCGGAACAACGATGGCATTCAAGGGATTGAGTGAGGCAAGAATCGAGGATCCCCAGGCTAGAATCTATTGTCACCGGCACCCTGATGGATCGTGGTTGCCGGGAGGTGCATCCAATGCAGGCGGGGAAGTAGTGCGTCGGCGTTTCAAGGATCGAATCGAGGAAATGGAGCATAGAGCAAGGAAACGGGGCGAGACGAGGCATCTTATTTACCCCTCGGTGAGGGAGGGAGAGCGCCTCCCTTTCGCGAGTTCGACCTTTCAGCCGTTTTCTGATGGTGAGCAGGAGGATGAAGTAGGCTATTTTCTTGGGTGTTTGGAGGGTATTGCCTACCTTGAAGCCTTGGTGTTCGAGCTGATCGAATCATTTGGAGGAACCGTGGCTGACAGCGTGTTCGCGACCGGGGGAGGAGCCCGAAGCGATTTGAGCCTTGAAGTTCGGGCTGAGGTGCTCGGTAAACGGATCAGTATCCCCGCGCACCCTCATTCAGCAATGGGAGCCGCAATTCTCGCGGCGGCAGGTTTTCATAAGGAAACGGTTGGGACATGGTCCCGCAGGATGGTGAAGATATCGCATATCGTGGAGCCCAAAGGACGACGAGAGAATTACTACCGGGATCGCCTTCTTCAATTCAAGGCCCGCTGCCATCAGTCCCTCCCCTGAAGCGATGTCATTGGAGCTTGTCATATCGGATCTCGATGGAACGGTTGTGGAGACCGAGGACTACCACCGCAGGGCCTACAACGCACTTTTTCGGGAATTGGACCTCGCCCGGCATTGGAGCGAGGAGGATTACAGAGTGCGCCTTGCGAACATGGGCGGAGGAAAATTCGAGGAGATTCTCACCTGGCTTCCCCAGCCAGTGAACAATCGTGAAGAAACCATNAGTAAGTTGTATGCCCGAAAGACAGACCTCTACGTCGACCTCGTAGTAAATGATCTTCAAAGTGGAGAACTCTCTCCCCGACCGGGAGTAGAATCCCTCTTTCGGCAAATCGTGCATTCCGGAATCGGACTGGCCATCGGATCTGCGTGTGTGAAGTGGGCGGCGGAGAAAGTTCTTGAGGCCTCCCTCGGGATGGACCTGATCGAATCTTTGGCGACGGTGTGTGCTGGAGATGACGTGGTCGCCAAGAAGCCCGACCCTGCAGTGTATCTCCTGGTGGCAGAACGTTGCANGGTTGATCCTGCAAATTGCCTCGTTATCGAGGACACACGGCACGGAATGGAGGCTGCACTTCATGCGGGAATGCGGTGTCTTGTCACACCCAGTGAGCTTGCAAAAACCGATGCTTTTCCGGAAGCGGGGGCAAAGCTCGAAAGTCTCGAAGGGCTGGGGATCCGGGAATTGCGAGGNCTCTGGGAGATTTGCTGAGCGTCGTAGATGATCATGGTCGCTTGTTAATGGGTGACAGATATGGGAAGAGAGAGAGATGATTCGTCCCGCTGTAGTAGTGGCGCTGTGCTCATTCGGAGTGATCGAAGGAGCCGTCCGTCCAAATATTCTCTTTGCGATTTCCGATGATCAGTCGTGGATGCATGCGAGTGCTTATGGAGACAAGGGCACCCGCACGCCAGCATTTGACCGTGTTGCAGGAGAAGGTGTCCTCTTCACCCATGCTTTTGCCTCTTGCCCTTCCTGTATGCCGTCGAGGACTTCGATTCTCACCGGGAGGAACATGTGGGAGACCGGGCCTGGAGGCAACCTGATGGGGACATTGAAGGCTGAGTATGCTGTTTTCTCGCTGCTTCTCCAGCAGTCAGGATATCAGCTGGGAGCCACGGGGAAGACCTGGGGGCCTGGCAAGCTGGAGGGTTTCACTCCCCGAGAGGGGAAAAAGTTACCACTACGTTCGTATTCTTCGATCCAGACTGAGGCGATTCTTGGTGAGTCTTTCCACCGCAGGACATTGAAGCAGCGACGTCCAGGAATGAGCAATCTGGACTATGCCGCCAACTTTGAGGACTTCCTCGCTGCAAGGGACAAGGAGAAGCCCTTCTTTTTTTGGTATGGTTCGAATGAACCCCATCAGGGGTTTGAAAAAGGCGCNTGGAAAAAAGCGGGAAAGAGCCTTGCGGATGCGCTCGTTCCCGGAAGCCTTCCCGACGACCCGGTTGTGCGGGGAGAATTTCTCGATTACGCCCTCGAGATCGAGCACTTCGACAGGCATCTCGGAAGGATGATAGAGTCGCTCGCAAGGGAGAATCTTCTTGAGAGCACTCTCATCGTGGTAACCAGTGACCATGGAAATCCAATGCCAAGGTCCAAGTGCAACCTTTATGATTCCGGAACCCGGGTGCCCCTGGCTATTCGGTTTCCCGGACCTGCCAAGGAAGGGGNGACTCGTCGAGATCTGGTTAACCTTATTGATCTTGCTCCCACTTTCCTGACGGCGGGAGGGGTTGAGATCCCAGAAGAGATGAGTGGACATCCACTGCAGTCATTACCTGAGACAGGTGCTGCCGTGCCGCGTGATTTTGTAGTCACCGGATTTGAGCGTCATATTATCTGCCGCCGTGATGGAGTGGGCTACCCTGCACGGTGCATCAGAACTAACTCCTTTGCCTACATCCGGAACTACGAACCGGATCGCTGGCCGGCCGGCGATCCGGATTTCGTGTCTTCNCATCAAGGATTTCTCGGGGACTGCGACCGGGGGGCAACCAAGGAGTTCCTCATGAGTAACTCCAGTGAAACCAGAATAGCGCCTTACTATCGTCTCTCTTTTGGGCGACGCCCTCCTGAAGAGTTGTATGATATGGAGCGGGATCCGCATCAGCTGAGGAATCTTGCGGAGGAGAAGAACTTTGCAGAGGTAAAGTCATCTCTTCGACAAAAGATGGAGGATTATCTTCGTGCGACTGGTGATCCACGGATGCAAGGCCAGTCTCCGTGGGACGACTACGATTTCACCGATAAGAGGATCTTTGGCAATCCGCGGTGGAGAGAGGAAGGGCTTTCGCTTCCAAGCGTGATTCTCGATCCCCGGCCTCTTCCCGTTCGATAACGTGTTCGGNAAGCAGGGCGGCGGTGAGTGGACCGACGTGGCGNTCAGCGGACNAGGCATCCCCGGGATCGTGGCTCTCGGAGACTCCGAGGACGGCAGCTCACCGGTCTACATCATCGGTCCCGGTGTGGAGGCTCCAGTGGAGGGCCCTGCCCCGATTGAACCAGCCACAGCTGGGTGACGAGAAAGGAAAGAAGTCAACTTGGAGAGGCGGAGTGATCAAAGAGATCCCTTGGGGCGCTTGTTCGCCCTGAGACTGGTATCAAACTTATTTGCGAGGTCCCGAAGACGATTGACGATCCGGGGATAGTCTTCTGCTATATTTCTTTTCTGACTGAGATCCTTCTCAAGATCGTAGAGGGTCACTGTAGTCTGTTTCTGAATATAGGGGCCGGGAATGCCATCCTTGCCGGGCTGATCTTTCAGGCTGCGATAGGAGTGATTGAGATGGAGGCTCCATTTTCCGGAGCGAATGGCCTCAAGTCGGNTTCCGCGGTAAAAGAAATAGGCCTCGTGGGGACTTTTTGCATCCTCCGGATTAGTAAGCAGGGAAGTAATATCCTTCCCGTCAATCTGGTGGGAAGGCCTCTTGCCCTCTACGAGGCTCTGGATCGTTGGGAAAAGGTCAATGTGCATGGCCGGAGTATGACAGGCCTTGCCGGCAGGAACCTTTCTTGGCCACCTCACAATGCAGGGGACCCGCTGCCCCCCCTCCCACGTGGTTCCCTTTCCTTCGCGTAGAGGATAAGCGCTCCCGGCATGGTTTCCGTAGCTTAACCACGGTCCGTTGTCGCTGGTGAACAGGACCAAGGTGTTTTCGGCCAGACCGAATCTTTTCAGTGCGGAAAGGATCTGGCCGACAGACCAGTCAATCTCCATAATGACATCTCCGTAAAGTCCTTGTTCAGATTTGCCCTTGAATTTTTGTGAGACAAAAAGAGGCACGTGAGGCATGGAGTGAGCCACGTAGAGAAAAAAGGGTTTAGTCCTGTTACGGGTAATGAAGTCTACAGCCTTTTCGGTGTAAGTGGTTGTAAGATCGACCTGGTNCTCNGCCGAGACCTCCTTGTTGATGATCTCATTACCCTCAATCATTGGCAGGTGGGGCCAACGCTCGAGTCGTTTTTCCATTGGGAGATGCCGGACGCCAGGATGGTGGGGCCACATGTCATTGGAGTAAGGTAAGCCATAGTATTCGTCAAAGCCGTGTTGCAGAGGGAGGAACTTCCTATGATGGCCCAGATGCCACTTCCCGAAAAGTGCGGTAGAGTAACCACGCTCGCGCAGCATCTCGGATATGAGTATTTCGTTGTCAGCGATTCCACCTCGCGAGCTTGGACCAGGAGCTCCGAGCATGTTGATACGGTTCGGGTAGCATCCCGTGAGCAGGCCGGCACGCGATGCTCCACACACTGCCTGGGGGACATACCAGTTGGTAAAATACAGACCTTCGTTCGCCATCTGGTCCAAATGGGGTGTCTTGAAGCCCCTCGCGCCAAACTTCCCTACGTCTGCGTAGCCCTGATCATCAGTCATGATAATGACGATATTGGGAGTTTGATTGGAGAGTTTGTTCTCCTGGGCAAACACCGTGAAAGATACAAAGCAGATAATGAGAGTCGGAATAAATAGGCGTGTGATGGTCATGATACTACCGGAGTTCAAGGTCTGGCTTTTTGGTGTAAGCCATGGAAAGTGACCGCTCTCGAGATGGGAAGCGAGAAATCATAAGGGTAGGCAGACAAGTCCTTTTCCGGCAATGAACACTTAATGTAGAGGGTGACGACCCCCCGGGTTGCACTTAGGGGTAACTTGCGGTGAGGTTTTTGTGTCCTACCTGTGGCCAGGCTCTTCTGGCCCAGCAATCTGCCTCAGCGACTCAGGTGAAGTTTCCGTTCTGCGCCACAAATTGCATGAGAACGGGCATCTGCAGGTCTTCTGTTATCTCCAGAGATNGGAAGGGAGAGGCTTTCAAGGACCTGGCAAAGCTCGGTTCGGTGGGAAACAAGGTCATGGTGGCAGCCTCATTTGACCGGGACTATCTCCGCTTCTTTGCAACGAGGGACTCATTTGAATAATACATCAATGTTCGCAGGATGGCGGAGGGAAAGCAGATCCCGGTGGGATGGATGTTCGCCGATGACGNAGTGCGCCAGACCNTGAATCTGGGAGAGCGTAAGATATGGGCCACTCCCTACCCCGACTGCAAACCCCTGGCCGAGAAGCCTGGAAACAAGCCCCCATCGAAGAAGAAGCCTCCGGAAGATATTCTCGACTAGATCAGTTCCCGCCCGCTGCGGGCCATCGCTACTTCCAATTATAAGCGGTGAGTCCCTTGAGGTCACGGATGTAGACTTCGTCCCCGCACACCACGAGGTGTGCCCACGTTGGCCGGCCACTGACCTCAATCTTGCCGGCAGTCCTGAAGCCTTCGGGGCTGGCCTCAATGAGAAGGAGATATCCCCGACTATCGAGGGCAAGGATATGCTTTCCGTTCACAACCATGGACCAGTAATCCCCGAATACTTCACCAGTTGACCAGAGCACCTTCTTTTGCGCGGGGTCGATGCAATGGAAACGCTTGTCCCGTCCATGCATGTAGACCAGACCGTCGACAACAACAGGTGAGGACATGTAACCTTCGACCTTGTGCTGCCAAAGGGAGGAGACATCCTGTTTGTTTCCCTGTGTCGCGACTCCATACCAGAAAGTTCCGCCTCCATAGGTCGAGGTGAACACCTTGTCTTTGATTACGGTGGGGGTGAGAATATTCATGCCCCGGAAGGCCTTTACCGGGGTTTTCCAGATGACTTTACCGTCATGTGGGGATACGCCGGCAAGTTCCATCCGGGTCTGCACTACGATCTGGTCGCGTTTTCCGATTTCGGCCCGGACCGGTGATGAAAAGGCGGAGCCAAACATTGCTCTCTCATCGGAGAGGGACTTCCACATGGTTTCTCCGTTATCCTTGCGGATCTTGCGGAGGGCACTCCCGACCTGAACGTAAATGCTCTCNTTGTCGAGAAGGGGCGAACATACAAAACCGAATTGAGGTTTTGTGGTTTTCTCCCTCTTAGGGAAGTCGACAGTCCATTTCTCCTCGCCTGAGGTGATGTCGAGGGCGACGAGGACGTCCAGCATTCCTCCGACATATACACTCTTGCCATCAGACGCGGGCGAACTGCGGACCCAGCTACCATTCTTGGCTGCAAAAAAAGGAACTTTCATGGATCCAGCCCATGAGGTTTCCCAGAGTTGCTTTCCTGAGTTCCGATTGAACGCACGTACNATCTCGTTCTTCTTTGACTTGGTCTCCACCGTGATGACGCGATCGCCCGCGACGATAGGAGAGGCGTATCCCTCCCCGATATCGACAGACCATTTTTTCTTGAGATTCCCCTCAGTCAGCTTTTCAGGCCACGGCTTGGCCGATTCGTGAATCTGGCCATCTCGAGTCGGACCCCTCCACTGCAGCCAATCGGGTTCCGCTGAGTATACAGAGGAAATCATCAGGGTGGTTGCGAGAAGGGCGAGGGCGATATGATTCATGGGGCTATGACTGTTGAAGCTCCCGCGTGAACTGGAAAGAGCANGAGGGNAGNGTACAAATTGCCTGCTTNCGCCAGAGGGTCAATGTTTTGTCTCAGATTCTNCCTTTCTGCAGGGTTCCGGAGGGATCAGTGCATCTCTATAGTGCAGGAACCCAGTCCCCCCCTGAAATAGTTGAACTGGACATTGGGATGGTCGGCAAGCAGGGACATGGGAACCGANGAATCGGCAAGCCGCTTGGANATCATGAACGCAGTGAGGCGCTGCCCAAGNGGATTATCATGGGTGCCGGCCTGCCAGATCGAAACCTTTTCTGCCTGCCAGGTCTCGACCGGTCCTACCGTGACTGCGCGGTTCGGTACGATTGTGATGTTTCCTCCGCCGGAAGTACGGGCATTCTGCGCGAGGGTCACGGGGTGAAGTTCGACCACCCGCGTTGCNAGCTTCCGGTAGTCCTCTGGAAGGGGAGGAGATTCCAGATACTTCCCTTCGCGTCGCGGAGGGTCGTTGAAGGCCCAGTGTTTGATGTCTCCCTGACCTCCCTGCATGATCGCGCAGCGTATTGCTCCGTTCCATGATTCGCGGTAGGGGCGGGTATCCGCGGCAGGAAAGTGGAGGTTGCCTTCGGGAAAGCCATCGTGGATTCGGTCGAAACAAAGCTCACGGTCTGCTCTCTCGAAGGAAAGAGGGTGATCGANTGGGACTTCCTTTCCGTCCGGCCCTACCCACTCGTCCATTCCCCAGAAGTGACTGTTGGAAACATCAATTCCGAGTTCATTGACGAGACGTGCGACGAGGGGGAGTTGCTCGGTAGGTCCAATGGGCCCGCAGATGCCCACCGGATTGTCAGCGGTGGCCTGTCTCCAGGCCTCGATATATTCGAGCGCCTCTGCGAGGTAGAAATCCGCCAGAGTATCGTAAAATACGACGTGAAAACCGGGGCGAGACAGTTGCAGAAGGTCCGCTTCGGTCAGTTTGGCGGCATCTCGAATAATGGAGTGGTCCAAGGTGGTGTAATCCCACCATGAGGAGGAAATCTTGGATTGAGGACGCATGATTTAGGATAGAATTTCTTAAAGATCTGATCACGAGTCGGGTTTCTCGGCCAAGAAATACTTCTCGCCGAGAATCTCATGCAAGGGATCTTCATCGTTGGCAGAGAAGCCCAGGTGGAGGTGGCGGCGCCATCCCTCGGCCTGACGAAAACGCCCGGACATTCGGCCAACCTCGAGGGACATTTCATCGAGCACCTTGAGATAGGAGTCGGCTCCCTGAGACTTGTCGAGCCAGTCGCGCTGGGAGGCATGCGCTGCAAGTGCCTCGCGTTGAGTCGCAAAGACGGAACCGGTATCAACAAAGGATTCCACAGGTGAAGGAGTGCGGAGGGGGTCGCAGAGTCCATGCGGGATGGAATGATAAATAAAAACGTCATCCGGGTAGACCTCCCCGGAAGGCGGATCGGTAACAAAGTTGGGCATCCCATGGGTGAACCCGGCGGTGACCGCCAGACGGCAGGTATTAGTATGATCTTCCATGTAGTCCACAGGGGGATGAGTCAGGATAATGGATGGCTTTACCTGCCTCACGACCCCGGCCACCAGACGGAGGGTGGGCAGATCGTAGAAGATCTCAAGGTCATCGCGGACAGGATGATGAAAATGAGCACCGAGTATGCTGGCGGCCTTTTGCGCCTCGGCCAGCCGGGTCCTCCGTGTTTCCTCTGCGTCCATTTCGACCGAACCGCAATTTCCAGTCGAGAGATTGAAGTAGTGGATCTCGAATCCTGCCTGCTTCAAGAGGAGCAGCGTTCCCGCACCGAAATACTCAATATCATCGGGATGGGCAAAGATGGCCAGGGCAGTGCTTCGCACGGGTGGATTATATCGGTTTAAGGCATGATCAGGCTCCGACTCATGGCCTAGGGCCTGACAGGGTTTCCGGAAGTGGCACTCTGATCGGCGGCAAAGACAACCCGGAAGGTCTTGAGCGCATCGTCGTAACTGGTCAGGGGCATGGGCTCTCCCTTGTCAAGCGCATCAAAAAAGGCTTGGAACTGGTCCTGATAGGGATGGTCAGCAACGTCGCCGGAGTCTGCGAGAGCGACTGGCAGCTTGGTCCACGCCTTGTCGCGCAGGTGGAGCTTGGAGGAATACAGCTTGTCGTCCAGAATACTGCCCTCACTGCCACAGAGCTGAGTGTGAAAATAGTAGGGCATCAAGCAGTCGATGACACTGGCGCACTTGCCTACCGCGCCGTTGCGGAACTTCAGGATGGTGGTGGTCGTCGTGGGGTATTCGTAGCTGCTGAAAACCTCGTTTGAAGACTGAGCGTTGTACGCCATTACCTCTTCTACCTCTGAACCCATGCAGAGAAGGAGGGCATCAAGGGCATGGCACCCCGCAGAGAGAAGCGAGCTGCCTCCATTCTCTCTTGTGGTGTTCCAGCGGTATTGCCCATACCAGGGGCCGATGCCATGGTAGTAGTCGATTTCACCGTAATGGATGTCTCCAATAAGTCCCTCATCAATGATGGATTTGATGGTGGTGAACTGCGAAATGAAACGGAGCTCTAAACAGACGCAGCTTTGGGTTCCATTGGAGTCAAACGCCTCCTTTATCTCCTCGGCGTCCTCAAGGTTTAGGGTAATGGGCTTCTCAAGGATGACGTGCTTGCCGGCTCGTGCAGCGGAGATTGCCTGATCCTTATGCTGGTCCGGGTAAGAGGTGATGTCGATGACATCGAGAGAGTCGTCGGCAAGCATCTCATCTATTTCGTTGTAGACCTTGATCGTGCCCCCGTGGGTGGATGAAAGCTCTGCCGGGTCGAGGTTCCGTGTCGAGAGGACTGCGGTCACATTTCCCTGTGCGGTTTTATTGAGAGCATCAATGTGGGCTGCCGCGGCCCAGCCGTAACCGATTACACCAACGTTGTAATTACTGCTCATAGGATAAAGGGTCGCCGTTTAACCCCGCAGGAAAAGAAATTAATGCAGGTAGTGTTGTCTGGCACAGCTTGGAACCCTTCTCATCCCGTAGCTCAAAGAGCCGGTGAGGAGATGCAGGAGGAGGCTCTCCTCTGGGATGCCGGTGCAAGTAGGGCGTCCTGGTTCAAAGGGCTGGCTCGCTACCTTGGGGAAGGCTCTTTCGCTGCGATAGCAGAGCCTTGAGCTCCTCCTTGACCTTTCGGACCGAGTAGAAGCGCCTCTGGGCCTTCCCGATGATAAGGGCGCTCTCCGAGATCCTGCGGGCATTGGGCAACCATTCTTCTTTGCGGGAATCCTCCAATTGCTGTTCAAGAAGGGCATGGCTGCTCTCAAATCCCGCCAGGAGGCGCTCGGATTCCCTGCTCCAGATTTGTGCGTTGTAGTGTGCTGAGGAGAGGCGCGCCTCGTCTCCAAACTGCTTGGCCTTTGCGAGCTGCGTCTGATAATTGGAATCCAGCTGGCTGATGGACTTGTGAACAAGATCGAGCTCGTTGAGTAGGAGTTCGATTTTTTCCATGAGAGAAAAAACCAGTGGGTTGGGGACGAGATACTCATCATTAACCGTGGCGAGGGCCCGGCAGGCCCGAGCGAAGGGCTCATCATATTTCTGGTTCCAGGTCGTTACCGATACGGCATCGTCTCCCCATATCATTTCCAGCGTTTTATTGAAGTTCTCGCGTGCTTTAGGAGCGAGATAGTAAAAGTGGCTGTTGTTACGCGTGATCATTTCACTGGTCAGAACTTGGCCGTCAGGAACACCAAAAATGTTGCGGTTTCGGTCCGGGGGAAGTTCGTCCTTCGTCAGGAGGGAACGTTTCCCGCTGTAGTGATCCCAGAAATATTGTGAGTAGGCGATCAGAGCGATGAGGGTAGTTTGTGCCTGCCGTTTCTCGTCTCCCGGGTTGGCCGCAATCCGGAATCCCCGCTCTACGGCAGACCTGATAGCTGGAAGTTTGAGGGCAACGAAGAACTCAGAGTCGGAAGTGTCCCCCGAATCCGGGTCAACAGAGTTCATCAGAAGCTCGGTTGCCTGTGCTTCCACATTCAGTTTGCGAAGTGTCTCCTTTGCATCTCGGAGGTGCTGCTCGTGTTCCCGCTCAAGGTTGCCCACAAATTTTTCCCGGGTCGCGAGAACCTGATTCCATGCCTGCTTGCCCTGCGCGGCGAGAGCCTCCAGGCCGGCATAAGTCTCCTTCAACGTTCCGAGGTTTACCGCGGGGTCGCGGGGCAGGCGCCGAAGTTCCTGCTGTGCGACCTGTATCCGTCCCGCCCTCGACCGGTGTTCCTTATAGCGCGATCTTTCCTTGATAAGGTTTTTCCGGATCTCGGGGCGTTCTTCCACGTTTAGTTCGGGATCTTCGAGGAATTCCTCGTAGCCTGAGATCAGTAACTGCGCCTCCTCGGCTTCGGCAAGAGCCTGAATTTTTTTCTGGTTCAAAGCGTTGATAAGCTGCTTGTGATGCACCTTTGGTGTGTCTTCTGCTGACCCGGGCACGGTGCTCAGGCCTAAGAGAGCGGTGACTGCCGCTATGAGAGCAGTGGGGATAGGAAAATTACGTGTGATCATGAGGAGTAGTTTCTCTGGGTGGATGAGCGTGATGGATAAGGAGGGTTGGCATGTAGGCCAACCGGGTAGAGGTCAGACATAGCAGGATACGCAGCAGAAAGCCGAGTCATTTCGGCAAAGTAACTCGATGGATTCAGACTGGTATTTTCTCTGCAGAGAGGCTTTTTCAGGGAGCAGGCTCGACGATGAGATAATATGCGCCAAGTTCGTCACCGCTAGATGCAGTGAAGAAAGGGGAAAGGCGGTGTGATCCAGCGGTGAGAGTTGCGGTCAGTTTGACCGAGCTCTCGGTATTTCCGACCGGGATGGTTGCCAGGTCAACACCATTGATCCGCAGGGTAGCTTTCTCAAAGTCAAAGGACTTTCCTGGGATTGTACTGAAGGCCTTACTTGAACCGGGAACGTTCGGCAGCGCTGGAATGCCGGCATTTATGGGGATGTCAGCTTCGGCGGGCCAGCGGCGCATCTCGAAGGAATACTTCCCCGCCTTGACGACCTTGACTGCCCAGTGACCAAGGTGTTTTCCGCCCTGCGCCCCGGATCCTCGGCGAATGTGACCCTGGTTCCAAGGTGGGTTCTGCTGTTGAATCCAGTCGTGGGAAGTCAGCGAGACGCGAGGGTGTTTTTCGTGACCAAGGTATATCTCAGTGGTCTGTGCAAAAGTCGGCTCGAGTTCGGCCCACCAGCTGTCGTAGAAGGCACGCATTTTTCTGACCTGATCCGGATTGTCTGCAGAAACGTCTTTCTTCTGACCAGGGTCTTGGTCGATCTGATAGAGCTCGTTGCCATTCACCAACCGCCATTTTTCAGACATTACGGAGGATTTTCGCCATTTTATGGGATCCCGGACTCGCTGAGAGTCAGTGATCAAAAATCTATCCGGCCAGCCCTCGTGATCCCCCTGGCGTAGAAGCTTGCTAATTGAGATTCCGTCGAACTCGAGAGCAGGTGGAATCTTGCTGGCTCCGCAGAGCTCAAGGAGCGTTGGCACGATATCGACGAAGGAGGTAAGGGTTCTGACTGATCGCTTTTTGCTGAACTGTCCCGCAGGCCAGTGGAGAAGGAAGGGAACGCGGTGACCGCCATCATATTCGCTGCCTTTCGAACCCCTCATGCCAGCATTGAATATGTTGCGTCCGAGAGTCGTGCCATTGTCGGTGGTAAAAATGAAAATGGTGTTATCGCTAATCTTTAATTCCTCAAGCACCCTCCGAGTCCGGCCAACATTGTCATCAATGTTCGTAATCATTCCGTAGTAGGCCTGTTCGGCCTTACTGCGTCCCGGGTAGAGATCCATGTATTTCTGGGGGCAATGAAGCGGACCGTGGGGAGCGTTGGTCGAGATGAACGCGAAGAAAGGCTTCTGGTCACGGGCAGAGTCCCGGATGAATTGAATACCGTAGTCAAAGAAGACATCACTGCAGAATCCCCTCGCAGAAACGATCTTCCCGTTGTGCCAGTAGCGCCCATCGAAATAATTATTATTCCATAGATCAGGGGTCTGCCCCACTCCTCCTCCTCCATGGCGATAGACCTCGGTGAATCCCCGGTCCTCCGGCCGATAGGGAAAATTGTCTCCGAGATGCCACTTCCCGAACATTCCGGTCCGGTATCCATTATCCTTGAGCAGCTGCCCGAGGGTAATTTCGTTTTCACGAAGCATGGAGCGCCCATTGACAGTATGCCAGACGCCGGTTCGGTTGGTCCAGTGACCCGTGAGAAGGCCGCAGCGCGTGGGTGAGCACGTGGGGGCGACGTGATAGTCATCCAGCGCGACCGCCTCGGCATGTAACTTGTCGAGATGAGGGGTTTTAACCCATGGATGACCGTTGCAGGCAAGGTCTCCATATCCCTGATCATCAGTGATGATCAGGACAAGATTGGGTTTACCCGCAATGGATGAGGGGGCACAGAGGGCTGTCCAGATAAAAAGAAGAAGAGGGAAGTGACGCATTGGTCCAGGAATAGTAAGGAGGAGAAAATTTTGCAATAGCCACTTCCCCTCCGAGGTCTAGACTACGACGGTTATTCACTCGTTTTACCTATGAAATCCAAAATGGTTCACACGTTCTTGATCTCGTTGTTGATAACTCTTTCCGCAGGTATCCCTGCGCACGCGGATCATCATGCGGGAGTCCATCCTCCCGAGGGATTCTCGGCTCTTTTTAATGGAAAGGATTTGAAGGGATGGTGGGGCATTGGAACCGAAGACCCGGCGAAGTGGATGGCACTCAGCCCCGAGAAGCTTGCCGAAAAAAAAGCCAAGAGCATGTTGGATATCCGCAAGCACTGGAGCGTGGAGAACAATGAGTTGGTCAACGACGGCCGCGGTCTCTACCTAAGTACGGAGAAAAATTTCGGAGATTTCGAGTTGTTGCTCGAATACAGAACGGTGGCGAAGGCGGATAGTGGGATCTATCTTCGGGGGATTCCTCAGGTTCAGATCTGGGACTACACCAAGGAGGGTGGGAAGTGGAATATTGGTGCCGACAAGGGCTCGGGAGGGCTCTGGAATAATCCGAAGAACTGGCCAGGGAAAGATCCCCTTGTGCTTGCCGACAAGCCCTTCGGTCAGTGGAACAGCTTTCGCATCATCATGGCCGGGAATCTGGTTACCATTTACCTGAATGAAAAGCTGGTGGTGGACCATGCGCGTCTACAGAACTACTTCAACAAGAAAGGTCCGCTTCCAGAGAGAGGTCCTATTCAATTGCAGACCCACGGTGGCGAAATCCGCTGGCGTAACGTCTTTGTCCGGGAAATCGGTGCGGAGGAGTCCCGGAAAATACAGGGGTATACAAAGTGATGCATGCTCCAGAGGCATGCTCGGACGAATGATCTGTTAGGTCAGAGCCATGAGGAAATACCATCTGTTGTTAGGGGCAGCCGTACTCGGCCTCGGAGTGAGCCTGTTCTGGACGCGGAGCCCGGAGAAAAGGGAAGAAGTGAAATCCCTGCCCTGGTTCAAGGGAAATACCCATACCCATACGCTCTGGAGTGATGGGAATGATTTTCCCGATATGGTGGTCGATTGGTACAAGGAGCAGGGGTATGACTTCCTGGCGCTCTCGGATCATAACATCCTTAGNCGCGGGGAGAAGTGGATGAAGAGCGCGTCNATCAAGGGTCGGCAGAAGAGTGCCGGGGCCTCTGCCCTCGAAAAGTATCGGGAGCGATTCGGGGAGGACTGGGTTGAGGTTCGGGGCGAGGGAGAGTCTGAGGAGGTGCGCCTGAAAACACTCGACGAACTTCGGGCTGAGTTCGAGGAGGAAGGAAGCTTTCTCCTTGTAGAGGCGGAGGAAATCACGGACCGCTTCNAAAGGCATCAGGTCCACATCAATGCTCTGAATCTCGAGGAAGTCATTCCTCCTCAGAAGGGAACATCAGTGGTGGAAACCGTTCGCAACAACCTTCGAATGGTCAGGGAGCAGTCCGAGCGTCTGGGAAAGCCCATCATTGCGCACCTGAACCATCCGAATTTTCATTTTTCATTCACGGCCGAGCAGTTGGCGGAGGTCGTCGAGGAGCAGTTTTTTGAGGTCTATAACGGCCATCCCGGGATCAACCATCTTGGTGATGAGACCCACCCCGGGGACGAGCAGCTCTGGGACATGGCCAATGCCATCCGGGTCGGGAAGTTGAGGGCACCCCCCCTGTATGGGCTGGCGACGGATGATTCACATGAATATCACGGAGGAAATGTTTCTCCGGGACGTGGCTGGATCATGGTGAGGGCGGAGAGTCTTCAGGCGGATCTTCTCATGAAATCGATGGAGAGCGGCGAATTCTATTCTTCCTCCGGGGTGACTCTGAAAGAGGTCTTCTTCCGGGAAGGAGTGGTTGGATTAGAGATCGAGGAACAGCCCGGGGTGGTTTACAAAACTCAGTTTATTGGGACTCGAACGGGAGANGGAGCTACTGCGGGCGAAGAGTTTGCCGTATCGGAGTCCCTGCAGCCAGTCTACCGCGTCCGGGGGGACGAGCTCTATGTCCGAGCGAGAGTGACCTCCTCAAGGAATCACCCGAACCCCTCCTATGCTGGGCAGAAGGAGCAGGCGTGGACCCAGCCAGTAGGGTGGAANAAGGTGATCAGCAATATTCGGTGACACCTGACATGCGGGATACCACGGACATGGTCCTGATAGAGGCCGGATTTGGTTCTGATGCCTATCACCGAACGCTGGAGTTGAGAAAACGGATTCTTCGAGATCCCCTCGATCTGGAATGGACGGATGAGGAGATGTCCTGGGAGGCGAAGGAGCGTCATTTCGGGGCCATCGTAAAAGAGACCATCGTCGCCTGTCTTGTGATCCGCTCGCTGGGAAGAGGCGTCGTCAAGTTGCGACAGATGGCTGTGGATACGGAGTATCAGGGAGCGGGATGGGGGTGCCGATTGATTCGGGGGGTGGAGCACGTTCTGGCCGGGGAAGACGTATCGAGGGTCGAACTCCACGCCCGGGAGACTGCCGTTGGTTTTTATGAGAGGATTGGGTTCACCACCGTGGGAGAACAGTTTCTGGAGGTGAATATCCCACATTGGAAGATGTGGAAGAGCATCAGCTGACTCTTTTCCCTTTTGCCATTTGAGGAGAGCCGCTACCCCTCCCCGCATGGAGCATCATGTGTATTTCTGGATGAAGGAGGGGCGGGATAATCCGTCGGATCNCTCAAGATTTGAGGCAGGGATGAGCAAACTCATGGAATCAAAAACGCTCGACAGTGGCTGCTGGGGACAACCGGCAGCAACGGAAGAGAGACCGGTGACTGATCACTCATGGGATTACGCTCTCTCCTTCAAGTTCGCAACGATGGAAGATCACGATTCCTATCAGAGCAATGACCCTCACCACCGGGAGTTCGTGGAGGATTTCAAGGATTGGTGGGAACGGGTCCTGGTCATGGATGTGGGGTAGTTACGGGGTTGACCGGGAGGGCCCTTGCCAATCCTTCAGGGTCTCCAAGGTCTCGGCCCACCGGGTTTCTGGCGGAGGAATTTCGCATCAACCCTGCGATACCATGCATGAAGGTCCTTTCTCATGGTGTGGACCTTGTCCGGCTGCCGCTCTGCCAGATCTTCCTTCTCTCCCANNTCGGTCGCGAGGTTGAAGAGATGGACTCGACCATCTTCGAATCGTTCGATCAGCTTGTAGTCACCCTGTCGGATTGCACCCCCGGGGAATCCTCCCTGATTTGAGTAGTGCGGATAGTGCCAGTGGAGTGACTTGCGGGAAAGTGAGGACTCTGGATCCTTGAGGAGCGATACNAGTGACTGCCCNTCGAGATGCTGCTTCGGTCGGGAGGGAATGCCTGCGAGGGCAAGAAGAGTGGGGTAGAAGTCCATCGAGGTGACTGGTTGATGACAAACTTCTCCCCCTTTTGTGAGGCCCGGAGCAGAGATCATGTAGGGTTCCCGGATGCCTCCTTCATAGAGCCATCCCTTGCCGCCTCGNAGCGGAACATTAGAGGTTGGGCTTCCCTCCGAGGTGGATAGCCCGCCATTGTCGGACATGAAAACCACAATGGTCTCCTCTGTAAGCCCGTTGCTCGCAATGGAGTCGAGGACATGTCCCACTGCGTTGTCGAGAGACTCCATCATCGCAGCGTAGACCGGATGCCGCTGTCGGATACGGACCTTCCGGGTGGCACTACTGTCGCCTCGATGCTCTGAAACCTGCTCTTCCGATCCAAAGGCCGATTCGCCCTCAGCAAGGGGCATCCTGGCTGCTTTTGCCCTGTACTTCGCAACGAGNCCGGGCTTTCCCTGTAACGGGGTATGCACGGAGTAGAAGGANAGGTAGAGGAAGAAGGGTGAATTCCTGTGCTTGGTGATGAATCTTGCGCAATCTTTGGCGAGGCGCTCCGGAAGGTGCTCTCCTTTCGGTCCATCGAGAAGCCGCGGGTTATGATATGGAGCGAAAAAACTACGGGGCATGCCGCGGCTATGTCCACCGAAGTTGACATCGAACCCCTGTCTCGTGGGCCAGAACTCGGGAGTTGGACCGAGGTGCCATTTTCCTGCAAAGCAGGTTTTATATCCTGCTCCTTTGAATGCTTCCGCGAGGGTCTCCTCGGCAAGGTCCATCCGGTCGTGAAGAAGCGCAGGCAGGAAGGTTCCGCTTCGTCGCCCCGAGAAAAAGTTCGTGGCGTCGGGGCGAGAGGGATGACGGCCTGTCATTATGGAATATCGGGTNGGCGAGCAGACCGGATTGGCGGCATATCCATTGGTAAAACGGCATCCCGCCTCAGCAATGCGGTTGCAATTTGGCGTCTCGTAGAAGGAGTCTGGGTTGTAGGCNCCAATGTCCATATACCCCAAATCGTCTACGAGGAAAAAGACGACATTTGGGCGCTCTNGAGCGGCCGGGAGCGCCACAAATCCCTGCAGGACAAGGAAAAGGCTGAACATGTGTGCGACGAGAGTCCTTGGCATGCGATGGATTCCTTCATGAGAGGATGGGGATGGCAAGGCAGAACGGGGATCTCATGCCCACCATTTCTCAAAAGTTTCGCTTTCGTCATCTAGGCGTGATGCGACCTTTATTTCATGCCGTCGAGAGGACGATCAGCTATCTGTTNGGGAGCGGTGCTCCTAGCATCCCTTGCCACATGGGTGATTCTCACCAGGGACGCAGGCAATTCTTATTTTTTCAGTTATAANGCTGTCCCCGGTGAGCGGGGGCACANCTACGCAGGTGGAGCAAAGATAACGAGGATTCAGAAGAGGGTGGTGAAGCAAAGCCGCCAAGAAACCATGNTGCGTTTTGTGCCTCTTGATGTGGATCNCCTCCTCAAGGAGCATCCGCCCCGGAAAGGGCAGCCACTCCGTTTTGCGCAGCGATCCCAGGTGGATATAAACCACCGGGAACATGGCAACTGGAGTTCCACGGAAGGAAAGGCAGAATGGAATTTCCGGATCGAAGCTCCGGGTGCAGTTAATTTGAACCTCGGGTTTTCCCGGTTCTTCCTGCCGGCAAGTGCGCGTCTAGAGCTCAGGGTTGACGGGGAACTGCTGGTAAGGCCGTTTACTTCCGGAGACAATGAGCATCATGGAGAATTATGGACTCCGGTTGTAGCGGGGTCGGCGTTGGATCTGCGACTGGAGGTAGCGGATACTGAGCGAGACCGGGTTGAGTTGGAGCTTTCCTCGGTGAACAGGGGATTTCGTGCTCTTAGTTTCGCGGCCGGCGCATTGAAAATCGGCAACGAGGCTCCCGAAGGTGACTGTCACATCGATGTCGTATGTTCCGCTTCGCAGTCGGGTGTGGGCTCCGCGATCGACCAGTACCGTGAGCAAATCAGGTCGGCGGGGGTCTACACTCTTAATGGGGAAGACACCTGCTCCGGTTGCGCGATCAATAATGTGCGGGCGGACAGGCGACCCTATTTTATCACCGCAGAACATTGCGGGGTGAATTCCTCGAATGCTTCCAGCATGGTGGTCTACTGGAACCATGAGAACAGTTCCTGCCGGACACCGGGGACCAGCCAGAATGGAAGAGACGGGGACGGTCCCATCAATAGCTTCAACACCGGAGCAGTGCTGCGGGCCAGTTTTGAGGAGTCTGACATGGCCCTCGTTGAGCTCGATGACCCAATTGACCCGGCTCATGATGTCTATCTTGCCGGCTGGTCAAGGACAGGGGAGATACCGGAGATGGCGATAGGAATTCATTTTCCCAACACCTCGGAAAAGCGTATCAGCTTCGATTTTGATGATCTTCGCTCGACTCAGTATTACAATACTGCCAGCGATTCCAACGCGACGTATTGGATGGTAGTCGACTGGGACCATGGGTCGACGGAGGGAGGATCGTCTGGCTCTCCGATATACGACCAGAATGGCCGCATGGTCGGCCAGTTGAGCGGTGGGGATGCGGCTTGTGGTAATGATGATCCTGATTGGTATGGCAAGTTTTCCGGGGGCTGGGAGGGTGGGGGTTCTCCCGAGACGAGGCTACGGGACTGGCTTGATCCGGATCGAACAGGCACTCTGACCTTGGATGGCGTTTCGCTAGGACAGGCTGATGTTACCGTGTCTGACGCCGAGGTAACAGAGGGAGACTCGGGTACGAGAAATCTCCGTTTTACAGTAAGACTGAGCCAGACGCTGGAGGAGCGAGTGAATTTTCTCTATTCCACGGAGGATGACACCGCTCAGTCCGGCAGCGATTATGTCGCTGTCTCCAATGGACTAGTTTCGGTTGCAGCGGGCCGGTTGAGCGCGGCTTTTTCCATCACGATCAATGGGGATGGCGAATCGGAAGAGGATGAAAGACTTCGTGTCGTCCTCTCTTTACAGACTGGTGCTCCGGTCAATATCAGTAATGGTCAGGCATGGGGAACAATCAGGAATGATGATTTTACGGTGCCAGTTCTTGCAGGCCCTGCTCTGGTGCAGGGGACCGTGGGAGAGGACCTATCCGTCGAGTTGGTAGTCCGGAATACGCCTTCGGATTTCTCGTTGTTGGAGGCCCCTCCTGGTATGCAAATCAACCGGGAGGGATTAATCAGATGGCTACCTTCGGTTGCTGGTAATTATGAGGCGAGGGTCAGAGTGGCAAACGAAGCCGGATCGGTTACCGGGCTCCTACGTTTTTCCATTGCTCCGAACTCTCTTGCGCAGGCGGTGGACTCCGCAGGAGGATTCCTCTTCAGCTCAGGCGGGTCTGCGCCTTTTGTGATCAACGCCAGTGGTGATTCGATAGCTGGGAATAATCGAGCGCAGAGCGGAAGGCTTGAAGATGGGGAGGAGTCCTGGATGGAGGTCGCTGTTGATGGTCCTGATTACCTTGGGTTCTGGTGGAAGGTGTCCAGCGAGGAAGGTTATGATTTCCTCAGCCTGTTCGTGGATGGGGAGCTGAGAAGATCCCTCTCCGGCAATCGAGGCTGGGAATACCGGGTTATTGCTATTCCCCCCGGTCGTCACACTGTGCGCTGGGCCTACAGCAAGGACTCGAGTGAGCTTGATGGCGCTGACCGTGGCTGGGTTGATTCCCTGCAGTTGGCCTCGCGCAGTGTTCCCTTTCTGATGGATCCTCCGCACGTTCGAGTTAGACGAGGAATCCCGGTAGAGTATCAGTTCCCCCTGTATTCTGGTGGTGGGATTTTCGCTCCCGTCCGACTGGGCGGGGGATTGCTTCTGAATGACCAGGGCGAAATTGGAGGGACTCCGATCACCACCGGGAGAGTCAATTTTACCCTGAGCGTCGCGCAGGGCGGGCAGGACCTGACTGTGCCGGCAGTTGTTGAAATCATGACGGATTCCCCGGCAGGTTCGGCGGCCTACTCTGCCAACGGGCCCGACTGGGGTTTGGCTTGGGAGACGAGTGGTGCAGGTGAATGGATCTCGCAGGATGGGGAGACCGTGGACGGACAGAGTGCGGCGGCTTCTTCAGGAGTAGGCAATAGCGAGAGGGGGGCCTTGACTACGTGGGTCTTTGGCCCGGGAGAGGTATCGTTCTCGTGGCGGGTCTCTTCGGAAAGGGACTATGATTTTCTCATTTTTGAAGTGAATGAACAACAGGTGGAATCTCTGACGGGAAACAGCGGCTGGCAGAATTACTCCCTAGAGTTATCTTACGGATGGCACAAACTGACCTGGGCTTACGAGAAAGATGAAAGTGAGTCGCGCCGTAGAGACACTGGCTATCTCGATAATCTTGCGTTTTCCCGCTACACCGGCTGGGCGTTGCAATCTGGAGTCGGGCAAAGGACCGGTGTCACTCTTGATCCTGATGGAGATGGGCTGGGCATGCTTCATGAATTTGCCACTGGTGGGACAGCCATAGGATGGGACCCGCTACCTGTGCCCTTCCTTGAGGCTGGTTCGTTGCGGATCGAGAGTAACAAGCGTCCCGGTAGCGGCTTGCACTTCGACGCTGAAGTTAGCTCTGATCTGAGAGTATGGAACCGGTCAGAGCGCAGCATTCTCAGAGATGACGAGGAGTCTTTCGGCGTTCGGGACGACCTGGGAGTGGGAGAGGCTCCAAGGCGCTTTCTGCGCATGACGGTGCACCCGCTGAAGTAGGGACGGTCTGACAATCCGCAAGGGATTGCTGCAGCCAAGAAGGCAGGAGCGGCAAGACAGGTTTGTCGGCTATCGGAATCGAATCGTGCGCGAAGGCTGTCTTCCGTAACCCGTAATCTGAATGTGTGAACGATAAAGGCGGGCCCGGGAGAAGGAATTTTCGCCCGTGTCGAGCATCCCATGCAGGGTCAGATAATGCATTCCGTCCCTCGATTCATAGCCTCCAGAGTGGCGGTGGCCGTTGAGGTAGGCCTTGCAGCAGGGGAACCGGGAGAGCAGCTTATGAAGCATCCCGCAGTTCCAGCTGCAATGGGCCTCCTCCGGCAGAATGGGATGATGGCCGAAGGCGAGGACTGATTCTCCCGCATCAGTTGCGTCCTGAAGTTGCTCGGTAAGCCAGAGGACCTGTGTATCACTGATCCTGCTGTTCCATGGCTGGGCGTACGATTTTCCGGCGGTGGCCAACGCACGGAGCTCCCGGTGAGCATTTGCGGTCGCGTCATCGTCGCCCCGATAGCGGTAAGTGCTGACTTCAGTCGTATCCAGGATGAGAAAACGGAATCCCTCGTGGCGAAGAGCATAGTAGGTCGTGGCAAGGCCCAAGGCCGCAGGGACTCTGGATCTGAGCGATTCCTCTACCTCAAAGTCGTGATTGCCAAGGGTGTGATGGAGTTTGGACTTCAGCCTGTTAGTGATTGGCTTGAGCTCGGAAAAACTATTGAAGTCTCGGTCAATGAAATCTCCGAGGTGGAGGGAGAATTTCAGTTCGTGCCTGTTGAGTTCATTTACAGCATCCTCAAGTTTTTTAGCGCTTTGGCGGTAGAGCCGAGTGCCGGACGAGGCCACGTCGGCATACTGGCAGTCAGCAATGAGTCCGAAGGAGAGAAGGGGTTTGTTGTCAGCTGCATCACCGCCCGAAGCCATCGCAGTAGCGGCCATGGTTGAACCCGTGCTGATAATGAACTGTCGCCGTTTGGACATCCATGAATGGTGAGCTTAATTCGTGTATTCGTCGATATGTTCTGGAGCTCCTAGTGAAAAAACACTTGAAAACCCATCGTTTGGGAGAGCGATTGAGGGAATAGCTTGATCAGGGGGTGGGCTTCCGGGGTATAGAGACGGTAGCATGATGAAACACTACATTCCTGTTCTCTCCCTGACACTTTTGTCTGCCTTAATTACGCCCCTGAGCGCTCAATTGAAAATCAAGGATACAGAAGGGAAGAGTCTCGATATTCTGGCAGGGGAAAAGGCCCTTGTGCGCTACATGTATGAGTATGATACCTCAAGCGATCAGACCAAGCATGCAACCTACAAGCCATATCTTCATGTTTTTGACGCGGATGGAAAAAGCCTCATTACGAAAGGCCCCGGGGGACAGTTCACACACCACCGGGGGATCTTCATCGGATGGAGCAAAATCGGGTTCAATGGGAAACGGTATGATCGCTGGCATATGAAGGATGGCGCGATTGTTCACCAGAGCTTCAAGAAAAAGGAAGCCAAGGAAAACATGGCCTCGATTACTTCAATGACGCAGTGGCACGATGCTGAAAAAAATCCAATTCTTGATGAGGAACGAACAATGACAGTGTGGACCCCCGGACAGGGATGGGCGCGCGCAGTTATTTTTTTCAGGAGCAAGTTGACTGCATCCCATGGGGATGTCTCCCTCAAGGGAGACCCGGAGCACGCGGGTATTCAGTACCGTCCTGCAGACGAAGTGAATCGAAAGAAGACGGTCTACCTGTTTCCGAAAGAAGAGATCACGACTGCCAACGTCAAGAAGGAGAAAGACCTGGCCTGGATCGCGGAGACCTACTGGCTCGGGGACAAGGCGCACAGCGTGGTGCAGTTCAACCATCCCACCAATCCAAAGGGCACAGTCCACTCTGCCTACCGTGATTATGGACGGTTCGGATCCTTTTTTGAGAAGGACATCAAGAAAGGGGAGTCCCTCACCGTGAATTACGCTTTTGCTCTCGTTGAGGGCGAGTTGCCTGCAAGATCAGAAATCCAGCAGGCCTCTGATATGTACGCGGACATGGAACAGGGCAACGACTAGGGGGGCCGAAGCCTGATTCATACCGGATCAGGAATCGTTGAGACCTGCCGGATGGGCAGACTATGTTTTCCGGGCCTCTCTCAGGGTCCCGGGTCATTTTGGTCCAGCCACTGGGAAATGACCCTTGTCCATGCATGATATCCTTTTTCGCTGAGATGCAGACCATCTCCCGCGAAGAGGTTTTCCCTCAGGAGGCCTTCAGAATCCAGCATAGGACCGACGATATCGATATAGTAGGAGTAGTTATCAGTTTCGCATATGGACTCGATCATTCGGTTTGCCAAGGCCATTTCGGGCCAGAGGTGCCACCTCTTGAGACTGGGTTTAATGGAAATGAATGCAAACCTGGTGTTGGGAGCCTTTTCCCGGATTAACTGGGAGTAGGCCTTGTAATCCTCGACGACCTGTTGAGCGGACTTTCCCCTCTCGATGTCATTGTCCCCCGCATAAAGAAAGACGACCCGAGGATCATGTGGTAGCACGATTCGATCAAAATACAGAATTGCGTCTGACAGCTCCGAACCACCAAACCCCCTGTTGATCATCTGTTTTCCAGGGAACGATTTCTGCAGATCCCACTTCCGAATGCTGGAGCTGCCGGTGAGAAGAAGCGTACGCGCGCGCGGCCGGGATTCCTGGTCTGCTTTTTCGAAGGACCGGATGGAAGGATCCCAGTTTTTGACCCGTGCTCGCTTCACGGCAATAGCCTGCCTGAGGTCCTTCCGGGGTTGTTCTTGGCCTGTGCTGGCCAGAAGATCACACAGGATCCTTGCGGCTGGTATTGAGAGCTCGGCATCTCCGGGCCACCGACCCCGGTGCCAGCGAAGGAACCTGCCTTGATGAAGTCCCAGAGTCGCAACCAGCTTATCTCCCTCATGGAAATACAGTTGGAAGTCTCCATTTGACATGCAATAGGATCCTGAGTTCCGGGGATTGATTCTCATTTGGGAAATCACCTGCTGGACTTCTTGTAGATCTGTCATTTCCACGAGGAAATCCCGATTACAGTCAGGTAGAGGGTGAGAAGAGCAAGCGCTGATGGAAAGTCGGTTGGCGCGAGCAAGCCGGGCCCGAAGGGCCTCTTCCCATGAGGCCTGGACCGCACATGCAGGGCTCGTTCTCCTGAGCATTTCTACCTCCTCTCTCCTCCCGGCTGCGGGAGTGTCGAGGAGACGAACATCCCGGAGGTGAGGGAGGGTTCTTCCATCCGGAAGACGTTCAGCCGCAGTGTCGGAGGCAGAGAGCAGGCGGAGCTGAGGGCAGCTGGAAAGAAGACGTAGATCAGTCACGTTCGTAGAGTCGACCTTGAATACCCGTAGTTCCGGCATTGAGGAAACAAAAGATACGGAGTTGAGATTACCTGTTCCCCGAAGTTTAAGAAATTTGATTGCCGAGAGCTTGGCGAGCTTGTCGATGGACTCAAGAGAGCCTCCCGAGATACTGAGGTTGACGAGGCCGGGGTTGGGAAAGATCGAGGATAGATCGATGGTCTGGTCATAAAGCTGCAGGTCCAGGAAGCGGAGTTTTTTGTTTGCTCTCAGACCCGTGAGCTTGTTCAGACCGGTGACCCCCTCGCACGAGAGGATGAGGTAGCAAAGGTCCGTAGGGAGGGCTGGAAGCACACGCTGTGACTTCCCGTTGTAGGTGTATTCCAATCGCAGAGCCGTTCGATTCCATTCGAGGCCGGTTGTGTGGAGGATCGCATGCCATGCTGAGGGTTCCATATCGACCCTGATTCCCCAGAGCTGAGAGCGTTCCAGCGGCGTCATCTCATCGAGGGGATTGATCAGGGATGGTGATCGACCAGCAGCTGTCCGGGGGCTGGTGACATAAACGCCCACGCAGTGGGTAGGCCCCTCGTCAATCCGGCAGAAGAGCTTTGTGTCACCATGTCCACCAACGTGAAACTGATAGTGTCCCGGGGAACTCAGGACGAATGGGAAATTACCGACGCGTCCAATGTCCCCGGGTTTGTAGTCTCCCTTGCGAGTTCCTACGACAGGGAGTATTCGCGGGTCGAATTCCCTGTCGTTAAGGGAGAAGCGGTAATCTTTGCCGGGAAGAAGACCGCTCCCGAGCATAAGAACGAGCAGGGCGAAGTGCAGGATCATGGGTGGGTAGTCTCAGGTTGCGGGAATGCAGTGTCAAGATGGGCACGGGACCCGATCTTTACGGGCATGCCCGGATGAATAGAAGGGCCGTGGAGCGACGAGAATCAAAGGAGCCTCGCCCCCTGCGCCGGTCTGGTAGCAAAGATCTGGGGAGACTTTCCGGACTGCACTTCATAGGCCTTGGAAAGGTGCTCGGATATTTCATGAACCCGTTCGCCGTGGCACAGGGTCACCGTCGACCCTCCAAAGCCACCTCCAGTCATACGGCTTCCCAGAACGCCTCCCGCGGGGCCAATTTGATCTGCCAGTTCGACCATAAGGTCGAGTTCCGGGCAGGAGACCTCAAAGTCGTCCCGGAGAGATTGGTGAGAGGCGCTCATGAGCGACCCAAGGACCGCGTATTCTTTATCACGCAGGGCTTTGGCAGCTTTTTTAGTACGTGTAATTTCGCTTACAACATGGAGGGCCCTTCGGAAGAGTGTGCCATCTTCGTAAGTTTCGATGACCTCCAGATCAGCTGGTAGCACATGGCGCCAGCTTTGCTTTCCGAGAAGGTTGAGCGCCCGGTCCGTTTCTTCTCTTCGTTTCCTATATTCTCCGGAGGCAAGATCATGAGACACCATCGTATTGGCAACGAGGATGCTTAGGTCCCGGGAGTCAAAGGGAACGAGTTCGGTCAGGTGTGTCTGGCAGTCGATCAGGACGAGATGGTCCCGTTGGCCGAGGCTGCAGGCGAACTGATCCATGATGCCACAGGGGACGCCCGCAAAGTCATGCTCTGCCTGCTGGCAAAGAAGAGCCTTCTCCCGGGGATCAAGAACCGTTTGGACCATAGATTCAAGGATACTGGCAAAGGCTAATTCGAGCGCAGCAGAGGAGGAGAGACCCGCTCCGATGGGAAGATCGCTCGTGATAACAGCGTCGAACCCGGGCACAGGCCAGATTTCGCGCAGCCGGAATCCTTCTAGTATTCCCCGCAGATAGTTGGCCCACGAAGGAGCTCCCGGTTGCGGGGAACTCTGGAGGCAAAGAACTACCTCGCTATCTTTACGGCTACGTATCCGGGCTTTATCTGAACCGTTGGGAGTGGCGGCTATGACGATGTGACGATCGATGGCTAGGGGAAGAACCAATCCATCGCAGTAATCAATGTGCTCACCGATCAGGTTGACGCGTCCAGGAGCAGCCGCGAGATGTGAGGGATCCTTCTGGTAGCACGCTCCTAAAAGCGCCCGGGCCTCCTCCACGAGCTCGGTCAAGGATTCATTTTCATGGAGGGTCATTGGGATGCTGCTGGTGGGTCCGGGCTCTGGCCGTCCCTAGAAGGCGAAGGCCGCGTAGAGGCTAAGGACGAGAACAATAAGGGCGGCTCCTACCTTGTTGGCGTGTTTCCAGGGTGTCAGGTCAACCGCTTTTGCGTCGGCCTGCACGTAGGGAGTATCGCGTCGCATGAACGTTCCGAGGATGAATTGAAGAATAAGACAAGCAGCAAAGACCACGCCCATGTAATGGAAGCCGTTCCCAAAGATGCTGGCGAGCCAGTCGCCCGGCCGAAAGGTGCCGAGGAACATCGCGGCGAGAGCGACCACGAAGACGATGAGGGCGCTCCGTCCATTGGCCGTTCGGTTGAACAGGCCGAAGAGCATGATCACCAGGATGGGTGTGAAGTAGATGGCATTGAGCCCCTGGAAAACATTGAAGAGGCCATCCTTGCCATAGAAGACTACCGGGGCTGCGATGATGGCGAGGATGGCCACGCAGGCGCTGCAGATTCTCCCGGAGAGAACCAGTTGGTGCTGGGAGGCATCGGGATTGATGATCTTCTTGTAGACGCCGAGGGAGAAGAGGGTGGCGCTGGAGTTGAGGACTGAGTTGAAGGTCGATAGGATGGAGCCCATGCCCACCGCGGCGAAGAAGCCGGTGAGCCAGCCAGGGAGAACGAGGCTGACGAGTTTGCCGTAAACTTTGCCATCTTCGCTCATGTAGGCCTTGGCTTCCTCATGGCCCAGCTCGTTGGTGAAGACCTGATAGGCAAGCAATCCGGGCAGCACCAGGATCAGGGGAGCGAGGATCTTGAAGAAGCTGGCAAGCAGAACGCCCTTTTGGCCCTCCGCGAGGTTCTTCGCTGCGAAGGTCCGCTGAATGATCTGCTGGTTGGTGGTCCAGTAGAAAAAGTTAAGCAGAAGAACACCGGTAAACAGGGTGGACCAGTGAACGGGGTGTTCCTTGGAGGTGGCGATACTCTTGAGGTGCTCGGGATTGTCTTCCCTCAGCTGGGCAAAGGCATCACCGAACGAGCCGTCTCCCTTGGCCGCCATGAAGGCGAAGAAGGTAATCATGAGGCCCCCGACCAGGAGGCCAACTCCGTTGAAGGTGTCAGAGACCGCGACCGCACGCAGGCCTCCGAAAATCGCGTAGGCGGACCCCACCACCCCGATGAAGATCACAATCGCCCAGATCGTGCTGATTTCGCTCAGGTTGAGTTTTTCCTGGAGTCCAAGCATCCCGTCCAGTCCCGTCGCGCCCAGGAAGAGGACGAAGGGGAGGAGAATGAGCATGTAGGCAATGATGAAGGTGAAGGTGGTGAGGGCGCGGATTCCCGGTCCGTAGCGCTCTTCCAGGAATTGGGGAACAGTTGCAATGCCCGACTTCAGGTAACGGGGCAGGAAGAAGAGGGCAAGGATCACGAGAGAAGCGCCGGCAATCACCTCCCAGCACATGACGGCCAGACCGTCCTTATAGGCACCACCATTCAGGCCCACCAGTTGTTCGGTGGAGAGGTTGGTGAGAAGAAGGGAGCCTGCGATCATGATGCCGGTCAGGCTGCGCCCGGCGAGGAAATAGCCCTCCTCCGTGTTGTCGAGGCGTCCACGGGTGAGACGCCAGGTCAGGAAGGCAACGAGGGCCGTGAAGAAGAGGAAGGAGATGAGTGTGGTGGCGTCCATGGGGGGGAAGAGTCTGGATTTTGAAAGGGTAGGATAGAGACGAGGGACCGCAATTGGCGGTCCCTCGCTATGCTATTAAGGAGCTATTGGCTGATCCACTTGGTTACCACTCAAACTTGCTTACCATGGTGTGGGTATAGGTCTCACCTGGCTTAAGAATGCAGTTCGGGAAGGCAGGGTTATCCTGCTTATTAGGGGAATCCGGGAATAATTGTGTCTCGAGACAGCAGGCAGTTCGGTGGGCGTATTTGACTCCACTTTTGCCGGCGGTTTCGCCATCGAGGAAGTTACCGCCATAAAACTGCACGCCGGGTTGGTCGGAATGCAGTTCCATGGATCGCCCCGTCTTGGGATCTCTGAGAATGGCAGCTCGGCGGAGACCCTCGCCGTCGACTACCCAGCAGTGATCGTAACCCTTGCCGAATTGCAGGGGAATACTGGGCTCTTCGATGCGCTCACCGATTACGGTCGCGGTATTGAAGTCAAATGGGGTGTTGGCTACTTCAGCGAGATTTCCATCGGGGATGAGGGTCTCGTCGGTGGTGAGGAAATACTTGGCCGGGATGGTGAGGATATGGTCGTTGATAGAGGTTGTGGGGTCCCCGCTCAGGTTCCAGTAGGCGTGTTGGACGATATTGACCGGAGTGGCCTTGTCGGTGGTTGCAGAGCACACCCATTTCAATTCGTTATCGTCATTGAGGGTGTAGCTAACGGTAACCTCGAGGTTACCGGGATATCCCTCCTCGCCGTCTGCCGAGGTATAGGTGAGCTTGACTCCACCTTCAATTGCCTCACCCTTCCATAGCACCTTGTCGAAGCCCTTTTCTCCGCCATGCAGATGGTTAGGTTCGTTGTTGATGACCAACTTATCGTAGACTGTGCCATCGATCTCAAATTTGCCACCTGCAATACGATTGCCATAGCGGCCCACGGTGGCCCCAAAGTAGGAGCTATTGGTAAGCCACCCTGCGAGGTCGTCGTATCCATGAGTCACGTCCTTCACGGTCCCATCCTTATCAGGGACCTCAAGGCTCGTGAGGATCGCGCCATACTCAGTGACCTTGGCGATCATGCCGTTTTTGTTCCCGAAGGTGAAGATCTTCACCTCAGAGCCATCTGAGAGCTTGCCGTAGGTTTCCACTGTAGTTTGGTTGCTTTGATTGGAGTCGTCCCCCTTACCCCCGTTGTCGTCCTTGTTTGGACCGCAGGCGGAAAGAAAGAGACTAATGAGGGAGAGTGATGTGATTGTGTCTTTCATTCCAGTTCCACGTTTCAAAGAGCGGACGAAATGGATGGGCGGTGGTCAATGGGTTATTGGTTAAGCGATATTAGGCAACAAGGGGAAAGGAGGCGAACCGCAGTGTTTCCAGCTATGAAGCCTCGTATTTTTGGTTTTCGGGCTACCGGGGTGTAAGACGGAAATTATTGGTCCCGAGAGGGTATTATCGTTGAGCTCAACCCGGGAGAACCTCGTGGGGAGGTTCCAGATTCGTGGGAAGACAGCTTGAAATGGGGTGCAAGGTGCGATCCCCTGAGCGCAGAATGAAGTTCGTCCTCGCTCTGGATCAGGGAACTACGAGTTCACGGACCCTGCTTTTCGACGAGCGGGGAAGGGTGGTGCGCTCGGCCCAGCGGGAATTCTCTCAGTATTAT
>PBNG01000010.1 GCA_002723015.1 Roseibacillus sp. | reverse complement strand
GATCCCACAATGAGATGTTCCCGGTTGGACTTGTTCCATACCGGAGTGACGGAGACGCCCTCGGATGCCAGCATCTGGAAAGCTTGGAGCTGGGCCACGGCCTGATGGGCGAAACGGTCGCCGACTCCGAATGTAAATTTGTCGATTTTTTTCATTGGTAGAGTTTTTTTTGCCGTGTGGGGGATTCCGCTCGATTGGATGTAATCGCGCCTCCGTAGTCAGTTGTTCTCAGGCAGGCCCTCAAGGTGCCCGATGTTTTTTACCGGATCGAAGGTTTTAAGAACGGCCTCCAGAAGATCCTGAGGGAGAGGTTTTGCGAGCCATTCAGCCCACTTACGAATATTTTCAGGATTAGCTGATCCTGCCACGCAAGTGGCAATATCCTCGTGAGCGCACGAAAACTGCAGTGCTAGCTGGGCGATATCAACTCCTTCGCGATGGCAGAGTTGGGCGGCCTCGCGGGCGGCGGCCTTGACCTCCTCGGGCTCCTTGAGCCAATCCGGGAGGGGCGCGTTGGTGAGAAGGCGGGCAGAGAACGGACCAGCGTTCATCACTCCCAGTTTCTTTGCACGCAGCCGTGGAAGCAGGTCATCCACCAGTGAGGTGTTCTGAAGGGTATACTGATTGTAGGAAAGAATACAGTCGAGCTGGTCCTCTGCGTGGTCGAGAACCGCATGGAATGTTTTCATTGGGTAGCAGGAGAATCCGACAGCCCGAACGAGTCCCTTTTCCTTGAGTGCGAGAGCTGCGGGAATCGTTTCTTCCCAAATCTGGGGCAATTCTACGAATTCGACATCGTGGAGGAGCAGTATGTCCAGATGGTCGGTTCCAAGACGGTGGAGGGAGACATGAACGCTTTCCTCGACCCGCGATGCAGAAAAATCAAAATGAGTGAGTGAGTAACGGCCCAGCTTGGAGCCGAGTAGGTAGGATTCTCTGGGAAGTCCTCGAAGGGCAATTCCGAGTAAAACCTCGGACATGCCCCGGCCGTAAAAGGGAGAGGTGTCGATGAAGTTGATCCCATGGTCCAGGGCGACCTGAACAGAGGAAAGTGCTTCCTCGACTCGAACGGGTCGAAATTCCTGCCCGAGAGAGGATGCACCAAAGCCCAGGACCGGAAGGTTGAAGCCCGTGTTTCCGAGGGGACGTGATTGCATTAGATTGCGAGAATTGGGGATTGGAAGAAGCTGGGGTGTCAGCTTGTCAGGGTCCGGAAGGCCTGGATGGTCTGCTCCGCTGCAGCCTCAGGGCTGGGGAGGGGAAAAATCTCGGCAGAGAGGTAGCCGCGGTATCCAATATCAGAAAGTGCGGAGATGATGGAAGGCATCTCGGTGTGTCCAAACCCTACAGCCCGGCGGTTCGAGTCGGCAAAGTGAACATGACCAACCCGTGAACCGGCATCGCGGATAGCCTGCCCCATGTCTGCCTCCTCAATGTTCATGTGGAAGAGGTCAGCGAGGAGCACCGTGTGATTCAGGCCTTGTTCGTCGAGATACTCTGCTGCTGCGGCGAGGTGATTGAATTGATTAGTTTCGTAGCGATTGAGGGGCTCATAGATAAAATGCACCCCGCTGTCAGCAGATCGTGCATCGGTAGCTTGGAGGGCTTCCGCGAGCCAGGTCAGGGATTGCTCCCGAGTGATGTCGCCTCCCGACTTTCCCTGCATTGATCCGAGAATGGCAGGAGCGCCAATCTGCCCCCCGAAGTCGACCATGGAGAGGACAAATTCAAGGGCCCGGGATCGCTTGTCGGGATCCGGATCGGTGAGGGAGAGGCCATGCTGGACCATGCCTGCTCCCGTACCTACCGCTGCGATGGAAAGGTTGTGATCAGCGGCCATCACCTTGACGGACTCTGGATCAATGAAGTCTGGTCCGGGCAGGAAGAGCTCCACGGCATCAAAACCCAGTTCTGCAGCTTTGGAGAAGCTCTCGGTCAGCGGTTGATGAAATACGAATGGTCCGGCCTTTGCTTCTGGCACCTGGGCGAGAGTGATCGCTGATTTCATCATGGTATGGAGCCGATGGGTGCGTGCTGGACGCATATGAGTCAAGGGATTTCCGGGGATTACAAAGGTTCTCGACGGGGCCGGACCTTGGAGTAGAAATGTCGGGGGAAAATGATTGTTAATTCCGAATGGTTCCCCACGTAGTAGAGTCAGACGTATGAGGTCATCAGGTCTTACAATGCTTGCTCTACTGGTGACGGTGGTGACAGCACCCGGAAGAGCACCCGGAAAAGTCGCGGGTGAGTTCAGGGACAAGATTGAGCCTTTTCTGCAGGACTATTGCTATGACTGCCATGGCGATGGGGCAAAGAAGGGAGACATTGCTCTCGACGATTTCAAGAATCTCTCAAGCCACCTTGAGAATCACGACCTCTGGCTGAGGATCTGGAGAAACGTCCGGACTCACCTGATGCCGCCTGCGGAGGGGGATTTTCAACCGTCTCCCGAGGAACGTGCGGCGCTTGCGGCCTGGATTGAAAGTAACGTCTTGAAACTGGACCCGGAGAATCCAGACCCCGGGAGAGTGACAATCAGGCGCCTTAACCGGGAAGANTACCGGAACACCATTGAGGATCTCGTAGGCGTTCAATATAATGTGGATGACAATTTCCCGCCTGATGATACCGGATTCGGATTCGATACCATCGGGGACGTTCTAACAATTTCCCCCCTTCTCCTTGAGAAGTATCTGATGGCCGCGGAGGCCATTGCGGATCTGGCACTTCCATCCACCGTGATACGGCGGCGTCCAATCGAGATTGACGTGGGGAATTTCCGGGAGCGAGGCAACAACCAGCAGAGTGCCCGCTTCATGGAGGCAGATAAGAAACATACCGTGGGAGCGGAGCGAAGGTTCAGCAAGGCGGGGAAGTATGATCTGGAAGTCAGTTATCGGATTGAAAACGAGCGTGGCCGCCCCGAGGGACAGACCGCCACCTGGCGTATCCTCGTTGATGGGAAGGAACTCGAGTCGGTGGAAGTCACGGGAGGAAGTCGCTCCAGGGACCAGTTCAGGACAGAGATTGAGCTAGGCGAGGGAAACCATCGCTTTGAGTTTTCCATCGTTCCGGGAGCGCCCGGAGAGGGAAAGGGGACCTGGGGCGTGAGGGTGGAGGACTTTAAACTGGTTCGTCAGGCTGGCAGCGAATGGGACCTCTACCCGGAAAGTTACCGAAGGATTTTTTTCAAGGGATTACCTCCTGAGCAGGAGGCGGAACGAGAGGCCTACATCCGTGCGATCGTGAAGCGTTTCGCGTCCAGAGCATTCCGGCGCCCGGCAGAAGACCGAATTGTGGAAGCGTTGACCAGAATGGCCCTGAGCCGCAATCTGGAGGAAGGTGCAAAATTTGTGGACGGGGTAAAACTTGCTGTCGCTGCGGTCCTTACGTCACCGCGCTTTCTGTTTCGGCGGGAGGCACAGGCAGAGCCAGACAACCCCGGCAAGGTAGTCCCGATTGATCAGTTTGCACTTGCCTCCCGTCTTTCCTACTACCTCTGGAGCTCCACCCCCGATGCAGAGTTGCTTGAGCTGGCTTCCAAGGGGAAGTTGCGGGAGGAGCTTCGCTCACAGGTTGATCGGATGCTGTCAGACCAGAAGGCGGACCGCATGGTGAAGAATTTTGTTGGTCAATGGCTGCAGGCGCGCGATCTCGTGAGTCTGGACATTGATGTTCGTCATATTCTTGGGGAGCCGAACAAACGGAATGCGGAGCGAGTTTTTGACCAGGAGATGCGGCGTGATATGGGGGAAGAGACGGAGCTGTTCTTCCAGCATGTCCTCAGGGAGAATCGTCCAATCCTTGAGCTGCTCAATGCGAAGTATTCTTTTTTGAATGAAAGCCTCGCCAAGTTTTATGGNGTGCCAGGCGTGAAGGGGGATAATTATCGTCGAGTGGAGTTCGGAGAAGAGCTCTGGGCCCGCGGAGGCATTCTGACGCAGGGGACGTTTCTGATCGTGACCTCCCAGCCCACCCGGACTTCCCCGGTCAAGCGAGGGCTTTTCGTGCTTGAGAATATTCTCGGAACTCCTGCGCCACCTGCTCCTCCTGATGTTCCGGAGCTGGAGGAGGGAGAGACGGAGGCCCTCCAAGGGACGATGCGTGAGCGGATGGTGGCCCATCGTGAGAAGGCGCTTTGCAAGTCTTGTCACCAGCGAATGGACCCTATCGGCCTTGCGCTCGAGAACTTTAATGCCATTGGACAATGGAGGGATGAGGAGGAAGGTCAGCCCATCGACAGCGCCGGGCAACTTATCACAGGAGAGAAGTTCTCTAATGTCATGGAATTGAAGGAGATTCTGAGCAGTTCTCGAAAGGAGGACTTCTACCGGTGCCTTACTGAGAAGATGCTCACTTATGCGGTGGGGAGGGGCGTGGAATATTACGATGCCCCTGCAGTTGACCGGATTGTTGACCGCCTACTCGCCGGAGAAGGGCAAATGGTAGACCTGATTTACGGGGTCGTGGAGAGTACTCCTTTCCAGAAGCGGAGGGGCGATGGGGACAGGTTGCAAAATTAGGGATTGGCGAGGGGTTAATAATCAGGCAATAATTCCTGTGAGTTCCATGGAAATATTACCGTATACTTACGAAGAATGATCCAACCAAATACACTTCCGGGAAGAAGAGCCTTTCTCAGGGGATTGGGTGCGAGCGTGGCTCTGCCTGGATTCAGCTCCCTTGGTTTGGCGAAATCAGCCTCAGCAGCGCGGGGGATAACAGCCGCCGGGGCTCCCCTGCGGATGGCCTACCTTTGCCTTCCCAACGGTGTTATCATGGATAAATGGAGGCCTCAGGGGCTGGGTGAGAACTTCGTTCTGAATGATTCAATGAAGTCTCTGGAGCCGTTTCGCTCTGACCTGCAGATTCTCAAGGGGCTTGAGCAGGCTAATGGATGGGGAGGCAGAGATGGAGCCGGGGATCATGCGCGTGGAAACGCAACCTTCCTTACAGGTACTCGTCCCCGGAAAACGTCAGGTTCCGACATTCGGCTCGGGATATCTGTAGATCAGATGGCTGCCAACTATCTTGCGAGCGAAACACGGCTGCCATCGCTTGAGCTTTCCTGTGATGGTGTGCGGAAGTCAGGGAGCTGTGATTCGGGCTACTCGTGCGCCTACCAGTATAATATTTCATGGCGTTCGGCGACGCAACCAATGACCCCAGAATCGAATCCGCGGTTGGTCTTTGAGCGCCTCTTCGGGGGTGGTTCCCAGTCCGAACGAGGTGAGAGCCGGGAGAGGCGCCAGGCGCAAAAGCGCTCAATCCTCGATTTCGTCCTGGAAGACGCCAAGTCGATGGAGAAGAGCCTGGGAAGGAACGATCAGCAGAAGCTGGACGAGTATATGACCGGGGTGCGCGAAATTGAGCAGCAGATTGAGAAGGCCGAGAGCATAGGCCCCCCACCAGACCCCGGCGTGGAGGCGCCTGCGAACGGAATTCCAAGGCAATATCACGAGCACATCCGGATTATGTTCGAGATGATGATCCTTGCCTTCCAGACGGACCAGACTCGGATCGCGACCTTTCTTCTCGCTCATGACGGGAGCAACAGGAATTTCCCTACCCACGGGGTGAGGGAAGGGCACCACGGCCTTTCCCACCATGGAGGCAACAGGTCCAAAATCGAAAAGATCTCCCGAATCGATACGTTTTACCTCGAGCAGCTTGCCTACTTCCTTGAGCGGATGCGCAATACCAAGGATGTAGACGGCAAGCCTCTGTTGTACAATTCCATGATTGTTTGGGGTGGAGGCCTTTCCGATGGCGATCGGCATAGCCACAATGACCTTCCGATTATCCTCGCGGGACATGCGGGGGGACAATTCCGCACTGGAAGACACGTCGATCTCAAGGGGGATGTCCCCATGAACAATCTCTACCTCCGGATGCTCCAGGAAATCGGTGCCCCAGCGGGAGCGCTTGGGGACTCTACTGGCATTCTGAGCCAGGTGTAGCTGCTTGGTTGACGTGGCGTGCTGAGTCCGGGGTCCGGCCTGCAGGGCTTTCCGGCCTGTGGGCTTCCACTTCAACCATGGTTCGATGAGGCTTTCCACCAAGTTACTTCTCACGATCTGCGTTCCCCCGGCGCTGATCTGGCTGGTCGGGATGTATGTGGTGNAGGTCTCNCAGGATCAGATCCGTGAATCNATCCGGAGCTCGGCGGCAGCGGAGGTCTGGTCGGTTCAGGAAGAAATTGACCGTGTCCTCGAAGCTCGGATCAAGACCTGGGATGAGTTTATCAGGCGGGAGAAGGTGACCAACGCGGTCGAAAGATCCAACCGCTTCTTTCGAGAGGGGGAAGGGCTAATGAAGGAAATCGGGGAGGCGTGGAAGGATCAGGAAAGAAAATCATCNTTGGCAGAGGGCAGCGTTGATATGGATCTCATGGNGGATCTCCNGGAAACAGTAGAGAAAATGTCCGATTTCAACGATGGTATTCGGATTTTCCGTCAGGTGATTCTTACAAATTCCTTCGGCGGGATCGTGGCCGAAAGTGGAATGTCAGAGGAATACGCTCAGGNAACAACAGACTGGTGGAAGCAGGCCAAGGACCTCGGACGCTATCTCAGNTCCGTCAGGGTNGAGCGGGATGAGAAAACGGGTGAGGAGGAGGTTGTCATTNATTTCTGCCAGCGGATTGAGGATTCGACAGGCCGTTTTCTTGGCGTTCTCAGGGTTGATATCAATCTTGGAGAAGTTCTCGAGATCGTTGATTCTTATGCGAGGAGGGGCGGCCGCGATCGAGGGATGGTNCTTTTGAATCGGGATGCTGAATTAATCCGGATTGGGGGCAGGGGAGAGACCCGCACATTGTCAGACGGTGCACGCTACCTCGTCGGTAAGCGGAAAAAAATGGCAGNCGAGGGTTTATCTATTGAACGAGAAATCTCGGATGGAGAGCAGGTATTTACCTACGCGGAGCCCTCCGAGGCAGGGCTTNTGAAAGATCTGGGATGGATCGCGGTACACACGGCGGAGGCAGACGCACTGCTTGCTCCGGTCAGGCAACTACGAAACAGCGTGCTACTCGTGGCAGCGGTTGCGACGTTTCTCGGGGTAGCGATCATGCTCTGGGTCGTTTTCCCGGTATCATGGAGAATGAGTCGGCTGGTCGAGGCCACAAAGCAGATTGGAAAAGGGACCCATCAGGCGCCGATTCCGGTGGCAGGGGGTGATGAGATCTCGGAGCTCAGCCACGAATTCAACCAGATGAGGACTCGTCTGGGCGAGACGCAGGAGAACCTGCGTGAAGCCGTGGAGCAGGCCAAGGAAGCAAGTAAGGCCAAGGGAGATTTCCTTGCAAACATGAGCCACGAAATTCGGACCCCGATGAATGCGATCATGGGAATTACGGAGCTGACTCTCGGCACGGAGCTTACCGAGGAGCAGCGCCATTACCAGGTTCTCGTGGAGCAGTCGGCCCACTCGTTGCTCATGCTCCTGAATGATATTCTTGACTACTCAAAGATAGAGGCGGGGAAACTTGAGCTCGAGGACCGGGTCTTTGATCTTCGAGACTCTGTTGGTGATATCCTCCACACGCTATCACCCCGGGCTGTTGACAAGAATATCGAGCTAGCCTTCCGAGTGGATCGTGATGTGCCTCTGTTACTGACTGGAGATCTTACTCGATTGCGCCAGGTGATCGTAAATCTTGTGGGGAATGCCCTTAAGTTTACCGACAGGGGAGAGGTTGTCCTTGGAGTCAAGAGAATGAAGAATATTGAAGGGAGGATAGAGATCCTCTTTGAGGTGCGAGACACTGGGATCGGTGTCAGGTCTGACAGACTGGAAAAAATATTTGAGGTGTTCGCGCAGGCAGATAGTTCAACGACGAGGGAGTTCGGGGGGTCCGGGCTTGGTCTTGCCATCTCAAAGCGAATTGTGACAAAGATGGGGGGTGAGATCTGGGCTGAAAGCGTCATGGGGGAGGGAAGTGTTTTCCGTTTCACGGCTCTCTTGGGGATTGATTCAGCAGGAGAGGAGGAGGGGGATTATCTGGATCCTCTGGATGGTCTTCCGGTGCTGGTAGTGGAGGATAATGCGACTCAGCGCGGGATTCTTGGAGAAATGCTCGAGAACTGGGGCCTACGAGCTATTTTGTGCCCGGATGTCGCAACCGCTATGGACGTCCTCGAACAGGCAGAGGAGGACAAGGACGAAATCAAGTTGGTGATTGTCGATCGGGTTTTGCCCGATGGAGATGGAATCGACTTTGCCAAGAAAATACATGGTTACCCACGCAGGAAGAAGCTGCCAATGATCCTGCTTACCTCGGTTAGCGATGGATCACCGGGCAAGGAAGTGGATGCGGTAGGAATCAGCAAGGTGGTAAACAAGCCGATCAAACAATCCCTGCTTCTTGATGCGGTGATGCTTGCTACAGGATTAGGCGTGAGGAAGCCTCAAAAGCGCAGGAGCGAATCACGCCAGGATAAGAGAGCGGTGAATTCGATGAGTATTCTTCTCGCGGAGGACGGAAAGGTGAACCAGCTTGTTGCGGTTCGTCTCCTGGAACGCCGGGGGCATCAAGTGACCGTAGTGGAAAATGGAAGGGAGGCGATCGATCTATCCCTGGCTCAGGCATTTGATGTTATTCTCATGGACATACAGATGCCGGTCATGAGCGGGTATGAAGCATGCCGCGAGATCAGGGATCGGGAAAAGAAGACTGGAGAACATGTTGCTATCATCGCGATGACGGCGCATGCCATGCCGGGAGATCGGGAAGAGTGCCTCGAAGTTGGAATGGATGATTACATTTCGAAGCCGATTGAGTCTGAGGAATTTTATGAAGTCATTGAGCGATATGGCTCCTCAGGAGGAAGAGATGAGGAAACGTTCGAGGGTACGAAAGAAGCTATTGATGGGGAAATCGGATTGCAGGATGCGGAGCGCAAATTTGATAAGACGGTTTTTGATCCGGAAGCGTTCAGGCAGCGAATCGGAGATGAGGCGCTCATGTGTGAGCTTATCCGGATCTTTGAGGAAGAGATGGAGGCGATGTGGAACTCATTGTGGGAGGCGGCAGAGAGTGGAGACCTTGAAACGATCCACGAATCGGCGCATCGTCTGAAGGGGCTGGTAGGGAATTTCTGCGCCCATCGGGCCTGGGATTGTGCTACCAAGCTTAATGCGCAAGCCCGCGCTGGGAATGCTCGGAATACGAGTGAGGCGGTGAGGGATTTTGAACGAGAGCTGAGATTACTGGAATCTTCCTTGCGCGATTTCAGGGAGGTTCTGGAGGGTCGGGTGGCTTCGCGCTGATAAGGCGCGCGGGACTTGAGGAGGTGGTCTGGCAAGTTAGTTGAGAACCCTCGAGTCAGGGTTGCAAACCTCGGCCCATTGATATGTTCTTTTGCCATGAAGCCTCTGGTTTGGATGAACGGATCGCTCCAATCCTACGAAGAGATGGGTATTTCCCCTTTTGACCACGGGGTTACCGTCGGCAATGGGGTTTTTGAGACCATGATTTCCTTCACTGGCCACCCTTTTGCATTCACGAGGCACTATGAGCGCTTGCAGCGCTCGGCTTCAGTCATGGGCCTTTCGCTCCGGCCCCGGGAGGAACTTCTGGAGGCGAGTCTGGCAGTCTTAGATGCAAATAAGTTGGGGAAACGCCGAGCTCGTCTGCGAATCACCATTACGGGTGGGCCGGCTCCGCTGGGTAGTGAACGGGGGAATGCAGGAGAGACCGCCCTTGTGGCGGCGAGCCCNTCTCCANAATGGGGCGAGACTGAGGACGTGGTTGTGGTTTCTCACTCAAGGAACGAGAATGGNGCCCTTGCCGGGGTCAAGTCGACGTCCTACGGGGAGAATGTNGTCGCTCTGGAGGAGGCGAGGTCTCTTGGTGCTGGTGAGGCGATCTTTGCCAACACCAGAGGGGAGCTGTGTGAAGGCACTGGTTCCAACGTGTTTCTTGTCGTCGAAGGAATTCTCCTGACCCCACCGCTGAGCGGAGGTTGCCTCGCCGGCGTGACACGAGGGCTCGTCATCGAGCTATGTAAGCGTGAGGGAATTGCGGTCACAGAGAGAGCAATCCCTGTCACAACCCTCCAGCATGCGGAGGAAGCGTTCCTTACCTCCACTACGAGAGAGGTTCATTCCATTAAGTCAGTCAACGGACGTCTTCTAGGGAGTGCTCCCGGACCTGTGACACAAAGGATCGGACGAACATTCGGGATATTGGTCGAATCTAATATAGATCCCTGAGAGTCTCTGTCCTACCAGATCCTTTGGACTCCGTAGGAATCGAAAATCACATTCGGGCTGATGAGCGAAGCATTCTGTTCGAAAGCTTCTGCGATAAGAAGCCGGTCGAAGGGATCGCGGTGGTGCCGAGGTAGCCTGGCCGTCCGGGCGAGCGCTGCGGGGCTCAGGGGGAGTATTTCGAGTCCGATGGACTCAATGGTTCTGCTGAATTCTTCCCCGAGGGCGTAGGGAAGCCGCAGGCGCCCCAAACCGGATTTCACTGCGAGCTCCCACGATGTGACGGAGCTGACCAGCGAACGGGAGTCCCTTTTCTCGATCAGGTCTGCTGCTGTTTCGGAAAGCTCCGGAGCGCCCTCCAGAAACCAGACGAGCGTATTGGAATCGAGGAGAAGATTCATGGAGACAGGGTGGGAGGCAGTCTGGACTCGGATCCTGCGAGTCAACCGGACCCCGGGACGAATCCCGGGGTCCAGCAAGGCAGGGGGGTTTTCAGGGCAGCAGTAAAGTGAGACAGGACTTAAGGACTTCTCAGGTCGGGCTGGTTCAGTCTGCGTCAGAGAAAGCCGAAGTAGGGAAGGGTGAATTCGGTGAGGCTTTTTACCTTGGGTGATTGGAAGGCGGAAGCCGGTGTCCGGGATGGTAGGGAATTCTCCCGTCACAGGGGTTCATCGAAGTCTTCAGCCATCCAGAATCCCGATCCTCGCGCCATGCCCCGTTTAGGGAGATTGGGTTGCGGTCCGGCGGGACGGAGTTCGGCTACGGTGCGGCCGTGTTTTGTAATATGGAATACTTCCCCGTCGGTCATGATCTCGGCCACGAGAGAGCTCAGTTTCGTTTTGGCTTCAAAGATCCCAATTCTCCTCACGCAAGTTAAACTAGTCTAACTAGTTGAAATTGAAAAGAGGAAAGTAGGAAAGACCGAAGAATTACATAAAGGCTTATNTATTAGGNAGTTATGTNNAACAANATCNATCCAGCACNCGCAGCCCGGCCTGAAATGAACGTTATCTCGGGGTCAGCGCTGCATCCGCGCTAACTACCTAAGGCTTAAGAAACTTTTTCAAGCGGCTCAGTTTGTCGCCGTAGGGTGGCTTCACCAGGAAGGGGTCGCTGGTGAGCCAGCGTCTTGTAAANGGNCGCTCGTNGCTAAACTGCTCGAATCCTGCGCGACCCCGGTAGCGNCCAAGTCCACTTTGCCCGAGTCCGCCGATGGGGAGGAGATGATTTGTNCCGGTCTTCATCACGTCGTTGAAGCAGACCGATCCTGATCGGAGAACACTCGCGATGCGCTCCCCGCCGCGGAGATCACCCGTGAAAATATAGAGGGCGAGAGGCGANGGCAGGTTCTTGAGGTGCTCTATCGCGAGATCCATGTCTTTGCAGGGAATCAAAGGCAGCAGGGGCCCGAAGATCTCTTCACGCATGAGCGGAGAGTCCCACGTTGTATTTGGAAGAAGGCGGGGAGCAAGGGCGAGTTTGGCGGGATCATCCTCTCCAATCATGAGTGCATCGGGAGGAATGAGAGCTTTCAACCGCTGATANTGCTTCTGGTTCACGATACGGGCGAGATCCCGATCTAGATTCTCCGCGTAGGCTCTTCGGAGCTCGTCTTCGCAGAGATCACGGAATTCGTCATGGAGCTCCGATGGGAGAACGACAAAGTCCGGAGCNATGCAGGTCTGTCCCGCATTAAAGAATTTCCCAGCAACGATGCGCTCAGCCGCTCTCGCCAGATTCACGTCGTGNTCAACAAGGCAAGGGCATTTTCCTCCCAGCTCGAGAAGAACTGGCGCAAGTCCTGTTGCCCCAGCTTCGGCGTAGAGGCGCCCAACCTTCTCCCCGCCAGTGTAGCAGAAAAATTCAAATGGAAGATTGAGGAGGGCTTTCCCGGTTGCTGCTCCGCCCGTGACGGTGGTGGCGTGGCCGGGATCGAATATGGATCCGACGAGGTCGCGAATGAAGGAGGAGGTTTCCGGGGCGTATTCAGACGGTTTAAGAATCACACAGTTCCCAGCTGCGATCGCAGAGATCAAGGGACTCAGGGAAAGTTGCAGGGGATAATTCCACGGGGATGCGATCAGGACCCNGCCGAAGGGCTCTCTCCGTATTTCACTGCGGGCTGGCCAGAAATAGAANGGGTTCGCTACCCGTCGAGGCTTTTGCCAGCGTTTGAGGTTTTTCAGGCANTGGCGAAGCTCGCTGCGGAGAAAGTGAATTTCTGCGAGCCAAGCCTCGAGTGATGGTTTTCGAAGGTCGGCCTGCAGCGCTACCAGAGCTTCGTCCGTGCGTCTCTCCAGTTCGCGGGAGAGATGGGCGAGGGTTTCAATTCGAAGATTCAGATCCCGGGACCTGCCGCTCTCAAAGAACTCCTTCTGCCTCTGAAACGTCGCTTGAAAATCGTGGGGAGATTCGGCCATGGCCCGGAATGTGCGGTCATTGTGACCGAGAATGGGAAACTCCTCAACCAACCTTTGTGGAGCCTCGGGAGGCTCGAAATCCGCTTTGCGGTTGAATCGTGGCCGATCTCGCCAATCATAGCGAAGGATTAGCAGCGATTAGCGCATTCCTCATGGTTGTTCCCTCCACTCAAAGAAATAAGTCGGTCCTCGTCATAGGCGCGGGGCTGGGCGGTATTGCCGCAGCCATATCCCTTCGTGCCGAGGGATTCGATGTTCAGATTATCGAGAAGAACGATAAAATTGGAGGGAAGCTGAACTTCAAGGAGATCGAAGGGTTTGGTTTTGATCTTGGGCCTTCCATTTTTACCCTGCCTCAGTTTTTCCGGAGCCTCTTTGAGCGAGCGGGCAGGAGAATGGAAGACTACCTCGAACTGGAGGCGGTAAGCCCCCACTGGCGGAACTTCTTTGAAGATGGAATGACCATCGACCTCCATGAGAATCCTGAAACCATGCGCATGGAGTTGGCAAAACTGCCCGGGGACCCAGAGCGCCATTGGTGTCAGTTTCAGGATTTTCTGACCTATGCGAGAGGACAGTATGACCTCGTCAATGAAGGCTATTTCAGCAAGGGTTTGGACAATATCTGGGAGTTCATTCGGCATTACGGGTGGCGTAAGTTGCTTTTCCAAATGGATCATCGAAAGAGCATGGCGGGGTCTATCGCCAAGCATTTTGATGATGAATACTTGAGAAGGATTTTCGAATACTTCATCAAGTATGTAGGTTCCTCGGCACTGGATGCGCCGGGCTACATGAACATGATGCCGGTGATCCAGTTCGATTACGGCCTGTGGTATGTCAAAGGCGGAATGTACAACTTGGCGCGTGGCCTTGAACGTCTCGTCCATGAACTGGGTATTGAACTGCGGCTTGGAGCGGAAGTGAGCGAAATCAACCGCACAGGAGCGCGTGATGTGANCGGGGTCACCCTTGAAGGTGGTGAAGAGCTCANGAGCGACTACGTTGTCTGCAATATGGAAGTGCTNCCTGCCTATCGGCGTCTGCTGAGCGAGCCNCCGGCTTTCATGAAGAAGCTGGAGCGCTTCGCGCCAGCCTGCTCAGGGCTTGTTCTCCATTTAGGAACGGATCGAATCTACCCTGAGCTGGCTCATCATAATTTCTTTTACTCGCAGAAGCAGAGCGGACATTTCAACTCGGTCTTCAGAGAGGGTAAACTGCCGGAGGACCCAACGATTTATCTTGTGGCTCCGACTAGAACGGATCCGGGCAAGGCCCCCGAGGGCTGCGACAATCTCAAGATTCTTCCTCATATCCCACCGATCAATCCGGAGAAACCACATACCATGGATGACTACATGGCTCTGAAGGAAAGAGTGATCGATAAGCTGGAGAGAATGGGACTCGAAAACCTCAGGAAGCATACCGTGGTTGAAGACCTGCTCACACCCGTCGACATAGAAGGCCTCTACAACTCCAACCGGGGCTCGATTTACGGGGTTGTCTCCGACTGGAAACTGAACAAGGCGTTCAAGGCTCCGAAACAGTCCAGCAAGTATCGAAATCTTTTTTTTACGGGGGGAAGTGTCAATCCAGGTGGAGGGATGCCCATGGCGATCCTTTGTGGGCAAAAAGTGTCCGACAGAGTGATCGCNTGTGAGAATAAATATCGCTCCTGACCGGTAGAACAGGTTTCCTTTCGTCATGGAGGCTGCGCTTTGGATTGTCACGGGGTTGAGCTTTCTCTCATGGATAGTCTCTTGGGGACTGTTCGCGCGCCTGCGCCGTGTTCCTTCTGGAACAGGGGCCTCTGAATCAGTTGCCCGAATATCGGTCATCATTCCAGCCCGGAATGAGGAAGCGAATATCGAGGTGCTCCTGAAATCACTGAGAGGCAGCAGGTTTCACGAAGTGATCGTNGTGGATGACCAATCGGAAGACCGGACGAAGGTAGTTGCCGGAGAGCTTGGTGCTCACGTTTTGTCCGGAGAGGCCCCTCCGGTTGGCTGGCTGGGAAAACCGTGGGCGTGTCACCAGGGCGCTGGAGTTGCCACGGGGGACTGGTTGCTGTTCGTTGATGCGGACACCAAATTCTCCGGGGGAGGCTTTGAGCGACTCATGGGATTAACGGAAGGCGATCCTCAGGTTCACTCAGTCTGCCCTTATCATGAGGTCCGTGCGCCCTATGAACAATTGTCAGCCTTCTTCAACATTACCATGATCCTCGGAGTGAACGCATTTACGGCAAGGGGTGTGGCGGCGAGGGACATTGGNTTGTTCGGACAGGTCATGCTGGTCTCGAGGGAGCAATACGATCTCGTTGGTGGGCACTCCCGTGTGAGGGGAGATGTGCTGGAGAACTTCAAGCTTTCGAGGTGCTTTGCCGCTGCCGGGGTGGAGCGGCGCTGCTGGCTTGGGAAAAACACGATTTCCATGAGAATGTTTCCAGGGGGGATCCGCGATCTTATTGCGGGATGGAGCAAGGGCACCGTTTCTGGTGCAGCCAATACCCCGAAGTCGGCGCTTCTCGGCGTTTCCCTATGGATGTCTGGTCTCTTCATGTCTGCGGTGCCGGTTTGTTTTCTGCTCGTGGCACCCCCCACTCTCGCAGTGGCAATGGCGAGTCTCTATGTCCTCTGGGTTCTCCAGTGCGGATATTTGTTCCGTGCATCCGGCAGATATTCCATTCTGGCCGCCTCGGCATTTCCCCTGGGTCTCACCTTTTATCAATTGGTGTTCTTCCAAGCCGTGCTGCGAAAGAAAAAAGGAGGAACCGTGCAGTGGAAGGGCCGCGATGTTGCTTGAGTTTCCCAACGCGGTGATCGTGGTGCTTAACGTCACCGTGATACCGATTTGCCATGTTCTGCCCTCATGGTTTCTAACTCGCATGACCGAAACCAGGTTTGATCCGGAATCGTGGCTCTTCCGTGCGAGGAGATGGGAAATGCAGGGGCGCGTTTATGAGCGTCTTCTGGNAGTCCGCCGTTGGAAGGACCTTTTGCCTGATGGCGCTCCATGGTTGGGCGGCTTTGCCAAAAGATCCCTGGTCAGTCGGGATGTGGAATACGTCTGCAGGTTCCGTCTGGAAACATGCCGTGGCGAACTGGCTCATCATCTTCAGATCCCATGTGTCCTCATAGTACTTCTGTGGAATCCATGGCCCGTGGCTGCCTTAACGATTACCGGGTATGCCCTGATTTCAAATGTTCCCTGCATCGTGGCCCAGCGGCATACACGGCACCGCTTGTCCCGTCTGCTGATGGGTCTTCAGAAGGACCTTAACGAGACCGGAAGATGAAAAGGATTCTGCGTGTTACTATTGTTATTCTCGTGTTTGCGCTGGCAGTCCTCGCGATTACGAGAGTTCGATTTTCATCAGACGTCTTCGAGTTGCTTCCCGGTGATCTGCCAGAGGCCAGAGGATTGGATCAGATTAACCGGTTCTTTAGTCGGGACGCCCAGTTGATCCTCACCATAGATGGCCAATCCGGAAGAGCTGTTGACGAGGCGACGGGCGCTCTCGCTGTAGTGCTCCACGAACAGGACTCCCTGATATCGGATCTTTTCCGGGAAGCTGATTTCAAGAGAATCCTGGCGGAGGGGGGGNCGCTTGTCGCGTGGGCATGGTTTAACGGGCCTCCAGAGCANCTGTCTTCGCTGGAAAGCCGGCTTGCTGCGGGCAAATCAACGGAGGCCCTGCACGGTGCACTGGAGGAGATTCATGACGCCTTCGACACGGAGAGTGCCCTCCTGACGAGCTATGACCCCTTCCGCCTCTCTCAGCTTGCTTCTGATTCCGGAGAAGAAAGCACGCCTGCACTTGACCCAATGCGTTCGTCTTCCGGGAAGTTCGAAATTATCTACGCAGAGGGGAAGGGAGTTGATTTTTCTGACTACAGGGAGGTCACGTCTTGGTTGGCCAAGGTCAAGGAAGTGGTGGGCAAGTGGCTTGAGACGTGGAATGAGGAAAAGACAGAGGANATGAAGGTGAATATCGGCTTCACCGGAACCCCAGCTTTCATGTCGGAGATAGGGGCAGGAATGGAAAGAGACATGACGGTCTCCNTTGTCCTGACCCTCGTCCTCATTTCGCTCCTCTTCTTCCTGATGCATCGTCAGATGNTCCCTCTCGGCTGGCTCCTCGCAGCCATGATGGGAACCTTGGCAATTACCCTCACCCTCGCGGAGCTGGCTCTCGGTGAGTTGAGTGTGATCAGTGTTGGGTTCGCCGCCATCCTGATGGGATTGGCCGTGGACTATGGCATCGTCCTCTACCGAGAGGCTCTCGCTTCTCCCGGATCGGTCCGGAAGCTCCGGAGGGCGGTGGGGCCCGGTATAGTGTGGGCCTCGGTGACAACGGCGGCGGTCTTTCTCAGCCTGAACTTCAGTTCCCTTCCCGGGTTGGCAGAGCTCGGGAACCTCGTAGCCCTGGGAATACTTGTGGGTGCGGTCGTCATGCTNTTTGGGTTTGCCCCGATCGCGGTGTCCTTTGCGGGGAGGCGAACCCGATGTAGTGCTCGCGACTGGGTCCCGTCCTCCATGCGGAAAGGTATTGCGGCAGCCTTTGCGGTCCTTATTCCGGTCGCGGCGATCGTCTCGCTTTTCATGATTGAAAAGCCGGTGATGGAGGCAGAGTTCCACCCTTTCAGAATGAAGAAGAGTCCGGCTCTGCTTTCATGGAATCAAATGCGGGAAGAATTGCATGGGGACCGTCAGACCACTCCGGCTGTGATTACGGGGTCGNATTTCGGAGAGCTGCACTCACAGCTTCGAGCATTCAAGGCAAGGTCTTCCCGGGCGCAGGCCGATGGGCTGGTTGAGAGAGCTATTTTTCCTGACTTCTGGGTGCCACATCCTGAGCACCAACGCAGTAATGCCCGGGTCCTGAAGGGCCTGATCTTGGAAGGACCACGTCTCCTCGCGGAGATTGATGAGGCCGGTTTCAGCGAAGAAGGAACAAATCTTACCCGTGCAGTCATCAATTCCTGGGTGAGCTACCTCGAAAAGTTTGACGGCGAGAGGCCGATCCGTCCCAGCGGGAACCTCGCGAAATGGACAGTCGACCAGATCGTCGCGGAGGGNGAAGAGACCGTTGCGGCCGTGGNTGCTCTGAAACCGGCAAGAAATAGTGGACGCNGGTGGGTGACGGAGATTTGTGACGACCATGCCAATGTNGCGAGCCTGGGATCGCTCGGGACGGCNCTGAACGAGCGGATTTTGAAAGATCTATGGAAAGTGTTTCTGCCGATGCTGNGGCTGCTGGTGCTGGTGCTTGCCCTCGTCTACCGATCGTGGCGGGATCTGGCCCTGACTCTCCTCGCTCTGTTCTTTGGTGGGGCAGTGATTATCATTCTCACGGTCTGGACCCCGCTTTCATGGAACTCATTCAANNTCTGTGGGATCCCGCTTCTTTTTGGTACGGGCCTTGATTTCAGTATTCATATGCTTTTTGCGCTGAGGCGGAGCAAGGGGAACCTTGGTAGGGTGCGGCTGGGGATGGGAAAGGCGGTAACCTTCTGCGGGCTCTCCTCGGCAATCGGGTTTGGGTCATTAGCAACGGCCTCTGCCGATGGTCTGTCCAGCCTCGGGGTAGTCTGTGCGGTAGGAATCCTCGCCAATACTTTCGTAGCCGTCGTTCTCCTGCCTGCCTGGTACAGTCTTATGCACTCCAGACCGAATTCCGCGGCTGACAGCGTGGATCAAGTTGATTAGCNTTGTGCCAGATGCCGAGGCTCGTAGTCCACTTTCTGATCGTCATGTTCCTCCACCAGGGGGGTAACTTGATGGNAGAAACTGAGAATGAAGGAGAGCGGGCGGTGCGACGCTGGTTGTCTACCAACGCCGGCGTGGAGGCGCTGAAGGTAGAGTTCACTCAGACCAGAAAACTGACCAGTCTGAAATCCGTCATTCGCCAGCGTGGAGTGTTGTGGCTGGATCGCAGGAAAGGCACGAAATTCCGTTGGCAGACGGGCCATCCACCGCGGACAATTGTGACCCGGGTGGATGATGAATTGCTCGTCATGCGAACCCGGTCCCGCCAATATGAGAAAAGTCCCGCAGGGAAGACTAGAAACAGCATGGCGATCCTCGCCCGGGGTTTTCCGCAAAGTTGGGAGGAGTTCCAGCAGAAGTATCAGTTGATGGGTGTAAGCAGTGAGGACGGAAGAGATCGAATCAATGTCCAGCCCAAGGGGGCTCTGGCGCAGGGGATTCGGGTTCTCACCTTCGTGACGGGAAGCACAAATGGGATTCTGCAATCTGTTGACCTTACACTTCGGGATGGATCATCCCAGCAGATCGTATTCGACAAGGTTCATACTGGCCCTGAATTGAACGAAAATATTTTTGATCCTGATTTGACGGGATATCGAGCCACGAACTTCAAGTGATCGCACCGGACTATGGCTGATTCACGCANGAATTCAGACAGGCANATNGTAGTNGTAGGAGCTGGGCCAGGCGGGCTCACAGCAGCGATGATTCTGGCCCACCGGGGTTATCGAGTCACCGTGGTAGAAAAGGCGGCGCAGGTGGGAGGCCGGAGTGCCCGTTTGAAGGCAGGCTCCTATGANTTTGATACGGGACCGACTTTCCTACACCAGAAATTTACTCTTGAGGAAATGTTTCAGGAGGCGGGGCGTAACCTGGACGATGAACTCGACCTGATCCAGCTCGATCCNATGACGCGTCTGAAGTGGGGCCAGACGTCGATTGAAACCAGTTCAGATCCAGTGAAGATGGCATCTGAGATTGAGCGNGTTTTTCCTGGAGAAAGCGATGGGTTTCGTCGGTTCATGTCTGATCAAGAGGAAAAGTTCCGATTGCTGGTTCCCTGCCTCACGGCTTCCTACAGCAGGTTCAGGGATCTTTTCCGGAAGTGCCTGCTTGATGCCTTCCCCTATGTGGCAACGAGGCATTCTGTTTTTTCGCTTCTGGGAGAATATTTCTCTGATGAGCGCTTGCGCCTGGCGTTTACCTTTCAGTCAAAATATCTGGGAATGTCACCGTGGAAGTGTCCTGCCCTCTTCAGCATACTCGCGTTTCTCGAGTATAGGTTCGGGATTTATCACGTGCAGGGAGGTATCAGCAGGATCTCGGAGAGGATGGCAGAAATCGCAGAGCAGGATGGAGCGGAGGTACGTCTTGATTCCCCGGTGCGCGAGGTCCTCAGTCAGGGCTGGGAAACTAGTGGAGTCCGTCTCGATTCGGGAGAGGTCATCAAGGCCGATGCCGTGGTCCTCAATGCAGACTATGGGCATGCAGTCACCCAGTTACTGAACGGACACAATGTTCCTGAGAACAAGGTGCGCAGGAAGGGTTTTTCGTGCTCGACCTTCATGCTCTATCTGGGGCTCGACACGCTCTATGANGCGGAGCCTCATCACCAAATCCTTTTTGCTGACGATTACCGGAAAAACCTTACAGAGATCCAGAATGAGCGAGTCGTTTCAGAGGACATGTCTGTATACGTCAGGAATTCCTCAGTGACAGATCCACTGGTAGCGCCACAGGGGCACTCCAATCTCTATGTTCTCGTCCCTACGATCAACACCCGGCACGAGGTTGACTGGCCGGCCATGCANTCTTCGTATCGNGACAAGGTCCTGGACCGGATTGAGGCNCAGACAGGGATGAAAGACCTTCGCGACCGGATTGTAGAGGAGCGCATGATCACTCCGCAGAACTGGCGGGATGACGAATCAGTTTTCATGGGTGCTACTTTTAACCTCAAGCATAGCCTCAACCAGCTCCTCTACCTGCGCCCCCATAACCGCTATTCCAAGTTCAGTAACCTTTATCTGGCGGGCGGGGGCACCCACCCCGGCAGCGGATTGCCGACCATTTATGAGTCCGCTCGAATCAGTGCGAACATGATATCCGAACAGTTTGGATCCAAATATGATCGGATTGATTTGACCATGCCGCTTCTAACGGCAGGTTCCTGAAAGTAGGAGATTCCTTGCAGGGGAAAGTCTGCCTGTCTGATTTCAGGCGTTTAGGACCCCTAAGAACCCCGATTTATTTCTGGCCGGCAGGGGGGGCGCTTTGTAGCGTCCGGCCCCTGCCGCAAGAGCGGGACCGAACATCGAACAGACTCGAATATCATGTCAGACTACTTTTCCAACGTCTCCAAGATTGAATTTGAAGGTCCGGACTCGGACAACCCGCTTGCATTCCGTCATTATAATCCCGAGGAGATCGTTGCCGGAAAGAGCATGAAGGACCACCTGCGCTTTGGTGCGGCCTACTGGCATTGCATGCGGAATCCTCTCGGGGATCCGTTCGGGGTGGGGACCGCCCTCATGCCGTGGGACGATGGAAGTGAGTCTCTTGACAATGCGCTCGCAAGAGTCCCGGTCTTCTTTGAGTTTCTTGAGAANAGCCAGATCGATTTCTATTGCTTTCATGATCGAGACGTTTCTCCCGAGGGATCCAGCTGGGCTGAGACACATTCGAATCTTGAGCGTGTTACTGCGGAATTGCAGGGCGCTCAGAACAGTAGTGGAAAAAAATTGCTCTGGGGAACGGCATGTCTTTTTGCGCACCCTCGCTATGCACAGGGTGCAGCCACGTCACCGAGCGCCGATGTGTTTTCATATGCCGGAAGCCAGGTGAAACACGCTCTGGAGGCGACTCATGCGCTCGGAGGTGAGGGCTATGTATTCTGGGGTGGCCGGGAAGGTTACGCCTCCCTGATCAATACGGACATGAAGCGCGAGCTGGATCATCTTGCCCGGCTTCTGCACATGGCCGTTGATCATGCCAAAAAGATCGGATTTACCGGGCAATTCTACATTGAGCCGAAACCGCGGGAGCCTTCCACCCATCAGTATGACTCGGATGCGGCGGCATGTCTGAACTTTCTGAGGGAGTATGACCTGATGGATCATCTCAAACTCAATATCGAGACCAATCATGCAGAGCTCGCCGGCCACACCATGGAGCACGAACTGGACGTCGCATCTGCCGCCGGAGCCCTGGGTTCCATTGATGCGAATCGGGGAGATCAGCTGATTGGATGGGATACTGACCAGTTCCCTACCAACATCTATCAGTGTGCCAATGTCATGCTCAGGGTTCTCAAGATGAACGATGGTGCGGGCTTCACCACCGGGGGATTGAACTTCGACGCCAAGAGGCGGAGAGAGTCTCACCTTCCGGAAGATCTCTTCCACGCCCATGTCGGCGGTATGGATGCCTTTGCCAGGGGACTCAAGATCGCGGCCCGGATCATTGCTGATGGGCGTTTCGATGAATTCGTCCGTGCACGCTACCAATCCTTTGACTCTGGAGTCGGAGCAGAAATAGAATCAGGGCAAGCGAGTCTTGATTCCTTGGATGCCTATGCGCTGGGAATTAACCCTCCGCTCCTCGAGAGTGGGCGTCAGGAAATGCTGGAAAACCTCCTTAACGATTATCTCTAGGTTCAGGTCGCCGGAGAAGGATCTTGAGTGGCGCGGACGACCTGCGCGGAAGAACCCAAGATCACCGGCGAATCCTCCGCGCCACTACTAGCTACACGGCATAATCTTCCAGCATCAAGTGTGCCAATCGGTCCTTCTGAAAATTCGCCCGGAGAGTTTGGGAAGATCCGATCTTCTCGAAAAACCAACCCTCTTGTGACCGTGTGTGTCGAGTGGCGCGGATGACCCGCACAAGAAAAACCCAAAAATCAAGGGAGGCCACCGCGCCACCACTAGACACACGGTATCTTTCTTAAAGCATCTGCCGTGCCAACCTTATCGATGTGCTGCAACCAAGGCATCAAATTCCAGAAATCTAGTCGGAAAAGCCGAGGTCCATTGGTTCGCTGCCGGGTATAATCTCGCAGAGGGTCTGAGTCCTGATATGAAAGTCGCCAGTTGCTACCAACACAAGAAATCATGCCCTTAGTCCTTGGTTTAGACTCTTCCACGCAAAGCGTTTCTGCGGTCGTCATTGATGTTGATTCGAAGTCGATCATCCACGAGGAATCAGTGAGTTTTGGAGAGGACTTGCCGGACTACGGCCAGCCTTCTGGGTTCATTCCCGGGGGTGAGAATGGCGAAGTTCACAGTGATCCATTGATGTGGCTGGATGCTCTGGAGCTGGTATTCTCCCGTCTCGCATCCAGTCCGGTGGAGATGTCGCGAATCGTAGCGGTTTCCGGTTCCGGCCAGCAGCACGGAAGCGTTTATCTCGATGAGGGTTTCGCGGACGCATTGGAGAATATGGACCCCCGAAAGACGCTCAAGGGACAGATTCTTTCGCACCTGACCCGGCAGACAGCGCCCATCTGGATGGATACCTCCACTTCCGCGGAGTGCAGCGAAATCACCCGGGCCCTGGGGGGCGACTCGGCAGTATGCAGCCGGAGTGGATCAATCGCGATCGAGCGCTTCACCGGGCCGCAGATCCGTCGTTTCGCGAAGACGAGTTACGATGGATGGGAGCTCACAGGAGTCATCCACCTTGTGAGCTCGTTTATGGCTTCCGTGGTAGCGGGCAGAAATGTTGGGATCGATTATGGTGATGGAGCGGGGATGAATCTGCTCAACCTCGCTTCAGGAGACTGGGATGAGGATCTGCTCCAGGCAACTGCTCCGGATTTGCGGGCGAAACTTCCTCTACCGAAGCCATCGGGAACAGTTGTGGGAACCGTGAGCCAGTTCTTTGTTGAGAACTATGGAATGAACGCGGATTGCAAAGTCGTTCTCTTCTCCGGCGATAACCCGTGCAGCCTGGTGGGAATGGGAGCCTCCAAGCCCGGAAAGGTGGTCATCAGTCTGGGAACAAGTGATACTCTCTTCGCTGCGATGCCGGATCCCCGCACTGACCCCAACGGATTTGGACACGTCTTCGGTAATCCGATGGGAGGTTTCATGAGCCTCATCTGTTTCCTGAATGGATCCCTTGCCCGCGAGAAGGTGAGAGACGATCTGGGGCTGGACTGGTCTGATTTTGATCGGGAGGGACTCGACCAGACGCCGCCCGGTAATCTGGGCCGGGGCATGCTTCCATTCTTTGGCCCGGAGATTACCCCCCGGGTGAGCTCTTCCGCTCCTGTGTATTTCGGCTGGAAAGAGCTTGAGAGGGAGCCGGCTGCGGTAGTGCGTGCTTTGCTGGAGGGGCAGTTCATTAACATGAAGGTGCATTCCAGATGGCTGGGGGTGTCACCGGAGACAATTTTCCTTACGGGAGGAGCCTCGAAAAATACAGGAATCGCCCAGACCGTGGCTGATGTGTTTGGGGTTCCTGTGTCCCGTTTGAGCGTGGCCGGGTCTGCGGCTCTGGGGGCAGCGATGAGAGCCGCCAATGCGGTTTGCGGAATTCCCATTGCCTCACTCGAAGGAGCGTTCTGCCAGCCTGAGGCGGGTTCAACCGTGGTGCCCGGGGAGGGCACCGGGAAAATCTACCAGGAATTGGAGCAAAAATGGGTCTCAGCCTTGCACGAAGCGTTTCCGCTCCCTAAGGACTGAGGGCAATTCGCAACTAAATAGAACAATGGCAAGACCAGTTACACTCTTCACCGGCCAGTGGGCCGACCTCTCTCTCTCCGATCTTCTGCCCAAGGTAAAGGAAATGGGTTATGACGGAGTCGAACTTGCCTGTTGGGGCGATCATTTTGACGTGCAGCGGGCACTCAACGAAGATGGTTATGTTGAAGGGCGGTGGGAGCTTCTTCAGCAGAACGACATGCTGTGCTACGCCATTTCAAATCACCTGGTTGGCCAGGCAGTGTGCGATCTTATTGACGAACGCCATCAGTCTATTCTCTCACCTGAGATCTGGGGTGATGGTGACCCGGAGGGAGTCCGGCAGCGTGCCGCCCAGGAGATGATTGACACCGGCAAGGCCTGCCGGAAATTCATCGATGCGGGAGCATCCTTCATGGCGGATAAGCCTGGGGGTTCAGGACGTGCGGTAGTCAATGGCTTCACCGGATCCAGTATCTGGCATTCCATCTATGCGTTTCCGCCCACCAGTCAGGAATATTACCAGAAGGGCTTCGAAGATTTTGCCGCTCGCTGGAAGCCTATTCTGGATGAGTTTGATGCAGTGAATGTTGACTTCGGCCTTGAGGTCCACCCGACAGAAATCGCCTTCGATATCGCGTCCGCTGCGCGAGCGATCGAGGCGATCGGGGGGCACTCCAGATTTGGTTTTAATTACGATCCCAGTCACCTCGGTTACCAGGGGGTTGACTACGTGAAGTTCATTCGGGACTTCGCTGACCGGATCTTTCATGTCCACATGAAGGATGCCTGGTGGGGCCACGGGGACGGCAGTGTTGGTGTCTTTGGTGGTCATACCGATTTCACCGATGCACGCAGGTTCTGGGATTTCCGTTCCGTCGGGCGCGGAGATACCGATTTTGAGGAAATCATCGTGGCCCTGAATGACATTGCCTACGCGGGTCCCCTTTCCGTTGAATGGGAGGATGGTCGCATGGACCGCTTCCATGGTGCGGCCGAGAGCTGCGCCTTCACGAAGGACCTTGATTTTGCGCCCAGTGACGTAATTTTTGATTCGGCCTTCGATAAGGAGAACCAGTAACCCCTGACCGGAGCGAAATCATGGCAACAAGGGTAGGAGTCATCGGAGCGGGTGGCATGCTTCAGTATCACGCGCCCGGCTTTCAGCAGGGAGGTGGAGAACTGGTCGCAATCGCCGACGTCAACAGGGATGCTGCGCAGGCCTCTGCGGACGAATGGAACGTTTCACAGGTCTTTGGAGATACCGGAGAACTCCTTGATTCGGAGATTGATGCCGTGAGCATCATTGTTCCGAACAAGTATCATGCGCCGCTGGCAATCCAGGCGCTGGAAGCTGGAAAACATGTGTTTTGTGAAAAACCTCCCGCGCTCAATGCAGCTGAAGTTGAGGAGATGATTACGGCTGCAGAGAGGGCCGGGAAGGTTCTGATGTTCAACTTTAACAATCGCGCCCGACCAGAGTCGCAGGCCATGATGAAGCTGATAGCTGAAGGAGCCGTTGGCCAGATTAACTCGGCTCAGGCACAGTGGATCCGACGGACGGGCATACCTGGTTTTGGAGGCTGGTTTACTACAAAGGAGCTTTCGGGTGGCGGCCCTGTCATCGACCTGCTCCACATGATCGATCTTGCTCTTTATTTCATGGGTTACCCGGAGCCCGCTCATGTCCTCGGCCAGACCTTTGACGACTTTATCACCGACAAGACGTTTAAGGGACCATGGGGTATTCCAGATAATGCTGATGGTAAAACTGATGTAGAGGCGGCTGCGCACGGTCTGGTAACCTTTAAGAGCGGACAGGTTCTCAGCCTGCGGAACTCCTGGGCTGAAATGATTGAGAGAGAGGTGGTCTCTGTTGTTTTCCAGGGAAGCAAGGCAGGAGGCAAGGTAGAACGCCTTTTCGGAACCGACGGGCTGGATGAAACCGCGATCGATACTTGTGAGCTCTACGTTCAGGAAGACGGGACATCTGTCAATCGGCAGATCGAAACGGAACCATGCGAGGACATGGGGCGGATTGCGTCGGCTGCCAATTTCGTAGAGACAATCGAGGGAACGGCGGATCCTCTCAATACCCCGCAGGAAGCCTTGAAACTCATGCAAATCATCGACGCACTCTATAACTCAGCAGAGAATGGAGCCCCGGTATCGCTCTAGAATCAATCCAGTTCCTCTTTCCTTATGAGGAATTCAAAAGCAACAGGAAACATATAATGGCACTCAATAGAAAACTTCGGATGGGAATGGTTGGCGGTGGACGCGGGGCGTTCATTGGCGCGGTGCATCGCATGGCAGCCAATCTTGATGGAAAGATCGAACTGGTAGCGGGGGCGTTTTCCTCTGACCCTGAAAAATCCAGGCTCAGCGGGGAGGATTTTTTCCTGTCACCAGACCGGGTTTACGGATCCTACGAGGAAATGGCCGAGAAGGAGGCTGCCCGGGAGGATCGAATCGATTTTGTAACGATCGTGGTGCAGAATCACCTCCACGTCGCGGTGTCCAAAACCTTCATCGAAGCCGGATTTAACGTGATTTGTGATAAGCCCCTTTCCAGTAACCTTGAGGACGCCAAGGATCTTCAGAAACTGGTACACGCAAGCGGCAAGGTATTCTGCCTGACTCATAACTACACCGGTTACCCGATGGTGAAAGAGGCCCGGAGGATGGTTCAGGATGGAGAGCTTGGCAGGTTGCTCAAGGTCGTGGCGGAATACCCGCAAGGCTACGCGGTCGGGGATGTTGAGGGTGACGGACAAGGACAGATCTCAAACTGGCGGGCAGATCCGGCAATCGCGGGAGCATCCAACTGCATGGGAGATATCGGGACTCATGCTCACAACCTTGTTCGCTACATATGTGGTGTTGAAGTCGATGAGCTCGCAGCAGAGCTTTCGGCTTTCATTCCCGGACGCGAACTCGACGATGACGGGAACTGCCTTGTGCGGTTTACTGATGGAGTGAAGGGTATTATCTATGCGTCGCAGATTTCGAATGGTGACGAGAATAATCTCAACATCCGTGCCTATGGGACGAAGGCCTCGATCGAGTGGCATCAGGAAGATCCGAATGAGTTGATCGTGAAGTATGCAAATGCCCCGCGGAAAACGTATCGTCGAGGCAATGACTACCTGGGAGAGGCGGCATCTTCAAATTCGCGGACTCCCTTTGCGCACCCTGAAGGCTTTATTGAGGCGTTTGCTAATGTCTATCTGGCGGCTGCGGCCGCTATCGCGGATCAGATTGGGGGGAACGACCCTCCTGCGGGGGGCTATGATTTTCCGACTGTCGATGATGGGGTCGCAGGCAATGCCTTTATCAAGGCTTGCGTGGATTCTTCCCGGAGTAATGCGGCTTGGACCAGCCTCGACGTCTGAAACCAGGGGAAGAGCCTCGCCGGGCTCAGGCGTGGGAGTTCCGACAAATGCTGGATTGCGCTGATCAGAGGTGCTCTCTAGGCTTTCTGGAAATATTGAGATCCAACATGAAGCGTAGAATTTCCCTCATCCTTCCAGCTGCCCTCGCGGTGGCCATGGTACCTCTTGCGATAGGCCAGAAAGACGGAAATCCCAAGGGCAAGAATGCGGATAAAATCGCTCCCAGTCTTCCGGAGAGGCCGTTCGCTGCGGCAAAAAAGAAGCGTAAGCTGCTGGTGTTTTCTCGCACCACTGGATTCCGTCATGGATCGATCGCAACCGGACTGACTGCGATGAAGATGATGGGGGAGAAGACAGGGGCCTTCGAGGCCATCCTGAGCGACGACCTCGATAACTTCGAGAGCAACAAGATTAACGAGTTTGACGCGATTCTTTTCCTGAATACCACGGGAGATCCCTTCATGGAGAAGGGTAAGCCCGATGCCAAGGCTCGCTCGGAGCGCTTACAGAAGAATCTTCAGGATTTTGTAAAAGGGGGGAAAGGCTTTGCGGGCTTTCACTCTGCGACGGACACCTTGAAGCCGAGTGGAGGAAACACCCCGGAATATTCCAAGATGATCAACGGCGCCTTCGATGGCCACCCCTGGGGTGGGGGCAGCAATGTCACGATCGCGGTGGAGAAAGGACAGGAGAAGCATCCAATTGTGGCTCACCTCAATGGGCAGAGCATGAGTTTCAAGGAGGAAATCTACCAACTCCGGGATCCGTATGACTCCAGCAAGGTCCAGATGCTGCTCCGTCTTGATCTGGAAAGGAGCGACAAGAAAAATCTGAAGCGCGCGGATCGCGACTACGGGGTGGCGTGGGTGCGGAAATGGGGAGAGGGACGGGTGTTCTATTGTTCTCTGGGTCATAATGACGCGATGTACTGGCATCCAGAGGTTCTCAAGGTCTACCTGGGAGGGCTCCAGTATGCTCTCGGGGACTTTGAGGTGCCCTCAAAATAAGACAAAAATGGGGCTTCATTNTGGGGTGGGNTGGCCATGTCGGCCTGGTTTTCCGATTCTCGTCTCAAANGGGGTCTTTTCGTNGGAGTTNTGGGCNCTGTTTGGGTTGGTGCCAGAGCGTCGAAATCGGGTCGNCACGAGGNGNGAAATTTCCGATCCTCGGNCNNGNTATTNNCAATNCTGNGAAAACTCGGAAAAGCCCTATAATTGTGACTCTGAGCCACTTNGAGCCTTTCCAAATTCCGGCTTGTGAAAAATTTCACAAAGGCCTTGTGAAAAATTTCACAAGGCCCTAGTTTACGGGCAGTAAAGCCCATGGCCAATTTCTTCCCGCGTTGGACGAACATTTTGCCGCTAAAGATTGCGGTTTGCCTAGGAGTTGCCGGTGCGAGCGTGGTAGTAGGGTTCACTTACTACGCCACGCCCAAAGCGCAACGCGTGGGCTACATGCCTTCGCAGCCCATACCCTACGATCACGCACTGCACGTGAACCAGCTGGGAATGGACTGCCGCTATTGCCATAGTTTTGTAGAGCATTCNGGACACGCGAACGTGCCCTCTGCGAGCACCTGCTGGAACTGCCATCAGCACGTCCGGACAGACAGCGACAAGCTCCAACCACTGCGGCGGGCTTTTGATAAGGACTACGAGCATTATGATGGTGAGCCNATCAAGTGGGTGCGCATCCACCAAAGCCCGGACTATGTCTTCTTCAACCATTCCGCGCACGTGAATCGAGGAGTCTCCTGTGAATCCTGTCATGGAAAGGTCAATGAGATGAAGGTCGTGTANCAGGCCGAGTCTCACTCGATGGGGTGGTGCCTTGAGTGTCACCGGAACCCTGAAAAGCATCTTCGACCTCTGGAGGAGGTCTACAACCTNGATTATAACGCAGAGGAATGGCTGGCAGAAAATAAGATGGTTGACCCGGAAACGGGGAAGCAGCTCAAAAGCCAGAAGGAGCTGGGACTGTATCTGAAAGAGCACTGGAACATCAAGGCGAAGGAGAGCTGCTGGACCTGCCACCGGTGAAAAATGAGTAAGCGCGTGTTCCATCATCCTGAAGCGCCTTCCGATGACTCGGGGGTAAGCTCGTGGCGCAGCGTTGGAGAATTGGAGCGCACAGCGAGTTTCAGGGCTCACGTGGAGCGCGAGTTCCCCGAGGGCTCCGGGCATCTCAGCGAGGAAGATCAGAAGGCGACGCGGAGGAGTTTCATGAAGCTGATGGGAGCATCCTCAGCCTTGAGCGGACTCACCTTGGTTTCCTGCCGTCGACCGGAGTCCTACATCGTTCCATACAAGAAGGCCCCCGAGTGGGTCATTCCGGGAAAGCCCTTGTATTATGCTTCCACCCGGCCCAGGGCAGAGGGATCGGTGCCGCTGGTCGTCACAACTTATGAGGGCCGCCCGACCACCCTCGCGCCAAACGGAGGCCACAATGATGGATGCGGTGCAGACGCGCTGACCCAGGCCTCGGTTCTCAACCTTTATGATCCAAAGCGGTCGAGGAATTTTCTCCGGAAGGGAAAAAAGGCTTCTCAAAGAGAGTTTGAGCGGGTTTTGGGTTCTCTAGCCCGTGAAGGTTCCAAGTTGGCCGTCATCGTAGGCGAGGACGACAGTCCTACACGAAATCGCTTGAAAGGGGAGATCGAAAAGGCCTATCCGGGGTCAAAATTCTACAGCTATGAGGCCTTGTGCGGAGAAGCGAGGCGGAGAGTAGAGGGGCAAGTGTTCGGACAAGGCACTCAGACGGTCGTAGATTTCTCGAGAGCTGAACGTATTCTTTCTCTCGATTGCGATTTCCTTGGAATTGATGCGACCGGAAGTGCTTCTGACTTCTCCAGAAAGAGGCAGGGGGGTGGCGAGGACTACAGGGAGGATGTTGCAGCAGACGCCATGAACCGGCTCTACATGGTTGAGTCTGCTTTCAGCCTGACCGGGGGCATGGCAGACCACCGGATGCGTGCTAAGCCCAGTCAGATGGCAGCAGTAGCTGCTCAGGTGGCCACCGAACTTGGGGTCAAGGTTGAAGGGTATGATTCCGCAGGACTTTCGAGTGAAGAGAAGGCGGAATTGCTGGGTAGTGCGGAAAACTTTGACTCATGGATTCAGGAGTGTGTCGCAGACCTACGGGCACACGAGGGAAATGCGGTGGTTCTTGCCGGAAGCAGACACGGGGAAGAACTGCAGCGGATCGTCATTGCCATCAACAGGAAAATCGGGTCCTACGGCAATAGTATGGTGGTCTACGAAACAGGTCGGGCCGACTATGGGACGATCGCAGATTTTGAGGCGGAAGTTGATGGAGAAACAACCGTGTTGCTTCTCGGCCCGGCCAATCCTCTCTTTGATCGACCGGGTGAGCAATTTAAGAGAAAGCTCAAAAGGGCAAAGTTAAGTATCCACCTCGGAGTGAGGACCGACGCGACGGCATTGGGATGTGACTGGCATATTCCTGCGGCGCATTACCTTGAGAGCTGGGGTGATACCCGAACCGCGACCGGGACGTATTCTCTAATCCAACCGATGATCTTGCCACTATACGGCGGATTCTCGGAACTCGAAATCCTTTCGCAGCTGCTGAGCTGGAGGGAGTTTGACTGGGAAAGTCTTTCGTCCGAGGGGGCGGAAGATCCGGTGGTGGCTCCAACCTTGATTGCGGGAGAGGGAATGGGCAAGGAACCCTCCCCTGCTCTCGCCGAGGTAAGGAAGACATTTTCTCTTCCAGAAAATGCGAACGATGATGGCGATGTGGCATGGAAGGAGGCACTCAAGAACGGATATCTCCAGAGCAGTTCCTACCAGAGCGTTGATGCGGACGGCGCCGAGGACTCGGCGCCCAGATTGAGTGTGACCAGCCGGAAAAGCATCGAAATTAACTTCCTTCCGGATGCTTCGGTATGGGATGGGCGCTACATAGACAATGGCTGGCTGCAGGAGGCTCCGGACCCGATTTCCAAGCTTTCGTGGGACAATGCTGCCCTCGTCTCCCCGAAAACGGCCAAGAAGCTCGGCGTCTATGAGTCCGTGGAGCAACTCGAGCCAGAAACAAATATTCCTCTCCTGGGTAAGGTTAAGAATGCTCCGCAGCCCTCCATTGGCGAAGGGAAGGGGGCTAGGGCGCCCATGGTGCTGATCAAGACCGGGGCGGGACGCATGGAGATTCCGGTCTTGGTAGCGTTTGGCCATGCCGATGACTGCATCTCCATTGCGCTGGGATATGGTCAAGGTGCTTCGGACGGTCGGGATGGGGTTCCTTTTGCGCGAGAAGATGACCCTCTGGCCCCGGTGAGTGCAGTGGGACTGAACACGGGCTTCAATGCCAACCAGTTGAGAGGAGACTCAGGCTTCATCTGCGAAGCCGTCTCCGTCAAAAAGATTGAGGAGCGCTATCCCGTGGCCCTCGTGCAGGAGCATAACGCGATGAATGGCCGGGCGCTTGCTCGGGAAATCTCGACCAACGACGTCGAGCACCACGGACACAAGGTTTCCTTCGAGGAACAGGTTGCCAAGGTTCGTGAACAGGGTCCCGTCGACTCTCACGCACCTGAGAATGTTTCGCTTTACAAACGGAAGGGATCCACGACGTGGGAAAGCGACAAGGACAAGCAGGACGATCTCATCGGTGATAAGATTCACCAATGGGGTATGACAATTGATCTCAACACTTGCGTAGGCTGCAACGCCTGCCTGATCGCATGTCAGGCGGAAAATAATATTCCTATCGTCGGTAAGGAACAGGTCGCTATGGGCCGTGAAATGCACTGGGTTCGAATGGACCGCTACTTTGCGGCGCCCATGACGGAGATGGACGAAGAGAGCTATAAGAAAGTTCCGACCCCGGAGTGGGTTCAGCAAAATCCCGAAATGATCCCTCAGCCGGTGTCCTGCGTGCAGTGCGAGAATGCTCCCTGTGAGACGGTCTGTCCGGTGAATGCAACAGTCCACAGTGAGGAAGGGCTGAACACCATGGCCTACAACCGGTGCATTGGGACTCGCTACTGTGCAAATAACTGCCCCTACAAGGCGCGACGCTTCAATTATTTTGACTACAACAAGCGCAATCCAGTCATTGCCCACAACCTTTACAAGGGGCCTTTCGGCGAGAAACAGGTGGGAGAGGCTCCTCACCTGCAGCGAAATCCGAATGTGTCCGTACGCATGCGTGGGGTGATGGAGAAATGCACCTACTGCGTGCAGAGGCTTGAGAGCGCCAAGATCAAGCAGAAGCAGATTGGTCGGATGAAAACTCTCCGGGCAGGGCAGAATTCTACTAACGTGAAAATCAAGCCGGAGGATCTCAGGGTCAAGGCCGATTCAATCAAGGTGGCCTGTCAGGATGCTTGCGAAGCAAATTCAGTAAGCTTTGGTAACCTTCTCGACAAGGAGGATGCGCAGGTTTGGAGGGCCAAGTACAAAGGGGAAAAGAAAACCAAGAGTGGGGCGGTCGAACTCATTCACAATCCTCGGAATTACGACGTCCTTCAATATATTGGAACCGCTCCGAGAACGAGCTACCTAGCCCGGGTCAAGAACCCGAACCCTTCCATGCCCGATGCGGTATATAGGGGCCTGGCAACCATCAGCACGGGTTGAAATCCGAATCCGAGTTCAGGACATGGCAGACACTGCGACAAAGACCACGAATCAGAAATCGGCACCCCGGGAGGTGAAGCTTCCGGTGATGGCGAGGGAAACGCTCGTCCTGAACAAGCGTTCCTACCATTGGATAACCGAACGGGTCTGCGGCGTGATAGAAGGTAAGCAGCCTGCTTTCTGGTGGCAGCTATTCATTCCCAGTGTCATCATGGCTGCGATCGGTGTGGGGGGAGGATTGATATACCTCGTCAGCACAGGAGTAGGAGTGTGGGGGAATACCAACAGGGTGATGTGGGGCTGGCCGATTGTGAACTTTGTGTTCTGGATTGGTATTGGCCATGCGGGGACCCTCATTTCCGCGATCCTGTTCCTCACAAGGCAGAACTGGCGAACGTCGATCAACAGGGCTGCCGAAGCGATGACGATTTTCGCGGTG
>PBNG01000009.1 GCA_002723015.1 Roseibacillus sp. | reverse complement strand
GACCCGGAAAGGTCTTCCATCACGCCGCGGGCCCGGGGCCATGCGATCTTCGCCTCCATGATAATCCAGATTTGAAGGGCGATGGTGGCAAGCCCAAGGATGGCGAGCAGGAACTGAGAGTTCTGGAAAAATTCATAGACTTTGATTGTCATGGCGATTCCGGGGAGGATCAGCATCACAATAGCGGGAGGAATGATGAACCAGACAGGAAGGGATCGGCGCCATAACCAGAACGTGATGACGAGGAAAGCAAGGCCAGCGAGGAGCTGATTGGTCGCGCCAAAGAGAGGCCAGAGGATCAGACCTCCCTTGCCGGCTGACTGCAGTGTCCAGGGGACCAGAGGAGGGGGCAGGGCCGCGAGTGATCCGGCAAGAAGAATCGCGAAGACTGTGGCGCCATGCTTGTTGCTCAGTATTGTGATTGGTCGCCGGAGGAAGGATGAAGAGGTCTTTCGGCTGCTCGTAAAGGTGGAAGCCAGTTCCTGTACGACATATCGCTGCAGGCGGCAGGCAGTATCGAGGGTGGTAGCCGCGAAGGAGGCGACGAAGACTCCCATCAGGGCAATTGCGAACGGGGCCTTCATTCCCAACACGACAAGAAAGTTAGCGGAGCCCTCTACAAAAGCGCCGATCTTGGCCGACAGGCTGCCTGCGGCGGACCACGACCCGTAGCGAGCGTCGTAGGCTGCGCTGCCGTAGAGCATGCTACCATCACTCTGAGCGCCCATTCCTAGGCCGGCGACACAGGCAAGAATAACAAGAACGGCGAGAAATCCCTCCGTGATCATTGAGCCGTAGCCGACGAAGAGAGCATCTGCTTCTGATTTAACCTGCTTGGAGGAGGTCCCTGAGGAAACAAGGCAGTGAAATCCCGAAATGGCCCCGCAAGCGATCGTGATAAAGAGAAAGGGAAAGATCGAGGGCGCTCCCTCGGGGGCTATGCGCAGAGCTGGGGCGACAATTTCGAGGGTCTGGCGATCCCCGTCCGGGGTTGGAGGAGCTCCACCAATGCAAGCCGCGATGACCAGACCAGCCACGATCAGTCCGAGAGTTGAAATAAGTTGGAGCGAATTAATGAAATCCCGCGGCTGCAGGAGGGTCCAGACCGGCAAGACCGAGGCGATGTAGGAGTAAACGAGCAGGACGCCGACCCATGCGATAACCGGCAGGGAGGCAAGGCTTTCATTGAGTGTCGCGAGGAAGCCGATGTTTCCGAAGGCGACAGTGAGATACATGATACCCAAGGTCAGAAGCGATGGGATCACAAGATTAACTCCGCGCCGGTGGAGGTAGGTCCCAATAGCCACGGCTATGGGGATCTGAACAAGGCATGGAAGGATTGCGGACGGGTATTGTTTCAGGACAGCGGCAATGACCAACCCAAAGATTGCGAGGACAATCGTAAGAGCGAGAAAGAGGACAGAGAGAAAGAGGACTCTCGTGCGCTGGCTGAGGACACGACCGGCAATGTCGCCCACGGTCTGGCCCCGATTCCGGATGGAAACCACCAGCGCACCAAAATCGTGGACGGCTCCGATAAGAATGGATCCAAAAAGTACCCATAAGAGGGCCGGCAACCAACCCCAGATGACTGCCAGTGCGGGACCGACAATGGGGCCAGTTCCGGCAATACTTGTAAAGTGATGACCAAATATGACGCTCTTACGGGTGGGGACGTAGTCATTTCCATCCGCCATCTCCACGGAGGGAACCCTGGCTCCCGGATCAAGCTTGAAAATCTTCCGCGCGAGAAACTTCCCGTAGGTATGGTAAGCGATGATGTAAAAAACGAGGGCGCCCAGAGCAATGGCGAGTGTCTGCATGATCGAGTGGGTTCAGATAATGAGCACGGCAGCCAACTACTGCTCAGGATTTCATTCACCCGAGTCTTCTGAACTCCGCTCTGTGGGAGAGAGGGCCTCAAAGACAGGTAGGGGGACATAGCGTCGGACGGTATCTTTCCATCCTTCGGGGCCGATCAAACTCTTGACCATACTCGAGCTGAGCTCAGCAATATCGCGGGGAGGCATCAGGAAAACAGTGGTGATTTCCGGTGCGAGGTCAGAATTGATATGACGCATAACGCGTTCATATTCGTAATCATCCGCAGTTCGAACGCCTCGCAGAATGTAAGCAGCCTTCTTCTCCTTGGCGTAATCGACCAGATATCGATTATCGAAGTGAGAGATCTCGAGGCGTTCGCATGACGGCACCGAGGCTTTGAGGAGGTCTATCCGCTCCCTGACGTTGAAGCTGTATTGCTTCCCGGGATTGGTCCCGATCGCAACGATCAGGCGATCGAATAATTCCAGTCCGCGCTGTATCATCCAGAGATGACCATTGGTGGGAGGGTCGAAGCTCCCTGCGTAAACCGCCGTATGCATGATGTTACTGATCTCCCCGTGGAAGATATTATATATTGCGCCGGATGATGGCGGTGCGCTTCAGCATCTTGATCCATTCGGCATAGCGCACCGAGCGTTTTTCCATTTCGACTTCCTTTCGCATCCTTTCTCGCATCTCCGTGTCGAATGCGGGGGCTGGACCCGGACTGATGCTGACGATCTTTACGATCGTGAAGCCAATCCTATCCTTGAGCGGTCCTACGATCTGGCCCTCGGAGGCCTCGAAGACTATATCAGCAAAGCCCACCTCCAGATCGGAGCGAGGGGTGTCTTTCCAGAGCCCTCCTTTATCTGCGAACGCCCCCGCGGAGTGAGCCTCCGCTGTGGAGGCGAAATCCGCCCCACCCCGGACCTCCCCGGCAAGCTTTTCGGCGAGGTCCAGTTGCTCCTGCTGGGTTGCAACCGGATTGTTCTGGTCGATTGCGGGGATGTAGATCTTTCGGAAGGTAATCCGATCTTCAGTCTGATCCCTGAGATCTGAAGCGCGCTCCTTGAAGCGCGTCTTGATCTCACTCTGGGTAGCGGGTGCAACGTCCTTGAATTGCTCTCTCTTGAAGGACTGCACGAGAATTTTTTCCTGCTGAGACCTCTCGAATTCTCGACGAGTCATTCTTGTCGACTCGAGGTATTTACGGAATTCCTGCTGGTCGCCATCAAAGTTGATCCGGATGAATCGCTCAACGTCCTGCTTGACGATGTATTCGGGGATCTGAAGTTTTCTCTCCTCGAGATTACTCAATACGAGTTTGTGCTCGATGAGTTCCTCGAGAACTTCCTTGCGGGCCTCCAGGAACGCGCGCTGGAATTTCTCGCCCCGGCGGGGATACCTTGCCAGCAATGATGAGATCGTAGGAGCAAGCTGCTGCTCCAATTCACGAGTGCTGATCATCTTGCCGTTGACGGTGGCAGCGGTCTTGAGGAGTGGCACAGGGGCCGCCGCAAGGGGAATCGTCAGGAGTGCAATAACAGGAAGAATAATATTCATGGTCGGTTGAGGGACTCTAACCACTCGATGGCCTCAAAAAGCATACTGCCCGGATCCTTTGAGCTCAAGCGGGGAAACTCGCGGTTGTCGACCATCAGAAATCCACCGTTACGTTGGACCATGAGCCGGTTTCCGCGGATCTCGACGGTCTCTGCACCTGCCATTGTGGCCTCAAATCGGAGACGGGTAACCTTGATCAGGTTTGTGGCGGGTTGCGGCAATGGGCCATATCGATCGCGGAGCCTTGATTCGAAGGCTCGTAATTCCTCAAGAGTGGTCAGGCTGGCCATCTCACGATAGGCCGCCACCCGCGCCTTCGATTCCATGATGTATTGGGTGGGAAAATAGGCCGGGAGTTGTTCGCTATCATCCTTTTCGTATCCTGCCTCTGAGAATGCAATAAAACTGGCCCGGAGGACAGAATCCACCCTGCGGCGGACTTTGCGGCCGCTCAGTTGTTCTACGGATTGCCGGAGGAGCTGACAATACAGGTCGAATCCCACCGCCGCAATATGCCCTGACTGCCTCGTGCCGAGGAGGTTGCCAGCTCCCCGGATCTCGAGATCACGCATGGCGATCTTGAAGCCTGATCCTAAAGCGGTGTATTGTTTGATTGCACTGACCCGTTTTTTTGCATCACCGGTAGAGATCTGGTCCCTTGGCAGCATGAGGATGGCGTAGGCCCGCCGTTCAGCCCGGCCAACCCGGCCTCTCAATTGGTAGAGGTCAGCCAGACCAAAGCGATCTGCCCTATCGATCAGGATCGTGTTGGCGTTGGGTATATCGATGCCGCTTTCGATGATAGTGGTGGAAAGGAGGACATCTGCTTTGCCCTCCACAAAATCATGCATCACTTCCTCCAGGTCCTCGCGTGCCATTCGTCCGTGACCAACCAGGATTCTAGCCTCGGGAACCAGTTCCCGCAGCCGTTTACGCATCATTTCGATACTCTGAACCCTGTTATGAAGAAAGAACACCTGACCTTCGCGTTCCAATTCCCGGCGAATGCAGTCCCGGATCACCCGCTCATCGTAGGAACAAACTGTGGTGTGAACAGGAATCCGGTTGGGAGGAGGAGTGTCAATTGTGGACATGTCCCTTACTCCCATGAGGGAGAAGTAAAGCGTGCGGGGAATGGGAGTGGCCGAAAGGGTAAGGAGGTCGATTTGCCGGAATCGTTCCTTGAATTGTTCCTTGTGTTTCACGCCAAAGCGCTGCTCCTCATCTACAATCGCGAGTCCGAGGTTATGAAACACCACGTCCCCGGAGAGAAGNCGGTGCGTGCCGATCACGATGTCNACATTTCCTTCCGCAACGCCGCGAACGGTCTCTNAGATCTCGCTTTTTTTTCGGAAGCGGCTGAGGAGGTCGATCCGGATNGGAAAGTCACTCATNCGTTCCCGGAATGTTCNCCAGTGCTGTTCAGCCAGGACGGTGGTTGGGACAAGGATCGCGACCTGAGTTCCTCCGGTCACAGCCTTGAAGGCAGCCCTGATAGCGACCTCGGTCTTGCCGAATCCGACATCGCCACAGATAAGTCTGTCCATTGGCTGACCTGACTCCATGTCNGCCTTCGTCTCTGAGATTGCCCGGGCCTGATCGATTGTTTCCGAAAAAGGAAAAGAATTCTCGAACTCCCACATCCATCGACTGTCTGCCGGGTGGGCGTGTCCCTTGCTGGAGTCTCGCTCGGCATGCGTGCGGAGCAGCCGGGCTGCGTAGTCCATGATCGCAGNCTCCGCGGACTTACGGACTTTTCCCCACCTTCCGTCTCCCAAGCGACTGAGGTTGGGGGCCTTACCCCCGACACCTACATAGCGGGAAACAAGGTGAGAATGGTCAATGGGAACATGAAGGGTGCTCCCGTCCCGGTATTCGATGGCAAGTTCCTCCTCGCCGTTTTCGCCGGCAACCAGACCTCGATAGCGCCCGATTCCATAGTCGGCATGTACGACGAGGTCTTCNTCGTTGAGTTGATCAAGTTCGGTAGCTGCGGCATGTGAACGCACTTTTTCAAGGCGACGGAGGCGATTAGTGCCTCTGGCGGTGTGCGGTCTCCCCAGCAGTTCACCAAGGGAGAGAACAGCCAGCTTAGCGGAACGCAAAACGAATCCCTCAGAAATCGAGAGATCAAGAAAATGATAATCTGTTGCTGGAAGATGCGTTCCTGCGAGTTCGCGAAAGCGCTGACGCTCTCCCTCGGAGCCGGCAGCTATGTAAACGGTCCAGTGTGCCGCCAACCATTGACTGATGTGATGGAATACCGTGCTCTGTTGCGCTCCCTCGAGGACAAAGTCACCTGCGTTGAAATGGGCGAAAGGAGTTCCGTAGGCCTCTACCGTGAGACCTCCCCCCGAAGGGTTGTCAGTGAGGATGANATCGGCGCCGTCGATCTCTTCTTCAAGTGCGATAATCGTATCGCCTTCGGCGATCCAGTCGCTGATCCTGCTGCTCATCGGGGGGGCAGTAAGGATAATCTCGGCGCAATCGATTCGACGATTGGATGTCTGGGCATCGAGGTCAAATTCCCGCAGCGAATCCAACTCCCGGTCGAAGAACTCGAGACGNAGAGGGTCCAGTGAATGAGCAGGAAACACATCAAGAATTCCTCCTCGCCTGGCAAATTGCTGACGAGCATGGACCTGCGAGACTTCCTCCATTCCNGCGGAGGCAAACTGCTGCTGCAAAGTATCCGGGTCGTGCTCCTGCCCTGTGGCGAGCTGGAGAAGAGAAGATTCAAGTTGCTGCAGCGATGGGGCCACATGTTTGAGGGCCCCTTCCGAAGCGAGAATGATTTGTTTCTCGGAATTCAGGCTTTCGGCCCGGAGGCGCTGAAAAGCAGTGAGACGTTCGGCGTCGATTTCGGGATCAAGGAATTGAGAATCAGAAATGCCAGGAGGAGGGTCTGGTATGAGAATGCCCTCCTTTCCCCAGCCTGCCAATTCCAAGGCCATTCGTTCCCGCTGACGGGCCGAGCCTCCGAGAACCCAGAGTCTCGATGGTAGATTGAGGATCTCGGATGCAAGAGCAGCTATAAATGCGTGTGCAGGGGGCTCGATTGGTCCGGCTTTGATCGGACTCTCCTTCCGTGTCAGCTTCAGAGCCTGGTCGAGGGCACAGTGATCCCGAGCGAAGGCAAGGGCTTCCGCTGGCGGATAGGTCGAGGAGGCTGTGGAATCTGAGCTGATTCGGGGGCAGAGAGACAGGATGGGTGGGCTTGGGCAACTTAGATCTTCACAAATGTGAATAATTCACTATTTTGTTAATAACTTGGAAATAACTGNAACCTCTNATGGGGAGCTGCCTCACTAATCCTTTCATCTCTGCCGCTGCACTGCTGTCCCTGATCGTCACGGGATGCTCATCTCACAGAAGTTTAAGCAGCGGCAGTATGCCGGGCTACCGAGGGGGACCGACTGGAGTTTATTACTCAAATACCATTCCAACCACGGGCCNAAGGGCATACTCGGGACATGCCCGTCAGGGGACCCCTGTAAGCGCGCCTGCCTTGGTTCCACGCAAGGCACCTCTCACTCTTTTGTCAGAGGTCAGGGTCCACAAGGATTACCTGCCGAAAAGCGCTCGCGGCCGACGAGGGCAAAGTTCAATGCGTCCGCGTTACATAACCATCCACAGCACCCAGAACTGGAGTAAGGGTGCGGATCCGTGGCGGCATTCACTTGCCTTGAAACGAAGTAAGCTGGGGAGCTTGTCGTGGCACTATACCATCGACCAGAACGTGGCCGTGCAACACCTGCCAACAAACATAACAGGGCGGCATGCCGATTTTAATGGTCCCGGAAACAAATATTCCATCGGCCTTGAGATGTGCGAGCACAGGGGCAACAGCCGTAGCAGAACCATTGATCGGACTGCCAAGCTCGCGGCCTACCTGATGTATAAGCATGGAATCCCACTCTCAAAGGTGGTGCCGCACTATCATTGGCCCCGACACGGAATGAATCCTCCGCATAAGAACTGTCCGCATTTCCTTCTTGATAATGGGCGGCCCGGAAGAAAGTGGCGAGGTTTTCAGGGGAGGGTAAAATATTATCACGACCTCATCACGGTTCAGGGCCCATCCGTAGCGGTCCGGTAACTGCGTGTGTCGATTGTACCTGTGGAGAGGGGAATTGGAGGCCGTGGCAGTGGTCCCCAGTAAAACGAGTGAATTTCATCAGCGCGGCTTCCTCTCACCGGGTAGGAGAGGAGGTTCTTGAGCGTAACCAGCTGAGGGCCTCAATTTCGCCGAGGATCATCGCGCGCGTGGCATATCCCTCTATCAATTCGGGAGAGGTTTTCAGGGAATCAGTTGCATCGGCAAGTCCCCGGATCTGATTCCGGCGCTGCTCAATGGAGAGTTGGAGCTCCTCGTGGTCAATTCCCTCAAGAGGCAGCGGGTCATCCGGCGGAAGGCTTGCGTAGGCATTGCCCTGAATAGAAAGCCCTACCAGTTGCGAAATAAGATCTTTCTCGCGTGCAAGCGCTGAGCCAAGAGCTGCATTTCTTTGTCGTGCGATGACCGCTTCCCGGGGAGGTGCGTGCGCCGCGTAGGCCTGCAGCTTTCCACTCAAGCGAAGCAAATGAGAAAGGTGCGGAAGATCCACGGCCATGGTGGCATACAGTGCCGCAGTTCCGGGATCGCAACCAGTCGCCTGGAGGGCATCACTAAGCCCGATCATTGACTTGGAGGTAAAGCTCTGGAACCTGGCTTGTTCCTCAGTCTGACGGAGAGAGTCGGGGGGTGAAGTGCCTGCGTCGTCATTCCATGTGAGCGCGGCAAAGAGATAGGATGCAAGGGCGTTTTGGGGTTGCTCTTGCTGGAGTTGCCGGGCCCATTCTATACGATCGGCAGCAGGAAATTCGTCGCGGGATGCGAGGGCAAAGAGAATGTGAGGATTGGAAGCATCGCGCTCAAGAGCCTCCCTCATAAGATCGGGCTCCTGCAGAATCATTCCTGCTGCNAGNTATCCCTCAGCAGGGTGGTTGTTGGCAGCAAGGTAGGCCATGAATTCCGCACGGGAGGGAAGTTCGATTTCTCCAAGATCGAGAAGCGCTTCCAGNCTCTCATTGTCTGCATGCACTCCNCGGNTCCACAACGAAGGGGAGGAAGAACGGGAATTCGGGGAGCTTGCTTGAGCGCGGGGGGATTTTTTTACCGGCTTTGAAAGTCCAGACCCACTCGCGGAGTCATGAAAAAGGCGCTTTGAAGCCCCNGGCATACAGATGAGCAGNACAAGTCCTCCTGTCAGGGCGGACCCAATATGCGTGAGGATGTGCTTGCTCATGAGGCAGGATCCGGAGGGAGTTTCCTCAGGGCCTGAATTCGAACGAGAACAGGGGGATGGGAGTAATCCAGAAGAACTCGAAGGCGGTGCGGAGTGAGGTTTGAAAGGTTGTCCGCGGAGAGCTTCTTCAGGGCAGTAATCAGATGTTCCGGAGTGCGCTGTGCGCCAGCCGCATAGGCGTCTGCTTCAAATTCGTGCTTGCGGGACCACCCATTGAGAAAGACCCCCAGAAANCGGCTGACNGGGCTGAAAAGAATTCCAAAGAAGACGAGCCCAGCATGAGGAGAGATGTGTTCNGGCGCGATACCAAAGGCATNAAAGAGTTGCCTCGAGAAGCTTCCCTCTGGGTTGATAAGCAGGCCAAGGATGTAGAAAAGGATGGCAAACTGGACGAGAGACAGGACGATTCTCTGGATGATGTGCTTGCGTTTAAAGTGTCCTATTTCGTGTGCCAGGACCGCTACCAGTTCCTCCGTGGAGTGGTTTTCTACAAGAGTGTCATAAAGNGCGATTTTCTTGTTCTTGCCAAAGCCCATGAAGAACGCGTTGGACTTTGCGGAGCGCCTAGAGCCATCCATGATCGTGATTTCGGTAAGAGGAAATTTGCACTCTTCCGCCATCCTGTAGATGGCGTCCTTGAGTTCTCCCTCTTCCATGGGTTCGAACTTGTTGAAGAGGGGCATGATGAGGGAGGGNGAGAGGTAGGTGATCGCGAGGATGAATGCGCTGAAAGTAAGCCAGGCCCAGAACCATGCACCAGGAACGCTTTGAAAGATGAGTAGAATGCCGGCAAGAAGAGGTGCTCCAATCAGGGTGGTGAGCAGAATTGTTTTCAACTGGTCCATNACGAACGTGGCGCGCGAGGTCTTGTTGAAACCAAAACGTTCCTCCANGACAAAGGTAGAGTAGATGGTGAGAGGCAGGTTGAGGATGTAATTTCCAAGAAGCAGGCCGAAGATGTAGACAAGTCCAGTGGTCACTCCTCCAAGCCCAAGGTCACGGGTCCAGGAGTCCCACCATGCGAATCCTCCGAAGAACCAGAAGCCAAGGAGGATCGTNAGGGACGCAATTGATGCGATAATACCGAACTTGGAGGTNGCCCGGGTATATTCCTGAGACTCGGAGTATTTTTCCGGGTTGTAGACCTCGGTAAATTCCTCCGGGAGTTCGGGCCTCAGAGATCCGAGGTTGAGAAGGGTNGCGACAAAGTCGAGNTTCCAGAGAAGCAGGAGGGCGAAGAGGAGGAGGATGGCAACGGTGTTGAACTCAGGCATGGGCCAGACGGGAGTGTTCCAAGGGTTTATCCCGGGTGGACGGCTGAAGCAAGAACAGCTCAAAGCGCGCGATGATACGGCTCCTTTGTCTTGGGGTTGTCTGGCTTTTGAGAGAGGCCCCGGTTCTGCCTTATGGTTCGATATGAAACTTCGGCGAGAGTCTGAGGGCTTGGGATTCNAGGGTGTTCTGGAGAGGTAACCCACGAGGGGGAGAGAAGGAGGCATAAGTCGTCGTAATGGCTTTCCCCTGAAGTGAGGTTATGGTGCGTATTGACCGTGCACCGTCTGTGGTTCTGGTGTATCTTTTGCGAACCACCGGAAAACTCCGCTCCCCCAAGTGCCGCCGATGGAAACCCTCAAGCTACGCCGATCCCCCTTCTTGTCCCCTGCCTACTGGGTCGCCGGTATTCAGGTCACAATGCTTGCGTCGGTGGCAGTAGCTGCACCGGTTGCGGTAGATGACCAGTATCAGGCAACCGAAGACCTAGTNCTGAACACCCAGTCCGGGCCTCTGATCTCGACAGATCTGGATAGTAGCGGAGGAACAATCAATCCTCTCTTTGATGGTGAGTGGTATTACCTGGATCAGTTGGAAAACCAACTTGGGGCGGGAATGAGTTATCCGGTCGATGGATCGGGGAGAGATTGGAACAGTATCGATTTCGAGGTGGCCACATCGACTGTCGGACCCTGGGCCATGGGAGTTCTTCCTCTGCAGGGAGGGGTGGTGCAGGCTNTTCCAGCAGCGACTCCCGATTCTTTGCGAGGGGTCGGAGACGGNCCTAATGGTCAGAATCTGGTTACTACATACCTTTTCAGAAATACGTTCACCCTGAGTGCGGGTGAGGCCAGCGAGGAAAAGTGGATTGCCAATCTTGCTGTCGACGATGGCTGCGTGATCTATATCAACGGGATCCCGGTGGGGTCTCTTTTCATGCCTGATGGGGCAATAGATGCGGACACCTTTGCCGAGAACAGTGATGAGTCGTCCTACTTTGCCGTCGAACTTGATGTCGCGGGAGTTCTCCGGGAAGGGCAGAACATTATTGCAGTCGAGGTTCACCAGGCAAATCTGGGAAGCTCCGATGTGGGTCTTGATCTGGCTCTCCAGGGAGGAGGAGGGCCGTCAGGCGGGTTTGTCTTCTCGGATGATGCTTTCGGGACGAGTCAGCCAGATTACGCGGCTGGAATNATTGACCCAGATGGAGGATTTTCAGGATCCGGTCTCAGGGTGACGATCGGCGGTCTTGATAATCGTTTTGTTCCGGGTCCCCATGCGACATCCGGGGCCTTCAGGCAGACCTTTACTATTGCGGCTCCTGCCACGGTTCAGTTCGATTTCAGATACCGACTGGTTAATTCCGATCCACTTGAGGCGAGTGAGTTTGGCGAGGCTGTGTTTGAGGTTGATGGNGTGCGTTACGGTGCGGATGAGAACAATTCTCTGGTCCGGATCAATAATGGTGGTGATTCAGGATGGAGGTCTGCGAGCTTTAGCCTTTCGCTGGGCGCAGGCAGCCACACGGTGGCCCTTGGTGCCTACAGTGATGGGACCAGTCGGGGGAATGAGGTTATTAACGTCTATTTTGATGAGGTTCTCGTGCAGCAGGGGAATGGTGCGATTGGCGGTGTTCTCACTAACGATTCCGTTGGCGATGACGCTGTAGTTACGCTCATTGCGCCTCCTGTGAATGGTGATGTCAACATGGCTCCCAACGGAGTATTTCTCTACACTCCAGACCCGGATTTTTACGGAACAGACCGTTTTACCTATCAGGTTTCCGATGAGAACGGGGATTCGGGTGAGGCCGAAGTAGTCATCGAGGTAGCACCGGTCAATGACCCGCCAGTGGCAATGCCCGACACATTTTCGCTCGCTGAGGATGGTGTGCTTGTTGTGGATCTTGCCAGAGAGAGCTTGCTTGCCAATGACCTTGATCCCGAGGGTGAGGCGTTGTCAGTCATTGAGGAGGATGGAGCCGAGAACGGTGCTCTGTCTGTTGATTCAAGTGGACGTTTTACCTATTCGCCGGAGGAAAACTTTTTTGGAACAGANACCTTCACCTACAGAGTAAGCGATGGTCAGCTTCGGTCGGATCCTGTGCTTGTTACCCTTATCGTTGATCCCAGACCTGATGTTCCCGTAGCCCGGGATGATCTTTTCCAGGCCCTCGAAAACGTATCTCTCGAAGCTATTGCTGAGGGTGGAGCGGAGAGCGGGGTGCAGGCGGTGGTGCCCTACGGGGCCGAATGGAGGTATGATGATACGGGAACAGATCTTGGCGAGGCTTGGCGGGATCCTGATTTCGATGACTCACAGTGGTCGAGTGGACCTGCCGAACTGGGTTATGGCGATGATGATGAAAATACAGAGGTTGGCTTCGGGGGAAGTCCCAGGGACAAGAATCCTACCACCTACTTCAGGCATACCTTNATGCTCTCGGGCGTCAATTCGATCGTAGGATCGAATTGCCGGGTCTTCCGTGATGATGGTGTCGTTGTCTACCTTAACGGAATTCAGATCGGGCTCGATAACATCGACGCAAACCCTTCGTATGAGGATTTCGCCCGGAGTGCCGACGATGACGGTGACCTCGAAATCGAGTTNCCCCCAGTCGCGCCGAACCTGTTCGTTGAGGGGGAAAACACCCTTGCCGTGGAGATCCATCAGAGTGACAGGCAAAGTTCAGACATCAGTTTCAACCTCGAGCTCGAAATCACAAGAGCGCGGAGGTCGGGTCTCCTCTCCAATGATCTGGACCTCGATCAGGAGGGACTTGTNGCAGTTCTTGAAAGCAGTCCCATCCATGGTGTGGTTGAACTCGATGAAAGTGGATCCTTCGTCTATACCCCCGGCCTTAATTTCGAGGGAGAGGACCAATTTACGTATCGGGCCGCCAACGGTCAGGGGACTTCTCTGGGGGTCGTTACCATCAATGTGNTGCCNGGACTGAATGATATTCCCGAAACGAATTCAGATGTTTATTCGGTATCAGAGGATGCGGAGTATGTCATTGGATCCGAAGGGGGGGTCCTTGCGAATGACCTAGATCCTGACGGTGATTCATTACNGGCCTCTCTCGTGGAGACNNCTGCTCATGGTGAACTCGTTTTCAATGCAGATGGCTCTTTTGCGTATCTCCCCGAGCTCAATTATTTTGGTCCTGATTCCTTCTCCTATACNGTAACGGANGGCANCTCAGTATCATTCGTTGAAACGGTAACCTTGAACGTGGTCAATGTGCCGGATGCCCCCGAGACNATTGANGACACCTACGCGACAGACCCCGGAACACCAATCATANTGGATGAACAGGACGGACTCCTNGCGAACGATTACGATCCCGATCAGTCTCCGCTCAACGTAGTTCTTGTTGATGAGGTGGAGAGTGGAGATCTNGTCCTGAGCNCAAACGGGGCGTTTTTCTATCGTCCGGCAGATGCCACTTCTGGCTCCGTGACCTTCACATATCAGGCCAGTGACGGCTCTCTCTCGTCTCCTGTCACCACGGTGACTCTTTATCTTGATGAGGCTCCAGACGGACTTCCTGATGAGTATGTGGTTCCAGAGGACATGGCTCTGGAGATTGCCTTGGACGAAGGGGTTCTGGTGAATGACAGCGATGCAGAGGGCGACCCCCTAGTGGCGGTCCTTCTGTCCTCGGTAGCGCATGGCGTATTGGACTTTCGGCCAGACGGGTCCTTCATTTACACGCCGGAGGCCGATTTCGAAGGGCCAGATTCCTTTCGTTACTCAGCGGCAGGCGGGGCGCGCACGTCAAGCCCGGTAGTTGTACGAATCATTGTAACGGGCGAGAATGATCCCCCTGTCACGGGTGAGGATTACTACCTTGCGATTGCCGACCAAGAGCTCGTAATTGACGCGGGTAGTGGGCTTCTTTCCAACGACTCGGACGTGGACAGCCTGACTCTCTCAGTTACAGTCACGAGCTCGCCCGCGCATGGAGAACTGTCAATGAATGAGGATGGATCGTTTTCCTACATGCCGTCTCCCGGTTTCTCAGGTAGCGATAGTTTTACCTACCGTGTCAGTGACGGGTCAGTCTACTCGGGCCCTGCAACGGTCACTATTCAGGTGGGAGGAGCCTCGGACGCGATCGTGATAAATGAGATCATGTATCATCCTGAGGGAGGGAATACATCACATGAGTTTATCGAGTTGCTCAACATAGGTGACGGGCCGATAAAGGTTGAGGGTTGGCAGTTCACGAGTGGGATCGGTATCGTTCTCCCGGAACTCACCATCCCGGCGGGAGGATTTCTCGTTCTGACCGCCGATGCAGAGGAGTTCGTCTCCGTTTACGGGGAGGTTGATCGCCTTGTTGGTGGCTGGAGTGGTTCGCTCAGTAACCGCGGTGAGCGTCTCCGTCTGGTGGATGAAAAGGGAGAGCAGGTTGATGAGGTTTCCTATTATGATCAGGGAGACTGGGCGGTGAGAACGAGGGTATCCGATACCGGAGAACCGGGATGGATATGGCAGTCAAGGCATGATGGCGGCGGGGAATCACTCGAACTCATCAATCCTGCCCTGACCAACCAGTCAGGGCAAAACTGGGGCTCAAGTCAGGAGGGGCCCACCCCCGGATCCTTGAATTCTATCGCGCGTGGTGACAGCGAGATTGCGCCATTGATCCTTGATGTTTCCCACTCCCCTCTGGTCCCGCGCTCGACGGATCCGGTGACAGTTCGTGCCCGTCTTGATGATGTGGAGACAAGAGGACTTTCCATGACACTGCATTACAGAGTATCCGCACTGGATCCCCCGGATTTTACCTCCGTGGTAATGTCGGACGATGGTCTGCATAACGACGGAGCAGCAGATGACGGGGTGTTCGGTGCAACCTTGCCTGCGATGGAGAATCAGGACGTCGTGGAGTTCTATCTGTCGGCAGATGATGGCTTGAACTCAAGAACATGGCCTGCTCCTACGGATATCGGGCAGGTGGCAAATCTCCACTACCAGGTTGATGATGCTCCGGATCCACAGGGAGCGGGGATCTATCGCCTGATCATGACCGCCTCGGAGAACCGGGCCTTTAACAGGATCGATCGTGATTCAAATGCCCAGCATCACTGCACTCTGGTGGCAGATGATTGCAGTGGCCCGGTGGTCAGGTATCAATGTGGCGTCCGGGTCCGGGGTGCGAGCAGCAGGCAAGATACTCCTCCGCCGATGAGATTGAACCTTCCCCGGGATCGCAAGTGGAATGGAGAGAGCCAGTTAAACCTGAATACCCAGTTTACGTGGCTTCAGTTCATCGGCATGAAGCTGTTCCAGGCCAGCGATCTTCCGGCGCCGGACAGCAGGCGTGTTGCAATTCGAAGGAATGGCCAGGATCTGGCGCAGGATACGGAGGAAGACTATGGCAGCTTTGTTCACCTTCAGCCCCTGAACTCCGAATTCATCGACGATAAGATGCCCGATGACAGCCAAGGTAATCTCTACAAGAAAGTTCGGCCGGATGTAAACTGGGCCTATCGCAGTGGGGACTCGGAACGATACGCGAGGGACGGATGGGGGAAGCAGACAAACGAGTCCGAAGACGACTGGACCGACCTTGATGAGTTTCTCCGTGTCATGAATCGGGCAGATGGAGATCCTGATTATATCGATCAGGTGGAAGTGGTTGCTAATCTCGACCAGTGGATGCGCTGGTTTGCAGTGGAGACCTTGATCGCAAACGGGGAAACCAATGCGAGTAACGGGACGGACGATGACTATAGTATCTACCGGGGCCTCCTCGATCCGAGATTTCAATTCGTTCCCCACGACCTTGATACGATTCTAGGGCGTGGGGACGGTTCCCGCATCACTGACCCGGAGCACACATTGTTTGACATGAGCAGATCCGGCGAATCTTTGGGGCCGCTTGTTCCGCTTTTTGATGAACCAACAATCAGGGTTCGCTACTTTGAGGCTCTGAGGGACTTGATAGAGAGCAGTTTTTCGAAGGAACGGTTCGACGCTCTTGTTATCAATCACTTGTCCGAATGGGTACCCTCCGGAGTTCTGGAAGACATGATTGATTTCATGGACGCACGTCGCGCGTTCGTGCGGGGGATCGTGGATGGGGAGCTCGGTGGACCTCCTCCTGTCNTGGCGCCAGCCACCCTGACCGGCGAGGACTCCCCGCGCGGTGCACTCTACCTGAGTGAACTCCTTGTTTTGAATGAGTCAGCGCATGAGGTTCAGGGACGGTTTCCTGATTACATCGAGCTGGCCAACTCGGGGGTGAAACGATCGTTGGCAGGCTACTCCCTCACGGATGATCCATCAGATCCGCAGAAGTTTGTCTTCCCTGCCGGGACCGAGATTGATTCCGGGGAGCGTCTGGTTCTTTACGCGGAGTCAAGAGCTGGCCCAGGGATACGGCTGGGATTTTCCCTGAGTCGATCGGGTGAGCAGCTACTCTTCTTCGATCCCGCCGGAGCTCTCGTTGATTCGCTGACGTTTGGTCCCCAGGTCGCGGATCTTTCTATTGGACGCGGNGGTGCGGGANANACCCGGTGGAGCTTGAACCTGCCAACGCCCTCCGCCGCTAACCAGATTCATTCCCTCGGGGATCCCTCGGGTCTTCGAATCAATGAGTGGCTTAGTAAGCCGGAAGTGGTCTACAGCGAGGATTTCGTGGAGCTATATAATCCGGATCCACTTCCAGTTTCAATCGGTGGGCTTCGCGTCACCAACAAGCCCATGAACTCCACGGGNGGGGCAGTAATGCCAGCCNTGAGTTTCATCGGCGGTGGAGGATTCCTTGCGCTCGAAGCAGTAGGATCGGGAGCTGAAGGTGCGGTAGAGCTGCCCTTNAAGCTCGAGGCCGGCCATGAGTGGCTGGCGATTTTCGGGGTTAACCAAGTGGAGATTGACCGNGTTCATGCAAGTTGTGATTTGCCAGACCAGTCTCGGGGTCGAGAGACGGATGGATCAGCCCTCTACGCCTACTTCAATCTTCCGACGCCTGGTCTCTCAAATATGACTGATCTGGCCGGGGAAGCGCTGATTCTGCAATCCTTGCGAATCACCGAAATCATGTATCATCCTTCCGATTTTCCTGACTCGGAATATATTGAGTTGCGGAACGTCGGNGACGAAAGAATCAACCTTGGAAGCGTTGAATTCACGAGAGGAGTTCGATTCAGGTTTCCCGATGCCACTCTTGACCCCGGTGAATACGCGGTAGTGGTGTCTGATCTGGACGAATTTGAGGCAGNTTATGGCGTGGGCATCACTGTCCTGGGGGAATGGTCTGGAAGGCTCGATAATGACGAGGACCGGTTGAGATTGGAGGTTTCGGAACTCAACGCTGCTGTGCACGACTTCACCTATCAGGACTGGTGGTATCCTTCCACGGATGGCGGGGGATTTTCCCTGGTGATCGTGGATGATGCACTGCAACCCGGATCCTGGAGGGAGAGAGGTAGCTGGGCCGCCGGGGTGGCAGGTGGCGGATCGCCCGGGAGTGGGAGTGGATTCTTTGTCTTCGGAGGTGTTGATCAGGAAGTAAACCTTCCCGCCACGGCTACTCTTGATGCAACAGTGAGTTACGGATCTCTCATTCGCGATGCGGTCACACTCAGGTGGGTCCAGCAGGGAGGACCGGCCCCGGTTACCTTCGGAAATAGTGATACAGAGGATACGGTTGTGTCTGCCCCGGTGGGAGGCCTCTATACCCTGGCGTTGGTGGCGACCTCGGAGAATGGGGTTTCCCGTACTGGTCGTGTTTCGGTCGTGTTTCGGGATTCCTATGAGACCTGGGCAGGACGGCGTTTTGCAGAAGCCGGGCCTGAGTCTGCGAGAAGGGATTCGGATCCTGATGGCGACGGATTCATCAACNTTGTAGAGTTTGGACTGGGCCTGGATCCATCTGTCCCGGACAGCGCTGCTCTCCTGACTCCCTTTCTCACCCCGACTGGAGAGAACGCCATGGTCTATTTCCTTCCATACCTTTCTGATCAATACAGAATTGTCCCGGAGGTTTCCTCTGACCTGCTGCTCTGGCAATCGGGATCCGGGCACGTGGAGGAATCCGTCATCTGGACGATGCCCGACGGCAAATGGATTCAGGCGCAGGATCTTTTCCCTTATGATGGAACNACCTCCCGGTTTATGCGCCTCCGGGTTGAATCAGATTGAGAGGTAGCCCCATCTCATGTCTGCGGAAGGAGACAAATCCGAGAGTTTCCGTGTTGGCGTTCGCGNGTTGCCGAANGTTTCAAGATGCGGTATATCCTGAGTATATCCGATGTCAAAGAGCTGTTTACCTCCTGCCCTGATTCCCCTGCTTCTGTGGGGTGTTTTGTTCGGGCAGGAGGCCAGTGATTTAGCNGAGGGAGTAAGAAGTNGGGATACTGGGAGAGAAGGAGAAGCTTCCGTGTTGACTCGCCCTGACGCGAGAACGATGACCCTGAGTATACCGGGTCCGAGAGGACTTATCACTGACCGGAACGGAAAGTCCCTTGCAGAAAACAGGGTGGGTTATCAACTCGCGATCCAGTTTGCGCANTTCCCCGATCCGGATGACGCCGCAATCTTAAACTGGGTGAGAAAGCGTATTGCCCATGCTTCGGTCATCGCAGGGAAGAATTATCAGGTAACAGATGAGGTTCTGCTCTCGCACTACAAGCACCGGCGATGGCTCCCATTCATTTTTGGAGCATCCCCTGTTCCTCAGAAGGAAGAGAAGAATTTCAAGGAACAGCTGATTGATGGGTTGATCATGCACCCGGTTTACCTGCGTCACTATCCGGGCGGAGACTCAGCTGCTCATGTCATCGGTTACGTAAGGAGCAAGGGGAGATTGCCGGAGGGCCCAATCATGCATGGAGATCTTGTTTTCGAGGATACCCATGGAGATGCCGGACTAGAGAAAACAATGGACGAGCATCTCATTGGAAGGCCGGGGGAAAGGAAGCTGATTTTTGATTCCAGCGGGAGCAAAATCAGGGATGAATTAACCCAGCGACCTGGTATCGGGCGAACGGTTGTTACTACCCTCAACCTGGCCTGGCAGCAGCACGCGGAAAAAGTCCTCAAGGACAGTTGTAAGCGTGGAGCGTTCGTGGTTGTTGATATTCCCACTGGCGAAGTCCTTGTCCTTGCCTCCAGACCCAGTTACGACATCAACGTCTGGATCCCTCGTATCACGAGTGAGGAACTCGGAATACTCACGGATGATGAAGCTCGCCCTATGTTTGGTCGGGCCTTTCAGGGGCTGTATCCACCGGCTTCGAGCTTCAAGCCAGTAGTAGCCCTCACAGCCCTGACTGNAAAAGTAGTTGAAGAGTGGACCGAGGTTGACTGTCCGGACTTTATTGAAGTGGGGAGCAACCCGCCCACGCAGATGTGGAATTGGACGAGGGAACCCGAGGGTCTCATGAACGTCACCAGGGCGCTGGCGAGGTCGAATAACTGCTGGTTCTATCAAGTGGGAATTGAAACGGGGCCGAGCGCCTTTCTGTCAGTTGCCAGGAAACTCGGATATGGATCCAGTTCTGGATTGCCCTTGTTCGGTGAGTCCTCAGGTAGAGTCCCGACTAACGAATACGTACTGAAGAAATACGGGAGACCGTTCACTGACGGTGACACAGCCAATTATTCCATAGGACAGGCCTGGGAAGCTACTCCGCTTCAGGTTGCGCAGTCCATGGCAGGAATTGCCAACGGATCCGTATTGCCCAAATTGCAGTTGATTCGGCAGGTACAGGACCTTTCAGGCGGTGTTCTTCAGGCAGCGGATCCAGAGTCACGCAATCTGCTCCACCTGGACCCAGACGCCGTGCAGATAGTGCACCAGGGCATGTACGATGTTGCCCACTCCGCATGGGGNACGGGACGAAGAGGATCTCTTACTTTTGCAGAAGTTTGTGCAAAGACGGGAACAGGACAATGGATTCCATCTCTTAATCAGGAAGTGGCCTGGTATGCGGGTTTCTTTCCAGCAGAGAATCCGCGACTTGCATTCGCGGCCCTCTACGAAGGTGATCCGGGAGAGGATATTTCAGGGGGCAGAAAAGCGGCTCCCATGGTGCCGGCGTTCTTTGAGGAATTTAAGGCAGAGATCGAGAGCATGATCCGCCCTCCATCAAAGGCGCTTGTCGTGATTGAGGGGGAAGAGGAAGCAACCTCTCCCATTCCTGTAGCCCAACCGCTGGACGAAGAGGGCAACCTAGTGATTCCAGAAGGAAAAATTCTAAAGGCTATCCCCGTCGAGAGGTGGGAGGAAGACGGGGAACCAGCGGACCCGGTCGGGGAGGCACTACCCGAGATTCCCGTAGACGGGGCTCCGTTGGCTATTCCAGTTGAGGAGGACGATTAGTATGAGCAAGCGGGGACTTGGCGCTGGACGTTTCAGGTTCGCCGGTCCAGACAGAACAGGCCANATACGTAATGGATATCCAAATAGCAACTCTCTGTGACTTCGCTGCCGACTATGGAAACGGTAAGATGGTGATTAATGGAACCTTCGATGCGTTGCGGGCCACGAAGATGCCGGTGGTGCATCCGCACTGCTCTCTTGCAATGAGAATTTGTGTCCTTCCTGAGGATTCCGGTGATCACAGGATGACAATCAACATTATTGATGAGGATGGGAATTCGGTTGATCCATCCAAAATGCCGATTCGCGCAGATATGCCTATCAAGGTTCCTGACGAAGTTCCTTTTCTGACCCGAAATCTGGTTCTCAACTTCCAGGGCCTCAAATTTTCAAGCGCTGGAATCTATCATGTTGACGTCACAGTTGATGGCGAATTGGTTATCAGATTGCCTCTCCGGGTCGTTAAGGTGGATGCGCAGATACCCCCAGGGCAGTCCGCTGAGGAATAGATTCGACAACACTCGACAGGTGGCTTCTGCTCTTCTTTACGATTGCTCGCTAATCACGGGGGCCTCAAGTGGTCTGGGGGAGGAGTTCTCCTGTCAGCTTGCTCCTCATTGTCGACGACTTGTGCTGGTGGCACGCAGGGAGAATAAGCTGGAGCTTTTGAGGAAGCGTCTGCTCGCTGAGAATGAGGGTCTTGAGGTAGCCATTTACGGTGTCGATCTGACTTGTCCAGATGCGCGCGAGGAGTTGCTTGGTGAGGTCGCGAACAGTGACTGGTCTCCCAGCCTGCTGGTGAACAATGCCGGGATGGGAGATTATGGAGAGTTTACGACGGGGAACTGGGAGAAATTGGAGCAGATGCTGAGCTTGAATATCACAGCTGTGACGCACCTCGCNCATGGCTTTCTTCCTGGCATGATCCGCTCTGGACATGGTGCGGTATTGAACGTCAGTTCCCTTGCCTCACTGCTTCCGATTCCAGACTTTGCAGTCTACGCTGCGAGCAAAGCCTACGTGACGAGTTTCTCGGAAGCATTGCGTCTGGAATTACAGGCCCATGATATTCCCGTCGTGGCGGTTTGCCCGGGCCCCGTCCATACCGGGTTTGGAGGAATCGCAGGAAGGGAGGGATCCCCTGAGGAAACCCCCATGAGAGAGTGGTTTTTTGTATCAAAGGAGGAAGTTGTTCTGGAAGCTCTGCTCGCGGTGCAACGCGAACAGCCCCGCTCCTATCCGGGTCTTCAGATCTCCCTTCTGGCTGCGGTGCTTGCCTTTATGCCTCCATCGGTGTTGCGCTATTTCATGCGGAATAGACCGCGTGCNACTCCAGAAGAGAAAGGTTGACCAATTACAGCCATGTCACGAAATCGCAGAAAGTCCGCCCGTCGACCGATTGATTATCGAGGGGCAATCCTNGGGCTGGGCTTACTGGTTTCAGGGTTTTTTGGGTTTGCGCTTCTGTTGACTCCACTTGGAGGCAAGGTGAAGAGAGGGATCGGGGAGATTCTTGGGAAAAGAAATGTCCCAATTGAAAGTGGGCGGGTAGAGCCTGAATCAGTTGAGGNACCCGCTAGCGGTCAACTTTCTCCACTTGAGCGGGATCCTGATCCGCAGTTCCCGAAGGGGATCCTACGGCCTCCGGAGGGTGTTGATATAAGGAGTTTGTCAAAGGGGATTGATCTGAAAGTTGTGTTTGATTCGGAAGACGGCGAACTGGCTTCGATGGAGCGGGATGACGGGGAATCCTATCGGGCAGAATATTCCCTGAGTGTCCGTATGCCGAGGCCGGCTACCTCACTATCTGAATTAGTCCTGACGAGTCCTCATCTCGTGGAGATCTTTCCTGGTCTCAGGGAGATCCTTCCCGAGGCCAAGGTTTCGGCATGGTATCATCAATTATACGCAAACAAGGCAGCGAGGCTCAAAAAGGACGTCGGCCGCCTGAGTGAGATACTGAGCAGGCATAACTTTTACGATTGTGAGACTATCCTGAACCTGCGGTCGAGCGTGACGGGTCAGCGGATCTTCCTGATGCAGGCCGAGATGGACGTGGTGTCCGATGGGTCGGATGGAGACAGATTGGCCCAGATGCCGGATTCCATTGTCAACTCGACGAATTATCAGCCTTTCACAAGTTACCGATGGAGAAAGAAAGGGGCCACGCCGAATCCCATGATAGCTGGGTGGGAGCGTAGAATCGGTAAGGCGAAGAAAGAACTTTCGGATCCTGCGACCGGACAGGACCGGGCTAGCTGGTTAAAGGGGAGGCTGAACATGCTCGAGACTGGAATCGCAGACATGAAATTCGCGAGTTTTCTTATCGCAGAATATGATCCCTTTATTGTCATNCCTTCAAATATTGTTACGGACCGCCGAGACCCCTATGCTCCGAACATAGGTGACTTTGCGCTGGTTCTTCATGGGCGCACTGCCTATCCGGCTATNGTAGGTGATGCAGGGCCTAGTCATAAGGTTGGGGAGGCCTCGTTGCGGATGGCGCGTGAGATCAACGGCAATGCGACTCCCTATAGTCGTCCGGTATCTGATCTCACGGTTACCTATCTTGTGTTTCCCCGGAGTGCGGATGATCCCAAGAGAGCTCCTGATTTTGAGCATTGGTACGCTCGCTGTGAAGAGCTTGTGAATAAGATCGGAGGGTTGGGTGAAAGAGTGGAATTACATAAGTGGAAAAANCTGCTTTCCCCTCAGTAATTGAACTTGAGGCTCCACAATCATNCGGGCAAATAGGCTGAGGGAGNGAGATGTCCTGTTCAGCACGGAAAAAGAAAAGAGCGATCTCGCGCTTTGAAGTCGCTTCCATCGCGTCATTCTGGAAATCTTCGTTCGACCACGGCGGGNCATGAAGGGCAATCAGATTAAGGACCGTCTCAATCGCTCATCTAAGGGAGATTGGAGCGATGAACTGCTTGCGCTGGAGGCAGTCGGACTCGCTGGAGAGATTCTTTCNGCGGCAAAAAAGGAAGAGGGTCTGCTGGAACGCTACGAAGGCTGGAAATTGCATCGTATGCTTGGAGATCAGGATGGGAAGGTCTTTGCTTTCGAGATGGCAGACCAAGTCTTCAGGCCGAGATCTGGATGGCGGGCAGCCTCACAGTTCAGATATCTTCTCGAGCGCCGCGGAGTGCCTCTTTATCTTCCTCTCCACGAGCGTATCGCCCTCGTGCTTGCGGCTCTCGCCTCAAGGATCGTGCCGGAGTGGATCATGTCTGCGGTCACCGCTAAGATGATGCACGAGAGTAGAAAGGTCGTGCTGCGGGGAGAGCCGGGATTTCTTGACAGACATATCGCAAAGAGAGGGCAGATGGGGGCAAGATTGAATCTCAACATCCTCGGTGAGGCGATCCTTGGTGAAGAAGAAGCCAGCTGCCGCCTTGTAGAGAATATCAAACGCCTAGAAAGCTCAGAGTGTGACTACATTTCGGTGAAGATCAGTTCGATTTTCAGCCAGGTAAGCGTTCTTGCTTTCGAGGATACTCTTGAGAAGGTCAAGGAACCACTAAGGACTTTATACCGGGCAGCCCAGGGCAATCCTGTTCGTGGCAGGTCGAAGTTTGTCAACCTGGACATGGAGGAATATCGGGACCTGCATTTGACCTGCAGGGCTTTCATGGAGGTTCTGAGTGAGGACGAGTTTTTCGATCTTGAAGCTGGAATCGTCCTGCAGGCGTATCTACCGGATTCCTTCGAACTACAGAAGAGTCTCACCAAATGGGCATNCCTTCGCCGGTCAAGAGGAGGTGGCAGGATCAAGCTGCGGATTGTGAAGGGGGCAAATCTCGCAATGGAAAAAGTGGAGGCGGCAGCACATGGATGGGAGCAGGCTCCCTACGGGTGTAAAAATGAGGTGGATGCCAATTTCAAGCGGATGCTCCACTACGCCTGTGAGAAAAAACGAGCNCATGCGGTCCGGGTGGGTGTGGGAAGTCACAACCTCTTTGATGTATCCTACGCCCTGCTTCTGAGGGAGAGGGAGGATGTAAGAGGAGAAGTNGAAATTGAGATGTTGGAGGGTATGGCCAATCATCAGGCCAGGGCTGTCGAGAAGGCTGGGGGCAGCCTGCTTTTTTATGCTCCAGTGGTTTTAAGGGAGAACTTCCATTCTGCGATAGCCTATCTAGTGCGCAGGCTGGATGAGAACACCGCTCCCCAGAATTTTCTCCATGATCTTTTCGGCATGCGTCTGGGAGACGAAAAATGGGAAGAGCAGAAGGAGAANTTCCTGCGTGCCTGCGCGATGAAGGATGAGGTCAGCGCCCTGCCGACCCGGAAACAAAACCGAAGAGTCGTANCCCGGGAATCCGCAAGTACTGCCTTTTGTAATGAGCCCGATACCGATTGGACCCTCGGCGTAAACCGGGAATGGATTGAGGGGATACGCCATGAGGCTGAGATACCAGAGACGATTGGAATTCAGGTTGCAGGAACAGTAAGGTATCCTTCCGAGAGGCAGGAATCCCATGATCCATGTAAACCGGATGGCTCTCTGTATCGGTTTTGTCTGGCGNNTGAAAAAGACGTGGAGCAGGCGTTGGAGGTTGCAGCTCAATCGGTCGAGAATCGAGAGGCGTCCGGTGATTTCAGCTCACCAGATCTCTTCGTGCGAATTAGCTTGGAATTGGCAGGGCAGAGAGGGTCGCTGATCGCCACCATGCTACGCGANGCCGGGAAATCTGTCGCNGAGTCGGATGCCGAAGTGAGCGAGGCGATTGATTTCGCGCGCTACTACGCCGAAGGTCTGTCACAAATTGGAACGGGGGATGGCACCGAGCACAGTCCTCTGGGCGTAGTGGTGGTTGCTCCCCCGTGGAATTTNCCGTTAGCGATTGCTTGTGGGGGTGTCGTGGCGGCCCTTGCCGCAGGAAACGCAGTGATNTTGAAGCCTCCACCTGAAACAGTGCTGACTGCATGGCGTCTCGCGGAGGTTCTCTGGAGCGCGGGCGTTCCTGAGAATCTTCTCCAGTTCCTTCCGGTTGCAGAAAATGCGGTAGGAAAAAAGCTGCTTATCGACGANAGAGTGGCGGGAGTGATCCTTACCGGGGCTTATGAAACCGCTCGGCTCTTTCGGTCGTGGAAGCCCTCTATGCGCCTTTTTGCCGAAACCAGTGGTAAGAATTCCGTGCTTATTTCTGCAGCGGCCGATCCAGACCAGGCTATCAAGGACCTCGTCAAGAGCTCCTTCGGTCATGCTGGACAAAAGTGCTCGGCCGCTTCTCTCGCAATTCTTGAAGCGGACCTCTACGATGATAGAGCGTTTCTCAGGCAGCTACGGGATGCTGCGGCAAGCTTACGGGTTGGGCCTTCGGATGAATTAGCCAACATTGTTACCCCGGTAATACGTCCTCCAGGAGAAGCACTGCAGAGAGGACTGACTGAGCTTGAGGAGGGGGAGGAGTGGCTTCTGGAGCCTCGAATGATCGATGAAAACCCTTGTCTCTGGTCGCCTGGTATTCGGTTGGGCGTGAGGCGCGATAGCTGGTTCAGGCAAACCGAATGTTTTGGTCCGGTTCTGGGGTTGATGCGTGCGAAGAACTTTGAGGATGCAGTTCGTCTTCAGAACGAGTCCAACTTTGGTTTGACGGGTGGAATACAGACTCTCGACCAGCGGGAAATCGAACGGTGGAAAAAAGAAGTCGAGGTAGGCAATGCCTATGTCAATCGTCCGATCACCGGAGCCATCGTGCAGCGGCAACCGTTTGGAGGATGGAAGCGTTCGGTGGTCGGTCCGGGCGCAAAGGCGGGAGGTCCCAATTATGTCCTGCAGTTTGCGAAATGGCGGGAGTGTGGACTCCCTGAAGAGGCAGGTGCAGAGGTCGGCGGGTGGCTATGTGAAAAATTCTGCGGAATTCTTCCACAGTCGGTGGAGAGGCTCAGGGCGGCTTCGGTAAGCTACGCCCGGTGGTGGCGCGATGAGTTCTCAGTCTCCCACGACCCCTCCTCCATTCTTGGAGAAGCGAACGTATTCAGGTATCGTGTCCGTGGTCCCATTCTTGTGGGTGCGCACAACATGAACCCGGAAGATGTGGCTCTTGTTCTTCTGGCAGGATGGACCACGGGAGTTGAGTTGATATTGAGTGATCATCCCGGTCGAGAGGAATGTGCTGCGCTTACAGAAGCAGCGGGTGTGAAATTTTCTGAAGAGACACCTATGGAATTATGCAAGCGAGTCGAGTCACAGGGTTCGAATTTCGATCGTATTAGAGCTCTTCAGCCACCTAAGGAACTTCGCGAGGTTAGTCATCACTCGGGCTTGGAGATTATCGACTGGCCTATTCTCGCCAACGGGCGACTGGAGTTGTTGCACTATCTGAGGGAGCAGACGGTGAGTGAGACCCTTCACCGTTACGGGAACATTGTTAGGAACAGGTGAGCGAGACGCCCATCGTCCGCCAGATTGTGCTGCGCTGGACCAATTCTGTGATGTCGCGCTTATGGTGGTGAAATCCCGTATTGTTCGGTCAGGTCCAGAATGGCACGAGATATGTCGGGTTCCAGCTTCCCCATGGAGGGGATCTCCCGGGCGAGGAGGGCTTTGACCGGACCTTGCTCCCGGCGAGGGAGTGGGGCATAGCGCCCGATGGATTGGTCGACAGTCGGGGGAGTACTCCATTGAGAGAGAAGTCGCAAGGCTTCCAATCTCTGACCAAGAGGTATCCTCTTGTTGGCAGCAAAGCGGAGGAGGCGAGAAGCATTCTGTTCCCCCCCGCACCGGAAGCTGCTGTGCAATATTCTCCTCATCATCATAGGGGAGAGAACACGGCCTTTTTCGTCGGGGGCATATTCATCCAAAAGAGCTGCGATAGCCGGTCGTGCGTTTTCGATGGGCAGATCATGAACTGCCCGGATAGCTTCATCCGCAACCTCGCTCTCGTGGTCAAAAAAGAAATGAATGAGACCCGGTGAGAGGAGTCTTCTGAGGGCGAGGACAGAAGCCAGACGGATTGCCTTACTGGGATGTCTGGAAAGAGCGGTAAGCTGTGCCTCGGTGCCGGATTCCGCAAGGGCCATGACTCCAGCGTGGCGGAGGAAGACGTCCCGGTCAGCATTTTCAGCAAGAAGGAGAAGGGTGGGGTTAAACGCAGCTGTTACCCGCAGGCGTGCGAGTGAGATTGCTGCGAAGGCACGAACACGTGGGGAGGAGTCCTTAAGGGAATTTATCAGGCGCCCGGAGTCCTTAAGCGGAGCCTCTCCGAGGGCACGCGCTGCCTGCGCACGAAGTTCCTCCGTGGGATTACTGAGTAACTCCACTAACCGATTGGTCGAAGCGATTGAGCCGAGGCGGCGTGCACGGATCCAGAGACCCCATGTGCCGTGGAGGGCGAGATCAAGGCTCTCTTCTTGACGGGTCGCGTTGATAAAATAGGGAACAGCCTCCGGTCTGCTGGCTAGCGTCATTTGAGCGCGAAGACGAACCCTGAAATCCTCGTGTTTCATCAGTTCGAAAAGTTCGACAGAGGGTAGGTTCATGATGCGACGACCCTGGAAGAGATCCGATACCTCGGTCCCCGGAGGAGAGGCCGGCGTTGGTTCGGAAACGAGAGAGAAGACTCTTCCAGGACTCTGATTTTTTTCCTTCTTGAAAATGTCAGTCACATAGAGGGTTCCGTCATTCCCGAATTCAAGATCTGTTGCCGTGGATCCCCAGAGAAATTTCTGCTTGCTAGCCAACTTCACCCCAGCTCCGTCTCTATCGAGCAGAAAGGACCAGATGCCAGAGCTTCCCGGTTCTCCGTTATTGTCACAGATGAGAAATGAATCCTGACATCGGTTGGAGAAACCTGTCCCGGGGTGGTAAGTGAATCCTGCTGGCTGGATGGGCAGGACACCCACCGGTGGCAGGAGGAAAGCAGGCTGGTTCTTTCGGAGCACGTCCCACTGGTGTTCCTGCATCCACTGATTAATGGGGCGTTCCGAGCAGCCAATCTCTAGATGAAAGGTATGGAGGTTTTGATGACCTGTGCGCCAGCCGCTATCTGCGCCATCAAAAATGTACACGACGCGAGCCTGGTCTCCCTGACCCGAATCGCTGTCCACGGTCACAGGATTACCCCAGCGATCAAAAACGACACCTTGAGGATCTCTCAAGCCAGCGTGTATTACCTCAAAGTGAGAGCCATCCGGATCAAAGCGGAACACAGCCCCTTGATCATTGTAGGAGATTTGATGGCCCTCCTGGGTTGCAATGTTCATGGCCCTGTCACCGACTGATCCATAAAGCCGTCCGTCCGGCCCCAGTGCAAATCCGTCGAGATCGTGACCTGCGAGCGATATCCTCGGTCCGAACCCCGAGACTAACTTCGTCCTCTGATCTGCTTCTCCATCGCTGTCAGTATCTCTCAGGGACCAGATATGTGGGATACAGGCAAAATATACTCGATCATCCAGGGGGAAGATGCCGCCTGCGGCCCCATCGAGTAGATCGTCAAAGCCCTCAGCATAGATGGTGCTCCTATCGGCGATACCATCGTGATCAGTATCCCTGAGAAGGCGGATCCTCTCGGACCGTTCTCTCATTTTTTCGATAGGATACCTTTGATTCCATTTCCGATGTAGTTTTCTTCGGTCAGTAAGCGTGGTGGCTGCGATGTCGTCTCTGAGCCAGTAAGGGTGGTCCCGGGTGTCGGGAACACAGTGTTTGGAACGGTGAGACTCTGTCACCAGAAGATTACTTTCCATGTCGATGGAAACAGATAGTGGCGAGTAAAGGCCATGGTCTTCATAGTTCGCAAAAATCCCAAGTCTGCTGTTTGGTGGAATCTGAATAGCGGGAATCGTTTTGCTGCTGGTAAGCCCCGGGATCAGGGGCTGCCCGTTACGGGTGGCGTGAGGAAACAGAGGTTCCGGATGATCGCCGAAAAGGATATGATCCACGAGAATATAGCCGTTAGTTTGATTTGAGGCATCCACAATCCTGACTCTGGCCTCTCTTCCCACGAGGTTGCTGAGGTCCCAGGTCACTGACTGCATCCTGGGGTTATCCTTTCCGGTAGATTCCCTGACAATCTTCTGGCCTATTATAAGTTGAATTGAGGTCAGGCCCCTCAGACTTCCACCCCCGACGAGGAAGCTGAGATATGGACGCTGGATGGTGAACGCGGGCGAGGTAAGCGATCCCATGCCCTTAACCCCAATGGATAAAGAGCTTGCGAGGCACTCTTCCGCGAATCCCGTAACCTCCCCAGGTTGATTCCTGTCTTTGCCGGATGATGGTCTTTTTCCGAAAGCATTGCCGGTCTCACGCCATTCGCCAAAAGTCTTCTTCTCAAAGTCCTCGAAGATGGTTTGTCCTGCAGCGGGGGATGCGGCCTGAAGGAAAAGGGAAAGCAGTAAAATGGGAACGGCAAGCATCGCTTTTGGCCAAGTTGCAGAGGGTGCGGTAGAGGGAAGCTTCAGGATTAAAGTCAGCGTGCCGGACTTATCAGGTAAAGGCATGTCAGGTAAGCGAAGGAATGGTCTCAGCCCAGCATGGAGTTCAGCTGATCTTCGGAGATGATACCAACCCCAAGGCTGTCCGCCTTATCACGTTTTGAACCACCTCCTTCACCTACAAGGAGGTAGGTAGTGCTTTTGGAGACGGATCCAGTAACCTTTCCGCCATTTTTCTCGATGATCTCTTTATATGCGGAGCGGGGCCGAGAGAGACTCCCGGTTATCACAAATATTTGTCCGGCTAGAACCAGGCTGTCGGAGGATTTCAATTCGGATGGGCGGGGGAGGAAATTGTCTGACCTTGGAGAAAGTCCCAGATCCGCGAACTGATTCATGAATTCCCTGCCGGGGGCGGAGGCGAAGAAAGCTACCAGGTTCCGGGAGGCAACTGGGCCGAGATCCGGAGAGATTTCGAAAGCGGCAATAGTATTTTCCAGTTCTGTTATTTCAGTTTTCAGTTCACCGTGGCGTATTTTGCGCCTTTTTCTCTCGGTATCATCCCGGGGAGGCCTGTCCCGGTTCTGCGGAGACACATTTTTTCTCTCCTCTTCGAGGTCAGCAATTTGACAAATAACACCAAGGATCTCGCTTGAGGCGACGTCAGGGAGCGTTTCATGAAGACGACTCACCTCCCTCGAAGCTGATTCGCCGATTTGAGGTATACCCATCGCAAAAATCCATCGGGAAAGCGGCTGCCCAGCCTTGGACTCGTTGATGGAATCAACCAACAATTTCGCTTTCTTGTCTCCAAAACGGCGGGGCTTTGATTCTTCTCCGGTTTGAAGTCGTGCTGGATCCAGGAGCAGGTCAGCCAGGTCACCGGTCTTGATGGAGAAGAGGTCCAGTGGTGAGAGTGCAAGTCCTGATGCAACGAGTTTGATGGCGACAGATTCACCAAGGCCCTCAAGATCGAGTGCCTTGCGTTGAGCGAAGTGAGTAAGGGTTGCGACTGCTTTTTTAGAACAGAGGCGATTTTCGCACCACCACGTGATAACGGGTCTTTCCTTATTGTCCGAGTTGATCCTTTGGACGATGGAACCTTCACAGGCCGGGCACTTTCCTCCGAGATGGTCGGACATGGAGAACGGGGTTGCATCAGGAGGGCGGTTTTCTTTGATGATCCTGAGGACCTCCGGAATGATTTCCCCGGACTTGTGCGCAAGGATGGTGTCCCCGATACGAATATCGCGTTCGTGAATGAAGGATTCATTGTGAAGGGTCGCCCGTGACACGGTGGTGCCAGAGAGAGAGACCGGTTCCAGTTCCGCAACGGGGGTCAGGATTCCACTCCGTCCAACCTGCACCGTGATATCGAGAAGGCGCGTGGGTTTCTGTTCTGGAGGGTATTTAAAGGCCACAGCCCAGCGTGGGGCCCGGGAAGTTGCTCCGAGGGCACTACGGTCCAGCAGAGAGGCGACCTTGATGACTGCCCCATCGGTGGCATAAGGAAGATCGAAGCGTAGATGCTCAAGTTCACTGATGGCCGAGAGCACCTCGTCGAGAGTGTTTGCGGTCCACAGTGGTTTGTTGCTTGGAATCGAAGCGGATGAAAGAAGGGAGCGGAAATCCTCCTCAGTCTCAAGTTCAAGGCCCTCAATGACTCCAAGCCCGTGGGCGATAAAGTCGAGAGGGCGCTCGGCCACGGCCCGCGAATCGAGCTGTTTCAGAGTTCCAGCTGTGGCATTCCGGGGGTTTGCGAATGTTTGTAAACCTGCGTCATGGCGCTCTTCATTGAGACGGCCAAACGCCTCGTCAGGCATGAAGACCTCACCCCGAATTTCCAGAAGGGCAGGATGGGTTCCGGTCAGCACGAGGGGCAAGGTGGGGATTGTGCGCAGATTAGCGGTGACATCGTCCCCCGTGAGACCATCTCCACGGGTAGCTCCATAATCGAGCGCTCCATCGCGGTAGACCAGGGAAGTGGCCACTCCGTCAATCTTTGGTTCGATGGTCACTGTGATGCGATCTTGTGCGAGGTTCTTTTGCAGTCTCTGGTAAAATTCCCGTACTTCCTCCTCGGTGAAGACGTCATCGATGGACAGCATGGGGGCTGGATGCCTTACTTGCTCGAATCCCTCCAGTGGGGCGCCTCCGACCCTTCTGGTCGGGGAATTTGGATCATCAAGTTCGGGATGCAGGGCCTCCAGCTCTTCCAGTTCGCGGAACATCCGGTCATACTCCCTGTCTGTTATTTCAGGGCTGGCCTCCACATAATAGAGCCGATTGTGTCTCTCGAGAAGACAGCGTAGCTCAAGGATTTTCTGGTCTGGAGACATCGTGCTTGCGCAACGGTAAAGGATTCTCACCTGATGAGGAAACCCGAAACACTGCTAGCGGAATCTTCCGTCTCAGGGGGTTGAGTGCTTCGGTAAATATCCCAGCAGGACCTTGCAGGCGAGGGCCCCGGTCAAGGATCCGAGGACGTCCGCAATCCAGTCGCCAAGATCGTTTCCGGAGCGGGTGGGTATCCATGACTGATGCCATTCATCAAGGGCTCCGATGGCGGCGAGGCTGATCGTGACAACCAGAAGGCTCCATGGGAATGAGGCCCGTCGCGGGTCTCTCCGGAGATGAAGAGCGATCGAAAGCAGGATGGCGCCGATCAGGAAATAGGTGAAATGGAGAACCTTGTCGAACCCCGGAATATCTACAGTAGGGGCTTCGGGTACGGGCCTTCCCGAGAGGAACCACAGGGCCATAAGCCAGACTGCGAAGGCTGTGAACCAGACACTGCTCCTGAAAAAAGAAGAGGGAAAAGAAGCGACAGACATCAGCGATCGTCACCGCGCTGTTCGACCTCCAAGCGCTCCGCAAGCCACTGCTTCATCATGGACTGGTAGTTCAGGAACCGCTCCCGGGCAATCCGCTTGATTCTCGAAAGCATCCGGGGATCGAAACGCAGGGTAATTGTGGTGGATTCGCGGCTGTCTGGAACATGCTCAGAAGCCTTCATCAACGAGGGAGTCAGTTCGTTATCTTTCCAGAATTGAGTTTCTTCGGCTTCACTCGAAAAGTCAGGGATTTCGCCCCAGGTGGAAATGGATTTCATGAACTATTTGTATTCGGCGTATTTTCGATCGTAATACTTGCGCTCTCCCTCGGTAAGATCCCGGACTGCGACAACGCGAACCTTCTTGCCGTCGGACCAGAAGCAGAGGAAGAGGTAGCGATCTTCCACGGTTCGCCCCAGAGAGTAGTAGCGGGTCTCCCCGTCACTGCGATCGCGATCAGGAAGAAACCTGACCGAAAAGGGGTCTTCAAGGGCCTCTTCGATCTCACGAGGCTTGATGTCCTTTAGATCGAAGTGAACGTCCAGCAGGTCAAGTTCCATCCGTAATTGTAGGCTAAGTCAGGGAGATCCGGTTTCACAATGAAATAACGGGGGTCGGAACAGGATGAAAACGATCTGTTCGAGGCTGCATTCTGCGGTCAATCGGAGCGAGGACTCTACCGGAACCGGTTTCAGAGATCCTGCGGCACGCCGGATGTTTCCCTGATTCGCTCAGCGTGGCTTTCTGAGAGGCCCGCTGCTTCCCATGAGGGCAGAGGAGCGCATCGCTGCCACAAACAACGAATGTGCATCGATCGCAGCAGGCGCGGAGGTGATGAAGAGATGGCCGGGAGGCTTCCTTGGGCCTCGTCAAGGAACTGAGATTTCAAGAAGACTTTTTTTCAACGTAGAATAAGAGTCGGCTCCGAGAACAAAATAGTGTGGATTACCATCTGCCTTCCCGTAAAATATTCTATTCCTCGGAGAGGAGCTGGCTGGGGCCAGAGAGAAGGAGGATTCACGGAATCCCCTCAACTCACCCTCGTCGTCGAGTTCGCGGAATACCGCAGTCAGACGAAAACTGGGTGACAGCAGGGCGCGAACGGCAGCAGGAGTGTCTGGCTTGAGCCATCGCTCCACCCGCAATTGCTCCATGAAATTTATAAATTGATTCGCCCGATGCTTGTTCAGGGAAGAAGTCACGTCTTGATCATGCTGACGCGCATTCCATTCCTCCGAGAGGAATTTGTATTTGAGTGTCAGGGCAGGATCAGACAGAGGAACCCTAATTGGGAACTGCTCGATTTTCATAGCGCTGAGATCAACAACTGAAAATGGCATCAAGAGAGAATCATGCCACTGGTAAGGATCGGATGCGATAGCAGTGTAAGTGGATGGCCTTATCTCTGAGATAGTGGGACTGCCCTGTTTCATTGCGTAGCACCGGCCATCACTAGAGCGGCCGAAGAGAAGATCAATTTCCTCGCCGTCCTCCAGTTCAAGCTGCATGCGCTTGGCCGGCGGCGAAAGCCCGTAACGGGAAAGGTTGCTTGGGGCATTTGAGGCAAATCCCAGGACTTCATCGAGAGTAAGGGCTCTCAGCGCTGTGGCCACAACTGCTTCGTTTGCTGGTGATTGCTCATCCGAAACGTTCAGAATCCAGCGAGGGCGTCCGAGGCTGTCTCTGCCAAGGAAAACGCGGAAGGGATCAGGCCGGGTAACCTTATGAAGAGTCATGGACTGGAGAGATCCGATATCAAGATCAGCTAGTGTCCTATCCCGGAGTTGATCAACCTTGAGAGGGAGTTGCGCAAGCGAGATGCCGCCGGTCACAGGGTTGCGGGGAATCTCAAATACCAACCCCGGGCGCTCTTTCGAGGTCGCGAATACCGTATCTGCTTCCGGGGGATTGGGAGGCTCAACCGTAAGGATGGTCGATGCGGTAGACTGATCATTTGCAGCGGCCTTGGAGCTGAGTTCAAGCTGGAGTAGAAATCCCCCGGGAGGCCGTGGAGGGATGGTGATGGATTTCTGGTCATGAATCCGGATTGCCTTCAGTTGGGAGAGCCCCACGATCAGACCNTTGACCATCTCGGGCTTGGTTCTGGTTTCAAGGGGCTTGGTCATCATCCACGGGGAAGACGAATCAGNGTCTCTGCTGAGAAGAATTTCACGTCCCTCTGACCGGATNCTGATGTCCACTACGCGCGTTTGGTCTATNAAGAGGGGATGGTGATCGCGAAGAGGATTGAGNCCGCGATCAAGTATGCGGCGAATTCCGTATTTGAGTTTTTTAGGCGAAGAGCAGACGTAGACATGGTCATCCATCGAGGATTCCCTCGGTCTGACGAAGAATGTCTCGCTGAGGTGGCCATCCTTATCGTCTANGCGGTGCCACGCAGATCTTCTTCCAAGAGTAAAGTCTGCGAGAGTTTGATTGCCCGTTCCTCTGAGAGTTATTTGATACGGACCAGAATTAGANGTGGAGCTACGCATTCCAGTCTCATTTTCGGTGATCGACCGGTTCCTGTATGCGTCCTCAACCCGAAGGTGGCGNGCAGCGTAGATAATGGTCTGGAGGACGCCGTAATCTGCTCGATCTTTAATCGGAGCGACCATTTGCCAGACGCCCTCGCGCTTTATGAAACTTGCTCGCTCTCCCTTGCTTTTGGCGATCACCAGTTGTTCGACATCCCCGAGTTCGAAGTTGCGGTAAAGGAACTCACCTGCCGGTTCGGGGGAGGATCCGAACAATGTGCCGGGCTCCTTGCTGTTCAGGTGTATGCCAGCCATGCTTCCCGCGAGGACCGCAAAGAGAGCCATGATCAGGGTGGACCTTCGGGGGAGCATTATTCCGTTGGGAGTGTCAGGTTCAAGTTGCCGGAGAAAGGTTGATCATATGCCTGGATCGCCTTTCAGGACCTCCGGGCATTCCAGATTGAGAGGGAAATGAGCAGGAAGAGTCCCGGAACAAAGAAGAGATTCAGCTTGTTGACGAAGGATACCTTCTGGGACGAGAGGAGAAGCTTGTAGTAGCGGACAGGCTTGGGGCCTATGCCGGACAGTTCCTCCCGGCCAATGAGCCAGTTGGTAGTATTCCTAAGAAAGTCGATATGCTCTTTTTGCCGGCTGCGGGGTCGCAGGAAATCCCTGTTCGCCACGACAATCATTCGTGAGGTCTTGCCAGCGGTCTGGTCGGTTCGCTCATTACCGCGGGAAACCGAAGCGGCAAGATAGTGGGGGCCTGGCAGGGGAGCAGTTCCGTCCAGAGGCTGGGCTGTCACGTTTTCGTTCGCGGTAATCAACGCGAGGGGAAGGATCTGCCTCAGTTCAAGATCCTCCGCGTTTTCACGAAGATCCAGAGATGAGGTGGCACCCTCAAACATGGTGGACGCATTGCCAAGGTCTCCCAATGCCGCTGCATTAGTAAAGGTGGCAGGGATATCGAACGAACTCCTGTCTCCCTTGGTGGTAGACAACCGGACGGCACGGGGGGTGACTCCGTGCTCTCTTAGAAAGGCGCGAATGTTAGGAGGCTGTTCCTTTCGGGTAGGATCCACCACTACAAGGAGAGCTGCTTTGGGGCGCTCCCAGTAATCGCGCAGGACGGACATCTCCTGCGTATTGAGGTCAAATCGCGGGGCTATCAATGCCACTCCTGCTGCATCCTTTGGAATACGTTCAATTCCTGAGATCCTGATTGGAGTGAGTTCAACGTTCAGGCTGGCAAATGTCCGGCTGAGAAAGTTCCACGGAGAATCGTCCTCCGACCCGGTAATCTGGCTTTTGTCAGCCAGAAAATACAGACGACGGGGAGAACCCTCGAGAGCGCGTCGAAGGGCCGCTGTGATCTGATCCTCATCCTGATACCCTATCAAACGCTGCCCTCTCTGAGAGTCGCTGCTGAAAACCAGCATGTCCTGGACGGCAATGAATCGGATATGCGCCCTGCGCATTTCAGCACTCCTGTCCGGAGGTGGTTCGGATTCGCTATCCGGCGTTGTGGATGGAACAGCATTGATGATGATGGTGTCCTCGATAAATGCGGTCTCATACTCGTCCGCAACTACGAGAGCGGCATCGCTATCTCGGACATAGTCAATCAGTTGGACGCGGATCTTTCCCTCGCTGAGACGTTCATATGCGCGGACGATCGAGGATATTCTTTGATAGTGGGCGGAATTTCGTCGGACCGCCGCGATGATTTCAACGGGTTTCTCCCTGTCGCCGAGCAACTCGGACTGAAGCAGTTTCCGGGTCTGATTGGAAAGGGAGAAGCCTTTATCCTGACTGAGGTCCCAGACCGATTGGTGATTTGCTGCAAAGTAATTCAGAGAAAGCACGATTGTGAGGCAGAGGAAAAGCTGCAGTAGCATCGTGGGTCCGTGAGACAGAGGAAGCCGGCGACTGTTTTCTCGGTCGGGAGTCTGCTCCTCACGCTTGCTGCTCTTCTGGTCCATGATATGTCGCCTAGCTTTTCCAGCGCCGGTAGTTGAGGGCGTGATGAGTCATGAGAAGAACGAAGGTTGTAGCGGTGAGGTAATAGATGATGGTCCGGCTATTTATCAGCCCTCTGGAAAAATCGCGGAGATGCTCGCTTGCCGATATATGGTGAAACAATGCGGCAGCTGGAAACTGGTCACCGTAGATGACGGTGATATACCCAAGGAAGTAGTGAATAAACAGGAGCCCTACCGTAATCACGCCTGCGATAATCTGACTGGAAGTGAGAGAGGATGCAAACGTGCCAATCGCAATAAAGAGTGATCCCATGAGAATAATCAGCAAAAACGCTCCAGTGAGGGATCCCGCCCCGAAGGGAGGATCCAAGTTTGTCAGGAGACCAAAGATCTGGAACTGGAGAAAACTCGGGATCCATAGAACGAGGTAGAAACAGAAGACCGCGAGGTATTTTCCAAGGATAAGTTGCCAAGTCTGCACGGGCGCAGTCAGCAGGGTCTCCAAGGTTCCCGTCCGCTCCTCTTCGGCAAAGAGTCGCATCGTGATCAAGGGAAAGAGGGCTAGGAAATAAAACCAGAACTGGGGCATGTGGAATACGATGTAGACCAGGCTTTCTGGAATGGGCGCATCCTGGAGAGCCTTCATGGAGCTGGAGATCGACCAGCCCTGCATGATCGTCACGAGCGTCAGTAGGATCCATCCAAAGGGACTCAGGAAAAAAGCACGGAGCTCCTTACGGAGGAGAATGAGAAGGGTGCTCATGTCAGTCCTTTCGCGTAAGTTCAACGAAGACATCCTCCAGCGTAGCTGCATGGCGGTGGAGACTGCGCAGCGGCCACCCCTCCTCCTGCGCGAGTCGCGCGAGTCGCTCGCGGGTGTCGGTTCCGGATTCAACAAGCACGGAAAATTCACGCCAAGCTCCGCGGTTCCGCTCGTGAGTGACCTTCTTGACCCTTTCGAGATTGCTCATCTTCCGGCACGCGCTTTCGGGATCCGCCTTCAGTTCGATGGAGATGCGGCCGGCACTTCGCATCGTAGAGATCAGACTTGATGGGGTGTCTGAGGCGAGAACAGTTCCCCCGTCGATGATCACGATCTTGTCGCAGATCATCTCGACCTCGCTCAGAATATGAGTGGAAAGAAGAATGGTGTGAGACTCTCCCAGTTCTTTGATTAGATTCCGGATAGACCGGATCTGATTCGGGTCGAGTCCGTTCGTGGGTTCGTCAAGAATGAGGAGGGGAGGGTCGTGGATCAGGGCGTCGGCGATCCCGACCCGCTGGCGGAATCCCTTGGAAAGCGTCTTTATCATTTTGCGGCGGACATCCCCGAGGCCGCATCGCTCGATCACATCATCCATGCGGAGTCGGAGAGAATCGCCTCTAAGTCCTTTAACCTGACCGCGAAAGCGCAGATACTCACGTATTCGCATGTCGCGGTAAAGAGGAACAGATTCGGGTAGATATCCTATCCGGCGACGGGTCTCCAGCGGATGCCTGCTCACGTCCAGCTCATCGACAGCCGCCGACCCACTGGTAGGGGGGAGAAATCCGGTGAGGATCCGGATCGTTGTTGTCTTTCCAGCTCCATTTGGCCCCAGGAATCCAACGACGTCCCCCTTCGAGACCTCGAATGTGGCTCCGGATACGGCGGAATGTCGTCCGAAGCGCTTGGTGAGATTGTCAACCTTGATCATCTTGGGTGTGACGAGAACCGGTTTGCATGTGCGATTGACTCTCCGAGTAAGACACCTTAACTAAAGCGAAACGTGGCCAGCACCAAGGAAGAAAACCCCGGTAGCCGTCTGCGAAGCCTGTCTGGTCACGCTAGATGAATCCATCAGTCACCGCCCGCATGAGCACTAATTTGCTTGAAGCGAATTATGAGCGCTGGCTCGATGACCCAACCGGGGTAGAGCCTGCGTGGGCGGCGTTTTTCGAGGGCTTTGAATTAGGAACTGCCCAGCTTGAGGAGCTTGGAGGTGCTGAGCAGAATGGCGCGGGGTCCGCCAAGGCCGTGGAAGGCGATGACGAACGGCCGGACTCACTTCCGGACTCAGTGCATTCAGCGTTCCGTGGCAGGTTAGTGAGTCTCGTCTACAACTACAGAACGCTTGGGCATACTCAGGCACATATCAATCCGCTTGATGAGTCACCAAAACGAAACCCCCGGCTTGATCCTCTCAAGTTCGGTTTCGGGGAGAAAGAGATGGGTCGGAGGGTTTCCACCCAGTTCTTTCGTGACGGGGCGGAAATGGAGTTGAGAGATATGATCTCAGGGCTGGATGCCACCTACTCGGGTTCGATTGGGTTTGAGTTCATGCACATCCATAATACGGAGGTGCGCAACTGGATTCGCGAGAGGGTTGAGGAGCGGGTGATGGAAAGTGATGCTTCGCGTGAGTTCAAAGAGAAGGCTCTGGGATGGATCCTTGAGGCAGAACTCTTTGAATCCTTCATCGGGAAAAAGTTTCTGGGAGAGAAGCGATTTTCTCTGGAGGGAGCCGAGGGACTGATGGCGATTCTCAACCGAATTCTGGAGTTGTCCCCGGGCAGTGGAGTCAAAGAGGTGACCATGGGCATGGCCCACCGAGGTCGATTGAACGTCCTTGGCCAGATAGTTCGCAAATCTCTGCGTACGATCCTTTACGAGTTTACGCCAAATTACGTTCCTGACCTCGTTGCAGGGGATGGAGATGTTAAGTATCATCTGGGATATGAGAGTGTAAGAACCTTCCCTGATGGAGAGGTCCGGGTGAGCCTTGCGGCTAATCCCAGTCACCTTGAAGCAGTGAACGCGGTGGTAGAGGGGAAGGCGAGGGCCCGGCAGCGGATTCTCGGTGATGATGGGTCAAAGACGGATCGCAAGCAGGTGCTACCTCTCCTCATTCATGGGGATGCTGCCTTTGCAGGGCAGGGGTCAGTGGCAGAGGTTCTGAATCTGTCCCAGTTGCCCGGATACCGGACGGGTGGCACAGTGCATGTGATCATCAACAATCAGATCGGATTCACTACCATGCCATCTGATGCGCGCTCCTCTTCCTATGCCACCGACGTGGCAAAAATGATCGAAGCTCCTATTCTTCATGTTAACGGCGAATGCCCCATGGAGCTGATCTGGGCCGCCGAATTCGCGTTCGCCTTCCGTCAGAAGTTTGGCAGGGACGTGGTGATCGACATGTATTGCTACCGTCGTCAGGGCCATAATGAAACTGATCAGGCCGCCTTCACCCAGCCGCACATCTACCGTCAGATATCAAAGAGGAAGCCGCTGGGGGAGATGTATGGAGATGAGTTGGTGGAGGCGGGAGTCATGACGGCTGACGAGGTTCAGGCTAGGCATGACGAGATATGGAATCGTTTCGAGTCGGAATACGATCAAATGAAGCGTTTGGAGGCNGAAGGGAGCAGGAGTATTTATACGGGTTCCACTGCCAAGGTTCAGGAGGGCTTCAGTCACGACCCCGTTANNACGGGAATATCGCGGGAATTGCTTCANCATGTCGGCGGTGTGCTGACGTCCGTTCCGGATGGTTTCAAGCTGCACCCAACTCTGGCGAAGCGATTTATGCCACGGCGTGTTGAAGCGCTGAAAAATGGAGGGCCGTTCGACTGGGCTTTTGCGGAGTCACTCGCATGGGGTGCACTCCTCAAGGAGGGGTATCCCGTGAGGCTCTCAGGACAGGACTGTCGCCGCGGGACCTTCAGTCAGCGTCATGCGGTTTTCTATGACTATGAAAGTCGTAACCGTCATCTGCCCCTACGGCACATAGACTCCGAGCAGGCGAAGTTCTGTGTCTACAACAGCCTTCTTTCGGAGGCGGCGGTGCTNGGTTTCGATTACGGTTACTCACTGGGTTGTCCTCAGATGCTGATNATGTGGGAGGCGCAGTTTGGAGACTTCGCGAACGGNGCTCAGGTTATCATCGACCAGTTTATCTCATCTGCTGAATCAAAGTGGCAGGTGCCCAGTAGCATAGTGATGTTGCTTCCACACGGTTACGAAGGGATGGGGCCGGAGCACAGCAGTGCGCGTCTTGAGCGGTTTCTCCAGCTTTGCGCAGAAAAAAACATGATTGTAGCAAATCTGTCTACGCCCGCGCAGTATTTTCATGCTCTGAGACGCCAGAAGCACCGCAGCTTTCTCAAGCCCCTGGTGCTTATGACCCCCAAGAGCCTTCTGACCCGACCAGAGGCAGTTTCCCGGGAGGAGGATTTTCTTGAGGACGAATGCTTCCGGGAGGTTTTGNAGGATCCGCAGATCGAGGAACTGAATCCTGAGAAGGTGGAACGGGTAGTTTTCTGTTCGGGTAAGGTCTACTATGATCTCATCCAGTATCGGAAGGAAAATGAGCTGAACCAGACGGCGATCATTCGCGTGGAGCAGTTATACCCGTTCCATGGCGAGATGGTGGGACAGCTGCTTGAACCTTTCAAACGNGCCAATACCTTTGTGTGGTGTCAGGAAGAACCTCTCAACATGGGGGCCTGGTCCTACATCTGGCCGCGGTTAGATCAGTGTGTTGGGGCTCACAAGGTGCAGTATGCAGGTCGAGACAGGGCCTCGAGTCCAGCAGCCGGATCAAAGGCAATGCACCTTCGAGAACAGAAGAAGCTCGTGGAAAAAGCGTTCTCCGTGTAAGAAACGGACCACATACCTGACCTGAATCACCTATGGCCCTTGAAGTCAAAATTCCTGCTGCCGGCGAATCCATTAATACGGCGACGGTGGGCCAGTGGCACAAGTCAGATGGTGAGTCTGTGGCGAAAGGTGACATTCTGGCAACGATTGAAACCGACAAGGTGTCAAGTGAGCTTGAGTCACCGGTCGACGGGGTCATTCAAATTTTGGTCGCAGAGGGCGAGGAGGTGGCGATAGGAACCATTGTGGCAGAGATCGCTGACGCGGTCGAAGGGCAGGGATCAGATGAAACAGGAACGTCGGCTTCTGGTGAGGAAGACGCGGCAGAGGAAGTTGCTGCCAGTGAAGCAGGAAACGCTGTAATCCCGGGAGGAACAGATCCGGGATCCTTCGGGTTTACCGCCTTGGACGAGGGCCCCGAAGTTCTCGCAATCAAGGTGCCGGCGGCGGGGGAGTCCATTGCCTCTGCGACGATCGCTCAGTGGCACAAGCGGGATGGAGAGAAGGTCAGCGTCGGGGAGACTCTCGTGACTCTTGAGACAGACAAGGTTTCAGCAGAGATCGATGCGGAATCTGCCGGGTTGCTGAACATTCTGTCCCCGGAAGGTATGGAAGTATCGATTGGAGCGGTGATCGGCACAATAACCGTTGGGGAGGTATCCGAGGTGGAAACAGGGGCCCCGGCTGGTGCTGAGCCTCAGGGAGAGCCAGAGCAAAAGTCTTCCGGGCCCTCTGAGGAGACGCAGGCTCCTGCAACGCCTGAACCAGTTGCAAAGGGCGCAGTGGCGGCGGCCGAAGCGCTGCGCTCGTCCTCGGTTTTATCGGGAGGCCCCGTTGAGTCGGGAGGACCGACTGGAGGCGAGAGCACAGAAGTAGAATCTTCGAACCCGTCCGATCCAGATGCCGGCGACCGCACGACTCGTCGGCGGATGACCCCCTTACGAAGGAAGATTGCAGCCCAGCTTGTCAACGCGCAGCAGACAGCTGCAATCCTGACAACTTTCAATGAAGTTGACATGTCTGCGGTGATGCAGCTTCGGAAGACCGTGCAGGAAAGTTTTGTCGAGAAGTATGGGGTCAAGTTGGGGTTCATGTCGCTGTTCGTAAAGGCGGTCGTACAGGCCCTGAGAGAAGTGCCATCCCTGAATGGACGGATTGACGGGCAGGAAATTATAGAGAATCATTTCTACGATATAGGAATTGCGGTCGGGACCGATAAAGGGCTCGTGGTGCCGGTAATCCGTGATGCAGATGCGAAGGACTGCCCCGAGATTGAGCAGGACATCCTCAATTATGCTGATCGCGCGCGGGAAGGAAAGATACAGCTGGAGGACTTGCGTGGCGGTGTGTTTACGATCTCGAATGGTGGGATTTATGGGTCGCTTCTCAGCACCCCGATTCTGAATCCTCCACAGAGCGGTATTCTCGGGATGCACACCATCCAGGAGCGCCCGATGGCAGTTGACGGGAAAGTTGAGATCCGTCCCATGATGTATCTGGCGCTGAGTTATGACCACCGATTGGTGGATGGAAAAGAGGCGGTGACCTTTTTGATCAAGGTGAAAGAGTGTCTTGAAAGCCCAGCCAGTCTTCTTCTTGAATTGTAGGGAACCTGAGTTTCAGGACAGGCAACGAAGCTTAAGGTGTTCGCAAACTGCAAAAGAGACCGAAGGCGAACACGATGGCAGATTTTTCCAGAATCCTGAAAGGGTTTGCGATTGGGTCCGCCAACGTTATCCCCGGGGTCTCCGGAGGCACTATAGCCGTCATAACGGGCATTTATGAGCGCCTGATTGAGGCGCTGAGTAAGTTCGATGGCACAACCGTCCTCCTTGTGTTGAGATTCAAATGGCGGGCAGTCTGGGACCGGGTGGATGGTCGTTTCCTTCTGGCATTAGGGATAGGTGTGGCGGCCAGTATCGTTACGATGGCACGGATCATGGACTGGGGCTTTGAGAACCATCCTGTCCTGATATGGGCTTTTTTCTTCGGATTGATCGCGGCCTCTATTCCCTCACTGGGATCTCTCGTTGACCGGTGGTCTTGCGGTCCTTTTGTCGGCCTCCTGGGAGGAGCAGCGGGTGGTGTCGCGGTAGCCTTCCTGCAGCCTGCCTCGGGCAGTGACAGTGTGGTATATCTCCTGCTCTGTGGCGCAGCCGCGATGTGCAGTATGATCATACCCGGCCTGAGTGGATCCTTTGTTCTGCTTCTGATGGGCGCTTACAGGCTTGTGATGATTGATGCGGTGAACAGCCTAACGAAGGGTGAATTGGCAGGAGCTATGGAAATCCTTGTCCCATTCTTCATAGGCGCACTGGTTGGTGTCGCGCTCCTTGCGCGTCTCCTGAGCTGGCTCTTTCGAAGAGCCCATGACTTCATCATGGCCTTGATTACGGGATTTGTTGCCGGCTCTCTGGTTCTTATATGGCCGTGGAAAAGTATCCTGACAGAGACATTCATTAATGACGGGGTTGAGACCGAGAAGATTTCCGGATTTGCAGGTTGGTTTCTTCCTGATTTAGCCTCCGGGGTGACCTGGGCCTCCCTTGGCTGCATGCTGGCGGGAGCTGGTCTGGTTCTCTTCGCGGCACGGGTCGGCGGGCAACCCAGTGGGAGTCGGGTAGCTTGAGAAAGAGCTGGAGTAAGAATGTCAGCGGTTTTTGGCGTGACCCGAGCTTGCGCAATCGAAACTTTCGATAAATACTGAAAAATATGAAAGGTGAGAGTGAGACGCTGAGGCTGTTAAAAGAAGAGTTTGTCTCCCAATGGGGTGTGATGGGAAGCCAGTGGGGCATCAACCGGACGATGGCCCAGATCCACGCCCTGCTCATGACGAGTCCCGAACCAATGAGCACGGACGAGGTCATGGAGGAGCTGGGGATCAGCAGGGGAAATGCTCACAGTAATCTGAAGGAACTCGTCAACTGGGGCCTTCTTCGAATTGTGACGAAAAAGGGAGAACGGAAAGAGTATTTTGAAGCAGAACTCGATGTTTGGGAAATATTTCGCAGGATTGTAACCGAACGCAAAAAGCGTGAAATTGATCCCGCTCTCAAGCTTCTGGAAGGATGTTTATCAGAAAGCATCGAGATGAAGAGCGCTGGCGGCCGCGCATTTAACGAGCAAATGAGGTCTCTTGAGGAGTTCGTTCGTTTCGCCTCCAAGATGTCTGACAGGGTTGCTGCGATGCCGCATGGCAAGGCGATGCAGCTAGCAATGAAGCTCTTTGGGTAAAACCGGGGGCAAATTGGCTCCCCTTGGTGGATGCCGGCTCATAATGGGGTGAAAAAGTTCACTATACCTGAATGAATTCTTTGAGGAGATGCGCAACTTGGACTAGGATCCCCGGGAAGATCGCATGGATTTCTTAACAAAGGTCAAGTGACAGGAAGACGGAACATAGAGGCGGGTCTACGCAACCTGCTGATTCTGGCCACTTTGGTGGTTGTGATTGCGGGCCTGAAAGCGGCGGGAAAGTTTTTCGTTCCTTTCCTGCTGGCGTTGTTCATTGCCACGGTAAGCTTTCCGATCACCGCGTGGCTTAGGAGTCACAAGGTACCCAGATTCTTCGCTGTGGTAATGACCGTTCTTGTAGATTTTGCCTTCCTGGCGGGTGTCGTTTTCATAGGAATGACATTGATCGGTGACTTGCAGGATAAGTGGGAGAGCAAATACCAGGTTGAAAGCACCCAGAAACTCAAGCAGGCGGAAGATTGGGCCGTTACGACAATAGTGAAATGGTCGGATGTTCCCGAGCAAGAGGCGCGACGAAATGTTCGAGCTTACGTGACAGAGGATCTGACCCAGCAGCTCAGTAATATAAAGGTGGAAGATATTGTCGGGCTGGGCACCAATGTCGTGGGTCGGGTGACTTCGTTCCTGGGTTCTGCATTCATCGTGGTGTTGTGCACTGTTTTCATGCTGTTAGAGGCTCGCATGTTCGGTAGGCGCCTCAGCATGATTGCGGAAGCCCGAGGCCCAAATTTTGAACGAATGCTCCACGCGGGAAAAGACATCCAGCGGTTCCTTGGAATCAAGACCGTGGTGAGCCTCGCAACTGGGTTTCTGGCGGGGTTCCTTTGCTGGGCCGCAGGCCTCGATTTTTTCATCCTTTGGGGTATCCTCGCCTGGGCGTTGAACTACATACCCGTCATGGGCTCAATCATGGCCGGTATTCCGCCCACTATTCTGGCTCTTGTTCTGATGAGCTGGCAGAGCGCCCTTGCAGTCGGGATCGGCTTTATAGCGATCAATATGTTTCTGGGAAATTTTGTGGAACCCATGCTCATGGGCCGGCGCTTCGGTATTTCTACCCTCGTGGTTATTGCCTCGGTCATGTTTTGGGGATGGGTGTGGGGACCAGTCGGCATGTTTCTCGCCGTCCCAATCATGATGATGCTGAAGGTGATCATGGAGAACAGCTATGAGTTCCGTTGGATCGCTGTGGCCATCAGTAAGGAAAAGCGTGAACAGGCAGAGGATGAACAGGAGTTGAAAGATGCTGTTGAGGCCGCGGAAAGTGCGGGGATCGTCGAGGGAATTGCTCCTGAGGGTGGTTCTCCGCAGTAGGAGCGCGCGGAATCCACGCTGAATTTGAAGGCATTCATCCCTAGGCGTTCAGGGATCTTGGAGTAGACTTAGATTACCATATGGAGCGCTTTCAGAAGCTTGCTATCTCGGCTCTCATTTCGGTATTGCTGCTCCTTTTTGTGGGCGCAATCGTCCGAGCTACGGGTTCAGGTCTTGGATGTCCGGACTGGCCTACCTGCTGGGGAAAGCTGGTGCCCCCGACCCGCTCGGAGCAGGTTGATCTGGACAAGATCGATATCGAGAAGTTCAGAAAGAAAGCAAAACGCTACGGGCGGGATCCCGGAGAAATCACCCGGGCTTCTCTTCTTGCTGAATTTAATCCGGTTCATACCTGGGTTGAGTATATCAACCGTCTCTGTGCGATGCCTGTCGGCATTTTCTCACTGGCTCTGATGATCGCCTCATTCTGGTGGAAAGGAAGAAGTCGGACTGTTTGCCTGATGAGTGTCTCGGCATTTCTCCTCGTTGTGGTGAACGCCGAACTGGGCCGAAGAGTTGTGTTAAGTGGGCTGAAGCCGGGCGTGATCACCCTCCATGTGGGATTGGCGATTATTCTTTTGTGTGTCCTCGTTTATATCTCATGGAGGGGGTGTTCAGATCCGGAGCAACGAGTTCTTAGGGGTGTGAATGGAAAGGTGGTGAGGATCCTGGGCTGGGGGCTCTTTCTTCTGACTGTGGCTGAAGGCGTGATGGGAGCACAGGTGAGGGAGTTAACTGATGAGCTGGCGAGAAATGCCGGATCTGAGGATCGTGCTCTCTGGATAAGGGAACTTGAGGAATCTGGGATTTATCTCTTTCATCGGAGTTTTTCGTGGTTGATTGTGTTCGGGACCGGAGCATTTCTCCTCGTGCGCAGGAAGTCACCGGGGGGATTATGGTGGCCGGATAAACTGATAGGTTTGCTGGTGGGATCTCTCCTCATAATGGGAGTGCTACTTGCCCACGTCGGTATTCTTCCGGTGGTGCAGGTACTTCACGTGGGAGCTGCTGCCCTTCTTGTGTCGGTCCTGTTTTTCTGGCTGCTGGCAACGGGCCTGCAGGACATTTAGAACCTGCTAAGGATGCCTGTTGTTCCCTCAGAAAATCCGGCGAGGAGAACCTTCATTCTCGATAACATGCGGGCGTGGCCAGGTGGCTGTCTTGAGACCCTGGCCATGACTTTTGTTGTCCTGATTGCGGTCCGTGTCTTTGAGGCTGAGGCCTGGCAGAAGGCGACACTGGTAGCGGCTTCGAGCTTTGGCCTGCTGCTGAGTCTTTTCCCGGTTCAACTCGTCCGGAGGACTGGAATCTCGGTGAATCTCGGAACTGCCCTGCTCTGGGCGATCTCGGCAGGAGGCCTGATAATCGCAGCGATCGGGGGAGCTTCCGTGGAGGTCTTTCTTCCAGCCATGGTGATTGCGCTGCTATGTATTACTCTGAGCATTCCCCTGATGTCTCAGATATACAGGAAGCATTACCCTGACCGTTCGCGTGGCAGGTTGTTCGCCTCGACCGCTGTGGTGAGAAAAGCCGCTGCATTGGTCGGGGCCCTCATTTTCGGGAAAGTTCTCGAGAATGACCTGGAAGATTTTCGAGTAATCTTACTGGTCTATGCTGGTTGCTGCGTTTTGATGGGAGGATGTGTTCTGGCAATGAGACCTGTTCATCTGCAGAAATCGACACACGTAAGGCTTTTTGGCGCATTGGGGCATCTCCGTAGTGATCTGGTTTTCAGGTCGCTGATTATCTCATGGATGATCCTTGGTTTTGGGAACCTGCTCTGCTGGTCCATCTTTGTCGAATATGTCTCAAATCCAGCTTACGGCTATGAGCTTACCGAATTCATGATCGCAGTTATTACAGGTTCGCTACCGGAGATCATGTTCCTCCTCACCGTAGTAATCTGGGGTATCGTCTTTGACAGGGTAAACTTTTTTCTCGTACGGACGATTCTCAATGTGTTTTTCATGTGCGGGGTCCTTTTCTATTTTTTCGGCGAAGGAACGTGGGCGCTATGCGTGGGTGTTTCCTTCCACGGAATCGGACGGGCAGGAGGAAATATTGCATGGAGCTTGTGGGTGACCAAGTTTGCGCAGGCGGATCAAGTTGCTGAATACATGAGTGTTCACACCTTCATGTGTGGAGTGAGAGGAGTTATCGCGCCTTTCGTGGCGTTTCCCATGATCGCCTTACTGGGTCCACGAGCGGTCGGCGGGACAGGCTTCATTCTCATGCTGATAGCCACCTTGATGATATGGCCTCATCTCCGAAAAAAGACCCCTGTCGGGATAAGGGAAGAGACTTCCCGGGTAGGCTGAGGAACAATGAGTTCGCTCCCAACCATCAGGGGAACGAATGTCAGTGTAGTTCAAGAACCTCGGCTGGACTGACAGTAGAGAGGCTATGAGCTTCTCCCACAGGAGGGCAGGTCAATTTACCTCCGGTACAATTGATTGCCGAAAGTAGTTCGGGCCGATTGCGACATGCAGTCTGAAGGTCATTGGCCGCAAGCAGTGCAGTCCATCGGGTTGTCACATTATTCAGGGCCTGAGTTGCCGTCCGGGAGTAAGCGCCGGGCATGTTGGTTACACAATAATGCAGAACGTCTTCATCAAAATAGGTTGGATTGTCGTGATCGGTGGGCCGGCTTGTTTCGGAGCATCCACCTTGGTCGATGGCAATGTCGACAAAAACGCTCCCAGGAGCCATCTGCTTCAACATGTCACGCGTAATTAACTTGGGAGCCGCTGCTCCCGGGATCAGGACCGCGCCGATAATGAGATCAACCCTGGGAAGAAGAGATGAGATATTTGCCTCGGTAGAATATAACGTGTGTGCTTCCTGAAGGGTGATGTCGAGGAATCGCATCCGCTCTACATCCACCTCGACGATAGTGACGTCCGCCCCGATTCCAGTTGCGACCCGGGCAGCATTGACACCAGCTGTTCCACCACCGATGACCATTACCCTTCCCGGAGCAACCCCGGGAACCCCGCCCAGCAGGATTCCGCGGCCACCTCGGTGGTTAGCGAGATGATAGGAGCCGAAAATTGCTGCCATTCGTCCTGCCAATTCGCTCATGGGTTCAAGGAGGGGAAGGCGCCCTCCGACCTCCAGTGTTTCATATGCGATGGCGGTACAGCCGCTGGAGACCAAGGCTTCTGTGAGACTTTTGTCAGCAGCTAGATGCAGATATGCGAAAAGCGTGTGTTCGGGTCCAAGGAGCGTAACCTCAGAGGGTTGGGGCTCCTTGACCTTCACTATCAATTCGGCCTCGCCGTAGACAGCCTCGGCGCTGGGCAGGATTTCCACCCCAGCTTGCTGATATTCTGCATCCAGATAGCTGGAATTAGCCCCGGCGCCGGTCTCAATAACTACCCGGTGCCCGTGCTTTACTAATTCTCCCGCTGAAGCCGGAACCATGCCCACTCGGTGCTCCTGTGGTTTCACTTCTCTTGGTACTCCGATCTTCATAACGATACCCTAGCTCAAGTCGGCGGTTGGCTCCACCCCCGACTTGCGGCCTCTCCCGAATTAGGCATACTTCGGCCGCTGCGAGAAAGGCCAGCTTAGCTTCAATTGGTAGAGCTCTCGATTTGTAATCGAGCGGTTGTCGGTTCGAGTCCGACAGCTGGCTCCAGCAGGTCATGGCAGAAGTGGGAGATGATGCGGGAGGTGAGCATGATCTTCTATCTGTTTTCGCTAGTGAAAGTCGTGGCTTGAGGTTTGGAAGGGAAGGCCTGAAGGAAGGGGTTCTATGCAGGTCGTGTAAAGGGTATGAGAGTCGCTTTCCCCGACTTGCATCCTGCCATGGCAGAGAAGGAATTGCTCCGTGGTAATGAGCAGGCGATAGCGTTCGAAAGTAGTACGTGGAATAAAGAGGTTTGCTATTCCAGTTTCGTCCTCAAGAGAGATAAAGCAGTGTCCTTTTGCGGTGCTGGGCCTTTGTCGGCAGATAACGATTCCTGCACAGCTGGCATGCTGACCGTGTGATATGGATTGAAAATCGCAGGCTCTCGCAAGCGAGGAGGGATCGATTGATGAATGGATCTTTTCTTCGCATGGAGGATCCGAAGTTTCCCGGGTGTGCTTGTCCCAGGCCTTGCGTAGTAAGGCCATGGGGTGTTCTCCGGTACTGTAACCCTGAGAGTCATAGTCTGCCCTAAGTTTCTCGAAATCGCTCATGGGGGGGAGAGGGCAGGTGGTTTCAGTTGCTGATATCCCGGATAAATCCGGGTGGCAGTCCTCGCGGTGGGTAAGAAGGTCCTCTTGAGGAATTTGCTCTCCCTGCCAGAGAGCGTCCCGGCGATGAGTAACCCCTGAAAGATCATCCAAGGCTCCCGCAGCAGCGAGAAGACGACGCTCTTTTTTACTCGGATGAACGCGACCGAGGAAGTCGGGCAAGTCGATGAAGAGAGCATGTGACCGTGCTTCCAGGAGCGTCGAGGAGGTTGAGGTTGAGAGGTTTTTAAGGTGCTGCAGGCCAAGCCTGAGGGTGTCATCATCAATAACGGTAGTCTCAAGAGCGGAATGGATTACAGACACCGGTTTGAGGTGGAGGCCATGTCGACGAGCATCGTGCAGAAGGCTTGCGACCGGGTAAAATCCCATTGGCTGGTTGTTCAGGAGGCCTGCAAAGAACTCGGCAGTGTGATGGGCCTTTAACCAGCAGGAAGCGTATGCAAGAAGAGCAAAAGAGATGGCGTGACTCTCGGGGAATCCATAAAGGGCAAAAGAGTTAATTGATTTTATCACTTTTTCCTGCACCTCGATATTAATTTGGCGCTGAGACATACGTGAACGTAATTTCTCTGTGATGCTCTCCATCCGTTCGTCAGAGCGTTTAAAGGCCATCGCACGGCGGAGTTGATCAGCTTCAGATCCGTCAAATCCTGCTATGATCATCGCCATGCGAAGGACCTGTTCCTGGAAGAGTGGCACCCCGAGTGTTCGCTCGAGAACTGGTTGGAAATCCGGGTGAATATAGTCGACAGCATGACGGCCACTGCGCCTGTTCAGGTAAGGATGAACGAGGTCTCCTACGATGGGGCCTGGACGTATGAGGGCAATCTCGATAACGAGATCGTAAAACTCCTTCGGCTGCATGAGGGGAAGGGTTGCCATCTGCGCCCGGGATTCGACCTGAAAAGTGCCAATCGTGTCTGCGCGGCAAAGAAGGTCAAAAGTGGCGGCGTCATCATCTGGTATACGCGCGAGGTCGATGGTTTTTCCGCGTTGCTGGCAAATTCTGAGGCTATCCTCCATGGCCGCCAGCATACCGAGACCAAGAAGGTCTACCTTGACTATGCCGAGTTCTTCGCAGTCATCCTTGTCCCACTGTACGATGGTGCGGTTCGGCATGGAAGCCGGTTGAAGAGGAACGATGGAGTCGAGACCCGTATCGCAGATAATCATTCCCCCGGAGTGCTGTCCGAGATGCCGGGGGAAGGATAGAACTTCGTGGTAAAGCTGTATGAGCGGCTTGAAGCGAGGGTGATCTTGGGAGATGCCTGACTGTTTCAGAGTTTCTTCCAGTTGTCCGTCATCTCCCAAGAGGAACATGCAGTCGCCCATGATCTCGTCTGTGGCAGAGGGAGGATGGTGTTTTTTTGCATTTCCTGATGGAGATGGGGATTTTCTGCCCGCGTTCTCGGAGTTATGGGGCGAGGAGATAAGAGATGAGAAGCGTGCGGCAGTTGCATCAGAAAAACCAAGAACCTTGGATATATCCCGAAATGCGGACTTCGGGCGATAGGTAATGACGTTGGCAGTCATTGCAGCTCCCCTTGGAGCGTATTTCTGGAATACATGCTGAATGACCGTCTCGCGGCGCTCCCCTGAGGGGAAGTCAACATCGATATCAGGCCAAGACCGTCTGTTTTCGGACAGGAAGCGCTCAAACAGGAGGCCGCCCCCAACGGGATCGCAGGCTGTGATTCCAAGACAATAGCACACTGCGGAGTTGGCAGCCGAGCCACGGCCCTGACATAGAATTCCCTGAGATCTCGCAAAATCCACGATCTCCCAGACGATCAGGAAATAACCGGAGAATCCGAGACGGATGATTAGTGATAGTTCGTGCTCAAGTTGTTGCCGTACCTTTTTCCCAATATTTTTGTAGCGGTTCCGTGCACCAAGAAAAGTCAACTCCCGGAGAAGACTCGCTTCTTCTTCAGGGTTCAGCCTTCTCCCGTTTTCGTGATAGGAGGGAAACCTGTATTCCAAGTCATCGAGAGTGAATTTGAGACGTTCAGATAAGATACCAGCGTTGGTAAGGGCGTCTGGCTGGTCACTGAACAAGGATGACATCTCTTCGGGAGATTTGAGATATCGTTCTGAGTTCGTAGCGAGCAAAGAACCTGCCTCATCAAGCGTAGTATGATGCCGAAGGCATGTGAAGCAGTCTGCAAGCAGGCGGTTGTGTCTGTGCGCGTAAAGAGGAGCATTGGATGCCAGAAGAGGAAGATCAAGATGCCGTGAAAGATCGATAAAGAGGCGGTTTATCTTATTGCTACCCCTGCTGTGATCACGTGTGAGGGTGATGTAGACATTATGCTTCCCAAAAGTACGACGAATCAGGAGAGCGATTTTTAAAAGGTCTCTCCTGTCGAAAGAGGAAAAAGAATCAGAAGTAAGAAGCGCGACCATTCCCCTAGTGCTGTATGGAAGGCAATTCGATGTAGCCCGTGCCCTCCGTAAGACTCTTGCAAGATCCTCTTCGGAGTTGCAGTGGAGTTCTGTCAGGAGGCGGCAGAGGTTCTGGTATCCGGTGATGCTGTCCACCAGAATAGGAACCTCGAGAGACGATTCCCCGGGTGCGCTCCCTGGAAACCTGACGGTTGCTCCTACGAGTGCACGTATTCCATGCCTCCGTGCTGCCAGATGAGCTCGGACGGAACCATATACTCCCATGTGGTCGAGAATGGCGATGGACTCGTAGTTAAGTTCAGCTGCGCGCTGGATAAGACCCTCGGGGTGGCTGGCACCACGCAGAAAGGAAAAGGATGACCGCGCATAGAGTTCACTAAACAAGTTTCAGAGGGGTATCTGGTGATTGATCAGGGGCTGTGCGCAAAGAGTCATTATTGATAAACTCCTTCGAGAACCCAGTTGCCATGGGGGTAATACGCAAGGCGAAGGAGCGCATTACTGGCGATTTGAATATCCCACTCAACTTGCTGCCAGCTCTCATCACGGTCCCACCAGTGGCCAGAGAGGGGAAAGGGGCCCTGTGCTTCCGTAACAGGACCGCAGTATGGGCCATTCAGGAGTGCAAGGGGCTCGGGGAACCGCCCTTCGGAATGGGATGCAACATGGATGGGAAGAGTGGGCCTGAATCGGCTTAGAGGTAAGGAGGCGCAGTTTCGGGTAAAGCCGCTACTCGATGATAAGACTCGCTTTTTTTGACGCAAGGCAAGGGCATGATTATCGAGGTTCAGAGGTTTTTTTAATTGGAAGGAATCTGGCCTGTGAGTATCGAGCAGGAAAGGGGTGCCCAGACGTTCGGGACCCAGAAGAGCGCTTAGTCTCCCAATAGTCTCCAGGAATCTGCGGGAATCCTTCAGGGAGCGCTGAAAAAGATGATGTTGCTTTTCCCCTGGATCGGCAGGAGTCAGCTGAAGAGACCAGCCAGTTACGGGAGCAGAGGCATGGACTGTCTCTAGGTGAGTCTGGGTGATCTTGAGGAGCAGAGATGAGCGGCAGGTCGGTTCGGGGAGATTGAGTTTCCGCAGGTGCAGATTTCCATCATCAAATCTCAGGGTGATTTTGATAGAGGAAGCCGCACGTTGAGAGGATTGCAGCCGTGAACAAAGAGTCCTCAGGCCACGGTTAAGAGCGAAGAGGAGTGGCTCCAGCTTTTCCAGAGGGTATTCAAGTTCCTCGCTGAGAAAGAATCTTTCCTGAGGGCGGTAGAGTCTGAGAAGTCGATGGTGTTTGCCATGGAGGATGTCATGAGCTCTTCCTGCTCCGGGTCCCAGCCTCTCTACAAGATCCTGCCGTGGTAGTTTGGCAAACTGCCCCAAGGTCTGGATGCCCCAGAGCGAGAGAAGCTCCTGCTCAAGGGGCATTTCGCTCGAGATATCGTGGAGAGAGGTAACGGGCCGAGAGCTGATATGACGGATATCAAAAACGGTATACTGCGCTTTGTTGAAGATGGGATCCGGATTGAATCTCAGGGTATGGCGCAGTGCAGGGCAGCGCCCGGCGATGATTGAGAGATCAGGGGTCTGGGCCAGTGCGAGATTCATGGGAAGCCGGAGAGGAGTAGCCTTGCGAAGAGCTCGTTCTGCCCACTCCCCCGGAAAATGCATGGCGTGGGAAAGGGGCAGCAGATCCAGAATGAAGGCCCCCGGAGCCGTTTCCTCAAAATCAGATCCCAGAGAAGCAAGGTATTCGCGAAGGTGGCCCTGATGCAGGTGTTCTTCAACAGGAGTCGAGCAGATAAGGTTGAGGTGCGGGCATCGAGCGAGAGCCTTGGTGGAGGAAAGGCCCTGAGTCACGTTACTTTCGGCCGCTGCATGATTCACGGCTAGGATAACCGAAGTCGCCTTCGTGGAAGGATTTGAGAGAACCGAATCTGATGCGGAACTAACAAGAGCCACGGGTCCGGAGGCAAGGCCTGGGTTATCCCGGAGAAGGACAGCGAGGGAAAAGAATGGAACTTGGAAAGAGGCGTACAACGGTTTTTTTTTCGAAAGCTGAAAAAGGAGAGACGAAAGCAGGTGGTCTTGTACACTGCGTCAAAAGCAGTCCTTTCCGTTAGATTTCCCTGTCTAGAAGAAAGAGTGAATTCGTTCACGAATCGTGAAGCGCCATTTTCCGATGGGAATAGATAGGTCTTAGCTCATGCCGGTTTCTTTCCAGATCAGACAAGGTGAAGGTGGAGTCGAGGGCAAGCTGGAGCGCAGCACAGGGTATGAGATGTTGGGGGGTAAAGAGGAGGACGGATGTGTTAGACCTTTTTGCTAGATTCCGTAAGCGGTACCAGGATGAGTTGGGAATGAGATAAAGCTCCCTGAGAGGAGTGAGCAGAAGATCAAGAACAAGCAGGGGCAGGTTTCCATCGTGCAGGAGAAGGTCACAGCAATGCAAAGACTCCCTGCTGTCATGGCAACGAAGCCAGAGAAGGCGGGAGCATGAATCTGCATCATACGAGCCCGGGTCAAATGAGTCATGCCCATCGATAAGTGCGATTGGACTGTCGGATGAGACCGAGGTGTTACAGGGGCTTCTTTCTCCGTGTGCCTGGTCGAGATCAGTGCTCAATATTTCGGCAAGAATAAGCGAGAGGCCGGAAGCCGGGTGAGCAGGTGTTAATTCGGACAGTGCTCCAGATGGAAATTCGGGAAGATTTGCGGAAAGCGAATAGGAAAAAGAAGGCTTTCCTGTCTCGTGCGCTACAGGAAATTGCGCTCTCATCTGTTGACGCAGAATTGTAAGTGAGGATGCTTTGCACGAAGCGGCACCAGTCTTCAAGAATCTCTCATCCATGTTCAAATGAACACTATTCTGAGGTCGGCCTTTGACAAGCAGAAATCTTAGAATCCTGCGGGAGGCTGACTTTCTTCCGATCTCGTTTGTGATCCACGGAGCTTCCTTCTTTCGTGCTCAGAGAGCTTTGAGAAGATGTGGATTAACTGTGAACAAGTAGGAGCGCGTACCGTTGACATGTTGATAGTCGCGAAATACAAAAAATCTGATGGGTATTCGTGTACGGCCAATGGGAGAAATGAAATCCCAGCTTGATCTTGCTGAACGCGTAAAGTGTTGGAAATGTGGCACTTGGTTCATGATGAAGAGGACTGCGTCACGTTCTTCCTGCCCAACCTGCGGTATTCAGGTAGCCCTTCATCGACTCAAGGTGCCCATGATGCCGAGCGGTAGGGGAGAGACGGAGGGTGAATCGAGTGACTCTTCAAGAGCACAAGGCTCGGAGAGCTTGTCAGGAGACCCCAGTTCGGGGCCACGGGAAAGAGTGGTATCTTCCGTTTCCAAGTTGAACGGAGAGGAAATAAGGCGAATGTTCGTCGAGGCGGATCCCCGCCGGGAAGGCGGAGGAGAAATGCTAGAGGGGATTTCTCCAAGGGTTCTGATTGCGGTCGTGTTCGTTGCAGCATTGATCTTGCTGGGACTGATTTTTTTGATCGAGAAATAAGAGTCGACCAGTGGATTTTATTCTGGCTTCCGGATCCCCGAGAAGAAAGGCCCTGCTCTTGGATAAGCGCTATCTGTTCAGGGTGGAGCCGGCAGCTGTTGATGAGTGGCCTCCCGGGACATTCTCTTTCCATCAGTTGTGCGAAGAGAATGCTGTGCTGAAGGCTGAAGAGGTGTCGGCCAGATATCCTGAAGCGGTTGTCCTAGGTGCAGATACGCTCGTGGGTTTGGGGGGAGAGGTTATGGGGAAGCCCGTCAATCTGGAGGAGGCGGTGTCCATGCTAGAGAGGTTGTCCGGGCAGGTGCATGAAGTATGCACAGGGGTTTGTCTCTGCCGCGGGGATCAGAAGTATTCCTTTTTTGAGGTGACTCGAGTGAGGTTCAAGGATCTGGATGGATTGCTTATCGACGAGTATCTGCGCAGGGTGGAGGTCCTGGACAAGGCCGGAGCATACGCCGTGCAGGAGCATGGAGAGATGCTGGTGGACTGCGTGGAGGGAGCCTATGACAATGTGGTAGGCCTGCCCATGGGCGAGGTAGCGAGGAGTTTGGCGCGATTCGGAATTATTCCTGTAGGCTCCGAGAGATAGACAGGCATACGGTCTGTGGCGGCTTAATTCAACTGAGCGAAGTTGGGAATTGGTAAACACTTGAGATTATGGGAGGAATTAGGCGTGAGCGCGCTGTCGAGGTATCCTCTGATTCTGAATCCCCGGGCCCGGAGTGAGCGAGCGCAGAGGGCCCGGCGCTTCGTAATGGAGAATGCCACGCGGTTCGCAATTTACGCTACGAATAGCGCAGAGGAATCTGCTGAGTTGGCCCGGCGATTTTCCGAGGGGGGAGAAGAAGTGGTGGTAGCGGCCGGAGGTGATGGAACGCTCAATGCGGTGGTTGGGGGATTAATCGGAACCGAGACGGTGTTGGGAATCCTGCCAACCGGGACGATGAATGTTTTTGCGCGTGAATTAAATATTCCCTTCGGCCATCTTGCAGGCGCTCTCGATGTTATCGATGGTGGGCACGTCAAGGAAGTCGATCTCTTTGAAGCCCAGGGAACGCCGTTTGTGCAGATGGCGGGAGTGGGTTTTGATGCCCAGGTGATTGAGGAGACCACTACGGAATCCAAGCGGCTCCTGGGCCCCTTGGCCTACATTCTTTCCGCCGTCCGGGTTCTTGGTTCGGAGCCTCCCCGGATGAAGGTTCATTTTGACGAGGGTTTCACGGTAGAGGGTGCGTGTGTGCTTCTTGGGAACGGAGCCCTTTATGGGGGGCAGTTGCGTCTTTTTGGAAAGGCGGATAACGCGGATGATCTGCTCGATGTCCTTGTCTACAAGAAGGCTGGATACACTGCAGCCCTGGGATCGCTGGGGACCGTTGCCCGCGGAGGGTATGAGGCTGACGGGAAGGCGGTTGAATATTATCAGACCTCGGGTCTTACGGTGGAGTCTGACCGGGAAGTCCCTGTCGAGGTGGATGGAGAACTCTGGGGTAGAGCGAAACGGGTGGAATTCAAGGCGATGACTGAGAAGTTACGGGTTCTTGCTCCCGTAGAGCGTGGTAAGAACTGGTGGGAGCAGGTCCTGGCAAATCTTAATCCGGGTGGCAATTGAGGGGCTGTAAATAAGCTTTTCCCTTCTGGGGGGAAATCCCAGAATGATGACGCAGTGAAGTCCCGGTTAGATGATCTCTTCGATTTCGCGTGCAGCGAGGTGAGAGAAGAAGACTTCCGTGCCTTTTGCCCCGAGGACCCGGGTGATATGAGCTACGTAGCCCTGTGTGCTGGGGTCTTGGAGAAAAAGGCAATTCCGGAGGATATCGATCCGGAATGGTTTGAAATATTCGGTATCGCTCAGCGGGGATCCCCCGAGGAAGATTCCGAAGCGGGTCGCTTTCTGCGCTTCAAGCTTTTTTGTGGAGCGGTGGCTGCAAAGTTCCTTCTGGTCGAGCCCGGGCTCGATACGGTTGTGATTGTAAACTATGTCTGCTGTTCGCTGATTCAGGCTGCCAGAGCGATCAAAGAGCAGGAGTTGACAGAGATTTTACTGGGTGTGTTTCCGCACCTCGCTAAGGAGATGGAGGCTTACCGTGCTCCAAGTGGCTGGGTAGTACAGGAATATCCATTCTGTCTTTTTTCAGGAATGCTGATGGCTGCAGATCTGGAGGACCATGGGAGGGTAGCGGATCTCGCGGGGCAGCTGCTCAAAGCGGAGGAGCAGGTTCGCGAAGAGAGCTTTTTCCCGGGGCACGAGTTTCTACTGGGTCTCACAAATTACGATTCTCTCCACCTTGACTGGCTTGAATTGGCCGGGTCATTGGCGAACCCGGAGAATGATGGAGACGTAAGGACCGTGAAATCAAAGCTCCAGAAAGTTGAAAGGTGGAGAGCAGGCAAGGGAGTTTAATCCTTAGCCGGTTCCTGCAGCCAATCTTTATCCGCCGGCGGCGAGTCGTATGACTTCGACGCGGGAGCCCTCAGAGAGGGTTGCGGATTTGTAATCTCGCCGAGTTAGAGCTCGTCCATCGAGTTCAACCACGATGGGTTTGTTTAATAGCTTGAAGGCCTTGAGGAGGTCTTCGATGCCGGATCCTTCCTCGAGTTCGTGGCTCTCTCCGTTTAGAATGATCGTCATAGCCTGCTGATGTGGATCAGGTGGTGGCGGGAGCGAGGATTTCACGGTCCCAGTCCTTCCAGACCGGATCGAACCCCTGACTAACGAGCTGATCTGCTACCGAGGAGGCCGTTCGGTCGTCATCGATCTCGAACTGAGGGGTGGCTTTAGTAGTGCAACCATCGAATTTTCGTTCCTCCGGGTCGATTTCGACCCTGCGCCCCTTGATGGTTCTGTGCAGGTCATTTGATCCGACTCCGGTGTAGCCTCCTGGCTCGGTGTGAGAGCCGGCAGAGACGTGGGTCACTCCGAGGGAAAAAAGATGATCGCGCAGGGCGGCCGGCTCCCGAGTGGATAGCACGATGCTGACTTGTGGGAAGGTCAACCGAAAGGCGCAGATTAACTGGACGAGATGACGGTCGCTCAGGGTGAGTCCGGGGTCCAGTTGGTGCCGGTGGTTGCCCGCGTGGGGTCTCATCCGGGGAAAGGAAATGGAGAACTGAGCTTTCCAGCAGGTGCGATAAAGATACTCGAGGTGCATCGCGAGGGCGAGGGCTTCTTTGCGCCAGTCTGCCAATCCAAAAAGAGCACCTATACCGATGCGCCGGAAGCCGCCGGCGTATGCTCGCTCCGGGCAATCGAGTCGCCAGTCGAACTTCCTCTTGGGTCCGGAGGTGTGAAGATTTTCGTAAGTTTCCCGGTGATAGGTCTCCTGATAGACCACCAATCCCTCTGCTCCACAGGAAACCAGTTCAGCATATTGAGAATCCTTCATGGGTCCGACTTCAATTCCTAGGGTGGGAATCGAGGGTGAGAGGAGACGGAGGCAGTCCTGAAGATATCCATCAGAAACAAATTTCGGATGCTCGCCGGCAACAAGGAGCAGATTACGGAATCCAAGTGAATGAAGGTGATCAGCCTCAGCGGCCACCTGATCAAGGTCGAGGGTGGTCCTGAGGATCGGGTTGTCCCGGGAAAAGCCGCAGTAAGTGCAGTTGTTCACGCACTCGTTCGAGAGATAGAGCGGGGCAAAAAGGCGCATGGTTCTTCCGAATTGCCGTCTCGAGATTCCAGAGCTTTGTCTGGCCATGGACTCAAGCTTTCCCGGAGATACGGGCTCCAGCATCGACGCGAACCGCCGCATCAGTGGAGAGTGTGTTCGGCCCGAATCTGCGAAGAACGCTGAAAAGCTCACGGTGAAGATTGGTCCGCTTTGCTGAGAGGAAAGTCAAAGGGGAAAAGAGGCGAGTGTCGACGATCCTCCATTCATGCAGGTAAAACTGCCATATAGGTGGTGATGGTGCAGGACCGAGGGGCAGGCTCATTCCTCAGGCAGAATCCCGGAAAGTAGAAAATTACCTAGTTTTGACGAGAGATTGATTGAGCGCTTGAACAAGATTGGGCGGGACTTCAGATTCAGGAGGTCGATGACCGGAAGTGATACAATCGAATGCCGGGCTACGAAGTGGTTTTACTTCAGGGCGTGGGCGATGGTGATCATGTTCGCCGTCTTTCTGGTTTTATTTCTNAAGGATTGGAAGGTCGGATACCCGCGGAAAAACGAGGTGTATTACACCTACAAGGCCTTCGAGAATGCGAAAAAGCTCTTTCAAGAGCGCGAATGGAGCGTGGAGGAGTGGCAGAGAGAGGTTGGTCAGAGGAAGGTTTTCCCCGGAGATGATATTGCTCTGCCTTCGAAGGTTGATAGGAAAGCGCCATGGCCTCACCAGCTGTCCGATTACGAGATTTATCGGGATGCTGTTGCCGCTGAGGGGAATAAGACGATNCCTCCGATGTGGGCAGCGTATACGGATGAGCGCGGTTGGAGTTCTTCGATTCCGCAGAAAAGTTATGACAGAGGAAAGATCCAAGAGCAGCTCTACTTCGGTGTGGGTAGTGGGCTGCTTCTGTTAATCGCGCTCTATTTCATGGTAAGAACCTCCCGTCGTTCAATGAAGGCGGACCTAGAGGCGTTTTACCCTCCCGCCGGGGAGAAGGTGCCCTATGAATCAATTCGTAAGATCGACACCAGAAAATGGCGNACGAAGGGCTTGGCATATCTTTTCTCGGAGGCGCAGGATGGCACCGTCAAAAGATCGAGAGTTGACGGTATGGTTTATGGGCAATTCAGGGAGGAAAACGGNGCGCCAGCAGAGGCTCTTTTTCAGAAGATCCTTCAGAATTTCAAGGGTGAGCTGGTCGAGCTTGTTGAAGATGCGGAAGAATGAACCGTGAAAAATGTGGAGAACTCTGTTTTAGAGCAACGGACGAGAGAAACTCAGNCCCGGAGTCAGTTTTCGGGGTTGCCAATCGGCGTCTGGAGAGATAATTCAAGGAGAGCAAACAACGGCTAAAGAAACATGTCAGAAGCAAGTGAAGAGAAGGTCAAAGGTATCATCGTAGAGCAACTTGGTGTGAGCGCCGACAAGGTGACGCGTGAGGCGAANGTGGTAGAGGACCTGGGAGCAGATTCCCTCGACGCAGTGGAACTGGTGATGGCGGTCGAAGANGAGTTCGGTGTCGAAGTGCCCGACGACGAGGCCGAGGGTCTCACGACGGTGGGCGCTATTATTGACTACGTGGAAAAGGCCAGCTCCTAAAGGGTGCCGATCAGATTACTCCAGCGTGCAGGGTGGGTCCACGGGCCTGCCCTTTTCTTTTTCGATTCCGAATAAAATCGCTTATGAGAAGCCGCAGATAATGTATTCACCTGATGATATTCAATACGCGCTGGAAACAACCAGCGTGATATACGAGCCTGACCGGCGCATTGATACCTTCGGGAACACAAGGTTCGAATTCCTGCTTCTGAGCGAGTTGATGGATTCGGTGGGACGGGTTCGGATTCGATCTGGAGAAGTAGAGGCTAACAAGCCAACAATCATCAAGCCCGAGGCATACAGCGGTATTGAATTTGAGGGATTCGGTGACGATGCGGATCGCTTTCATCAGTGGTTGCAGGAGCAAGGGGCTAAAATTGCAATGGTGAACTACCAGTTCAAGAGAGGAGAGGTTAGGGAAGAGTTGCTCCAGGATTCCATGGATGCCGTCCGGGAGCGGGTCCTTGAGGACGCACGGAGGACTGGCAATCCGATGCAGGTCGTTATTGAAGGAGTGGATGATGCCTGGGAGATAAGCCTCCTGAGATTCATCTTTGAAATTGTTGACAAGAGCTCGGAGATCAATGCATTCGATTTTAAGCGGAAAGGACTGTTGTAGTCGCTCTCTGCCCGCTTGAGGATATGATGGCAATCATCAAGGTCGTTGCAGCCGTGATTGTAATGGCGGTGCTGGCTGCGACCTTTTTTCTTGTTGAGCGATTAAGAGAAGAGAGTGCCGAGCCACAGTTGGTTGCAGTCCCGGAAATTCCGGAAGGTGTTANATTGGTTAAGCCTGGCGAAATNGCATTTGATCGCGCAAGGGAATTGCTCGCCACAGGCCAGTTCGGAGAGGCCCGTGAGAAACTCGAATTTCTGGTAGGGGTTTATCCCTCGTCTCCGAGTGCCTCTGAGGCGAGGAGGATCCTAGGGGAACTCAATCTTGATGACCTGCTTTCGACAGAAGTGATGGAAGGGAAGATGATGTACGAAGTGAAATCAGGAGATAATTTTACGAGGATTGCTCAGATTCATGGCACAACCCTTGATTGCATCATGCATATGAATGGCTTGCAGCGAATCGATAAGCTGTTCCCCGGTGATGAGCTCGTCCTGTTGCCCCTGAACTTTAATGTTAAGATAGATGTTCCGAGAAAGCTCCTCAGCCTTTATCGGGAGGGGCGCCTGCTCAAGAGTTATGACCTGCTCCATGCGAAGGCCCGTGACGGTGGAGGGGCGCTCAGGTCACGAATCGGGCAGAAGATCGGTTTGCTGGAAAGCGGAGGGCGTGTCTCTCCGGTGAAGTTCGAGAGCTATCGCAATGCAAGAAAAGTCCTGATCCTAGACCACCGGGGACTGCAGTTACGGGAGGTTATGGAAATCGAGGAAGAGGATCAGGGCAGGGGTTTTTTTCTCTCCGGGGCCGATATGGAGGAGCTGGCCCTTCTTTTAAGAGTTGGTAACGAGGTGGAAGTCCGCTTTGCTACGAGGTAGTATCAGCAACGATGAACGACAGTAGCGGGCGTCCTGAACCTCTCGATTTCGAAAAGCCGATCGCGGAACTCGAGGTCGAGCTGGATCAGATGCGGGAGAAGGCTCAGTCGGGCAACATGGATCTTAGCGCCGAGATCTCAGCTCTCGAGGGAAAGCTGGGTGAGTTGCGGCAGGAGGTTTACGAAAATCTCAGCCCTTGGCAGCGAGTACAGATAGCAAGGCACACCGCAAGACCGTTCATGCTTGATTATCTTACGGAGGCATTTGATGACTTTTGCGAATTACATGGCGACCGACTGGTGGGCGATGACCATGCCATGCCGGGTGGATTTGCGATGTTGGAAGGACGTAGATGCGTCGTCATCGGGCATCAGAAGGGGAGAGATACCAAAGAGAACCTTCAGCGTAACTTTGGGAGTGCTCATCCAGAGGGTTACAGGAAGGCGCTCCGTCTCATGAGGATGGCTGAGAAATTTGGTATCCCGGTTATTTCCATGATTGATACGCCGGGAGCATTTCCCGGGATCGGCGCTGAGGAGCGTAATATCGCGGAAGCCATCGCTCGTAACCTGAGAGAGATGATGGACCTGAAAACTCCAATAGTAACCGCAGTGCTGGGTGAAGGCGGTTCGGGAGGCGCGCTGGGAATTGGAGTTGCCGACCGGGTTCTTATGCTGGAGAACTCCTACTATTCAGTGATCAGTCCCGAGGGTTGTGCTGCAATCCTCTGGAAGCACAGAAAGCATGCACCGGAGGCCGCAGAGGCCATGCGTCTCACAGCGGCAGACCTTGCGGCGATGAATCTCGTAGATGAGGTCATTGCGGAACCGCTGGGTGGAGCTCATCACGATGTGCGTGCCGCAGCTCGCAGCCTCAAGGAGGCCTTAGTACGGCAGATTGATACTCTCACGAAGCTCTCAGAACAAGAGTTACTGGAAGCTCGTTATTCCAAATTCCGCGAGGCGGGACAATGGAAGGGTGAGTAGGATGTGGCTCATGGAGAGCTGCGCCCTTCCCTTGGAGCGTTTGGTGGCACCTAGTTCAGATCCTTCTCCTTGTAGGGAACACCCCGCTGGTCTTTGTTGCTTTCCCGTGATTCCTTGACAAAGGATTGACCGACCGGCGTGGCACGATTGCTCCAAGCGTGTCGGATAAAGGTCAGAATATCAGCGATGTCCTGATCAGAAATGGTAGGATTCATCGATAGCCCTGGCATCGCTCCCGGAGGGGCATAGCGTTTTCCTGAAACCGTAATCGGACCCTGAAGACCGTGGAGGAGGACCTTTGTCAGTCGGATAGTGCTCCCCGTCACCCAATCAGAGCCATCAAGGGGTGGTCCGAGGTTGTCCAGTCCCGAGCCGTCACCTCCATGACAGCCGATGCAGGCTGCCCGACCCATATAGAGTTTTTCTCCTCTCTGGAAGGAAGCCAGATGCTGGCCTTCAATTTTCGGAGGAGCGACCTTCCGCTGATTCCTGTTAAGCGCTTCCTGTAACCATTTGTCGAGGCTGCCATTGTTGAAGCGTCCGTTGTTTACTCCAAGGAATACCGCCTCGCGATCCTTCAGGCCTGTAAAAGCGGCCTCCTTGACGAGCGGATGTTCTCCGTTTTTGCGAAGTGCACTGATCAAGGCCTCCAAGGCCTTTTGGGTTCCTATTTCGGCAAGCAGGCGGGCTTTGTATATTGAGGATTCTGCGCCCGATTCAAATGCTGCGACCGCTGGCACGAGGGAGTTTTTCTCCCTCTGGTTGAGTGAGAGGGCGGCCATGAGAGCGGAGGAGGCGAACTTCTCGTTGCCTGACTTGAGGGAGTACTTGATGTGCCCGGACCGAAGAAGGTCAAGACCCTCGAGGCACCAGAGAGCATGCAGGCGGCCGAGCATGTCGCTGCCCTCGAGCATTTCAACAAGGCCTGCTTCGCTGTCTTGATTTCCACGTTCGATGATTAAGCGCTGGGCGGTGTCCCTCCACCAACCGTTGGGATGACTGAGATAAGGGATGAGTTCTTCCGCAGAGAGCTTGCCAAGTCTGGGAGCAGGGCCTCGGGGTCTATCCTTGTGGCGGATACGGTAAATGCGGCCGTGGCCCTTCGCGGGTTTGTCCAGTCCACGACTCATGATCTGTTTGCGCAGGTAGGATGTCACATAGGTCCGGTGCTGAATGATCCCATGATACATGTCGAGAATGTAGAGAGAATTATCGGGCGCGGTGTAGGCATTAACCGGACGAAATCTCTCGTCCGTAGAAGCCAGGAACTCCTTTTCACCGAAGGTATGTTCGCCGACGATTTCCCCCTCACCGTCCTGAACGCTGATCGCTTTGACCAGATTGCCGGTTGCTTCCGTAATGAAGGCGCTCCCGTAGAGGTCCTCGCCGAGACCATTGCTCCGGAAGATTGTCAGTCCGGAAGCCCCTGTTGCGTTGATTAGCTTGTAGTTCTCCGGAGAAACGGTGCCACGCTGATACCCCCGGTTTACTCCCGGAGTCACACGGATCGGCCAGACGCGGTTGGTGCTGACGCGGGCCGATATCCCCGCCTTCATTTTCGCATTGGGATTGCCGAAGGCGACATTTGGAAAGGTGTAATCTCCGACCAGCAGGGTGCTATTACTGTTATGAAATAATCTGCCGTAGTCATCGCGGTCGAGTCCCCACTGACCCCGGAAATGAGTTTTCTCCATGATCCACTGGTCCCGGACCTTCTTATAGCGCCGATCGGATTTCGCATTGTAGATCCAGTTATCCAAGCCGAGAACAAGACTGTTAGCCTTATGTTCGACGTTTCCGCCCCGTGCATATTCCTCGTCGACGAGCACGCTCTTTCCTACGGCAGTCACACCACTCCGCTTCTGGAAGAAGAGGCTTTCCTGATTCGCCCACAGGATTCCATCATCGAGGAGGTAGAGGCTACGAGGAAGGAGGAGCTTGTCCATGAATACCACTCGTTTATCTACCATTCCGTCGTCGTCAGTATCGGATAGCACGACGATCCGCCCCTGTGGTATCTCTTCACCGGTTCCATCGATGTCGGGCATGTAGCCCACAAGTTCGCAAATCCACATCCGTCCTTCGGAGTCAAATTTCATCATGCAGGGCATGTCGACAAAGGGCTCTGCGGCAACCGGTTCAATGATAAATCCCGGAGCCAGTACAAAAGATTTCAGTGCTTCCTCTACCTTGAGAAAGGGAGCCGGGGGTATGACCTCCTCGGGAACGAAGCTAGTCATGTTGTGGCCTTTGCGGTCTCCCTGCTGTGCGAGGAGAGGCGAGACCAGAAAGGTCATAAGGAGGGCACGGAATATTGTTCTGACGCAACACATGGCTGATATGATGGCATGGTCCTGTGTGACTGCCCAACGAAAAGGTGCCGGACAGCAATTTGTTGAACTCTTTGTTTAAGAGGGCCCGACCGGAAAAAAAGAGTGAAAATTGTCGGATATGAGCGACCTCAGGCAGGATTCTTTCATTTCGAGGATACCAGCCAAGCCTTCCATGACGCTTGCCAGGTTTGCCGGATGATTGAGGACGCCATTGCCTGAGTGGGTAACGGAGTACTTCAGATACTTTTCGGGCGGTAGCATGTCGGGAGCATCTGTCTCTATCATGATTCGCTCCGGCGGGACCCTGCGAAACGCCTCGCGCACCCTTTCCTTTCCCTCTCTGAGAAAATATCCGGAGAAAGAGAAGTAGGCGCCAAGCTCGACCAGTTCAGGAACCAGCTCAGGAGATCCTCCAAAGGAGTGAAGCAGGAATCCACGGTCCGGTCGGTCTGTTGTCCGGAGGGTATCGAGGAGAGGACCCCATGCCTTGAGGCAGTGGATCGAGAGTGGAAGGTTATGTGTCGCCGCGAGAGTAAGCTGGGAAATAAATACATCTTTCTGCTCCTCGAAATGTGGATCGTGCATCCAGCGATCGAGGCCGCACTCGCCGATAAAAACACGGCCTTGTTCCCTGATGATTATGGAGGTGAGCCGCTCAAGCCATTTCTCACTACGGATGGGAACATTCCAAGGATGAAGACCAATTGATGGGAGCGCCAGATGAGGGTGGTCGCGGGTTAATTCCAAAACACGATCCCAGTCATCCTCACATGTCCCATTGACAACACAGTGTGTGATGCCCGACTTCTGCATGCTTGAGATGATGTCCGGAAGCTTGTCGAGAAACCGTTTATCATGGAGGTGATTATGGGCATCGCATAGGGCGCTCATAGAGTTGCTAATTCGCCTGCTGCGGCCAAGGCATGAGCGGCCTTTCGGTAGCTCTCGCTGGAGTAATCGGGGAGAGCAATCCGGCCTGCCGGTGACTGGTAGTTGGAGTTGGGAGATCCCGGGCGGCGATAGCAGAGGTCATAATGATTCTCGAGGAGGGAGGTAACGAAATCAGGCCACAGACGTTGTGCGATCTGCTTATGCCATGTCTCGATCTGGGAGCGCCCTCTTAATCTTTCGAGAGGCTTCAGCAGGCTTGACAGGAATCCGGGGTCTTCAAGGAAATGGCGGTAATTCTCGAGGAGGAGAAGCACCCGTTCGGCAATAGGGAGGGTGATCTCAACCACAGTCGCGCCCGAAAGTCTCTGCCAGAGAGCTGGTGGAATATTGACCGATCCGATCCGATTTGATTCAGCCTCGAGATAGACCGGGCGGTTTGGATCCAGTTCGCTGAGTTTGGCGTGGAGCAATGTCTCAAATCTTCGCTGGTTCGGCTGTAGCCCCATAGATCCGAGAAGTGATCCTCGATGATTAGCTAGCCCCTCAAGATCAACGACCTGCTGGCCGGTCTCCTCGAGGGCAGAGAGAAGGATGGTTTTTCCAACGCCTGTCAGTCCGCTGATCACCCGGAATTGCAATGTCGCATTGCTCAGCTGGTGGCCTAGATCCTCGATCACGAATCTGCGATAGGCCTTGTAGCCGCCTTCCAGGGTCCGCGCCCTCCATCCGATCGATCGCAGGACTGAGGCAAGGGCAGCGGAGCGCTGTCCGCCCCGCCAGCAGTAAATCAAGGGAGTCCATCCCTGGTCGGTATTTCGTAGAGGCCCGGCGAGATGATTCGCTATGGACTCACTGACATACCGGGCGCCCAGTCTTCGTGCCTTAAATGAGCTTTCCTTGTAAAGAGTCCCAACTTCAACTCGTTGCTCATTTGTCAATACGGGCAGGTTTTGCGCGCCGGGCAGGTGGTCCTCTTCAAACTCCTTTGGCGTTCGCACGTCAATTACCTGGTCAAACTCAGTGAGATTGATGGGGAGTGATACAGATTCCAGCTGGGCGAGGGACATGGTCCGTGAAATGAGGAGTAAGCAGATTCAGATTCCGCACGTCAAAGATTCTGCGTCGAGAGCCTATTGACGGGATTCCTTGCTCGGCGATTCTATTTGGAGAACTCTCCCGTGATGAGCGCGAGATGCTGGAGTCCGGTACGAGTGAGAGAGGCACGGCGGCCAGTTCCGGTGAGACGTGACAGGGTGAAATAGTCGTGTCGCGACTGAGTTGTTCGAATATAGGTGACCAACGGTTTGGGAACTTCCCGGTGACTGGGCGCGATCGCAAGGGGAAATCCGGAAGCTGTGAAGGAAATCTCCCAGGATGGACTGGGGCGGTGATGGGCTCCTCTCCTGATCCACGGATACCGGTCTGCCAGCTCAAGTTTACCCCGACGCGGGCAGGTGACCTTGTAATAAACAGAGGTACCGTTGAGAAAATCCGGTATCGTAATGTCCGGTTCCCGCTGATGGCGGAGATAGAGGTTGGCGATATCAAGACCTGAGAGATTCATGCCATTATGTAGTCCGTGGCGGTTGTCGCTGCCAAACTTCATCTTATGCCATGCATCGAACTGGAGGGAGAGAAGGATATTCAGCTCAAGGTGCAGGTGGGCTCGCTCGCGATTGATTCCCGCTCCCGTGTAGCCCATTCTTCCGAGCACGTGTCCGGCGGGAACCCGCTGACCCTCCTCAACTACGGTGGTAGCAAGATGGGCATAGAGACTCAGGAATGGGCCGTCGCCCCAGTCATGTTCGATGACTATGTATTTCCCGTAATTGCTTCCTCCCGCACTTTTTTGAACATAGACAACGCGCCCAAGAGCGATGGACCGGACGTTGTCAACTGGTCGTCCGCCAGAGTCTCTCTTCATCGGTCGAATATCGATTCCCTCGTGGAATCGCGTGGAGACTACCCCTTGTTCTGTCCTCCTTAGATTACGTACAAAGCCGTAACCTCCACCCTGCCATGGCTTGCTCGTCTCGCCCTCAAAGGTGCGATATACATACATGTAGAACTTTTCCGGGTTATTCTCCAGAAGCGCCCGGTTGTCGGTTGGTAGCTGAAGAGCGAGTCCCTGACCGAGGGAGGAGGAACTCAAGGTGCATGCGAGGGCGAGAGAGGTAATGGAAAGAAAAGGGGAAGGGCTCACTACTTCTTTTTAATTCTCTTTTTCCATTCCCTTGGATCTTCTCCGATGCGGGGGAGGTGTTGATCAGTCGACCTGACTTCCGCGAGCGAGATCCATTTCCAGATCACAACAAGTCCGTCATTGACGGGTTTGTCGATGACCACTGCATCGCGGACCTGTCCGTTCACCACGGCGAGAAGAATTTTGCCCTGATGAGCAGTGCTGAGGTTACGGAGCCTGTTGGCAGCCGTTTTTCCGAGTTGAAACACGACGCCATAGGAATTCTGGTCGTCCGCAGGAAAGGACCGGAAGGCGACAATATCCTTGGTGCTGATTGCAGGACTCTTCAGGAAAAGAACCTCTTTGCCTGCGGTCAACTGCTTGAAGACATTCCTGTCCCCCGGTTCAGCCTGAAGGTGAAAGCTGACATTGAGGTCCGGGGCCCTCTTCCCGGCAGCGCTGGCGAGGGCGGGGGATAGCAGTGTCGCCGCGAAAATGGCGAAAAATAAACACCGGGGCATGGACATACAAAGCAGTTCCCGCCCCGGGACTCAAGAAGAACCGAGGCTACGAGAGCCCTGTTTTTCTGATTCAGTCGGCTGCCAGGCGGTCATAAGTGGACGTCGATCCCGTGAACACCCGAGCCTACTTCCCGGCCGCAGTTCCTGGGAGAAAGCGGTAGTAAACCTCCAGCATCAGAGTGGCGAGAGCTGTAACGTAGACAGGGTCATTACGGGCGGCCGGCCCCGGTTGGGGGGGGGCAGGCCACGAGCCATCGTTATTCTGCGCGTTCAGGAGTTGGTCCCGGAACATCTGATTATACTGAGCCCAGCTTTTTCCTCCGTTATTGATGGCAGCCTGGCTTGAGTAGTAATGCTCGTAGAGGTTGCAGGGCCCCGCGTTGTAATCGAATTGAGATTTCTTATCGATATACTTCATCCCTTTCCTCGCATTTGAGTTAGCTGCCCCCTTGTGTTGCTGAAAGCAGAGAGTGCCAGCNCCCACGAGAGTGGAATGCCCGTCCCCTAGTGCTNTGGTTCCCACATAGCCGAAGCCCCCATCCGCTGCCTGACAGGTTTCACAGTACTTAAGGGCATCACGAATGCAGCGGGTCATGTTNCGGAACTCCAGACCNGTGTGCTTTCCGGCCTTGAGGGCCTGCATCTGCCAAGCGGTAATCGACATGTCTCCTCCTCTGTCGCCGGCCTCATCNTACGAGTATTCCCAGCCTCCGGACTGGTTCTGGTTATCAATGATCCACTGGACGCTGGACTGTACGCTTTCCTTCAAATTGGGAAGGTTGATGCTGAGCTGGCTGCAGAACGTGTAGGCCTCAGCGATCGCGTAGGCAGCGATTGCGTGAGAGTAGCACCAATGCTTGTCCTGCAGATTGGATGCCATACGGCCCTTGTTCTTCTGGCAGTTGTCGACCAGAAAGGTGATCGCACCGGTGACGGTGACGCCAAATTCAACTGAGAGCGGGGTCTCGCAGTGGCCGAGGTAAGCCAGNAGGACCAAAGCNGTGTAGGCCACCTTGGTTNNGCCTCCCCAGGANCCATCACCAGCCTGAGTCTCCTTGAAATACCGAAGAGCTTTCACCACGGCCTCTTCGCATTTTTCATTTCCACCGTTTTCCTTGAGTCGCTGGAGGCGATCCTCCGGTGAGCAACGTTTCCTCATCGTGGCCGGGATATTTCCGAATCCTCCACCCCCTCCATCTCCACCATTGCCCCATCCCTGCCCGAAGTCATCTCCGCTACCAAAATCAAGATTTGGCTCTGCTTCCGTCTCGGGCACCGGAACCGCAGTGGGAGACGGCGTGCTAGAGGCGATTACCTTGGCCATTGAGGAACTTGGAGCGGAGGGCTTCCTCTGAACCTGAGGATTCACCTCTTTCTGGTCCATGTTCTCCTCCTCAGGCGCGCCAGCCTGGTAGGCAACGATAGTGGGAGACTTAATGAGAAGGTTTGGCAGCAAAATAAAGAGCAGGGTCAGAATCACGAGGGCCATGATGAGGAGGGCTATCATTACCGATGTAATGACAGAGCTTCTCTTCTGGGCCTGAAGGCGTGCCTCTGCTTCCGGGCTGAGTTGGGCATGAAGGCTCATTTCTAATTTGTAACGTCTGGGACATAGAAAAGCTTAGAAACTTTATCGTGGCAAGATTTCAGAACTCCGGGACTTGCTGCATCCTGTGTATTCTGCCAAGAAACAGTATGAATTTAAGGGTGGGAATTGCAGGTGCGGGGTCCATGGGGAGGAATCATGCGAGAGTTTATGGATTGCTGGATGGGGTTGAGCTTGAAGGTGTTTACGACATAGACCGCGGTCGGGCAGAGGATCTGGCAGCAGAGTTTGGTGGTCGGGCGGTGGATTCTCTGGAGGCACTCTCAGAATTTTGTGACGCTGTCAGTGTCACAGTGCCCACTGAGGGGCATTTTGCGGTGGGGAGCGAACTTCTGCGCATGGGAATCCATCTTCTGGTCGAAAAACCGATTGCATCGAGCGAGGAAGAGGCCGAAACACTCGTCCAGCTGGCAGCAAGCACGGGGAGGGTGCTTCAGGTGGGGCACATTGAGCGTTTTAATCCTGTTCTAAGGCAGCTCGAAGATCGATTGAATCGGCCTCGATTCATTGAGGCACACCGGCTTTCTCCCTTTCCCAACAGAAGCCTCGATATTGGGGTAGTGCTGGATCTGATGATTCACGATCTTGAGATCATTCTGCACCTCGTCCAGGCCCCACTCGTGCACATTGATGCGGTTGGTGTTCCGGTCCTCACTACACATGAGGACATAGCCAACGCACGGTTGCGTTTTGAGAACGGCTGTGTCGCGAACGTGACAGCGAGTCGGATTAGCCCTGAACGCATGCGTAAAATAAGGGTTTTTCAGGAGAATTGTTATCTTTCACTCGACTATCAGGAGCAGAACGGGAGGGTTTTCTGGACGCAGTCGGGAGATATCAAGACCGAGGAAGTCGAGGTCGACCGCTCCGAACCGCTGATGTCCGAGCTAAGCGCTTTTGCTGATGCAGTCCGAGGTCATGAGGAACCGGCAGTTACCGGATCGCAGGGAGCCGCTGCTCTTGAGACAGCCCTGAGGATCACACGGATCATCCATGAGGCTCGCTAGGACCGGATGATTCAATTTCACGTCTGAGACATCCCTGCAAAGAGGTTCATGCGATCCGCGGAACGCGTTCAATGGCGCGGGAGACAGATATTTTATCCCTCGTCGGGCAAAGGCTGATCAAAGGGGCAGACCTCCGGGTCCGGGGTCTCCTCTTCCGGGGCGGTGTCCTCGGGGGGTGTGACCCGGGGTTCTTCTACGGGGCTCTCAGAAGATTCGGGCACGGAGGCAGGTTCCGGGCTCGAGCTGAAAGATTCGTAGTGCTGGTTCAGGCGGTCACCCGTATCGCGGTCAATGACGCGTGCGTCGTAAAGAGCTCGTACCAGTTCCTTTGCCTGACTGATTTGCATATCGGTGGGCGTGCTGCCCTCGTCAACATTGGGTGGAGATATAATCATGTTGGGGATAATCCCCTCGACCCCGGGCGACACTGCCGGATCGATGATGAACCGGATCGTAGCCTTAGAATTTGAGTCGGGCCCTGAGGTGATGATCGGGGTTTTCCCCTTCGCGAGGTTCTGGATATTTTCGCTGTCGGANAAGATACCCAGGAGGAGACAGTGGTGATAGTTACGCAGCAGACCTTTTCCGATCACTTCCGCCTGCGGGTCCACAGAGGCATTGCTTCCGGATTCTGCTTTGCCGAAAAGTGCGCCGTCGTCAGATCCATGAAAGACTTCCCGGAGAATTTCGCCGGGTTCTTTTTTCAGGCCGACCCTGGTTTGGTGCAGAAGAGCCATTGACTTGAAGAGTGAGGAGATGGCGTCCTCGTCGTATGCNGCCTCAAAAGAGGTCGTCGGATGGGCGAGATCGCGCAATTCACTGATAATTTGCTTTTCGAGCTTGTGCTTGCTCCATGCTTTCAGACCAACGATGGCGACTGCCACTACGANCACTCCGGTCACGGCGTGACGGATCAGATCGCCAGGTGAGATTCCCATGGAGAAAGGCTAGGGGCGGTTGCTCCAGGAGGCAAGGATCCAGAGANGTGATTCTGGANAGGAGATTAATTGGCCCCGGTAGCCCCTCCTGCGGCAAGCAGGTCGCAAATTCTGTTATGTGTCTTTGGTTCGAACAGGTAGTCAGGGAGGCGCTTCTGAAGAATTTCGAGATGACCCCGTAAGGCAGAAAATCCGTCATCGTTGCCGTGCTGCGAGTTCATGAACGAGAGNATCTGAACTCCCTCATGAAACAATCGACGCGCTTCGCTATGGCGTCCTGACAGGAGGCTGAGGTCCGCGGCTTCACAGAGCCATGCACCTGCAGAAACCAGTTGAGGAACCCTCGCTGTCCCGGGATGGTAAAGCAGGGCCACCAGTCTTGGAGCCTCGGTCTCCAACAAGGTCTGGAGTGGTAACCCGGTCAGCAACTCGCAGTTCTCCTCAATAAATTCCTCCAGGTCCGCGATGATATCAGGTTTTTTTAAACCAGCGGCCCGCAGGCAGAACTCTATGGTGCGCTCAATTTCGCGAAGAATGTAATCTTGTCTNAACACGGGCTTTTTTCGTCTCACGCACCCGACGAGCAAGGTGTGTTAATTCAGGGTGTANGCTTCGGCGGCCTGCGAGACCGCTCCCTGCGGGTAGATTGATGACTGGAGACGTGCTGGTCAAGGCGGTGCGTTTGTGCACTTGTAATGATTCAAGATCGAGAGATCCTGCCAAGGTATGAGCCGCAATCTCAATGGTTTGTTAGCATGTATCCTCGCCACCACATCCCTCTCTGCGCAGGACCTTGCCACCGTCGGCCCCGAAAAAGGAAATTTAGTCATCATGGGCGGGGGAGGAAAAGAGATGGCNAATATTTTCGGGAGATTTGTTGATCTCGCGGGAGGAAAGAAGGCACGGATTGTGATTATCCCAACAGCCGTATCAAGCTCCCCTGACTACGATTACGGGCGCTCGTGGGCGGCGAAGCTTGCCCGTGAGAGATGGAAGGCAGCAGAAGTGACCGTCCTGCATACGCATGACAGGGCTCTCGCCGATAAGGCGGACTTCGTTAAACCTATCAAAGAGGCGACCGGGGTATGGTTCGGTGGAGGCAGGCAGTGGAGNCTCACCAAAGCCTANGGTGGAACCCGGTCTGAAAGTGAATTTCATCAAGTTCTTGCCCGGGGAGGAGTCATTGGAGGTTCATCCGCCGGGGCAACAATTCAGGGGTCTTTCCTCGCAAGAGGAGATACCAGTGGAAATACGATTATGATAGGCGACGTCCAGCGCGGATTTGGCTTTCTCCGGAATACCGCCATTGATCAGCATTTAATTGCGCGAGGCCGGGAGAGGGATCTTATCGAGGTTCTTGAGGACCCCGGAAAGAGGATGCGGCGGGAGTTTGATCGGGCAGCAATGCTAGGGATCGGCATCGACGAGGATGTGGCCATCGTTGTGACAGGAGATTACTTTGAGGTCATCGGCAAGGAGAACGGAGCGGTGCTGGTCTATGATCCTCGACAATGGAAACTCGGAACTCCTGCGGAGCATAAATGGAAAACTCTCCGCACCGGGGGGGCGTTTGACCTGAAGAACCGCAAAATCCTCAAGGAGGGAGGAGAGTCATCTAAAGTCTTGCCTTAAGTTTAATGCTGATAGCGTTTATCATCAACGGGATGGCGTCATTAGCCGCAGACGACCAAAATCCCTGTTATGTGGTTCTGCGGCAGCCTGCTCACTCCCGGGAGGAAGTCCTGTTGCGAGACTTATGATTGAATGGCTTCGAGAGTATGAGTTGCTTCTCGCGGTTCTGGGGCTGCTTTCCGTGGGATCCTTGGGGACGGCCCTGGTCCTCACTCCTTGGGCTCTTTCGCTGATCAGGCCAGAATACTTTCTCCCTGAAGAAAGNNATGACCCTTCTCCGGATTTCNAGTTTCATCGATGCCTCGTTCTGGTTCTCAGAAACCTGTTCGGAATTGCTCTCGTGCTAGCCGGGGTCGCCCTCCTCGCTTTGCCAGGCCAAGGGATCCTGACCATTCTGGCGGGCTTNCTCCTGATGAGTTTTCCCGGAAAAAAATCTCTCGAACTCTGGTTGGTTCGCTTGCCATTTGTTCTGAAGTCGGTGAACTGGGCTCGAGCGAGAAGAGGGAAGGAGCCGCTGCGGCTACCGNACCGNTGAGACGTCATGAGAAACCGTGAGTAAATTCCACAGCATACAGTCCAGTATCNCCCGATTCGAGCAGGACGGGCTGAGGCACGTCACGGTGAAGAGCGAGGCCCTGAAGCAAAGAGCGGACATGTCAGTGTTTCTACCGGATGCTCCGGAGCGCGACCTGCCTCTCGTCATTCTGTTACATGGGATTTATAGTTCTCACTGGGGTTGGGCCTCCTGTGCTGGGGCCCATCTCACAGCCGCCCGCATGATCACGGAGGGCAAAGTCCCCCCAATGGTNCTGGCCATGCCAAGTGATGGTTTATGGGGAGACGGATCGGGGTATTTTTCGCACCACGGAAAGGACTTTGATCGCTGGATTGTGGAAGAGGTTCCCGCTGCCGCCCGGGAGGCGGGTGCCCCTGTATCTGACAGATCGCCGCGGTTTATCGCTGGATTAAGCATGGGGGGGTTCGGTGCCCTCAGCCTGGGGGCACGGTTCGGAGAGGATTTCCACGCAATCTCCGCACACTCCTCGGTAACCGATCTTCGGGAACTGGATAAGGTAGTTGAAGAGTCTCTCCTTTCCGAGGGTTGTCCTGAAGAGAANGTTGATATCCTGCAGACAATTCTGACAAACAGAAACACGTTGCCGCCAATGCGCTTTGACTGCGGTCTGGATGATCATCTTCTGGATGCCAACAGAGAGTTGCACCGTTCCCTGCAAGCGGAGGGCGTAGAGCATATTTATCAGGAATTTCCCGGGGGACACGAGTGGGTTTACTGGGAGAGGCATTTTGTGGATACCCTGTGTTTCTTTGGTGACCGACTTCGATAGGCCGGTGCGGTCGTCCAGAAGTGAGNGCGTATTGGAGGGGTGGTGCCGCAGCTACTGCTTGCCATGCCGGTTAGATCACCCTAGAAGCCCCTCCCCATGACCAACGATTCATTGCTCAAGATTCTCCGGNGCAATGGCCGTTCTTCCGATGCAGACCTTGCCGAGCGCGNCTCAGTATCCGAAGAGGCTGTAAGGGAGCAGATTTCTGCGTGGGAATCCGATGGGACCGTTCTCGGGTATCAGGCGGTAATTGACCAAGCCCGGACAGGACACGCCGCAGTGGTCGGTATCATCGAGGTAAAACTAACTCCGGAGAGAGACGGTGGTTTCGACAGGCTTGCAGCCCGGATCGCGAAGTTCGATCAGGTTCTTAGCTGCTACCTTATGAGTGGATCCTATGATCTTCTGCTGGTTGTTGAGGGAGAAGACCTCATGGAGGTTGCCCGATTTGTCTCAGAGAAGCTCAGCACCATGGAGGGAGTGCTTTCAACCGCGACTCATTTCAGATTGAAAACCTATAAGGAGAACGGGTTTGCCTTTGGCGGTGATGAAGACCCAGAGCGGTTGCCTGTGGCGCCCTAGGAGGAATGGACTACCCCTCGAAAATATCGCGGCAGGTGGCCGCTGTGCCGCGATCTGGTATTCGTGATTTCTTTGAACTCGTGCAAGGAAGGGACGAGGTGATTTCCCTGGGTGTTGGCGAGCCGGATTATTCCGCCCCTTGGCACATCCGGGAAGCAGCCATTTATTCACTCGAGCGGGGTAATACATCCTACACTTCCAATCTGGGACTGATGTCCCTGCGGAGGAAAATCTCGGACTATGTGGGAGATTTCTTTGATGCCCAGTATGACCCCGCCTCTGAAATTCTCGTGACCGTCGGGGTNTCTGAAGCTCTCGACCTTGCGCTCAGGGCGCTCCTGAATCCAGGCGATGAGGTTCTTTACCACGAACCGTGTTANGTCAGCTACATGCCCGGCGTGGTGCTGGCTCATGGTGTGCCGGTTGCGGTGTCTACGAACATCGAGGATGGCTTTGGGTTAAAGCCGGAAGCGCTTGAGGCAGGGCTTACGGAAANGTCACGGGTTCTCATGTTGAACTTTCCCACCAATCCTACCGGAGGAGTAATCTGCCCGGAGGACCTTGAGGGGATTGCCAGGATCTGCGTTGAGCACGACCTGATCGTCATCACTGATGAGATTTACAGCGAACTGCGCTACGATGACGAACCACATCGGTCGATTGTGTCTCTCCCGGGGATGCGGGAGCGGACGATCCTCCTGCATGGNTTCTCCAAGGCTTTTGCGATGACAGGTTTTCGTCTTGGGTATGCATGTGCTCCTGCCCCGCTGACCGAGGCAATGATGAAAATACATCAGTATTCAATGCTGTGCGCGCCGATGACCAGTCAGGCCGCCGCCCTCGAGGCTCTGGAGAATGGAGCCTCCTCGGTTGAACGGATGCGGGTGAGTTATCATGAGCGGCGTGATTTCATGGTGAGACGATTGAATGAGATCGGAATGAAGTGCTCCTCCCCGGGTGGGGCCTTTTATGCATTCCCTGATATTCGTGCCTTTGGGATGAGCAGCCGGGACTTCGCCATGGAGTTGCTGGAGTCCCAAAACGTCGCGGCTGTCCCCGGCGATGCCTTCGGGCCGAGNGGGGAGGGATTTCTTCGGTGTTGCTATGCCACAGCCTTTGAGCAACTGAAGGAAGCGTTGGAGCGCATGGAACGCTTTGTCTCCACCCTTGCACGTTCATGAACCTCGAAAGGTTCAGGCAGGATCGCACGCTTGCTCATGTCGTGCCGCTGGTTGCCTTCATGCTGGTGGGAGGAGTCCTCACCGCCGTGACTAGTTCGCTTGACAGCGTTTTCCGTGATCATGTCTACCTGTCGTGGTGGCGTCGTTATCCGGAGCACTGGATTTATCCGATCCAGACAGTGGTGGCCGGCCTGCTGCTCGTGTTCTGGTGGCGTCACTATGAGCTGCGCTGGGAGCCACGNAAATTTCTTTTCGGAGTAATACTNGGTGCGGTTGGGATCGCAATCTGGATCTTGCCAACCCAGCTGTATGACTGGTGGGGGATGGTCGAGGCGGAGCCGGGTGGCTGGAAACAGGCACTGGGGATCCTCCCGCGCCGTGAAGGTTTCAACCCNGGAATATTTGAGAGTCCTGCGGCNTGGTGGACGGTTACGCTGTTCCGCATGCTACGGGCCGTGGTGGTGGTCTCTCTGGTGGAAGAGTTGCTCTGGAGGGGCTTCCTTATGCGCTTTCTGCTGAATCCCGATGGAAATTACTGGGCTGGACCGTTCGGAAGGCCCTCATGGAAAAGCTACCTGATTGTGACAGCCCTGGTGGTATTTATTCACGGACCTGCCGACTGGGCGGCAGCTCTGGTGTGGGGCAGCCTGATGTATGGGTGCGCGGTCTGGACCAGAAGCCTCGGNGCCTGTGTGGTAATGCATGCGGTAGCAAATTTCCTGCTGGGATGGTATGCGCTCTCATTCGGTAAGTATGGTCTCTGGTAGGATTGAGATCGCCCTTGTTCANGCCGGCCTCAAATCGCAGTTTCCAAGTCCGTCCGGCAGTGNAATATTAGGTGGTCCGCCACTTAAGGAATAAAGGTTTAGCAATACAGATGAAGATCGGACTGGCGCAGATCAACAGCACGGTGGGGGACTTCCCGGCGAACGCTAAGCGTATTGTCAACGCCTACCGTGAGGCCCTTGATGGGGGGGCTGAGCTGGTTCTCGTCCCGGAGATGGCTTTGGTGGGCTATCCTCCAAGGGATCTGGTCTTTAAGTCAGGATTCGTGGACAAATGCCTGCAGGCGCTTGATCACCTGAGGGGAGAAATTGGAGAGGTGCCGCTCGTAGTTGGTTACATCGATCACAACGAGGATAACTTGCCGGGGAAGCCCTTCCGTAATGCAGCGGCATTCCTTGTGGGTGGCGAAATCAGGGCCAAGGTTTTCAAGACGCTCCTCCCGACGTATGACATCTTTGATGAGCGGCGTTACTTTGAGCCGGCAGGGCAGTGTCATCCGGTGGAATGGGGTGGCCACCGGATCGGGATTACGATCTGTGAAGATATCTGGACCGAGGACTTTCTCCACCGATCCCTTTACAGGCGCGATCCGGTCACGGAACTCCTGGAAACCGGGTCCGAGATTNTCCTGAACCTCAGTGCGTCACCCTATCATTACGGAAAGGGGGAAATAAGGAGAGAGTTGCTTGGAGAGCTCTCACAAAAGACGGGAGTCCCGCTGGTGTATTGCAATTCAGTCGGAGGGAACGACCAACTAGTATTTGACGGGGGATCACTCGTGATGAATTCCCAGGGTATGCCCTGTGCCCAGCTGGCGTCCTTTGCTGAGGAAGTCGCGGTTGTCGATGTGATGCCTGAGTCGGAGAGTTCGACTGCAGCCCAGTGGGAGTGGAAACGTCTTCATCCGGATGAGGAGGTATTCCGCGCCCTCGTGATGGGTGTGCGTGATTACATCCTTAAATGCGGATTTCAGACTGCCTGCATAGGGCTGAGTGGAGGTATCGACTCTGCCCTTACGGCAGCCGTGGCAGTTGAGGCCATTGGGGCAGATAATGTCCTCGGAGTGACTATGCCAAGTCCGTATTCCTCCGAGGGAAGCGTTGATGACTCTCTGGCGCTTGCGGGAAATCTGGGTATTCGTTGTGAGACGATCCCCATCAGGGAGACATTTGAGGCTGTCAGGGCTGCGCTGGCTCCCGTCTTCGGTGATTTGCCGGAGGACGTAACCGAAGAGAATATGCAGGCGAGAATCCGGGGGATGTACCTGATGTCGCTCTCCAACAAGTTCAATCATCTTCTTCTTACAACCGGGAATAAAAGTGAGCTCGCGGTTGGTTATTGTACTATCTATGGGGACNTGTGCGGTGGTCTGGCGGTGATTAGTGACCTTCCGAAGACGCGGGTCTTCAGTGTCGCCCGCTGGCTCAACAGGGAGAAAGAAATCATACCATGGAATACGATCGAAAAGCCTCCCAGTGCAGAGCTGCGACCGGATCAGAAGGATCAGGATACGCTTCCGGCCTACGAAGTCCTTGATGAAATCCTTGAATTGTACGTGGAGAAGCAGCTTTCGCCCGAAGAGATCATTGAGGATCATGGATTTGAGGAGAAAACTGTGCTTTGGGTCCAGCGCCAGGTNGACCTCAATGAGTGGAAGAGACATCAGGCCGCGCCGGGTCTCAGGGTGACTTCGAAGGCTTTTGGGATTGGAAGGAGGATCCCTATCGTCCAAAGATTCGGGAGGTGAGCAGGGAGTCGGTCCAGAACGAGCTAAGTTATGAGGACGCCATGAGGGTTCTCGGCTACGAACCGGGTGCCCTGGTCTCGCCTCATCTGCCACACTTCAACAAGGTTGCCGCTAAACTGGAGGCTCTTGTGAGCAGCACCAGAGATGAGCGTCTGCGGGAAAGCTTCCGGGACGAGCTGAATCGGCTGGAGGAGGCCCTTCGAGTTGTAGGAGGTGAGCGGTATCGTGAGCCACCCCTCAGAGCGCGGGGCATGCGGCTCCGCCTTGCTCTCTCACTGCTTGCGGTTGTTGTGGTGGTTGCTGCTGCCTGGTATGGGAACAAACGAATTGAGGAGGGAGGCTATCTGCGCGACCGGGAAGCTGTCGCAGGCCTTGAAGCGATGGCCCGCCTTGCGTTGGAAAGCCGCGACTGGAGCAGCGCGGAGGCTGCGTATGCAGAATTGNGCGCGCTCATGCCGGACTCCGAGGTAGTCCGGCTGGGCTTNGAACGAATCGCAGAAGGTAGAGCAGAGGCCCGGAGGCAGAAGCTTGGATTTCTTGTAGGTTCGATCAGGGCCGCTGTGGAGGAGAGGGATTGGGAGGAGGCGGAGGCGCTGCTTGGGGAGCTTCGGGATACCGAGGATAATCATCAGGAAATTAGAGGTTTTATCAGGGTTATTCAGGAAGGAAGGGTGAGTGACCGGATCGGAAGTTTGGTTGAAGAGGCGGAGGAAGCTCTCAAGGAGGAGCAGTGGATAGCACTCGGGGAACATACCGCGAAATTGGAAATGCTGGCACCAGATCATGGNCAGCTCGTTCGTCTCAAGATCGCGACCACTGAGGGAATGAGAATCCTGGAGGAGCGCCGGGTGCGGGCCCGGGAGTTGTTTGAGAAGGCACTTGCTCTCGATAAGGGAGAGTTTTCCGATCCAGCCCTTGAGACCTTGCGGGAGGCGATTCGGTTGGATAATCGGAAGGAGNATCAGGAACTCTACAACAAGATGTCCGCATACACCCGGCTCCTGAGTGTTCCAGAAGAATATTCCACCATCACGGAGGCTCTTGCAGCAGCTCGTCCTAACGACAAGATTCGTCTGGCAGAGGGGGTTTTTAAGGAGTCTCTTTCCTTGAGTGTACGAGTCGATATTGAAGGTTCTGGCAAGGGCAAATCAATTATTGAGTGTGAAGCGGAGAAAGCCAGCGTGGTGCTTTCAACAGGTGAGGCAAGCAGGAGCCGGGTGGCCTCCTTAACCCTGAGGCAGACCGGGCTGTCTCTTGCGGCGGAGCGGTATCCGGTGGCGCTTGCTGATGGAGCTGAATTGATATTGGAAGACTGCCGGATTGAAGGAGGCTCTGGTCATGGTGTTGCTGTCATTAATGGCGGAACAGCAAACCTTCGGAACGTCGAGGTCCTTAAATGCGGATGGGATGGACTAGCGGTAAATGGGGAGGGGAGCGTTGCAGACGCGGAAGGCTGCCGGTTTGATTCAAACTTTCATCACGGCATTGATGCATGGGGAGGTGGACGGGTGAAGGTAAAGTCATCCCGTGCGACCAAGAATGGTCTTGCGGGTGCTGTTCTTATGTCCCGGGGGATTCGCTCGGAGCTGGTCCAGTGTACGATTGATCGAAACCGGGAGGTAGGGATCAGTATTTCAAACGGGGCGACCGCGGTCCTGAGGTCAAACCGGGTAGAAGAAAATCTTCTTGGAGGAGTCATGGTTGAAGGAGAAGGCACCACGGCAGGGATGGAGGGCAATTTGGCCGAGAGAAACAGGAAATTTGGAATCATGGTGGACCGAAGGTCCACCGTCCAACCATTCCGGGACAACAGGACGAGAGACAATATTGGAGAGCAACTGATGCTCAGGGCGGTGATGCCTGAAGAAGTTGTGCCCCCGCCTCCGGTGTTGGACGTATCGTCTGGAAAACCCCTTGAGCCAGGGCCGGAGATACCGAAATGAGAAGATCCTGTGAGTTGAGATTGGACACTCCCGCTGCGCATGCAGGTCGCTTTCCGATACTCTGCTGTCTGCGCTCCAAACTGTCAGGGCTCTCTGCAGCATGTAGCATGATTGCGGTTCTTCTCAGCGGGTCCTGTGCTCCCCGGAAAATGGAGCGTCCCTTCTCGCCTGTTCCCTCTGTGTCAAGGGCGGTCCCTGCTGCGCCGTCAGAGATGGAGCTGAACACCTCCTACATGAACACCGTTGTCGAATTACAACGGCTGAACGCGGAAATGAATGCAGCGAACGACGCGCGGGATTTCGCCACCGTAAGAGAGAAAGCCCTCGCAGGCCTCTCGAAGGCCCGTGAGGCACGCATGGTTGCGTCGCAGTTACGGGATGAGGTCCTGCGGCGGCAACGCTTCGCGGCTATCGATATTACGATCAGGGACCTTGAAAGGCTGGTGGCGATTACGAGTCAGCAGTAAAAGGGTGGATTTACCTTTCCAGCCCCGCAACCAGGTCAGTGAAATACCTCGCCCCGGATTCGAGGTCCGCGATTCGGATGAATTCGTCCTTCGTATGAGCCTGCTTGATGGATCCAGGTCCAAGGCAGATTGCTGGGAGACCACCCTCATTGAGGTGAGCAGCATCTGAGAACCAGGGCGCGCCTACCAGACTCGACCCTGGATGAATGGCCCGGATCTGGCTGAGCCACGCGTTATCAGGAGAGAGTTCCATCGGGGGATTATCCGCCGAGACGGAGATGCTTACCGGAAGATTTCTAATGGAAAGGAACTCCCTCAGCGTTCCAGTGGCCGGTCCCTTTTCTGCCAGTGACGGGGGATAGCGGATGTCGATATGGGCGGTTGACTGGTCGGGAATGATGTTCGCACGGGTTCCTCCCGTGATGATACCCACGTTCAAGGTAGCTGGTCCGAGGACTGAATGGGTGAATTCTGCGAGGAGTGGCTTCAATTCCCTGTCGAGGACAGAGATCGCATGAACCATCTTGAGAATGGCGTTTTCTCCTGCCTCCGGTTGCGAGGAATGGCCAGAAACACCGTTGGCCTTGAGAACTGCCCAGAGAGAGCCCTTGGTGACATGAACGATGTCAAGACCAGTGGGTTCGCCCGCGATAGCAAACTCGTACTCCTCGGCGTGATTTGCGGCGAAATGCTTGGAGCCAAACTGATCAGATTCTTCACTCATGAATGCGACGAAGTCCACAGCTACCGGGAGGTCGGCGAGACGGTTTTGGTTGCTGAGAAGCCCCCATATCATAGAGGCCATCGGGCCCTTGGTGTCAGAGGCTCCGCGCCCCCAGATTCTCCCATCGCGGCTTTCTCCAGCAAATGGGTCGATGGTCATACCTCCCACTCCTACAGTGTCGAGGTGAGGTCCCAGAAGAATGCGAGGCCTCGTGTCCGAGCCAGGTCCGGGACTCCGGGCGATCAGGTTTGGTCGTCCGGGCTCTACCTCCTCAGCTGTGATGGCGAAGCCCCGGTCCCCGAGAAAGTTCCCAAGCCATTCGGCGATCTCCTTCTCCCCGCATTGATCTGTTCCGGGGTCACCGTCGGGGTTGACAGATGGAATGCGGATCAGGCTTTGCAGGAGTTCAGTGACAGATTCCACACGACCTTTGAATCATAAGCTCCGGCGTCTGTCCGGTGTTTTCCCTGAAGAAAGAGCGTTGGAGCGACTTTTGATGAGTCCAGGAGCCAGAGAGATTGAGAATTGAGGAGGAAACGCTTTCGTCCGCCAAGAGTGTGGGTGAAGGTGAGCCCTGTAATGAGTGCAGGCTATTCAGATCAGCTGGCTATCAGGTCCGGGGAGACGGGCTCCAATCTTTGTGTCGGCCTGGACCCAAGGATCGAGAAGCACGGAGATAATATTCTCGAGGTCGAGCGCTTTCTGGACCACGTGATCGATCAGACCCTGCCGAGAACCGCCTGCTATAAGCCCAACATTGCCTACTTTGAGGCCATGGGACCGGAGGGTTTGATGATGCTGAAGCGAGTGCTTGATCGAATTCCCGAAAACGTCCCGGTAATTCTCGATGCCAAGCGGAGCGATATCGGAGAAACACAGCGTCGTTATGCGGAAGCCTGCTTTGAGGGGTTCAGGGCGGATGCTGTGACGATCAACCCCTTCATGGGGTATGACTCCATTGAGCCGTTCCTTGATTACGATGGGAAGGGTATCTATCTTCTGGCGGTCACCTCTAATCCGGGGAGTGCGGATTTACAGCGCCAGAAGAGCGAGGGCGGCAGGATTTTTGAGATAGTGGGTCAATTCGCCAGTCGGGCCAAGGAGGAGGGCCGGGAGACTGATGTGGGTCTGGTAGTTGGATTGACCAACGCAGGGGAAGATGTCCTTGCGGGCTTGCCGGATGTTCCCCTGCTGATCCCCGGCCTCGGCGCGCAGGGAGGAGATCTATCTGCCCTCAAAGGTTCGGGAAGAACGGCTCCTAACGTGGTCAATGTTTCTCGCGGAGTTCTCTACTGAAAAGAGGGTTCCCCTGCTGATCTCGCGGCTCGCTTTGCCGGACAAATCGCGAAGGCACTCGGACAGGGCGGCTAAGACGGATGCGGGGCAGGATTCGCCTCGCAGGAGCCGCATACCGAGCATCCCGGGCGGCGCTGGATGACAACTTTGCGAAAATCCATGGTGCGTCCGTCAAATAGCAGCATGGTGCCGGTCAAGAGTTCACCGAAACCAGCAATCAATTTGATCCCTTCAAGGGCGGCGAGGTTGGCCATTGTCGCCGAGACTGCGCCAATCACCGGAAATTCCCGTTTCCATCCGGGAGGAATCTCAGGATAGAGGCAGGCGAGGCACGGCGTTCGCCCGGGTATGATGGTGGTCAGTTGGCCCTCAAGGTCGAACATCGCCGCATCCACAAGCGGTTTCTTCTGCTCTACACATTCTTGATTAAGCAGAAGGCGTTCCTCGAAAAGAGGAGCACAGTCGAAGACGATGTCCGCCCCGGCTACAAGGAGTGAGACATTCTCCTCACTGATATTTCCCGGGTGGGTCTCAATCTCAACCCGGGGATTCAGTTCGAGAAGTCGCCTGCGACAAGATTCGATACGGGATTTTCCCAGTTGGTCGTAGGTCTGTAGAATCTGCCGGTTCAGGTCACTCTCCTTCGTATTTCCTCCATGAGCAAGGATCAGTCTCCCGATTCCCGCGGCCGTCAGAGATTGCGCCAGGGGGCCTCCTAGTCCTCCAACACGGGTGACCAGAGCGGTGGAATTCTTGAGTTTCTCCTGCCCTGGTTCTCCGAGGCCCTTGACCCAGATCTGCCACTCATAGATGGCGCGCTCTTCGTTGGTAAGGTCCATGAGTCAGTTCTTAGCCGCCCGACATGGGAGGAAGGAGGCTTAACTCATCCCCGTCTTTCAGGAGATCCCGGGCTGCCGGGTCGATCGTCTCATTATTCCGGATCGCCATTACGGAGCGGCGGAGTTGCTTCTCCTTCGAGAGAACCATAACGAGACTATCCGGGGCCTCGGCGAGAAGATGAGGGACAAGTTCGTCCACGGAGGCCCCATGCTCAACTTCCACGACCATCCGGTCGGATGGCGCGAGTTGGCGGGCTTGGCCAAGAAGTTGGACCGTGATTTTCACCTAAGGAGGGACGATACCGTGAGAGGAAGGGCATGAAAAGTCCCCAGCACTGTCATTTCCGGGAATGAGGGGTTGAGGAGATTGCTCGGGCAGCCCACTGTGGCTTGGCTCCGATGACTCCCTCCAGCCATGAAACTCTCTTCCTGCCTTCACTCCCTGTCGCTTTTCCTGTTTTCCCTGCCGGCGGTTGCAGAACTCGCTGCGGACGCAGTTCGCCAATCAGGAGTCAAAGGAGGGCTGATTGTGCATGTCGGGTCTTCAAGTCCAGAGGGTATAGCCGCGATGCGACTCAATGAGCGCTACATGGTTCACGGCTTGAACGTTGATGCTCAAGCGGTGCAAAAGGCGCGCGAAGTGCTCCATGGCAGAGGATTGTATGGACCTGTTTCCGTTGAGCATTTTGATGGAAAGTCGCTCCCCTACATCGAAAACTTCGTTAATCTCATTGTGGTCGAGGGCGAGGCTGCGATCAGCGAGAAGGAGTTGTTGCGGGCGTTGGTCCCGGAGGGCATCGCCCTCGTGCACCGGGATGGAGCCTGGAAGAAGCTCGTAAAGCCACGGCCGGAGGAGATTGACGACTGGACTCATTATTTTCACAACCCCTCGGGTAATGCCGTGGCTCAGGACACCGTGGTGGGCCCGCCCCGTCGTCTCCAGTGGGTTGGGAGCCCACGCTGGTCGCGTCACCACGACCGGATGGCTTCTATGAGCGCCCTTGTCTCCGGGGGGGGGAGAATGTTTTACATCATGGACGAGGGTTCGAGGGTCTCCATCCAGCTTCCTTCCAGCTGGCAGCTCATCGCGCGGGATGCGTTCAACGGGGCAGTTCTCTGGAAGAGGCCGATCTCCAAGTGGCACAGCCAGCTGTGGCCTCTGAAGAGTGGTCCGAGTCAGCTGGCGCGTCGGCTCGTGGTTGACGGGGACAGCCTGTTCGTGACCAGGAGTATCACGGGTCCGGTGGAGCATATTGACGCAGCGACTGGTGAAACCCGGGGGATTTTCCAAGGCTCGGAAAGAGCGGAGGAAATCGTTCATCATGAGGGGCTTCTTTTCGCCCTCGTCAGGGAGGGGAAGTCCGAGTTGGAAGATTATGTGCCAAAGCATAACACGGGCGACCAGGCCCGGGTTCGAGGCGAGTTCGTATGGAATGCGAAACCCCGGAGTATCCGCGCCTACGAAGCTGAAAGCGGAAAGTTTCTGTGGGAGAAGAAGGACAAGATCTCTCCCCTCAGTTTGTCCATGGCAGGTGATGTCCTCGTCTATCATGATGGAGAAAATGTCGCCTGTCTCGATCGCGGTACCGGCGAGCAGCGCTGGCGGAGTGAAAAGGCGGGACGACGGACCCTGATTCCTTTCAACTTCGCTCCCCGACTTGTGATTTACGAGGATGTGGTTCTCTACGCGGGTGGAGACAACAGGATGCAGAGCTATGACCTCAAGACAGGGAAGAGGCTCTGGGAGGCTACTCACGATCCTTCTGGCTACCAGTCCCCCCAGGATCTGCTCGTCGTAGCGGGACTCGTATGGTCCGCACCGCTGACCAGCGGGGGTCATAGTGGGGTTTACACCGGAAGGGATCCCCGGACCGGAGAGGTGAAAAAGCAATTCCCTCCCAACGTGAAGACCTACTGGTTTCATCATCGGTGCTACATCGCCAAGGCGACGGAGCGGTTTCTCATTCCCTCCCGTACGGGAATTGAATTTGTGGATTTTGACAAGGAGGACTGGGATATCAATCACTGGGTGAGGGGCGGTTGTCTTTACGGGATCATGCCCGCAAATGGACTGACCTACGCGCCGCCCCACAATTGCGCCTGTTATCCCGAGGCGAAATTGTATGGATTCAATGCCCTCGCTCCTGCCTCGAAGACCTTCCAACTCCCCGAGAAGCTCCCGGAGGAAGGAAGATTGTCCGAGGGGCCGGTATTCGGGGAGCCGGTCGAGGAAGTCATCGCAACGGAGGGAGACTGGCCGACCTTCCGGGGGAACGTCCAGCGCAGTGGTGCATCTGGCACGGNCCTCGTCGGGAACCTCGATGAAAGTTGGAATGCTGAACTCGGGGGGCGACTGAGCGCCCTGACGATCGTCAAGGACAAGGTCTACGTCGCACAAATCGACCAGCATACCCTGCACGCCCTTTCCTCCTCGACGGGAGAGAAGCAATGGAAATTCACGGCTGGTGCTCGTATCGACTCACCCCCGGCATACTGGAAAGGACGACTGGTCTTTGGCTCTGCAGATGGGTCTGTTTATTGCCTCCGGGCAAAGGATGGAGCCCTCATCTGGAGATTCCGGGCCGCTCCGGTGGACCGACGTCTGATGGCGTTCGAGCAGATTGAGAGTGTTTGGCCGGTACACGGGACAGTCCTCATAGAAGAGGGAGTTGCCTCCTTTGTGGCAGGGCGCTCGACCTTCCTCGACCATGGACTGCGCTACATCCAGCTTGATGTGAAAACCGGTAGCAAGCTGATGGAGCGTCTGATGGATCACCGGGACCCGGAGACCGGCGATGACATTCAGGATCGACTTCAAACTCTCCAGATGCAGGTGGGACTTCCCGATATTCTCAGCAGCGATGGTGAACATACCTATCTACGCTCCCAGAAAATTGACAAGAAGACCGGAGACCGGCTCGAGGTAGGGCCTATTTCTGGAAATGCGGCGGCCCAGGGTGGAGCCCAGAAGGGGAAGGGAACTCACCTTTTTGCTCCGATGGGATTTCTCGATGACACGTATTTCCACCGGGCCTACTGGGTATATGGAAAGAATTTCGCGGGGGGGCACAACGGCTACTACCAGGCNGGCAAGTATGCTCCCGCTGGCCGCATGCTGGTATTCAACGAGGACAAGGTTTACGGCTTCGGCCGCGATCCTAANTATCTTCGCTGGACAACCACCATTGAGCATCAGCTCTTTGGTGCACCACGGGAAATCCCGGACGCACCCCAGCCAGTCGCTGGTGGGCGGAGACCCCGTTCCAGCGCTCTGGTTGGATTCAAGCCTCGTAAGAGCCTGGATCCCACGCGCAAGCCGGTGAGTGTTGAGTGCTGGGTGTTTCCGGATGGCCCCTCCGGGGTGGTTCTTGCCCATGGGGGACCTTTGAATGGCTATGCCGTGACGCTGAAGAAGCGGGTGCCGAGTTTTCAGGTTCGCTCAGATGAAAAGCTGACGATTATTTCGGGAAAGGCTCCTCTGAAGAAGGGATGGAGCCATCTTGCCGCGGTCCTCGGTGCCGATAAATCGATGCGGCTTTATGTGAACGGTGCGTTGGTCTCCGAGGGCAAGGCCAGCGGGTTGGTGGCGCAAACCCCGGCCCAGGGTCTGGATCTGGCCATGGATTCGGGGTCCTCGGTGGGTGAGTATCGAATTGATCACGTCTACACCGGGTTGATGGATGAGTTACGGGTCTCATTTCGGGAGGTAGGACCAGAAGAGATCAAAGGTAATCATGCGGATCCACTCAAGGCCCGTGCCAGCAATGCGAGGGCCGTGCTGGCTCTCTCCTTTGACACTCCCAGTGCGAAGGATGAATCCCCTGCGAAAAATAATGGAACCTTGTCCGGGGTTGAGGTTGGGAAGGGCCGCCTCGGCAAGGCGATCTGGTTCCGCAAGGGAAAAAGAAAGCCGGGTGGGAACCAGAGGAACAGTGGTTCCTACGTAGAGCGGGACTGGGATCGTCAGGTGCCTCTGTTCGCGCAGGGAATGGTGCTGGCAGGAGATACTCTGCTGGTTGCCGGCCCCCCTGACATCATGGACGAAGAATATACCTTTGAGCGAATCATGGCGGAGGATAAGGAAGTAGACCGAATTCTCAAGACCCAGGATGAGGCTCTCAAGGGCGCCGCTGGAGGTAAGCTGCTTTCCGTGTCGGTATCGACCGGAGATCAGAACGAGGAGCTCAAACTGGATGCCCTCCCAGTCTGGGACGGGATGGCGGTCGCTGATGGAAGTCTCTTCGTGGCGACCAAGGATGGAAAAGTTCACAAGTTCGGGCGGAAGTAAGGGTGCGTATGCAGGTGAAGAAAATGTTCCGGTTGTCGCTTGTGATGTTGGTCTTGGGCGGAGGGCTTGCCCTCGCTTGTACGGTCCCGGTATTTCGCTACGCCTTGGACCACTGGCCTCCGGATGCTTATCGGCTGGAGGCTCCGGTGGGTTGGCTGGCGAGTGAGGCCGGGGATGAGTTGCGAAAATTGATCGAGGAAGGCAGGGCCCAGATTGAAGTTCACCCTGTTGCAGAGCCGGGAGCACCTTCCCGTTTGGTCATGCCCGATATTGGACAGGAAGTCTGGAGGGGAGATCTTGATGGAGCTGCATCCTCGCTTTTGTCCTCGCCTGCCCGCGCGGAGCTCCTGCGTCGCATTCTCGCTGGAGAGTCCATGGTATGGATTATGGTGCGGAGTGGGAATGAGAGTATGGACCAAAAATTCGAGGAGCGTCTCAGAGGGCGGCTGGAGTATCTCCAAAGCGTAGCTGCGATCCCTGAGCAGGATCCTACGGATCCGATTAATAAGCTGGGTCCGGGACCTGCCCTGAAGGTGCAGTTTTCACTTCTGACGGTATCCCGGGATGATCCGGAGGAGCAGGTCCTGATCCGCATGCTGGCNGGTCCGGAGGTAGCCTTGCTGGAGAAAGAGGCTCCCTTTGGGGCGGTGGTCTTCGGGCGGGGACGAGTCCTCGGGGCCTGGCCAACGGAGGATCTTGCGGATGAGGGTATTGATGAAGTCTCTCTCTTTCTGCTTGGAGCCTGCTCGTGCCGGGTGAAGTTCCAGAATCCCGGATGGGATCTCGCTCTCGCGGTCAACTGGGACGAGGCCCTGCTGGGAGCCCAGATGGAAGCTGACAGGGAGAATGAGGAGAGGGTGGAGGCGGCAGAGGAGAGCGAGCTGGCCCCGCAGGAGGCCGATGAGCCAGCACCTGCTCCCGAGCTGGTGAGATTCGGGGTAGAGGAGGGTTCTCGGGACAAAGACGCTGCGCCTTCTGGGGCTTCGGGCACGCCCGGGCGCATGATTGGGAGTCTGGTAGCGGTGGTAGGGGTTATCGCACTCCTCTGCGTGTTCACCGGGCGGGCAGACCCGAAAGGGAGTTGATTTGAGCCTTCTATCCATCAAACACTGTTCCTGTTCTGCTCAATGAAGACCCTGATTGGAATCATGATAGCCTTGGCCCTGCTCAGCGTGGCGCTGGTCTGGACCTATCGTAAGGATCGCAAGAGTAATGCCACTGCACAGGTGGTTACTGTCTATTGTGCGGCGGGAATGAAAAAGCCAGCCGAGGCGATCGCGGCGGCCTACCGGGAGGAATACGGGGTAAAGGTCAATTTCCAGTTCGGTGGGACAGTCGCTCTCCTGAGTCAGATCGAGAACGCTCCCCGGGGAGACCTTTTCATCGCTGCCGATGAGCATGCAATCGGGTTGGCCCGGAAGAAAGGTCTCATCGTGGAAACCCTGCCTCTGGCCTACCAGTATCCTGTGATCGCGGTGCAGAGCGGGAATCCTAAGAATGTCCGTGGTCTTGAGGACCTCTTCCGGGACGACCTGCGGGTAGCGGTGGGTAACAAAGAGACCGCGAGTATCGGCAAAGCAACGAGGGCCGTGGTAGGGGAACGGTGGGAAGAGTTGCTCCAGAAAGTCGCAGTGACGAAAACCACGGTAATGGAGCTGGCTGCAGATCTTTCCTTCGGGGCGGTAGACGCTGCCGTGATCTGGAACTCCACGGTTCCTCAGTTCAGTAAACTGGAAGCGGTCGAGGTGGAGCATTTCACGTCCCACAAGGACAAGGTGACTGTTTCGGTGCTCGATGCGTCCAGCTCCTCAGCGTCTGCGTTGAAGTTCGCTCGCTACCTCAATGCGCCGGAGAAGGGGAGCGCGGTGTTCACAGAGATGAAATTCGAGGCCATCGAGGGAGACGAATGGGCCGAGAAGCCGGTGCTGGTTCTCTACAGTGGCGGGGTCAACCGGCCGGCAGTGAGTGAAACCCTGGAGGAGTTTGCCATTCGCGAAGGAGTTGCCGTAGAGACCGTGTTCAATGGCTGCGGGGTTTTGTGCGCAGCGATGCAGGCCATGAATGACACTTCCAACCCTCGTTTCCCGGATGCCTATTACGCCTGTGACCTGTGTTTTGTTCCGCCGGTTGAGGAAAGTTTTCCTGAGGCCGTCCTGCTGACGGAGACCGTCATCGGGATCGCGGTTCCCAAGGGAAACCCCAAGAACATCCGGACGCTGGCGGATCTTGGAGGACCGGAGCTCAAGGTGGGCATCAACAACGCCCAGCAGTCCACTCTCGGATTCATGACCGCTGGAATGTTGAAACAGTCAGCGCTTGAGAAGGCGGTCCGAGGCAATGTACGCGCAGAGGTGCCAACGGCAGACCTGCTCATTAATCAGATCAGGACGGGAAGCCTCGATGCGGTGGTAGTCTACGAAGTGAATTACAAGCTCGCCGAGGAGTATCTCGACTTCATCAGGATTGATCACGAGGGTGCCCGGGCGGTGCAGCCCTTTGCCGTGCGGGTGGATTCCCCGCGCCGGCTCCTGGGGCAGCGACTGCTCGCATTCATGCAGAAGAACCGGGCCCGTTTTGAAGCAAGTGGGTTCACTTGGATCGAGAACCAGAGGCCAGTGAAAAGTTCTGAGCTGGAGATCCCTCCCTGGCTGATCCAGCCAAAGAAACAATAGTGATGAGTCGCGCGGCGCGTTTCCTGATGGTCCCATGGTGTTTCATGGCCAGCGTGGCGCGTGATCCCAACGCCCGCTTCTGGCTCCTGGTCTCCCTGGCCACGGCGGGCTATGTCCTCTTCATCGTTGCCATGCTGGTCGCCACGGCAGTACACAGCACCCCTGGAGATCTTCTGGGCGCCCTCCAGTCGCGCGAGATCCAGCACTCGATTTATCTCAGTCTCCTGACCTGCTCGCTTACCGCACTGCTCTCCCTTCTGGTGGCGGTTCCGATCGGCTATCTTCTGGCACGGCGCAAATTTTTTGGGAAGGCCCTTGTGGAATCCATTCTCGATATCCCCATCGTGCTGCCGCCCATGGTCATCGGACTCTGTCTTCTCATCCTGTTCCAGACTCGGATGGGAGGGTTCGTGGATTCAGTGATCCCCTTCACCTACACTGTTTTCGGGGTGGTGCTGGCTCAGTTTGTGATCGGGGTGGCCTTTGCAATCCGGACCATGCGGGGGACCTTCGATCAGTTGTCCCAGCGACCGGAGGACGTGGCCATGACCCTCGGTTGTTCCCGGGGCGGCGCGATGTGGAGGGTGACCCTTCCCGCGGCGGGAAAAGGCATGGTGGCGGCCGCCAGCGTAGCATGGGCCCGGAGCCTCGGCGAGTTCGGCCCGGTCCTCGTCTTTGCGGGTGCAACCCGGATGAAAACCGAGGTCCTACCTACCACGGTGTGGCTGGAGTTGAGCGTGGGTAATCTCGAGGGGGCGATTGGAGTGAGCCTCCTGATGGTCCTGTTTGCCATGATCGTCCTTGTAGCGATGAGGATGGCGGGAGAGCGCTGGTAACAACGGAGTGAAGGATGATTGAACTGCAGAACGTCTCATGGAAGGTCGACCAGTTTGCGCTCAAGGACGTGAGCTGCGTGATTCCTGACGGCAAATATGCCGTTCTCATGGGAGCAACAGGATGTGGAAAGACCACGGTGCTGGAGATCATCTGTGGCCTACGCCGACCAGAGGAAGGGGCGGTGCTGGTGGCTGGGGTGGATGTTACCAGATTGCTTCCTGGTTCGCGTCAGATCGGGTATGTCCCGCAGGATGGCGCTCTGTTTCCTACCATGACGGTGGCGGAGCAGATTGGTTTTGGATTACAGGTTCGGCGCGAGGGAAAGGAGCGGGTGACAGAGGTCGTGGGTCAGCTTGCGGAAGGCCTTGGAGTGTCCCATCTTCTCGGACGCACGATCCACGGTCTTTCCGGGGGAGAGCGGCAGCGAGTTGCGCTTGGGCGCGCTCTTGCGATTGAGCCGAGAGTTCTCCTTCTTGATGAGCCGATCTCCGCACTCGATGAGGATATGCGTGACGAGATGATGAACCTCCTCAAGAGAATACAGCAGGAGCATGAAATTACCGTGTTGCATGTGACTCACAGCAGCAAGGAGGCCGACCAGCTCGCGGACTGTTTCCTGCGGATGGAGAATGGCTCCATCGTTACTTCGGACTCCCCGGCCTGAGAAGTCAGCCTAAAGGAAATAACCGATCCCACTCTCGAAAAGGGGCTGGTGTTTCTCCCCCGGAATATTCCGGGCGACGTTACAACCACGACGCTCGGAATGAGCCATCTTGCCAAGGACTCGTCCGCAGGGGCTGGTAATCCCCTCGATAGCGAAGAGAGAGCCGTTGGGGTTATGGCGGATGTCCATCCCGGGCACTCCTGCGTGGTCGCAGTATTGGGTGGCGACCTGGCCGTTGGCGGCAAGCTCGAGGATTTGCTCGGAAGAGGCGTAGAACTTGCCTTCGCCATGGGATACCGGGATATGATGCAGGTCATCGATCCCGCAGCGGGAGAGCCAGGGCGAAAGATTGGAGGCGATGCGGGTGGTGACGTAGCAGGAGACATGACGCCCGATATCATTGAAGGTCAGGGTAGGAGCATCCGGCTCCGGGTCCCGGATCTCTCCATAAGGTACGAGGCCGGTCTTAATCAGGGCCTGGAAGCCGTTACAGATCCCCAGCGCCAGGCCATCCCGTTCGGTGAGAAGTTCCATGACGGCGTCCCTGACGACCGGGCTGCGTAGGACGGTGGCAATGAATTTCCCCGACCCGTCGGGCTCGTCACCCGCGCTGAACCCCCCGGGGATGAAGAGGATCTGGGCTCGGCGGATGGCGTTCGCGAGGGCTTGAAGAGATTCGTCCACCGCGTCAGATGTGAGATTGCGGAACACTAGAATTTCAGCTTCTCCACCGGCATCCCGGATGGAGCGGGCAGAATCGTATTCGGAGTTGGTTCCGGGGAAGGCCGGGATGATTGCGAGGGGTCGTGCCACACTCTCTTTCGGTGCTTTGATCCGCGGTCCTTCGTGGTAGCGGAAGGTTTCCATGGCGGGATGGGGCGAGTCTGCCTTGCTGCGGTAGATCTCTTCGAGGGGGGATTGCCATTTTTCAAGTAAGTCCTTTATAAGCAAAGAATTGCTTCCTATTTCGATGTTGGGGACGGAGTATGTTTCGCCGATCGAGACGGCTCCCTCGAGCTGGAGGGGGGCCGGGGATTCCACCAGGAAAGAGACGTAGCGCTCACGGAAGAGCCCGGGGATCGTCTGCTCGTCTGCCTTGAAGCCGATTTCGTTTCCGGCGGCCATTCGCGCCAGTCCGGAAGCGAGGCCACCCTCTCCTAGACTGTGCATGGAGAGGATCTCTCCTGAGGAGGACAGTCTGTGGAGCTGGTCCGCGATACGGATCAGGGCCTCAAAATCGGGGCGCAGATGGGAATCGCGGGGAACTGTGACAAGCGAAACGGTGCTGTCGGTCCGCTTGAACTCCGGGGAGATGGTGGTGCTGCAGCGCGCGGGGGCCACCGCAAAGGAGACAAGGGTGGGAGGTACATCGAGCTCGTTGAAGGAGCCGGACATGCTGTCCTTACCGCCAATGGCGGCCAGCCGGAGGGCATTCTGCACGTGATAGGCGCCGAGGAGGGCGCTGAAGGGCTTGCCCCAGCGGGATGGGTCGTCGTGGAGTTTTTCAAAGTACTCCTGCAGCGTGAGGCGAATATCGGAGAGCTTTCCTCCGGTTGAGACGATCCTGCAGATGGATTCGGTGACGGCATAGATNGCCCCATGATACGGGCTCCAGCTGGCGATCCGGGGATTGAAGCCCCAGCTCATCAGTGTGCAGGTGTCGGTTTCGCCNTCNAGCAGGGGAATCTTGCATGCCATGGCATCTGGCGGGGTGGACTGAGTGGCGCCGCCAAAGGGCCAGAGCACCGTGCCCGCACCTACCGATCCGTCGAACATTTCTCCCAGGCCTCTCTGGCTTGCGGAGTTCAGGTCCGTGAGGACCGCCGCGAACTTGTCCTCAAGGGTCCCGTTCTCCGGGACTGATTCGATGGCACGACCCAGAGGGCTGTCCTCCGGGGGTGCGGTGACCCGGACCCGGCCGCTGCCCTGCACTCCGTTGGTATCGAGAAACTGTCGGCTGAGGTCTACTACCGGCTTGCCGCGCCAGCTGATGCGGAGTCGGCCATGGTCAGCGACGTCGGCCACATGGGTGCACTCGAGGTTTTCCTTGTCGGCTTCCGCAATGAAGAAATCGATGTCGGCTGCTTCCACGAGGACCGCCATTCGCTCCTGGGATTCCGAGATCGCCAGTTCGGTGCCATCGAGGCCATCGTACTTCTTGGGCACCTTGTCGAGATTGATCTCGAGGCTGTCCGCGATCTCTCCGATGGCCACCGAGACGCCTCCGGCTCCGAAGTCGTTGCAGACCTTGATGCGCCTCGCAAATTCGGGGTTACGAAAGAGACGCTGGATCTTACGTTCGGTGGGGGCATCGCCCTTCTGGACCTCGGCGCTGTTTTCAAGNGCGCTATCGGTATGTTCCTTNGAGGAGCCTGTCGCTCCCCCGACTCCATCCCGACCGGTGCGCCCCCCGATCAGGAGGATAGCATCGCCGGTCGCGGGTTCACCACGGAAGACATTCTCGCGCGGGGCGGCNGCGATGACGGCCCCAACCTCCATGCGCTTGGCGACATAGCCGGGATGNTAGACCTCCGAGNCCTGACCGGTGGGGAGGCCAATCTGGTTGCCATAGGAACTGTAACCCTGGGCCGCAANCTGGCAGATCTTGCGCTGGGGAAGCTTGCCCGGGAGGGTCTCTTCAAAGGGANCCCGCGGATCACCAGAGCCGGTCACCCGCATGGCCTGGTAGACGTAGGAGCGTCCTGAGAGCGGATCCCGGATCGCACCCCCGAGACAGGTGGCCGCGCCGCCGAAAGGCTCAATTTCGGTGGGATGGTTGTGGGTTTCATTCTTGAACATCACGAGCCACTCTTCGTCCTGCCCATCGACATCAACAGGCACCACGATGCTGGCGGCATTGATTTCGCGGGAGACCTCAAGGTTGGCCAGCTCGCCCGACTTGCGGAGTTGCTTCATCCCGAGAAGAGCGATGTCCATCAGGGTGACGGGGCGTTGTTCCTCGCCGTAGACGAGATTGCGCGCTGACTGGTAGAGGTCATAACTCTCCTTGATGGGATCGGTGCCGGGATCGAAGGAGATTTCCTCGATCCTCGTGAGAAAGGTGGTGTGCCGGCAGTGATCAGACCAGTAGGTGTCGAGCATCCTGATCTCCGTGATGCTGGGGTCGCGGTCTTCCTCATTCTGGAAGTAATCGCGGCAGAAGGCGAGGTCAGCCACCGACATGGCGAGGCCGAGCGTTTTCCGCAAGGCCTCAAGGCTTGGCTCGTCCCGGTCTCGAAATCCGGAGAGGATTTCAACGTCTGGAGGCGGTGAGGGCGTCAGGGCAAGGGTTGCCGGCGGTTCCAGTGGAGCCTCGCGGGAATCCACCTTGTTAATGGTAAACTCCTTGATGCGGGTGAGGTCGTTCGTGGTAAGCGGTCCCTTCAGGACAATGACCTGGGCAGAGGCAATGAGGGGGCGCTGCTGCTGCGTCAGGATCTGAACGCACTGGGCTGCAGAGTCGGCGCGCTGGTCGAACTGACCGGGCAGATACTCAACTGCAAACCAGTGCTCGTCCTCAGCGATGGAGAGTTTGTCGCTGACGGTATCAACCTGTGGCTCGGAAAGGATCAGGCGAGATGCGGCCTCGAATTGACTCTTCTCGAGGCCCTCAAGATCGTAGCGCTGAATGATGCGAAGCGATTGGAGGGCGCCCAGTTGGAGGCTGGTCCGCAGGTCGCGATAGAGGGGGGCGGCAGCAGAGTTGAACTCGGGTTTCTTTTCGACGAAGAGGCGGTCCATGAAGATGTGCTGCCCGGTTTGCCCGGAAGCGGTCGAGATTAGGACTCGCGCCGGTCAAGGCAAGGCCAATGCAGTTCTGGTCGAAGCGAAATGCCGCAGGGAGCGAAGCGCTAAAAAATTTGGCCGAATTTCCGGGTATGGAGGCAATATTTTTAGTTGGAGTGAACAGAGTGCAGAGGTCTGGAATCGGAATTGGACAAGATCCTGATCGCCGGGTGGATCAACGTGCCCTAAAACGGCTCTGACATCATGCGCGTTCTTTGTCCCATCGGAGTCCTGCTGATGCTGCTGGGCGCTTTGGCTTCCGTCGCGGCTTCGGGGTCGGAAGAGGAAATTGAAGTCCTCGTAGAGCGATTGGATAACGAGCGATTCGCGGTCCGGGACAAGGCCGACCGGAAATTGCGTGAGATTGGAAAGCCTGCGTTGCCGGCCCTCAGGAAGGCCAGCGGGAGTGAGTCTCCCGAGCAGCGTGTCAGGGCGCGTAATCTCGTGCGCAAAATCCAGCGGGAGATCGTTCGGCGGGAGTTTGAGCGCATGGGTAAAATGGCAGATGTGGACCTCGACGTGGAACATGCGATGTGGGCGGTGTCGCTCTTTCTCGACCCGGAACTGGAGAAGGAGGAAATCGGGGAGGAGCTTGATGAGATTGCCGCGGCAGTTCGGAAGCAGATGGGGAAGGAAAAAAAGCCGGCGGATCTGTCCCCGGAGGAAGCCATGAAGGCGCTGGTGTTTGTCCTGAAGGAAGAATGTCTCTTTACCGGGGACACCACGACCTACCAGCACCCCGACAACAGTTCGGTCTACCGGGTTCTCCGTCGTAAGAGGGGCTTGCCAATCCTGCTTTCGGAGATCGCGGTGGCGGTGGCCCGGCGTCTTGAGCTGCCGGTAGTGGGCTTGGGAATTCCCGGACGCTATATGATCAAGTATGATGGACGCCGTGCTCCCGATGGAGCTCCCGCCGGGGATATCATCATCAACCCCTTTGAGCAATGGAGGGAGATGACTGTCAGGGATCTCGTCTTTTCTGTTCCAGGCTTTGATGCGGACGAGCACCTCCAGGAATCTCCGGTGCGCCTGACGATCCTCCGGATCATGCGCAACATGGAAAGTCATGCCATGGTGGTGGGGCGCAGGGACCTGCGGGAGGAGATTCAGGCCTGCTACGGCTTGCTGGCAGGGCCTGGTGCTCCCCGCTTTCGCTAGGAAAATATGGTCTGTTGAGGTTAGGAAGAGCCTTTGCCTTGCTATCAGATTTCGAGGAGGGGACAATCTGGCAATGAATACCCATCAGAAACTCCTGATTTCTACCCTGGTCGCGCTGGGTTTGGGAGGGCCTCTGGTGGGTGAGGAGCGGGCGGACGAGAGCTGGTGGTCCCTGCAACCTGTGACTCGTCCCGAGGTGCCCCAGGTCAAGCAGGTCGACTGGGTTCGCAACCCCATCGATGCCTTTGTGCTCGCTAAGTTGGAGGGGATGGGGCTGAAGCCAACCCCTGAAGCCCCGGAAGGAATCATTGCCCGGCGCCTTTTCTTTGGCCTTACCGGGTTGCCACCTGTCCCCGGTGCGACCGCGGATGTGGATCTGCTGCTGGCGTCTCCACATTATGGGGAGCGTTGGGCCCGCCACTGGCTGGATGTGGCTCGCTACGGAGAGAGCAACGGATTCGAGTATGACCAGCTACGTCCCAACGCGTGGACTTACCGTGACTGGGTCATCGACGCCTTCAATGAGGACATGCCCTACGACCAGTTCGTCAAATGGCAGATTGCCGGGGACGTTCTCGAGCCCGATCATCCTGGTGCGATTGCTGCAACCGGGTTTCTCGTTTGTGGAGCCTTCGATGGGCTTAAGCCTTCGGGGGACAAGCAGCGCCGAATCATGAGAGAGGATGAAATGGAGGATATCGTGGGAACGGTCTCCCAGAGTTTTCTCGGGCTGACCGTCCATTGCGCTCGTTGCCACGACCACAAGTTTGATCCCATCGCGCAGAAGGAGTACTTCCAAATGGCTTCTGCTCTTGCGGGAGTGCATCGGGGAGACCGCACTGTCCCGGCAGGCGTCGACGTGGCGGGGAAGCGCAAGGAAATCGAGATGCTCTCGCAGAAGCTGGCAGAGGCAGATGGAGTGGTGCGGAAACGCCTGCTTGTTGGGATCGCGAGCGATGAGTCGGGGCAGGACCGGGATGGGCTTCCCCAGCCGGTGTCCCGTTGGTCCTTTGAAAAGGATCTGCGCGATGAGATTGGAAACCTGCACGGCGAAGCCCGTGGCAGCGCCCGGGTGGAGGGTGGATCCCTTGTTCTCGATGGAAAAACCGGCTTTGTCCTGACTGCACCCCTCACCACGACCCTCAAGGCCCGCACCCTCGAGGCGTGGGTTCAACTCGATAATCTGGGGCAGAGGGGCGGTGGTGTGATCGGGGTGCAGGGCGTCTCTGGTGAGCCTTTCGATGCCCTCGTCTATGCGGAAAAGGAGTCAGGGCACTGGATGTCCGGGAGTTCGGGGTATCAGCGCACTTCCAGCTTCAGGGGTGAAGTGGAAAAAGAGGCCCAGGCCAAGTTTACGCACCTCGCAGTGGTCTACCAGGAAGATGGGACCATCACTGCGTATCGGAATGGACTCCCCTACGGGAAAAGCTACCGCACGGGGTTTCTTCACTACGGGGCGGGAGATCACCAGGTGATCTTCGGGATGCGGCATGGGACGTCACCGGATCGCAAACGCATGCTGGCGGGGCGGATCGACCGAGCCCAATTGTATGACAAGGCTCTCACGGCGGAGCAGGTCGCAATCTCTGCCAACGTAAGAATCGTCACTGAGGATGCGTTGATCGCAGCTCTCACGGAGGAGCAGAAGGCCACCCGGGAGAAGTGGAAGTCTGAGATCGCCCGACTGAATACGGAGGTCAGCAAGCAGGGACAGAGAAAGGTGTATGCAGTGACCCCGAGGGGCGCGCCAGTGCGACACCTGCTCGTTCGCGGAAGCCCCTTTGAGAAAGGGGAAGAAGTCTCTGCCGGGGGAGTGGCGTCGGTTTACAACGATCTCTCTTCGCAATTCGGTCTCAAGTCCAATGCCCCGGAAGGGGAGCGTCGAAGGAAACTGGCGGAGTGGGTTGCTCATGAGAACAATCCTCTCCTCGCCCGGGTGATGGTGAACCGAATCTGGCATTACCATTTCGGACAGGGCCTCGTGAAAACCCCCAACGACCTTGGCTTTAGCGGCGGTAAACCTTCGCATCCCAAACTTCTTGACTGGCTGGCAGCCGAATTCCGGGCCCGGAAGTGGAGTGTGAAGGAGATGCACAAGTTGATCGTGTCCTCAGCGACTTACCGACAGGGATCGCGAGCGAATCCCGAGGCGCAGGCCATTGACGCGGGGAATGACTACCTCTGGCGACGTGCTCCCATGCGGTTAGAGGCGGAATCGATCCGGGACTCCATTCTGGCGGTCTCAGGTGCGCTCAATCCGGTGGCAGGTGGTCCCGGCTACCGTGATTTCAAGATGTATAATCATAAGGGGTCATGGGTCTATGATCCCATCGATCCAGAAGGTCCTGAGTTTAACCGTCGCAGTATTTACCGCACGTGGGCCAGGGGTAATGTGCACCCGCTTCTTTCTCCGCTGGATTGTCCGGACCCCTCTGCTGCGGCTCCCGTTCGGAGTGTGACGACCACGCCGCTGGGCGCGCTCTCCCTCATGAATACCTCCTTTGTCCTCCGGATGTCGGAGGAAATGGCCAAGCGGTTGGAGGGCATGCCCGGAGATGAAGCTCGCCAGATCGAGCATGCCGTTGAACTCGCCTTTGGTCGTCCGGCCACGGCCCGGGATCTCCATCTCGGTCTCGGGTTCGTGAAGGAGAACGGGTTGGCTGCTTTCTGCCGAGTCCTCTTCAATGCCAATGAATTTCTCTACCTGAACTGATCGGTTGGCCTTTTTGTCATGAGTCTTTCCCAGAACAACCCACTCCCCGGCGGATTGCCCAGTCGGCGGGACTTCTTTAACTGGACCCAGCGGGGTCTCACCGGGGCGGCCTTGTCTTCGCTGCTCATTCGTGAGGGTTACGCCTCGCAGCCGGTAGAATCTCATTACGCCCCCAAGGCCAAGCGGGTGATTCACATCTGCCTGTGTGGCGGCTTCAGTCAGGTCGATAGCTTTGACTACAAGCCTCGCCTCCAGGAGTTGCACGGGAAGTCCCTGCAGGCAGACGAGAAACCGGATGTCTTCTTCGGGAAGGTCGGCCTCTTGCGCAAGAACGACTGGGAATTCAAGCAGCGCGGCAAGAGTGGGCTCTGGATCTCCGATCTGTTCCCCCACATCGCCACGGTGGCGGATGAGTTGACGATTATTAATTCCATGGTGGCCGAGTCCTCAAGCCATACCCCCGCGACCTTCCAGGAGAGTAGCGGCTTCCGGATGAACGGCTTTCCGGTGATGGGGTCGTGGGTTTCCTACGGACTGGGGAACCAGACCGACGATCTTCCTACCTACGTGGTGCTTCCTGATGCGCGGGGCATGCCCGCAGGTTCCACCAGTAATTGGACCAATGGGTTTCTTCCGGCAGTGCACCAGGGCGTGCCCTTCCGCACCAGCGGAGAAGGAGAGGCCATCACGAATCTTTTCCCTGCGCGCAAAATTGAGAAGAAGGTTGATCATGCGAGTCGGCTCCTTCTTGAGAAGATGAATGAGGCACACATGAGAGAGCATGGTGCCGAGGATGCCTTCGCTGCACGGATGGCCAGTTACGAACTGGCCGCCAACATGCAGCTCGCGGTTCCCGAGGTGACCGGAACAGAGAAGGAAACCGAGGCGACCCGGGAGATGTATGGCTTTAACAAGGACGAGACCCGGGACTTTGGGCGGAGCTGTCTGCTGGCCCGGCGGATGCTGGAGCGCGGTGTGCGGCACGTGCAGCTCTTTTCGGGAGGATCTTTTGGTTCTCCCCGGATCAACTGGGATGGTCACGAGGACATGCGGCGCAACCACGGCCGGGAGGCAGGTCGCATCGATCAGCCGGTTGCAGCTTTAATTAAGGACCTGCGCCAGCGGGGGATGCTGGATGATACTCTCGTGCTCTTTACCTCCGAGTTTGGACGGACACCCTTCACTCAGTCGGGAGCTGACCAGGTCGGTAAAGGGAGAGATCACAACCACGTAGGATTCAGTAGCTGGATGGCCGGGGGCGGGCTAAAGCCCGGGATCACCTATGGGGCCACCGACGACGTCGGCTACAAGTCGGTCGAGAAGCCGGTGCCCTGGCATGATTTCCACGCCACGGTGCTGCATCTCCTCGGCATTGATCACGAGAGGCTGAGCTATTACCACAATGGGATTCAGCGTCGCCTCACCAATGTGCACGGCGAGCTGCTCAAGGGTATTCTCGCATGACCGCTCTCCGAGCTCTTCCCTGCGGATTTCTGTTTGCCCTGTCGCTTGCAGGCTGTAATGAGGCAGTAAAAGAAGAGGTGAGCGAGTTGGCCGTCTTCGAGGATCGGGGACGCACTTGGACCTACGAAGATCTTTCCATTCACGGGTGGACGATCTACCTCGAAGAGTCGATCGCCGCGGACCAGAGCATTAAAGCGCGAATCAAGGAGCAGATCACAATTGGCCTTGAGAACTTCCTCAGCGAAGTGCCGGAGGGAGCTCTCTCCTTCCTACGGACCATTCCCATCTGGGTCAGTAATGAGCCCACCTATCCATTGCGGGAGAACGAGTATGGTGTCATTCCGTTTCATCGGAGTCCGCAGTGGTTGCGGGATCACGGGCTGAACCCTCACATGGCGCCAGGTGTACATGTGATCAACCCGGAGGCGGTCTTCTTCAGGCACAAGGTTCTCGAATGGGGGCCGATGACCTTCCTCCACGAGCTGGCCCACGCCTATCAGAACGTCAGGCTCTCCCTGGAGAACGAGGTCATTCTCTTGGCCTATGAGGCTGCCATGGAGGCGGGACTCTATCTGGAAGTGCCCGACCGGAAGGACAAATCTCTCAGGGTCAAAGCCTATGCCGCGACGAATCAGGAGGAGTACTTTGCCGAGTTGACCGAGGCCTACTTTGGGCAGAATGACTGGTTCCCGCATAACCGCGAGGAGCTTCGTAACTACGACCCCCGGGGCTACAAGATGATCGAAGAGGTCTGGAGCGCAGAGATGTTCCGGTGAGCAAGGCGGTATTCCGGGGTAGGAGAGAGGGCGAGCTTGTCAGGAGCCGGAGCCGGTGGTCTCATCAATCCTGATTACGATGGCTGAAGCGGAGCAAGGGGAATTGGAACAAGGGGACTTGCTGGATGGGGCTGGTTCCTTTCGTGACCGGTGCGAACTCGTCAGCTGGGCGCGCCCGTTCCACGATGTCTTCGGGGAGTGGCTGTGGGAACGGAAGGATCGTCTTCCCGGGATGCTGGTCATCGTTCCTACTGGCCAGAGCGGGCGCCGGATCCGGCAGAATCTTGCGGATCGGGGTGGCGTCCTGGCTCCCAGAGTGCGGATGCCGGGCTACCTTTTGGAATCAGGTGATAGTGCCTCCGATTCCATAGAGATTCTGGCCTGGGTGGAGCTTCTCGAGGGGGTGAGTGACTGGAGTGTCTTTTCGGAGGCGTTTCCCAATCCTCCCGTGGGAGAAGGCTCGGGTTGGGCTCTTGGTCTGGCCAAGTCGCTGGTCGAGGTTCGAGTCAGTTTGCTGTCAGTGGGTTTGACCATACAGCAGGCAGCGAGTCGCATGAGAGGAACAGTGGATCATGGACGCTGGGAAGATCTGGCGGTTCTCGAGAAGGAGGTAGAGAGGTTATTGCAGGGCTGGGAACAAACGAGTCGGAGCCGGTTGGCAGCAGAGGGAACGTTTCGGTGGGACGAGGGAATTGAGGAAGTGGTCATCGCAGGCGTTCCGGATCTTCCTCCTGCCGTTGTCAGGGTTCTGGAGGGTTGTCCCCGTCGCGTCCGGGTCCTCGTGGCGGGCGATGATCGAGCGGATTTTGATGAATGGGGAAGGCCTCTGGCGCAGTGGGCGGAGCGTGAGATCGCGTGGCCGCAGGAAGGGTCCGTGACGCTTGCCTCCGATGCCCGGGATCAGGCGGAGAAAGCGGTGGCGAAGGTGGCCGAGGGTGGCAGGCCGTCTGACAAAGTGGCCATGGGTTCCGCAGACGAAGGAGTGACGCGGGAATTGGTTCGGGCCTTCGGAGAGCAGGGTTGGCCAGTCTATGACCCAGGCAGTCGCAGGGTCCCGGCGCTCGTGGGCTGGCTTTCGGCGTGGCGTAGCTATCTTCTCCGGCAGGGAGTGTCTCAGGTCATGGATCTCCTGGGGTTTCCCGCGACGGGTGCTCTCGTCGGTGGGAAGAGGGCCCAGCGAGCGGTGTCTCTTTCACGACTGCGGGACCAGTATCTGGTGCGTTCCAAGGAGGATCTCGAGCGCGCTCGGGTGGAGATCGAGAAACAGCGCGAATGCCTCGGCGAGGAAGAGGAAAGAGTGCGCTCTGCACTGACCCGGACGCTCAGGGATATGGAACTTTCCCTCGAGACCATGGAGAGCCTTGAGCAATGCCTCCAGCGTTTCATGCGGGATGGCTTTCACAAGGGAATGGCGGAACTCCTGCCCTACGTAGACCGGGAAGATGAGGCGGCGGTCGCGGATTGGCTGGAGGAGACCGCGAACCTCGCCTTGGAGGTCAAGCGGGGTCATGCCTTCTGGCTGGAATTTCTTCTCTCCTGCCTCGGTTCGCAGGTTGTTTCTGCTCCGCAGGGCCGGGTCCTTGATGTCCACGGTTGGCTGGAGCTCTTTTACGAACCGGGAGAGCATCTCGTGGTCTGTGGGCTCAATGAAGGCAAGGTGCCGGCACACGGGA
>PBNG01000008.1 GCA_002723015.1 Roseibacillus sp. | reverse complement strand
GCGCAGGAGGTCCTGTGCCGGGTCGGGTTAGAACATCGCCTCCACGCTCGTCCGGGGCAGCTCTCGGTCGGGGAGAAACAGCGAGTGGCGATTGCCCGTGCGATCGCCGGAGAGGCTTCGATTCTCCTGGCGGACGAGCCCACGGGATCACTGGATCCCCGGACCGGAAGGGACATTTTCTCTCTTCTGCGGAAGGTTGCGGCCGAGGACGGTCGCGCTCTGGTTCTGGTGACACATGACCTGGATCTCGCGTCCGAAATGCCGCGAAGCTTTGATTGCTCTGAGCTGATGCGAGGTGGCCTCGATTCTGAGAGAAAGGAGGATGCTGCCCTATGAGTCTCCTAGCCATGGCCTGGCGCTACCTCATGTTTCGGCGTCTGGTCACTTTTTTGACCGTGACCTGCCTCTCCCTTGGGGTGGCCTTGGTCTGTGCCGTTCTCGCCCTGAGACATGAGTCCGAAAATGCTCTCTCGAGAGATGCCGGGCTCTACGACTTGGTTGCCGGAGGAAAGGGGAGTCCCCTCCAGCTCGTCCTCAGTAGTGTCTATCACCTCGATTCGCCTACCGGGAATATTGCCTTCACGGAATATGAGCGTCTTCGACGCGATTCGCGGGTCCTCTGGGCGGCACCCATTGGGCTCGGCGATAACTATGCCGGGTATCGTATCGTGGGGACGGAAGCTCATTTTTTTGATCTCCCTGACAGGGAGGGAGGCCGCTTTTTCCAAATGGCCCGCGGCAATGTCTTCAAGGACTCCTTCGAGGTGGTGCTCGGGAGTCAGGTTGCCAGCGCCACAGGCCTGGATATCGGAGACTCGTTTTGCGGAATGCATGGGCTGGTGGAGGTGCCCGGGGGTGAGGTCCATCAGGACTTTCCCTACCGGGTGAGTGGTGTGCTTGAGCCGACGGGTACTGCCCAGGATCGCGCGATCTTTGGCACCTTGAAGTCCGTCTGGGAAATCCACGAGACGGAGGATCGACTCCACTCCGCGATTCAAGGTTCGGCCGTGCTGAGTGCCCGGAAAGAGCCCGAAGCGACCGCAATTCTTGTCAGGCTCAAAACCCCCGGTCTGCGTCTTTGGATGGTTGACGAAATCCGAAATCGCTCCGACGGGATTGCGGCGATTCCGATTAATGAAATTTTGCGTTTTCAGCGCGGCATTATTGGTCCTGTCGAGCGCGCCCTGCTGGCAATAGCGGCTGCGGTTGTAATCGTTTCCTGCCTCAGTGCCCTTCTGACTCTCCATCAGGCTGCCGAGCGCCGTCGGCGGGACATCGCTATTCTGCGCAGCCTTGGCGCTTCTCGTGGTGAGGTCGCCTCGCTCGTCTTTGTGGAGGGCGTGCTGCTTACCTGCGGGGGGGTGGTCCTTGGTCTCGCTCTTGGGCACTGTGGTCTGGCCCTTGCGGTCGGGCCGATCCGCGATGCGACGGGCTTGGTCCTTCAACCTTGGCGTCTCCCCAGCACCGAACTTCTTGCGCTGGGAGCCATCGCGGCCTGTGGAGCCATTGCTTCCCTGTTTCCCGCGATCACCTGTTACCGGAGAACACCGATTGAAGATCTTCACCTGACAGAGTAAACTTCCTGCCGCACTTCTATGAGAAAGGCCAGAATCGCCCTATTCCTGCTCGTGCCTGCGATCGCACTGGGAGTCTATGCGCTTCGCGATCACATCCCGGGAACCGGAGGCCAAAGTGATCAGGGAAGAGACGAGCTGGAGAGTGACATAGAGTATGGCGATCTCCCCGAGGTGAGCTTTGCGATGCTGGATGGGGCTCGACCCATTGATCTGATCCAGATGGATCTCGCGTTTCCGGATACGTTGAAGGAGCTCGATGGTCGCCCCGTGAGCCTGACGGGATTCATGGCGCCTTTTGACGATCTCAAGGATATGCGGCGCTGCATGATCGTGCCGAGTTATGTTGGGTGTACATTCTGCACTCCTCCTACACTGACACAGGTTGTCTTCGTCACTCAGGGTGGGGATGAGTCGAAGAGTAAGTATCCTTTTATTGAGGAGGCTTCGCGTGTCAGCGGGATCTTCAGGATTTCGCACCCGGAAAGTGACCATCCCGGACAGCAGGCTGGATTTCTGTATTCCATAGAGAACGCGGTGGTTGCTCCTCACGTGGGCGAAGCCCCACAGCGTGCACCCGGGCATGCAACGCCGAATGACCACAACAAGGGCAAGGAGGCCGTGCCACTCCCGGAAGTAGCGCCGGCCGACCTGGTAGAGGATGTCAGTGAGCTTCTGGGAATGGAGGCGCTCCACTCGATCGCGATCGAGCCAGTTACCTCCGAAACGTTCACGGAGATTATCAGAGCGGATCTGGAGTCGACCTATCCTGAGGCAGATCGCTCCGGCCAAGCTNAGGCTTTCTCGCTGCTTGGATTGCTGCCAACGGATGCGGACTGGATCGAGACCGTAATGAACATTGAGCTGACTCGCCGGGTTGCGATCACTAATGCCACCGGGAAGGAGATCNATCTCCTCGACTCTGTGCCAGAGAATCACCCCTACGTTCGGCTTTTACTGGTTGGCGAGATTGCGGAGGCCCTGACCAACCAGCACTTTCCGGTGCAAAACAGGCCACTCGTCAGCGAGGGAGCCCCCTCAATGAACGGCGATAGTCGCCGCGCCGCGATGGCACTCCGTCAGGGGCTCAATGAGATCGCGATCTTTCGCTANGCNCGNTCGCGCGGCATTTCGACCTCGAGTCGGCCGCCGAGTGAGCTTGGAGCGGAATCGCCAAAGTCGATCAATGCACCCAGAGAACTGTATCAATGGCTGGCGCTGCCGAGGGAAGTCGGACCGTTCTTTGTGGATAGCCTCCTCGATTCTGAGGAACCACGATTTGGATTTGAAGCGGCATTGGGCAAGCCCCCAGCTACTACGATGGAATTATTCCGTCCGCTCTTCTATCAAGACGCTTCTCGCTGGAGACCAGATCCCGTTCGAGAAGATTTTGCCGACGAACTGCTGGATACCCCACCTTCGGTTACGGATGTTCTCGGGATCGGTGGCCTCCTGCCTTGGCTCAGTCAGTGGTATAACGTTCCTGAGGCCAAGAGCCTCACCGGGAATTGGACCGGCGACCGATGGGCGATCTGGCAGCTCCCCGAGGGGGAATGTATGCTTTTACTGGAGACGCGATGGGACGACGAGGACTCGGCACGAAACTTTCGAGAATCGATACCCTATCATCCCTACCAGCGGGTGCTTAGCGACAAAGAGGGGAGCAAGCGTGTGCGCTTCTTGAGAGGCGGTTCTGAATCGGCTTTCCAGCATCTACCTGCTATCTATCAGGATGCACCGAAGACAGGAGCTCCATAAGGGAGNGAGCTTTTTAATACTCNGCGAGGCGATCACCCTGGTTTTGATCAGGCTTTGAGAGCCNAATCGTTGCGCGGCGGTTTTTGGACCAGATAGTCTCGGAGGAGCCCTCGGCAAGAGGGCGNTCCTCCCCGAAACTCAGGGTTTCGATGTGGTCACCGCTCAAGCCGTGGTTTACGAGAAAGTCTTTCACGATGTTCGCTCTCTCGCGCCCGAGAGCCCTGTTATAAGCCTTGCTGCCTCGTTGGTCACAGTGGCCCTCAACCCGAATATGGAGACCCCTTTCGGCTTTCAGTTGAACCGCGAACTGCATCAGACGGGCTTGGGCTCCGAGGGACAGGTTGCTGCAGTCGTATCGGAAGAAAATCGAGAGGTCCTCCTCAATGAGCGTTCCGTCGGAACTCCGAATTGAGATTGGTTCGCCGGGTGGGGAGAAAACCTGGATAGAATCCATTTTCTCTCCGTAGGCGATGAGAGCTGCACCGTAGACCGCGCATGAGACAAGGAGAGTGCCCAGAATGAGGTTCACGGGCCTCGGACTTGTGAGTTCGTGGTATGGCTGCGCAGAAGATGGTTTGCTCATGGCCGCTCTCCTCTCTCTGCGTTCTGCAGCAAACGCTAGGCCAACCGATTATTTTTGCCTGAGGAATACGCAGATAGTTATTCACATTAATGAGAAAGCGAGAATCGTTTAGGGTCCGGGAGGATGGCGTGAGGACCATGCACAGGTCACAAAGGCTTAGGCATCAGTGAGGCACGATTTAACGGAGGTGGCCCGAGCGTGGAGCCGCCCTCTGCCGGGGCGTTATTCCTGATCGAAATCAATTTTCCTCACCTTGACGACGACCTCCATGGAGCGCTGGAGGCCACCTCCGTAGAAGGTGCCCCGGACTGGAGCCACATCGTCGTAATCGCGCCCGGTTGCAACCACCACATACTGCTCGTTCGCCACCTTGTTGTTGGTCGGGTCCAGTCCGATCCACCCATGCTCGGGCAGGTAGATCTCCGCCCACGCGTGAGAGGCCTGTGCACCCCTCATGGTTTCATTACTCCCAGCGCCCGGGTCCCAGATATATCCGGAGACATAACGGCATGGGATGCCCAGAGATCTGCAGTAGACAATGAGGAGATGCGCAAAGTCCTGGCAGACGCCCCGTTTCTCCTCGCAAACGTCTGCCGCGGTTGTGGAAGCATCTGTCAAGCCGGGGAGATAGGCGCAGTTATCGTAGATGAACTTCATGAGGGCATAGGCCGTCTGGAAGACATCCGTCGATCCGTTCTGGATATCGAGTGCCTCGCGCCAGATCCGGGGAGAGCGTTTCACGTAGCGACTGTCGTGGAGAAATTCACAGCATTCTTCCCTTGAACGAAGAGTGTTCAGCTCGCTGTGGGAGAATCCGTAGGGGAGGGCCGCGTAATCAATGGAGCGGGCCACCGAAACGATTGAACGTGATTCGATACTGAGGTGGCGGTGAGAATGACCGATTTCGAAGTGATGTACGGGATTGGAGTAGAGGTCGGTAAAGCGCCTGAGCCGGGTGGCCGGAATAACCTTCAGAACGAAGAACTCGAGGGACTGGTGAGGATTTGCGACGGGAGAGAGCCGGACTTCATTCACATTGTCATGTGCCGGTTCGCCATAGGTGAACACTGTACGGTGTGTGATGTGGTATCTCATCCCGGAAAACGAGAGACTAGCTGATCGCAACAGCGAGGGCATTCATGGGAGGCATGGATCTTACTGCTGCTGTTGCTGCTGTTGCTGTTGCTGATACTCGGTGATGATTGCATACGACGGTGCCGGCAGCTGCTGGACCTCGGCGGGAAGGAGAACATACGTTTCGAAGATCTGTTGTCCGATTTTATTAATCTCTTTCTGCAGACCATCAGCGTAGGTGTGAATCCCGACCCGCTGCAGTTCACCAGGACCGTTGAAATCAAGATTTGCGAGGGTTCCACCTGCCAGTCGCTCGGCTTCGTTTTCATAGCTTCCGCTCGCGGTGCCGGTGATCCGATGCAAGGCCTTGTTCACCTCGTTCAGACAGAAGCGCACGGATCGCGGAAATCCATGGTCAAAGAGAAGGAGAGCAATGGCGTGTTCCATCGTGATGGCTGCTCCCCGCGAGGACAGGTAGGCCGAACGTGCGCTGCACGCCCTTAACACCGTGGGCCACGGCGAAACAGCGAGGGAGCTGGCGTGAAACGTCGGGATGTCCAGAATACGAGTGGTCTTGTCCGCCCGCTCCAGGTGCTTACCGAGTTCGATGAATGAGTANCCCTCCTTTTGAGCGATTGTGGCTTCCACAAGGCCTTGGAAGAGCAGCGAAAACCTGACGATGCGGTCGCAGAAGTCCTGAGGCGAAAAGGCCCACTCATCATCCGCGGCAGAGGACTGCAGGAAAAGGTGGAGGCGGTTTAGCTCTCGCCACATTTCCTCGGACAGCTGGTCGCGGACCATCCGGGCATTTTCCCGTGCCATGGCAACGCACTGCCGGATACTGTCACTGTTCTGCTGGTCGAGAACGAGGAACTCAGGAATGGGAAGGTCTGGCTTTTCTTTCCGGGATCGCTGGAAGTCCTCATCAAGGTCACACACCTGCAGGATCGGAAGCCATCCGGCCGAGCTTCGAGAGTCAGCAGAGAGGCCGGCATCGAGAAGAAACTGCGCGGTGGTATCGACCAGTCTGGCCATGTTTTCGGCCCGCTCCAAATAGCGGGCCATCCAGTAGAGGTTGTCTGCGGCGCGGGAGAGCATGCTTCTTACTCCTGTGGGTGTCGTAATACCCAGGTGTCCTTACTGCCCCCTCCCTGGGAAGAGTTCACTACCAGCGAGCCACTCGTGAGGGCCACCCGCGTCAACCCACCCGGGAGAACCTTGGGCTCATCCCCATAGAGCACAAAGGGCCTCAGATCGACGTGGCGTCCTTCGCACTTTCCCTCCACCAGGGTGGGGTGCTGAGAGAACTTGACCACCGGCTGGGCAATATAGTTGCGAGGGTTCTCCTGAATCTTTTCTGCAAAGGTAGCGCGNTCTTTCTTTGTGGAAGCAGGCCCCATCAGCATCCCGTAACCCCCGGATTCATTCGCGGCCTTGACCACCAGATCCGGTAGATTCCCAAGGATAAACTTCAGGTCTTCCTCCTTGTAGGCAAGATAGGTAGGGACGTTATCGAGCAATGGCTCCTGGGCGAGGTAATAGCGGATCATATCCGGGACGAACGCGTAGACCACCTTGTCGTCCGCGACGCCAGTTCCGAGGGCGTTGGCGAGAGTGACATTACCACGCCGGCAGGCATCCACGAGGCCTGCTACCCCGAGCATGGAATCGTCGCGAAAGACAGTTGGGTCGATAAAGTCATCGTCGATTCTCCGGTAGATCACGTCCACCTGCTCCAGACCCTTTGTAGTCCGCATGTAGACAAACCCATTCAGAACGATCAGGTCCCGGCCCTCAACGATTTCGACCCCCATCTCGCGCGCGAGGAAGGTGTGCTCAAAATAAGCGCTGTTGTATACTCCGGGCGTCAGAAGGACGCACACAGGATCGCTTTTTCCTCCGGGTGCCACTCGTCGCAGGGTATCCCGGAGGAGTTGTGGATATTGACTGACGGGGCGGACCTTCATCTCCTGATAGAGTTCCGGAAAGGAGCGTTTCATCACTTCGCGGTTCTCGAGGACGTAGGAGACCCCGGAGGGACAGCGCAGGTTGTCCTCCAGAACGACGTAACGCCCNTCCTGATCTCTNATCAGGTCGGACCCACAAATGTGGATGTAGACGTCTCCCGGAACATCGAGACCTTTCAACTCCGGCCGGTAGTGAGCAGCGGACTCGACAAAGTAGGCGGGGACCACTCCATCCGCAACGATTTGAGCCTCGTGATAGATATCGTGCAGGAAAAGATTCAGCGCAGTGATCCGCTGGATGAGCCCTTGCTCAATCAGGGTCCACTCATCCGAAGGAATTACCCGGGGAAACGGATCAAAAGGAAAAATGCGCTCTGTTCCCTGATCGTCGCTGTAGACTGTGAAGGTTACTCCGTGCTCGACGAAGGCACGATCAATGGCGGACTGCTTTTTGCAGAAATCCTCATGGGCGTAGGACGCAAAGCGCCTGCGAACGCTCCCGTAGTGGTCACGGACCGCAGTCGTGCTGCTCTCCGTGAACATTTCGTCGAAGAATTCATTCGTTTCGTAGTCCTTGAATATCACGCCGTGCAGCCTCTCCTTTTACTTTGGAGAGCACGGCCTGTGCCACAGTGTGGGAAATCTGGGGTCCCCGGGGGCCAGGTTCCGAGACGAATCAGGGCCCACAAAGGTGCCGGTCGACAGAGAGATCTCCGGTAAAAACGNATAAGATTTATACTATCTTCATCTTCATATTTCGGATCGGTTTACCTTGATGCTCATGAGGCAGGGTCCCGGCGGGGAAGAACCACCTGCCATGGAAGGGATGATCAGCGCTCTAATTATCTGACCCTTGAGATGATACTGAAAACCAATGTGCCTGACGGGCCCTACCGGACCTAGAATTGCGGAAGGATATCGAAAGCCATTCGGGTCAGGCCGATGAAGGTCTCTTCCAGCAGGCTGGGCTGGTGACTCGGGGAGTGATAGACTCCCCATTCTCGCTGAATATCAAGGCCTTCTGCGCGGATAATCTTCAGGCTGCCTTCCTCAAGTTCCCTTGCCGCTACCCATGGTGCGATGATGCCAATTCCGATACCAATTTTAGCCATCTCCCGGATTGCGTGCATGTCACCGAGGACCAGTTTCTTGCATGTGTTACCGGCCTTGTCCTGAAGCCACTGGTAAATCTGGCGGGTGCTCTCGTTGGCCCTGCCGGAGACGATGAACTGGTGCTCGTGAAGGAGGTGATCGAGGGGCTCGTTGATATCGGCGAGTGGGTGGAAGGGTGATACNACAAGCGCAAGATGATCCNGGTAAAGCTCTCGATAAACATCGCAGCAGTGGCTGTCAGATTTCAGGCCTACTACCAGCTCCAGNTNCGATTCCTTCAGCTTGTCGAGGTGCTGNGAGGTATCCCCGGCCTCGATCAAGGGTTCGCAGCGAGGAAAGGAGTCCTTGAGTTCCCGGAGAACNGAAGGAATCACCGAATGGCATAGTGAATGCGGAGCCCCAATACGAATACGGGTCTGGCCCCATCGCTTCAGTCCATCAAGATCTCGTTCTACCTGATCAATCTCGTGGAGCATTCTGCGGCAGCGGACGAGCAGCAGTTCNCCCTCGGCCGTAGGGACGACTCGCCTGTTGGAGCGGTCCAGCAGGGAGCAGCCCATCTGCTTCTCNAGGGCGCGTAATGAGTGGCTTACAGCTGANTGNGTGAGGCAAATCCTNCGGGCCGCGAGTGTGAAGCTCCCNTCCTCGACGATAGCGACGAAGGCGCGGAGTTGCCTGAGTTCGGGAACCCATTCCATGACCAGTGGGGCCATCCAGATCTTGTGGCCTTCCAGCAAATTCTAGCAGTGTATGTGCCAAAGTCAGGAGGTTGGCATTACACTCGCTTCAGGGAATCTGGTCATGAAGTCCTCTCGAGGCNCNCAAATAGGTTCTGCAGTAAGGCTGGGNATCGTGCCGCTNTGTGATTGCGCCCCGGTCGCAGTGGCGCAGGAAATGGGGATNTTTCNGCGCCGGGGNGTNNGGGTAAAGATCTCCAAGGAGCTGGGATGGGCAAGTGTCCGGGATAAAATATTCTATGGAGAACTCGATGCCGCTCAGTCAATTGTGGGAATTGCGATGGCCNTGGGGCTGGGGATTNAGAAGTTGCAATGNGAGGTGGTTGTCCCCCTGATTNTGAGTTTGCACGGCAATGCGATNACCTTGTCCAATGAACTTGATCCTCGNAAAATTGGTGANGGAGCAGGCTTGAAAGANTTTCTCGAGCACAGCTGGAAGCGACANCGGCCACTCACTCTGGCTGTCCCACACCGGCTCTCCTCGCACCGGATTCTGCTGAATGAATGGCTGAGCAGGAATGGGTTNTTCGCCGACGAGNGGATCGAAATCGTATTTCTGCCCCCNCGCATCATGTCNGGGCACCTNGAAGCCAGGTTGATTGATGGCTATTGCGTGGGNGAGCCNTGGAATTCCAAATCGATTCTCAAGGGGATTGGATGGTCTCCGGCAACATCGGGGGATCTCTCCCATGGCCATCCGGAGAAAGCACTGGTGGTCTGCGGGCGCTTTCTCCANGAGCATCCGGAGAAGATCAGGAGACTGGNGGCCTCTCTTATCGAGGCCTGCGCCCTNTGCGAGGACCCCGACTTTTCTAACGAACTGATCTCAATTCTGAGTCGGAAGGAGTATGTCGGGGTTGATGCCGCGATCCTGCGAGAAAGCTTTTCATGGTCCTTCCGGGTGGGATCCAAGCGGATTCGCAAGGAGCCATTCTACCTGTTCGGAGGTGACGCCGTGAACCGACCAACGTCGGACAAGGCTTCATGGTATATTTCCGGATTACGCAAGGTGGGTCTGCTCAATCAGGTTGAGGTCGAGAAGGTTATCAGTATGCACCGGGAGGATCTCTACGAGGAGGCTTTGCAGGAATGCGGCACCGCATGAGTAACGCTCATAGGGCGGATGAAATACCTTCCTGCCGAAGCCGGGAAGAGGTCCCAAGGTTGGCATTCCACGCGCTTTTATCCCACGAAGCACCAATTGCGATTCATGAAAACAAATCAATCAATTTGGCCCTTTCGAGGGTCTCTCACCAAGACCCTGGGTAGGATCACCTTTGCCGCCGGTAGTATGACCAGTGGCTCACTCCAGTTTAAGATCACCGGGGGTTTCTTTTGTCTCTGTCTCTTACTGACTTCCTGCGGCGAAAAAGAGCCGGCATCTTCGGAAGTTTCGGCAAACGAGACGACTCCAGCACCGACCGAGGTTCCTGCCGAGGTCCCGGAAGAGGAAAGCGCCCCGGAAGAGGAGAGCGCTCCTGAAGAAGCTTCTGGTAAACTCGATGTGGAAAAAGACGAACTGAAGTTCGGATTTATCAAACTCACGGACTGTGCCCCGATTGTCATCGCCAAGGAAAAAGGCTTCTTTGAGGACGAGGGTCTGCAGGTCGAAGTCATCGCCCAGTCGAACTGGAAGGTTCTACTGGATAACGTGATTACCGGAAACCTTGATGGCGCTCACATGCTCTCCGGGCAGCCAATTGCTGCCACGATCGGAATCGGGACAGAGGCTCACATCGTCACCCCGTTCACTCTGGACCTCAATGGGAACGGCATTACGGTTTCCAACGCCATCTGGGCCCAGATGCAGGAGAACGACCTTGATCTGGATACCGATACCCCTGAGCACCCCATCAGTGCCGACAGCCTCAAACCCGTTGTCGATGATCTCCTCGCCCAGGGCAAAAAGCTCCAAATGGGTATGGTGTTCCCGGTCTCTACTCATAACTATGAGATTCGTTACTGGCTTGCGGCTTCCAAAATTCATCCCGGATTTTATTCCAAGACCGATCTTGCCGGGCGCACGGACGCCGCCGTCGAACTCTCGGTCACCCCGCCTCCCCAGATGCCTGCCACTCTGGAAGCTGGAACGATCTCCGGCTACTGTGTCGGTGAACCATGGAATCAGCAGGCTGTCGCTAAGGGAATTGGCGTTCCCGTGACCACCAATTACGATATCTGGAAAAANAACCCGGAAAAGGTCTTCGGGGTAACCCGCAAGTGGGCGGATGAGAATCCCAAGACAATGATTGCAGTGACTAAGGCCCTCATCCGTGCTGGCAAATGGCTCGATGCAACCGAGGACGGTAAGCTCATCAACCGAGAGGAGGCCTGCCGGATTCTTTCCCAGCCCAATTACGTTGGAGCGGATTACGAGGTCATTAAGAACTCCATGACCGGCACCTTCATTTTCCAGAAGACAGACGTGCGCGAAATGCCGGACTTCAACGTCTTCTTCAAGCATGACTGCACCTATCCCTGGTATTCCGACGGGGTGTGGTTCCTGACTCAGATGCGGCGCTGGGGTCAGATTACTGAGCCCAAGCCGGCCTCCTGGTACGAAGAGATTGCCAAGAAGGTTTACCTTCCTGATGTCTACATGGCAGCCGCAAAATTGCTGGTCGAAGAAGGTGAACTGACCGAAAGCGATTTGCCAAAGACAGAGGACGGCTACAAGGCTGCAACCAAAGACTTTATCGATGGTTTGGAGTATGACGGCAAGAAGCCGATCGAGTATCTGAATTCCTTCGATATCGGGATCAAGGACGACCCCTCCTTGGCCGGAAAATGATATCCATGGCGGCTGGAAGTCAGCACCTCGGGCCGAGGTGCTGGTTTTCGGCTTCCATCTTCCTACAGCTGATTCAGCCCTCGAACNCGATCAACCCCGTTTCCCCAAATTGCGCATATGGAGATTAAGTATCGACTCCTGAAGATTATCGATACTGCTGGTCTGAGCTTCCTCTCCCCGGTTGTTCGCCTAGCCGCAGGTGAAGAGCCACGTAAACAGCTGAAGGACATTGGTCGTTGGATTGTGGTGCCCGTGGCTGCCATGCTCATGTTCGCCTTCCTCTGGTCCGTTATTGCTCCCCGGCATAAGACCAAGTCGGGAGAGGTTCCAACTCCGGCCGTCGTAATAGAGGCGTGGGATGGCATCTCGCGCTTCCATGACAATGAGAGCGCAAAGGAAGACGGTTTTCAGTTAACTGGTGACGCGCGCTTGGCTGAACTGAAGAAGGCAGTCGAGAGGTTGTCGAAAGTCGAAAGTCTTGAGGTNGAAGCCAATGAGCGTCTCAAGGTTGTTCGTGAATCCGCCGATGCAGAAAAACTGAAGGTCATTGCGCCGTTTAAANAGGCTTATGACGCAAAGAGCGATGAGTATCGTGATTTTCGGAAGGAGAACGCTTCCCGTCTCAAGGAGGCGGCTGTGGCGNTGGTAGAGGAAGGTGAGNCAGAGCGTCTCGCGTATCTCGAGGATATGCGATCTGTAGAGGTGCAAACAGAATCTCTGAAAATGGAAAGAGATGCTCTCAAAGTAGCGCTGGAGGAGGCTGAGGAACAAACCTTCCCTGAACTCAAGGAGGCTCTTAAGGCATCCACGTTGCTGGGGGAGGAAAAGCAATTTCTCATCAAATACATCGATCTGGTGGGAGAAAGCTCCCGTGAATTCAAGCTCGCTGCAGCCCGGGAAACCCTTCAGGCGTCCCGAAAGGAATTCCTCAGCAGCGGTGAGGGGGACCTTTACAAATTGTGNGGAAACATCATCAAGAANGAAAAGTTNGCGGACACTATCGGGACCTCGCAGTATGCCAAACCCTGGACTCTTCCGAAACAGATTGTGCGTTCGCTTTTCTGCGTCTTCGCGGGNTTTCTTCTCGCTTCCGTGATTGCCATTCCGATCGGAATTCTGTGTGGCTTGTCGAAAACCTTTATGGCGGCGATGACGCCCTTTATAGCCCTTTTCAAACCGGTTTCTCCGCTGGTTTGGCTTCCAATCGTCATGATCATCGTAGGGGGCTTCATGCCTGATCCTGACAATCACTGGCTGATTGTTGCTCTCGGGAAGGTTCCGATTCTCAAGGATTACAAGATCGACCCGATGTTCCTCTCCTCGGCGATCACCGTGGCCCTTTGTTCGTTGTGGGCGACTCTTGTGAATACAGCCCTCGGCGTTGGATCAATTGACAAGGACCATCTCAACGTCGCGCGGGTGCTGCGTCTTGGATTCTTCGCCCGCCTCTTCAAGATTATCATTCCGACCGCCCTACCGTTGATCTTCGCCGGNCTNAGAATTTCTCTGGGTGTGGGATGGATGGTNTTGGTTGCAGCTGAGATCCTATCGACTTCTGAGGGCATAGGAAAATTCGTGAANGATATGTATACGAACGGATCCGCAGAATCCTTCGCGCAGATTTTCGTGGTAGTCTTCATCGTTGGATTCATCGGCATGGTGCTGGACCGGATCATGGTCTTCCTCCAACGACTGGTNTCGTTTGATACCTCTCCTGCCCTTTGATGAGTGAAGTAATCACAGGTGCGCCCTTTCTCGAACTGGACGGAGTGGCGATCGGGTTTGGCCCAGAGAAAACACGTGAGGATATACTCAAAGATGTGAACCTTCAGGTGGCAAAGAACGAATTCGTTGCAGTCATCGGATTCTCGGGTTCGGGAAAATCTACGCTCGTTTCATTGCTGGCGGGTCTGGAACGTCCGACGGAAGGGGANGTAAGAATGGAAGGTGTCGAGGTNACCCGCCCCGGACCACGCCGAGGAGTGATGTTCCAGTCCTATTCCCTGCTTCCATGGTTGAATGTCTTCGGCAACATCGAGTTGGCAGTCAAACAGGTATTCTCGGACTTCAGCAGCTCGGAAATTCGGGAGCANGCCAATCGCTACATCGATATGGTGAACCTCACAGATGCCTGCGAGAAGGCGCCGCATGAGTTGTCCGGGGGGATGCGTCAACGTGTGTCCCTCGCCCGAACACTGTCGATGCAGCCCGATGTCCTTTTGCTTGATGAGCCCCTTTCTGCGCTGGATGCGCTNACCCGGGCAGTGCTTCAGGACGAGATCCTGCAGATTTGGGAAAAGGAGAAGAAAACGGTGGTGCTGATAACTAATGATGTTGATGAGGCCATCTTACTGGCCGATCGCATCATTCCTCTCACCATGGGCCCGGAGGCGACCCTGGCAGAGGCCTTTCCGGTGGAGCTGGAGCGTCCACGCGATCGCCGGACCCTGACAGACCANCCTGANTACCANAGGCTGAAAGCAGAAATTACCTCCTATCTAGTCGGACTGAACAAGGAGGCCCGCAAGCTTCGCAGTAAGACCCTCGTCTCCATGCCGGATGTGAAACCCAAGGACTTCAAACTACCTTCCATGATGCCGGGTCGGTAATCCAGAATTCCTGCCTGAATCCTCAAACCAGACTCCAAGTTTCCATGCGCTCCGTTGAACTCTTCAAGATTGGCAAGGCTTACCCGAATCCCTACGGGGAACCGTTTCGGGCGGTAGTTGATTTCAGCCTCAATATCGAACAGGGGGAGTTCGTCGGGCTGATCGGTCATTCGGGCTGCGGGAAGTCCACAGTCCTCACCATGCTCGCCGGCCTTAACGAAATTTCAGAGGGTGGGATCGTAGTTAACGGTCGGGAAATCGATGGCGCGGGGCCTGATCGAGCGGTGGTATTTCAGTCGCCATGCCTGATGCCGTGGTCGACTGCTCACGGCAACGTCATGCTGGGTGTCAAAAACGTTTACCCCCACGTCAGTCGGGAGGAGCGAAACCAGATTGTCGAGTCGGCCTTGTCGTCAGTAGGGCTTGCTGATGCGATGGGGAAGTATCCGAGAGAGATGTCGGGGGGCATGCAGCAGCGGGTGGGGATAGCTCGTGCGATAGCGCTCAAGCCCAAACTGCTGCTGCTTGACGAACCCTTCGGGCGACTGGACTCCCTTACTCGCATGGAATTACAGGACGTCATGCTTGAAATTCTCAATCGTGAAAAAATTACGACCATGCTGGTTTCTCATGATGTAGATGAAGTGGTGTTTCTCTGCGACCGGGTTGTCATGATGACCAATGGTCCGGAAGCGACGATCGGGGAAATCCTCACCGTTGACTTTGATCGTCCACGGGATCGAACTGAGATACTGCAGGATCCGCTTTATTTCCGTTGTCTGGATCATCTGGTTTCCTTCCTCACAGAACGGGCCCATCTGAGGGGCGAGCCACGCATCCATGACTCGAGTTCACTCCTAACCTTTACTGGTCGGCCGACAGTGGAGTCGGAAGGGCATGAAATACGTCCGGCCGCTACCGCAGGATAAAGACCATGTAACACAGGTATAGTGCTCGTGGCCGAGACGAGTGACACGAGAAACCTTCCTCTGTCTGGAGACGTCACCATACCGAAAGAATAGAACCCCCTACCGCCGTTCAAATGACACGTCCCACCGTCGATCCTGGATTCAATGAGGAGCAAAAGCAGTATCTCACGGGGTTTATGTCGGGAGTATTTCAGGGGCGGGAACTGCCCTTCCTTGGTCAGGACGCCCAGGGCCGATTCACACATGAGTCTGATGATGTTGCCGACGAGACTGTCTACGGCACTCCCCTCGACGAGTTGTGCAAAGAGGAGGAAATCAAGTATGAGGNGAATGGCCTGGATTGCTACGACACGATCCTCCAGAATGCCGAAGAGGTTCAGTTTCCCNAGGGGGGGGATGTGTTCCGGTATAAGTTCCATGGTCTTTTTTTTGTAAGCCCTGCGCAGGAAAGCATCATGCTGCGTTGCCGGATTGCCGGTGGGGCTCTCACCACCAGTCAGTGGCGTGGGTTGGCTGAAATAGCCCAGGAATGGGGTCCGGGGCATGGGGATCTGACCACAAGGGCCAATCTCCAGATTCGCGAAATTATGCCCGAGAACTGNCCGAAAATTCTCATGAAGCTGGCAGACCTCGGCCTCACGTCGCAAGGAGCCGGAGCCGATAATGTCCGGAACATCACGGCGACCCCGACCTCCGGATTTGATCCGGACGAGATCATTGATGTGATGCCCTATGTCCGGTCAATGCATTATTATATCCTNAAGAACCGGGACCTCTACGGGCTGCCGAGGAAATTCAATATTTCCTATGATTCAGGGGGACGGCTTTCGGTTTGCGCCGACACGAATGACATTGGCTTTTATGCCACAAGAGTAGGTGAGAATGACCAAGGGGTGGTTCCAGGAGTCTATTTTCGCATGCAGCTCTGCGGCATCACCGGGCACCGTCAGTTTGCCACCGATGCAGGAATCCTCCTTACCCCCGAGCAGACCATTCCAGCAGCCGCGGCCCTGATCCGCGTATTCATTGAAAATGGAGATCGTACGAACCGCAAGAAGGCTCGTCTCAAGTATCTCGTAGATCAATGGGGTATCCCAAAAACACTCGAGGAAATGCAGGCAAAGCTCTCATTTCCTCTCTGCTATTTCCCGCAAGAACAATGTGAGCAGCCGCAAACAAAGTTCAAGCATGGTCACCTCGGAGTTCATTCGCAGAGTGACGGGAAGCATTATATCGGGGTGCTGACGCCGGTGGGACGGGTGTCGGTNTCTCAAATGCATGCTCTCGCCGATATTGCGGATGAGTTTGGTCGCGGAGAAATTCGGCTCACTGTCTGGCAAAGCCTGATCATTCCTGGAATTGATGAATCGAGGGTCCAGGATGCAATTGCCGCTATTCAGAATGCGGGGCTGGACCATCGCAGCCACAATGTTCGCGGAGGTCTGATTGCATGCACTGGTAGCAAGGGCTGTAAATTCGCAGCCGCCGACACAAAGGGTCATGCGCTCGCGATTGGCGAATATCTTGATAGGAATATCAAACTGGACCAGCCGATTAACATTCATCTCACTGGTTGCCCGAATTCCTGCGCCCAACATTATATCGGTGATATCGGACTGGTTGGTGTGCGGGTAAAAGATGAGNAAGGGGTATCAAGAGATGGATATCACATCGTTCTCGGAGGTGGGGTAGATGACACGCAGGCCATTGCGCGGGAGGTGTGGAAATCCATTCCTGCGGATCAGACTCCACAGCTCATTGAGCAATTGCTGGTGGCTTTTCTGCGCGATCGCAGGGACGGCGAAACCTTCATTGATTTTACCAAACGCCAGTCCGTCGAGGAACTAGCCAAGTTGTTCAATCCCGTAGCCGTCAGTGCTGCATAATCCTCTAAAAACGTGTCGCTTAGAATCCCAGACAATGCTCCTTTCACTGGGGCTCAGAGATACTGGCTGAAAGGATATCTGGATGGCATCAACAGCTCTCTGCAAGCCTCCGGGGATGAAGAGCCTGCGGTCATAGAGCGAGGTCATCCCGTGACGATCGCGTGGGGGTCGCAGACCGGGAATGCCGAGGCCCTTGCCAAAAAGCTCTTCAAGAAGTTGAGCAAAGCCGGCATGAGCCCAAAGGTGAGTGACATGGCTGATCTTCCCTTGGTTGATTTGCCGACGGTGGAGAACCTCCTGGTTATCACCTCAACCTACGGTGAAGGGGAGCCGCCAGATAATGCCAGGNCCCTGTATCAGGCACTTCACTCCGAGGATGCTCCCGAGCTTGGCGGCATCCGATACTCAGTGCTTGCGCTGGGAGATTCCGGTCATGAAGAATTCTGCAAGTGTGGCCTCGATTTCGACGATCGCCTTTCANCTCTGGGGGCTCGTCCCCTCGTTCCGCTGGTGACCTGTGATGTGGATTATGATGAGCCTTACCAGCTCTGGAGTGACCAGTTGCTTGAGGCCATTGCTGCCGTCTGAACCCCGTTGTGATGGTCCCCGTTTCGATCCAGTCAAGCCCAGTGACCGAGGATGAGGTCGAGTCTTCCGNGTTTGCGGTTCGAACGCTTGTTGATGATCTNCTGGCCGAGCAGAGCGAACTTCAAACCCCCGTGCAGCGTTTTGCGGACACTCATGAGAGGGAACCTGACCTGGCGGGTCATTACCGGAGTTTGATTCCACTGAGCCGGCCCGGTCCTGATGAGCAATACGCCTTTGAGGTCGCTCTCGATCGTTGTACGGGCTGCAAGGCCTGCGTCTCTGCCTGCCACTCAATGAATGGTCTCGATGAGGAGGAGTCGTGGCGTGATGTCGGCGCCATCCTCGGCGGTGATTCAAGCCCTGGATGGCAGCAGACGGTCACCACCGCCTGTCATCATTGTGCAGACCCGGGGTGCCTCACTGGATGCCCGGTCGGGGCCTATGAGAAGGAGGTGGATACCGGCATCGTCCGACATCTCGATGATCAGTGTATTGGCTGTTCCTACTGTATTCTCAAATGTCCCTATGATGTACCAAAATACTCAAAAAAGAGGGGAATTGTGCGCAAGTGTGACATGTGTCATCAGCGCCTTGAACAGGGAGAGGCGCCAGCCTGCGTTCAGGCCTGTCCAACAGAGGCAATCCGTATCGTGACGGTTCCCACGCGCGCCGAGGAGGAGCGAGCGGAGTCCATGATGAGCGGGGAGGGTTCGGCATCGGCACTACCGGACGAGAGCATTACGCGGCCCACTACGCGATATACGGGAAGGGAGGTCCCGGTGACAGCACACGCGGCCGATCGTGCTGCGCTTGTGGTGGAGCACGCTCACTGGCCGTTGGTGCTGATGCTGGTCCTGACACAATCCGGCATCGGCCTGTTACTGGCGACCTGTTTGACCCCGAGTTACGGTCCATCCGTGGCAGCCACGGGTGCGGGCATGTTTCTGATGGGAATGGTCGCTTCAGTGTTTCATCTCGGCCAACCCCTCAAGGCATGGCGTTTTTTTCTCGGGCTCAGGACCTCGTGGCTTTCCCGGGAGATTCTCGCATTCGCGATTCTCACCCCTTTGCTCGTTTTATGGGTTTGTCTTCCCCTGATGCCTGATTTCGCCCTCAAGGGTGAAATTGTGAACGCAGTCAGATGGCTCCTTCCTCCTCTGGGTCTCGCCGCAATTTTTACCAGTGTCATGGTTTACCACGATACCATGCGCTCCTTGTGGCGCATCAATCGAGGGGGGGTGCGCTTCTTCAGTACTACTCTGCTTTCTATGCTGCTGGTGTCTGAGAACCTGCTTGGGGCGATCGCCTTCGGCGTACTGCTGCTCGCTAAGCTGGCTTGGGAGTGTTTTCTCCTGCGCCGGTGCAGTGATGACATCTGGACCCCGGATGCGCATAGTGCACGTCTGCTTGCTGGCCCTCTGCGGCTGCATCTGATCATACGCTGCCTTATCGGGGTTTTCGCCATTCCAGTGGCCTTTCCTTATCCATGGATCGCTCTTCTTTGTCTGCTTGTAGGCGAGGTTCTCGAGCGGCTTTTGTTCTTTCGGGCTGTCTGCGCCCCTAAAATGCCGGGCAACTTTGGGCCAGAGCCCGCAACGCCCTGAATAACGATGCCTTCTCTCTCCCTGAAGCAACATCATGGGCCGCTGACTCGCGAACTCATTCAGCGCCCGGGGCACTTCGGGCTGGGTCAGCTGCCAGCACGACTGAAGCCGGCCGCTACCACAACTTCGATCTGCGGGTATTGTGCTATTGGTTGCCAACTCAATGTCCACCTGGATGACCAGGGGCGAGCCATCAATCTCAGCCCTAGTGTGGACTATCCGGTCAATCGCGGTATGGCCTGTCCCAAGGGTTGGCAGGCGCTCGATCCTCTTGATGCTCCGGATCGCGCAACGATTCCATTGTTGCGTGATGCCGATGGCAACCTTCAGGAAGTCGATTGGGAGCAGGCAATGGGGGCCTTCGTCTCGAATTTCAAGGGAATCCAGGAAAAGTATGGGAGTGAGTCGGTAGCCTTTCTTTCCACGGGTCAGATCCCTCTCGAAGAGATGGCTTTTCTCGGCACTCTATTCAAGTTCGGCATGGGTTTTCTGCATGGTGATGCCAACACCCGCCAGTGCATGGCGACGGCGGTGATGGCTTACAAGCAGTCCTTCGGGTTCGATGCGCCACCCGCAAGCTACGCAGATTTTGAAGAGAGCGATGTGATCGTGCTTGTTGGTGCCAATCTCTGCATTGCCCATCCCATTCTCTGGCAACGTATCATGCGTAATCGGCGTGATCCTGAGATCATCGTGATCGATCCCCGGGCAACCGAAACCGCACAGGCGGCCAGTCAGCATATTCCCCTGCGTCCAAAGGGAGATCTCCCACTTCTGCAGGCCCTGACGCATTGCATCATCCGGGATGGCCGGACAGATCCAGTGGCTCTCAAACGAGTTGAAGGATATGACGAAATGGCTGCATTCGTCAGTGAGCTCGATCCCGAGTGGGCAGCGACGAAGACAGGTATGACTCCCAGTGCGATCGAGCGACTCGCGAGGACGGTCTCTGAACCGGGCAAGCGGGTATCCTGGTGGTGGACCATGGGGGTGAACCAATCCCACGAAGGAGTACGCTGTGCCCAGGCCATGATCAACCTCGCCCTTATCACCGGTAATATCGGGAGGCCCGGTACGGGCGCTAATTCCATCACAGGGCAATGTAATGCAATGGGATCACGACTGTTTTCCAATACCACTTCGATGGTCGGTGGGCACGACTTCGCCATCGCCGAACATCGGGCCAAGGTTGCGGCTGGACTCGGGATTCCATCGGAGAGAATACCCGAGAGTCCATCGCTGGCCTACGACCAGATCCTTAAGGCTGCAGAGGAGGGCAAGATCAGGGGCTTGTGGATTGTGGCAACAAATCCATTTCACTCGTGGGTTGATGGAGGAGCCTTGGAGCGTCTACGCTCAAATTTGGACTTTCTCGTAGTCCAGGACATGTATCGCACTACCGAGAGCGCCCAGGTAGCCGATCTGGTCCTTCCGGCCGCTGGTTGGGGCGAGAAACAGGGTTGCTTCATCAATTCAGAACGCCGGATTGCCACTACCAAGGTCGTTTCAAGGGCTCCAGGGCAGGCGATGTCGGATTTCAGGATTTTCAAGCTGATTGCGGAGGCCTGGGGTTGCGGGGAGTTATTCACGGGGTGGACAGATCCCGAGGCAGTGTTCCATCTTCTTCGGGATCTGACCCGTGATCGACCCTGTGATATCACCGGTATTGAAGGCTACGATCATTTGGACTCCAGCGGGGGGATCCAGTGGCCCTATCCCGCGGACAGTCCTCCAGAAGAGAGAGAGAGGCGACTCTTCGCCGATGGCCGCTTTTACACCCCAAGTGGAAAAGCGCGTCTGCTGTATTCGCCTCACGCTGAAATGCCCGAGATGCCTGATGAGAAGTACCCGCTGATCCTACTGACCGGACGGGGAACCAGCAGCCAGTGGCATACTCAAAGCCGTACTTCCAAGTCCGCCGTCCTGTCCCGTCTTGCTCCGGCGAGACCCTATCTGGAGTTGCATCCCGAAGAGGCTGCCGAGATGGGTATCCAGCAGGGCGATCTGATTGAAGTTCAAACTCGCAGGGGATCACTTGAGGTCGAAGCCTACCTCGCTCCCACCGTACGGAGAGGGCAGGTCTTTGTGCCCATGCACTACCATGGGGTGAATCGTTTGACCCATCCGTCCTTTGATCCCCATTCACGTCAGCCCAACTACAAGGCGTGCGCGTGTCGCCTTCGGATTCTCTCCGATTCTTGATCGGTTCGCCTCTTCAGTGTGAACGCTTGATCATGGGATGGCGGAGCTTGAGAGTAGCCGCCTGGCATGATCTCAAGAGAGCTGATCCCAGGGTGATTGTGTTCCTCTCACTGATGAACGAAGAAGTCGCAGCGTCGGAACCGGTAGACTCGCTGACAATGCGGGGCGGGGCGGATGTCCATTACAAAGGTCGATCCTTTTTGCAATAGGCTGCTCTCAAAGTGATGACCTACGGTGGTTGAGTGAGATTTCTGTTTCTGCTTCCACGCGGTGTGCTCTTTGGTGGCTGTGGCAAGACGCCACCCGCAGAAGGCCCGGGGTCGTCGCCCGACATTTCAGTCCCATCGGACAAGAGGCCGGCGAATAGCCCTTTGTTACCTCTCATTGCTTTCGCACAAGTTTTCGTAATTCTGATGGGAGCAGGCAAGGGGTTCTCTGCAACCTTTGAGAATGTGGCCTCCGAAGCAGGACTCACACACGAGCATTATCGGGCCAACCTTCCTGGAGTGGGCGATATACAATCCCGTATGTCCGGGGGAGCCGCTGCGGCCGACTATGACAACGATGGCTGGATTGATCTCTACTTCACGCGACTGAATCGCCCGGACCTGCTTTATCGGAACCTCGGGGATGGTACTTTCCGGGATGTGACCGTAGCCGTCTTCGGCGAACAACATCTTGCCAATGTCTGCACGAACGGTTGTGCCTGGGCTGATATCGATAACGACGGAGATCAGGACCTCTATCTTACCAGCCTGAAATCACATCGGTATCACCTCTTTATCAACGACGGAAGGGGTTCCTTCACGGAAGCAGCCGTGCCAAGGGGCGCCGCTCTCGAAGGATCCGATCTCCACTTTGGCTTCAATGCCTGCTTCGGCGACTATGACAACGACGGCTTCCTTGACCTGCACGTCAACGAGTGGCGCACCTCTGAGCAGAACCCTCGCCGCGCCGCTTCCAATACCCGCCTCCTGCGCAACCGGGGCGCCGCCGCCCCCGGACATTTCGAGGATGTTACCGAAGCTGCCGGGGTTGTTATGGATGATCCCTCTGCGGATTCGATGGCGTTCTCATCCCGATTTCTCGATCTCGACTTCGATGGCTGGCCCGAACTCCTTGTCGTTTCCGACTTTGGAACCAGCCGCCTCTTCTGGAACAATCACGATGGTAGCTTCACGGATGGAACCAGAGAAGCAGGAGTGGGGACTGATCAGTATGGGATGGGGATGGCGATTGGGGATTTTGATGCCGACGGTGACTTTGATTGGTTTGTCACCTCCATCCATGGCTCTCTCGGCGGAGACGGTAACCGGCTCTATCAATATGATGGTGATCGGCGATTCACCGACGTTACCGATCTGAGGGGAGTGCGAATCGGAGGCTGGGGGTGGGGGAGCACTTTTCTCGATTACAATAATGATCGACTCCTCGATCTCATGATGGTGAACGGAGCGAACGGGTTCCCCGACGACACATCTCTCCTCTGGAGGAACCTCGGTGGCGGGGTCCTGACACAGGTGAATTCCCTGGAAGGCATCACCGATCGCAAGATCGCCACTGGAACCTTGAGCTTTGACTACGATAACGACGGGGACCTTGATCTCCTTGTGATCAACAACGGTGACAAGCCTATCCTTTACCGAAACAACGGAAGCGCCGAGGCGAACTGGCTCAAGATCAAGCCGGTGGGCACGCGCTCCAATCGCGATGCTATTGGAGCGATAATCCGGTTGCGCGCCAATGACTCCAGCCCCGCTCTCCTCCGCTTCGTCGATGGAGGTTCTAATTTTCTCGGACAGAACGAACGTAGGGTTCACTTCGGCCTTGGTCGATCAAACGACCTGATTGACCAAATTGAAGTCATCTGGCCTTCGGGACGGGTCCAGCTTCTCAATGGGATTTCGCCCAATCAGCTTCTTACCATCACGGAACCCACTCCCCATCGCCTGATCCCCATCGAGATGTCTTTTGAACACGGCCGTGCTTACGCAAGTTGGGACAGCCCCCCTCACACGAAGTGCCTTGTCGAAGTCTCTGCAGATCTGCAGTCCTGGCGTAAAGCTGCTCTCATCGAGGTTCGGGAGAGCCCCACGACGTGGGCCGATCCCGAGGATCCGCTACCGAAGAAACGTTTTTATCGTGTCTGGCGGTAAGTTTATCGGACTGTGACCTCGAAACTTGGGAGCCGGCGTCGTGACCGAGTCTACGGATACCCCTTGAGAACTGTATTCACCGGAGTGATCGGAGTGATCTGGCTTTTTCCGCGTTCTTCTGGCCGGCAAGACAATTCCAGAAAGCGCCTCTTTCCTCTCGGATGCACCTTTCTTTTCACCCGGACAAGTATCGAGTGCAACAATGATGCCATCGGGAGTATCGATATCCTGAGATTGCTGCGGAATGGTATAAACAGCTGATGAATTTCAGCTTTTTCATCAGGGCGAGAGTCGGTATCCTGACTTTGTCTTCATTTGTGCCAATGGTGGCCCTGCCTCTACAGGATGAGTAAGAGTAGTTATAAGTATGAGGGTGATCCTGAAGATCTGGTGAGAACAGCCAGTGTTCCAAGAGGCAGCCCTCTGTTTGCCAATCCAGCGAGGGTCCGCGGTGATTGGTATGCACTCGGAAAAAGCCATCAACTGAAATCGGGGTCGGTGTCATCCTTCTTCGTAGGGAGTAAGAAAATTGCGCTCTGGCGAGGCAGTGATGGCGGTCTCATCGCGCAGGATCCAGCCTGCCCTCATACCGGGGCCGACCTCTCGCAGGGACAGGTGATAGGCAATAGCCTTCGTTGCTCTTTTCATCATTGGCGTTTTGATGGAGGGGGGCGTTGCATAGAGGCACCAACTTGTGAGCTTCCACCTGACCGGCGGCTCAGGTGCTATCAAACTGAGGAGAGATGGGGACTCATGTGGGTTTTTCTGGGCAGGACCTTTCGTGCTCTTCCGGATGGGCATGAATCCTTGACCAAGGTGATCCTTACCCCGGCCCGTAGCATTCGTGCCCATCCACACGTGGTCATTGGGAATGGGTTTGATATTAGTCACCTGGGCCCTGTTCATCGAATGGAGCTCTTAGGGGAGGTGAGTTGTGAGCAGGATCATGAGCACGGTCTGACCCTCAAATATGAGGCACAATTTACCCAGAGGTACAAGCGCGTTCTGACAGGATCAACCGGCAAAGGCCTGTCGGTTACCTTTATGTCAGATGGAGGTAGTTTCGCCCTGCTCACAGTGACGAAACCCTTCCTGTTCCAGACCGTGTTCACAGCGCGCCCGAAAACGACTGGAGGAACTGACACGCAGCTGGCGTTCCTACTGCCCCCGGGCCGACCCGATCGGTGGATCCGCGCCATGCTTGCGCTGACGTTTCTGCTGGCCGACGACAAGAAGATCCTCGATACGATAGAGTTCAGCCCGGGCTGGGTCCCGAGTGATGCTGTGCTCAGGAAATTTTCCAGAGTGGTTAATAGCGAGTAAGAACGGAACAACAGCGTACCAAAAAACATCGATCAAATCAATGCCAACGTAAAACATTTCGATTTGGATCGATGTTCGGATGCTGCGAGCATACGCGGTATTTTCAATTAATCATCGATGAGGAACACATGGCTCGAGAGGCTCTTTGTCCAATGAGTCCGGGAAATGAAACCATTGATCATGGATACCATTAATGGCTACTGGTATATCGCCGCCGCAGGATCCGAGCTTAAGGACAAGCCGATCAAGCGGAAGGTTGAAGGCGAGTCGTTAGTTCTCTGGCGAGACCATGCGGGGAATCCTCAGGCCCTCCAGGATCGGTGTGCGCACCGCGGAATGGCGCTCTCGGCCGGAAAGGTGGTCAATGGCTGCATCCAATGCCCCTACCACGGGTATGCTTATGACGGAGAGGGACGCCTCAAGGATATTCCATCACTCTGCAGTGGGGAGCGCCTTCCCAAGGTGAAATCGATGAAGTCCTTTACGGTTATCGAGCAGCAGGAGCAGCTCTGGGTCTGGATCGGGGAAGGGGACCCAACCCGGGAGCCATTCGACTTTCCTCATTATGGGGAAGAGGGGTGGACCACCTTTTTCATGCAGACCCGGTTTCATGCCCCGGTCGATATGTGTCTCGAAAATTTCCTCGATGTCCCTCATACGATTTTCGTCCATCCGGGCCTTTTCCGGAATGAAGACCAGGATACCGTGCAGACACGGGTGACCCGTTCCGGCGAATCAGTCGTTGTCACCTTTCTTGATGAAAAACCAATGGAGGGAATCGGCCCCCGTCTGGTCTTCCCCAAAGGGGTGAAACAGAAGCATACGGACCGGTTCATTCTCCCCTCTATTTCCCGGGTAGATTATGAGTACGGCGCCGATCACCAGTTCCTGATCGTCTCGCAATGCACCCAACGGGAAGAATTCGTTGTCGATGTTACAACCGCAATCACCTGGAAGCTTCCCCTGCCCACCCTCATTACCAGACCCTTCTTGAAGTGGTACTGCCGGAAAGTGATCCAGCAGGATGTCGATATCCTGGAAATCCAAGGAGCCCAGATGAAAGAATTCGGAAGGGACTTCACCCATACCAAGGTTGACCTTCTCGGCCGCCATATCAATGCCCTGCGGCGGAATGCGATGAAGGGTTCCCCGGATCTGAAGGAAACATCCCAGGAGGTCGCTATAAGGATCTGACGATGAAGAGGAAACTGAATGGCGCGATCCTTTCCCGGCTCAAGGTGACCGAGGAGCAGAAGAATACTCTCTTCAGCTTGTGGGAGACCTACTACCAGAACGTGGACAGGGCGATGTTTGAAGAAGATCTCATGGAGAAGGACTGGATCCTTACCCTGTCGGACGAGGAGGGGACGATTCGCGGATTTACGACGATGAAAATCTATGAGCTCAAGATTCGCGGGAAGACCATTCGGGCGATGTTCAACGGAAGTACAATCATCGACCGGGGTTACTGGGGAGACCAGGAACTTGTTCATACCTGGTGCCGTTTCATGGCAGAGATGAAACGGGAAGATCCCGATATTCCGCTCTACTGGTATCTTATCGTGAGCGGATTCCGCACGTACATGTTCCTGCCTCTTTTCTTCAGGGAGTTCTATCCAAACCATGCGACCGAAACCCCCGGCTTCGAACAGGAGATTATTGATACCCTTGGAGCAATGAAGTTTCCCAGCGAATACCGGGAGGGGATTGTTCGTGTCGAGAATCCGCGTGAATGCCTCGATCCGGATCTTGCCGTTCCCAGTGACCATAAACTGCGCAACCCGCACATTCGCTTCTTCATCGAAAACAACAAAGAGTATCTCCGGGGAGATGAAATGGTCTGCCTTACCGAATTCACGATCGCAAATACCAAGCGGACTGCTCAGCAGATTGCCGGGGAAGTTCTCGGATCCCTCGATTCCCGAGGCTCCATGAGAAGGGAGGTGGCGGCATCATAATGAAGCCGTTCCTTGGCAACGTATTGTGGATGCTCGCGAGCATGTCCGCGTCTCAGCGGTTCAGACGTGCCCGCCGGAACCCGCGGCGGGTCCAGGAAGAGATTCTCGCCACCTTCCTGAGGGGTAATGCGGGCTCATGCTATGGGCAGAAATACGACTATACTTCGATTACCTCGGTTGAGGAATTTCAGAAGCGCGTTCCAATCGTCACCTATGAAGAACTTGAACCCTGGATCCGCCGGATCATCTCGGGAGAACAGGGAGTGCTAACCTCCGAGCCGGTTTTAATGCTCGAAAAAACGAGCGGTTCCTCGGGTCCTGCCAAATATATCCCCTACACCGCCTCGCTCCGGAGGGAGTTCCAGAATGCGGTCGGGGTCTGGATGTATGACCTTTATAGAAACCACGAGGGACTTTATGGTGGGAGACAATACTGGTCGATCAGCCCAGCCGTGCAGGCGAAGGAGGTCACCCCGGGGGGGCTCCCGGTTGGATTCGCCGAGGACGTGGAATACCTCAGTCCTTTTGCCCAGAAGGTAGTCAAGTCGGTGATGGCGGTCCCTTCCTCGGTTGCAAGATCGACTGACATGGATACCTGCCGGAGGAGCACCATGGAGGCGCTGGTGAGATGCCGTGATCTCCGCCTTCTTTCCGTCTGGAACCCAAGCTTTCTGACGACGCTCATGGGCTATCTTCCTGCAGGAAAAAGGCCCGCTGATCTCTGGCCAGAATTATCATTGATCAGTTGTTGGACGGATGGTGCGGCTTCCCGTTTTGTTCCCGACTTGAAAGCGCTTTTTCCCGGGGTTCCTATCCAGGGCAAAGGGCTTCTCGCAACCGAAGGGGTTGTTTCTGTTCCCCTCGCGGGTTCCTCCGGCTCCGCTCCGGCAATCACTTCCCATTTCCTCGAATTTATCGAGAGCAGTGGGAGAGTCCGTCTGGTGGATGAACTCGAGGTAGGGCAGAAGTATACCGTGGTTCAGACTACGGGTGGGGGCTTTGCCCGCTACAGTCTTGATGATCAGGTCGAGGTTGTTGCGCCAGGGGAGATTCGTTTTGCAGGACGAAATGTTCAGGTCAGTGATCTTTGTGGAGAAAAGCTGAGTGAAGCCTTCGTGGGAGAAGGCATCCAGAAAATGGAGCTTCCGGGATTTGTGATGCTCGCACCGGAATGGGATAAGCCTCCCCGTTATAACCTTTTCGTGGAGGCAGATCACCCTGAGGAAATCGCGGAAAAAGTTGAAGACTATCTTCGTAAATCGTTCCACTACAATTACTGTCGGGAGCTTGGGCAGCTCGGACCGGTGCGGGGGATCCGGGTCACCGACGGAGACCGTTCGTATCTCGCGGGGTGTGAGGCGCTTGGTCAGAAGGCTGGTGACGTCAAGCCTGCGTATCTACGCAGGGAACTGGGATGGATCGGGAGACTGGAGGGCAGCCGTGCACGCTAGCGCAACGGCGTGCCGCGTCCGCTTTGAACCGGCTCAGGAGAGCGATGACGGAGAACTGCGTGCGCTCCTTCATAAAACCCCGATGGGCGGATCTATCTCCGTGGCATTCCTTCGGGAACCGGAATATTTCTCCGCCACCCGGATCCAAGGACCCTTTACCCAGGTTTTCATTGCCAAGGCGGGAGACCAGATTGTTGGGGCCGCCACCCGGGCAGTGCGCCCCACCTTTCTCAATGGTAAGATTATCGATGGGGGCTACCTGAGCGACTTGAGGATTCTTCCTGCGTTCCGGAGGGGGACAACCCTGGCGAGGGGATACCGCTATCTTCGGGACCTTCACCGCGATGGGCGAACTCCGATCTATACCACTGTCATCGTGGAAGATAATGAAACCGCGCTCAGGACGGTGGGAGCAAACCGCGCGGATATGCCTGCCTACACTGACCAGGGGCGGATTCTCACCCCGATGATTTCCCTGACGAAGAGACTTCCAGAGATTCCAGCTGATATACGTCCCGCCACTCTTAAAGACCTGCCGGCAATCGTCGAGAAACTGAATGAACCGAGGATGCAATTTCAGCCTGTCCATTCTGAGGATAATCTCCTCGAAGGCCGGTTTCAGAACCTCCGGGCGAGCAACTTTCGGTTGCTCTTCCGGGGCGGGAAGCTGGCCGGGGTCATGGCTGCCTGGGATCAGAGACCGTTCCGGCAGACGGTGGTCAAAAACTACTCGGGGGTGGTCGGGGCCTTGCGCCCCCTGGTCAACCTTTTCCGGAAACCAGCACTCCCTGCAACTGATGAGCCGCTCCGTTTCTTCTATATCGCCTTCTCCGCGACGGACACCATTGAGGACTACCGTGCGCTTCTCCGTTCCATCTACAACGAATCAATAGACAGCCCTCTTACCCATATGATTGCAGGGCTTCATGAGAGGGATCCTCGTTCGGTCGCCTTGCGCGACTATCCTCAAACTCATTTTGCGGGACGGCTCTTTTCGGTCACCTTTGATGGCCCGGTTGAGATCGATGACCGTATCCCCTACGTGGAACCTGCCCTGCTATGACCCTTCGTTCAATACGTCTCTGGCTTGGAGGGCTGCTTCTGGTCGCTCTCGCAACAACCACGTTTTTTTATTTCCGTCAGAATGCTGGCCTGCAAGTCGGAGGAGCGATCTCTCTCCCCAAGATGGCTTGGCTTTCCTATGCGCTCACGGCCTGGTTTCTCCTCCCCTTCTTCCTATGGCGAGACCAACGGATTGATAAATCGGTTCGCAAAATATTCGGACTCTTCTGGTTCTTCATGATGGCACGGGGTCTCGCCGAAGTGGTCCTCATCTATGCCTTTGGCCACTGGCACCCATGGTATGGAATTGGCCATGACCTCGCTGCCTTTCTTCTGGTTGCCGGGCTACGGCGGGGTGTGCGCCCTTCTAATGTTGTTTCCCAGAAGGCCTTCCGCTTTACGGGAACCCTTCTTCTGGGCCTCATCGCAGAGACCTGTTTCGCCGGAATATTCCTCCAGACCGGAGTGCATGAGTCGGCCACCTACTTTGCCTCCAGTTCTCCACAGTGGAATTTTGTCAACACCACCACAATTCTCGTTCTGGCCTTTGTTCTGCCTGACTTCGTAACCACTCTCCTGGGCCTCTGGTTCCCGGGAAGCTCCCGGGAGACCTCGAAACTGTTGAGTTGGAGCCGGTCGGCCGCTGCTATTGGGCTCAGTATCATCACCATCGCTGCCTTGGGGTTATGGTCCTACATGATGGACTTGGAAAAGCGAGGTGCTCACTTCCAGGAGACAGGCTCCCAGATCATCAACTCGCTCAAGCAGTTCGCGAAGGATTTTCGCCGGAATGATGCTGAGAGGATGAATGATTTTATCCTCGGGGGACAGGCCGGGTGGGTCCTTGCAAAGGAGGATCACGATCACAAGATCGAGGTGCTCAGGTGGACCTCACGCGAAACCGGTCAGGAACTGAATGACTTCTTTCTCGAGATCAGAAAGAATCGCCCCACCGTTCTGGAGGTGGTCTTCAAACTGCATTTGCTTGATGAGATTATTTCTGAACGGGAGGCGCGTGCGACCTTCCGATTCGAGATCACCACTGCGAATCAGACTGATTATGGACTGATCCAATCGCTCTTCCAGCAGGGGAACGATGGACGGTGGAGAATTGCATCTGGCAAACTAGTCAAAGGATGGACGGTGAGTGGCCCTGCGAACCACTTTGTTGATGAAGCCCGCACGCGGGGAATCGACTTCGTCCTTGAGGTCGATCCGCGGTTCGATGGAGACCGTACCTGCACGGACCATGATTGCCCTGGGCCGCACAAACTCGCTTTTGAAACGATGCGCCATGCTTATGCCGGTGCAGCCACCGCCGACTTTGATAATGACGGTTACGATGATGTCTTCCTTTGCAATGGCAGGCAGCCCGTTCTCTACCGGAACCGGGGAGATGGGACCTTTGAGCCCCGGACGGGGGTCGCGGGACTCGACCACCTATGGCACATCAACGTCGCCTGTTTCTCGGACATTGATAACGATGGTGACCAGGACCTCTTCGTCGGGGCCTTCTTTGGCCCCAACCACCTACTGCTCAACAATGGAGATGGGACCTTTGAGGATATCTCCGCCAGATCTGGAATCCAAAACCACGACTATGTAACATCTCTTTCATTCTTTGATTACGATACGGATGGAGATCTCGACCTGTATCTTGGACGCTTTGTGAACGCCGAGACATCCTTTCCGGATTCCTTCCTTTATACCCGCAACGGCGAACCAAACGTTCTCTACCGGAACAACGGGGATCACACTTTCACCGATGTTACCAAGGAATCTGGCCTCGGGGACCTCGGACTTACGCTCGCAATGGGAGCAGCTGATTACGACGAAGATGGAGACCAGGATGTCTATGTTGCTAACGATTTCGGTCGGAACGCCCTCTACCAGAATCAGGGAGACGGGACCTTTCGCGATGTTGCGAAAGAGACTGGTGCTCTGGGGATCGGCGGAAGCATGAGCACGAGTTGGGGCGATTACGATAATGACGGAAGGGTCGACCTTTACGTCGGGGCGGTGCGATCAAACCAGCGCTGGTTCGTCCAACCGATTACCGCCAAGAGAGTCGTCTGGAAATTCATCCGGGAGGGAAAAGTGGGCAACGACAACCCGATTCTCACTGATCTGCAGAGCTATATGGGAGACGACTGGAGCAACATCGGAAATATTGCGATGGCAGGAAATGCCCTCTTCAGGCAGAATGAGGATCATACCTTCACGAATGTGTCGAAGGATACGGAAACCCGCCCCGCCGGGTGGTACTGGAGTTCCGGGTTTCTCGATATCGACAACGATGGCGATCTCGATATCTATGCGACAGACGGATGGATCACGGGGAAAGATCCCCACGACTTGTGAGCAGCCTTCAACTCCGGTGCGGTCGCGTCGGACAAGCCCTTCGCAAAAGGATACCTCTACAGCGATGCATTCATCGGGGACCGCTCGTTTAACGGAAACGAACGAAACCGTCTTCTGGTCAATCTGGGCAATGGCAAGTTTGTCGAAGGAGCGACCGCCTATGGTGTCGATAGTCTCGGGGACGGGCGCGGAATGGCCAAGGCGGACTTCGACCGGGACGGCGATGTGGACCTGATTATCACTAACTACAAGTCCAGAGCTCACTACTATGTGAATCAGGTCGCCAGAGGCCACTGGCTGCAGGTCCGCCTGCGCGGACGAAAAAACAACCGGGATGGCATCGGGGCGATCATTCGTGTTCGCTGTGGAGAAAACCGGCAGTTGAGGGTCATCTCTGCCGGAGATGGCTATGCGTCCCAGTTCTCCCGCGTTGCCCACTTTGGGCTAGGAGAGAACGACCAGATCGACGAACTCGAGGTCTCCTGGCCGAACGGTGCAAAGCAATTCTTCAAAGGAATTACCGCTGACCGGATGATTGAAATCGATGAAGACCGGTCAAAGGTTCTCCCGGTTAAAATAAAGGAGGCACATTTACAAAATCCCTGAAGTGCTTGAGCGCCGCAAGGGTGCCTTTCATTAAACACCGTTATAGAAGTATCATACTTCTCACCTTACCTACTGTGAATGTCTTCCTGTTCGAAGAATAACATTATAAAAAATCTGAAGATCAAGATACCACAATACAGTAACCAGAGCAGTAACCGCAGGCCGAATGATCCACTTTACGAGTCAGCCTCAGCCCTTTCAACTACCATATTTTTAGAGACATACCGGGAACAGGACTCGAACCTGCACGTCCTAGGGACACCTGATCCTAAATCGTTCCCAGATGACCCCTGCGCCGTGCGGGACTTTATTCATAGGATTTGACAAGTTTTCCTACAAGGGGAATCGGTCTGTTAGAGGCGATTGAGGCGCCAGAAAACGGTCAGCAGTAACCAGAACAGTAACCGGTTTCCAGCACCCCTTACCCCGTCTCCTGCACACGGTTCAGGGTAGGGGATTCAGGGCTCA
>PBNG01000007.1 GCA_002723015.1 Roseibacillus sp. | reverse complement strand
GAGGTCCCTTAATCGGTTCCTCCGGGACGAATACGTGGCCGTTGCGGAGGCTGGCCCGGACGGCGATCTCCTCGTGGGGGGCCTCCTCGGCGGCCAGATGGAGGTCCACGGCGCTCACCGGCGTCTGGCCCAGCGCCCCGGCCTCCGCGGCCTCCCCGGTGGTCGATTACTCCATCTCCGTCACGATCTTCCCCGTAAGGCATTCCATTCTCAAAATGGACCCTCGCGCGGCGACCTGCGGCAACATGCTCACTGTAAACCTTACGCTTTTCCGTTTCAGCGAAGGAGGTGTTGGCCTCGAGAAGAGCCTTCTTGAGATCCTCTGGTTTCGCGTCAACCGGGAGTTGATCTACAACGGTTCCAGTTTGGCCGAAGGCATCTGCCCGGATAACGAAAATTCCAGTTGATCCCCGTTCTCCTTTGACGGCGCTTCGCCGTTTTGAGTCGGACTTTTCATCGGCGAAGTCCGCGTGGAATTTCCCAACGATCTCCTTGTCGCTCATCAAGCTCCGCAGTCCCATGCGAATTCCCTCCCGGTCTTCCTTGGCTGCAACCACGAAAACCAGCAGCCGCTGGTCTCCGGAGGCAACATTGAGTCCTTGGCGAAAACTGTGAAAATCCTGCACCAGTGCTCCTTCCCCGGAGCCCCTGGGCCGGAATTTTTTCGCGACCTCGTTCATCGCCTCCACCACGCCGCTTTCCCTGCGCCCCCTTCCGGGTCCCCGGTTTCCCCGTCCCTGACGTAGACCCTGAGAGGGGCTCCGCCCCGTTCCGGAAAGCCTTGTTTCCCCATCCGGGGCAAGCAGGCAGAAGGCAGTGTTTTCGAAGCGGCCGTCAAGGAAAGACCTAACCATTTTCTGATGCTCTTCACTTTCGTAGGACTCCAGGCGGACGCACACAAATGATCGGGAAGCCTCAATGAATTCTTTTTGCGAGAACAAACTGTTCTGCGTGGCGGTGTAACCTGGTCAGAATACGCCCGAGATCCCGCTGCAGGTCGCCGCCGCAGCCATGAAAAAGATGGGACGGTTTGATCGCTCTGCCTCTTCGAGGGCGGTCTCCCATGTCGTATACCAGGCCACCCCGGCTTCCCCGACAGGTTGCGGGCTCGCTCCAAGGTCGTCAGGCCGAGGGCCCTGGGCGAGGCTGAGTCCTGCCGCAAGGATGGAGATCCATAATACATGTGCTGCCTTCATGGAGGAATAAACGGTCACGAACCCTTTTAGTTGCGCAGGATTCCTATGCAATACCAACTCCGAGGGCATCTCCATGAAATGACTTCGGCAGTTTCCCCTTGAAATCAGGCCTCTCCAACGCCTGACTCCGGGAATCATGCCTTCACAGTCTCCATCCGTCATATCGTCGCGACGCCGTTTTCTACGGGGGGTGACCGCGGCCGGCTCCCTTGGTTTTCCCGCCATCGTGAGCGCTAAATCTCCCAACGCAAAACTAGACGTCGCAGTGATTGGCTGCGGGGGGCGAGGAGGGCACAACATGCGAACGGTTGGAAATACGGAGAACATTGTGGCTCTGGTTGATGTCAACGACCGTAATCTCCGAGCCGCAGCCTCCCGCTTCCAGAAGGCAAAAACTTTTCACGATTTCCGCGAATTCTATGAGCGGCCCGGCAACTATGACGCTGTGATTGTGAGTACAACGGAGCACACCCACGCCTTCGCCACCCTTCCGGCCCTTCGGGCTGGTAAGCATGTTTATTGTGAGAAGCCACTTACGCGCGATGTCCATGAGGCCCGTCTCGTCACCGAAACTGCCCGCAAAGCGGGGGTTGCTACCCAGCAGGGAACCCAGATCCATGCCGGCGGGAACTACCGCCGGGTTGTAGAGCTCATTCAGGGGGGAGCAATCGGCAAGGTGAGTGAGGTTCACGTCTGGGTTGGGCGGGCCTGGGGCTGGCAGAGCCCCGAGGACGCCAAGAAGAACCGGGATATTGTCAATGTTCAGGCCCGCCCCGAGAAGGCTCAGCCTGTGCCCAAGGAACTCAACTGGGATCTCTGGATCGGGCCGGCACCAATGAGACCGTATCACTCTGTCTACTTCCCCGGTCCGAAGTGGTACCGATGGTGGGACTTTGGGAATGGTACTATGTCAGACCTGGGGAGTCATTGGAATGATCTACCTTTCTGGGCCTTGAATCTCGACGCCCCCAGCTCCATCGATGCAGGTGGTCCGACGCCGCATCCCGAGATCGCGCCTGCCTCGATGTGGGCTCGTTATGAATATCCGTCGAGAGGTGACCGCCCCCCCCTTAGTCTGACCTGGTATCAAGGGGTGGAAAAACCGGAAATATGGAAGCGGGGAGGAATCCCGAAATGGGGGAGCGGTGTTCTCTTTGTTGGCGATGAAGGAATGCTTCTCTCGGATTACGGCAAGCATGTCCTTCTTCCGGAAGGGAAATTCAAGGACTTCAAGCGTCCGGAGAAAACCATTCCTGAATCGATCGGGCACCATCAGGAGTGGGTTCGAGCATGCAAGACCGGCGAACCAACCACCTGCCATTTCGACTACGCGGGTCCGTTAACGGAGGCCAATCACCTCGGCAACGTTGCCTTCCGGGCGGGGCGGAAACTTGAATGGGATGCCAAGAATATGAAGTTTCCCAATGCTCCGGAGGCGGAGCGGTTCCTCAAGAGGGAATACAGGAAGGGCTGGACGCTCTGAACTGGCATCGACCCTTCTCAAAGCTGACGAAGAACATTTTTGTGAATAGCCCGGGACGGCCTGGGGTCTAAATTCCAGAAAGCAGTGATCTGCACCGGTTTTTTCGCCGCTTCCATGATTGAAAATCCTTACCGAACCGCTAAAATTCCAGCATTATGAAGTTACTTTCACGATCTCGTCCGCAGCTTTTCGCGATAGCTCTTGTCGCCAGCTCAGTGCTCTCGAGCTGCGTCACCGAGAATCCCTACACCGGCGAACAGCAAGTCTCGAAAACCGCAACGGGGGCGGGACTCGGCGCTGCCGGAGGTGCCATTCTGGGTGCGATTATCGGCAACAACGTGGGAGATGGAGACGCAGGGCGCGGTGCACTTATCGGTGCCGCCCTGGGTGGCATTGCCGGGGGCAGTATTGGCAATTACATGGACCAGCAGGAATCCATGCTGCGGCAGGAATTGCGAGCCAGCGGTGTGAGCGTCACGAGGTCAGGGAATAACATTATCCTGAACATGCCACACGACATTACGTTCAATACCGCGAGCTCTCAAATCAAGGCGAGTTTTTCGCAGACCCTGAGTTCGGTGGGAATTGTCCTCCGGAAATTTAACCAGACGACTGTTCTCGTGAACGGGCACACGGATTCCGATGGAAGCGCATTTTACAACATGGGCCTCTCCCGTGATCGCGCGAGCGCGGTTTCGAATGCTCTTGCCAGCCAGGGGGTAGACCCGGCACGGCTGGTGACTCGTGGATTCGGGGAATCCCAGCCGATTGCATCAAATGACTCCGCGGCGGGAAAGGCCCGCAATCGCCGCGTTGAGATTCACATTGCGCCCCGGAGCTGAAGAGGCCGGGATTCATTCTTTGACGAAAGGGAACAGCCGAGGTTGTTCCCTTTCTTTTTTTAATCCAGAGCACTCCTGAAGCAGCCTCGCCTCGGGGGCCGCTGGCTTGTGGTCAAAAAGGGATGTCATCATCCGGATCTGCGGGAGGCATGTCCGAAGGATCTCCCACCCCGGACGGAGCATCTTCGTCTCCGTAGGCAGGATTCTGATCTGTGGATGGATTGCCTCCGCCGAGTTTTTCTAGTTTCCAGGCATTCAGGTTTACGTAGAAGCGCTCCTTATATTCATTTCCGCGAATATCGAATGTGACCTTGACGGGGTCATCAACCTGCATCCCATCAGTGAGGGAGGTCTTATCCTTGACGCATTCGAACTTTATCATCTGAGGGTAGTTTCCATCCTCCACCTCCACCACGAATTCGCGCTTGGTAAATCCACTGTTGAAAGTCTGAACGTCGTTCACAACCTTCAATCGGCCCTCGATCTCAAATGATTTTCCCATCTTTTAACTGAGTGTGTTCAAGCGAAGAGTTGCGCCTGAATGCCCTGTTTTCAAGTTCAAGCTTCCTGCCGTAAGACTTCGGTCCCGAAGAGGCTCCCCAATCATGGTGCTCCCGGCTTGCCGGCGGGCACAATTCGTTCACCCTGTGGCCCCAATGAAATTCGGCTGCTTGTTCGTTATCCTCGGTATCTCTCTCGTCATCCTTGTCCCCTCCCTCTCGCTGGGTGCCAAACCGCGCGGGCCTCTCTGGACCGATCCCGCCAAGGCTGCAAAGGAGGATCCTGATTTCGTGATTCAGGGTGAGTATGCGGGAAAGGCGTCAGGAGTCCAGGTGGCGGCCCTCGGAGGGGGGAAATTTCATGTGAGTAAATTCAAGGGGGGGCTTCCCGGTGCAGGGTGGGATGGATCAGGCCCATCGGTGGAACTTGCCGACCAGCAGAGAGTTCGCGTCGCAACAAAGGGCTGCGAAAAGGTCCGCCGTGAGAGCCCGACCCTCGGGAAAAGTCCACCGGAAGGAGCTGATATCGTGGTTGGCGAGAAGGCCGGTTCCGGGCTTCTCAAGGGAAAGGTTGAGGGCGGGGTGCTGTTTCCACCAGCCCAGACCGTCCGGGAGTATGGCGACTTCTTGATGCATCTCGAGTTTCAACTTCCCTACAAGCCCAGGTCACCCCTGAGCAGTCAGGATCGTGGGAACAGCGGGGTCTACCTTCACAACAGATACGAGGTTCAGGTTCTCGACAGCTTCGGGCTCGTTTATGATCCTGCTTACGTCAAAGTGAAGATCCGTTCCGACCCGCGGCAATGGTGCGGTTGCTTCTACCGTTTTATAACTGCTGACACACCCATGTGTCTGCCACCACTGACGTGGCAGACATACGACATTGAATTTACAGCCGCGCGATTCGGGAAAGATGGTGCCAAGACGTCGGATGCGGTCATTACCGTGTTACATAACGGAGTGAAAATCCATGATGCGGTCAAGTTGCCAAAAGGCACGGGCATCGGTGGGACCCGTCCCGAGGTTGCCGAAGGTCCGATCATCTTCCAAGGTCATGGTAACCCGGTTGCTTTCCGGAATATCTGGATCCTGAGGAAGTAGCTATGACGAGAAGTCCCAGTATCCTTACTTCCTGCCCTCACCCGTCAGGAGAGATCTGATCTCGGAGCCCAAGGCGTCCCTTACCTGTGGCGGTTCCCGTTCTTCCGGGAGGGGAACAGAAACCGGGCAACCCAACCCGCGACTGCACTGGGCCCCGGCTCCGGGACGAAAACATATTGAGCAATACGGTCAAGCATGGGGACTTGTGGACAAAGGTGGCGACCGTCTTTTTGCTCCGGACGTCCGGAAGACCATATCTTTTCCTGTTAGAGATAGCAAGTGATTTCCGTCTCCGGTCCGGAAGAGTCATCATCAGCTCATCGAACCGGCCACAGAAATCAGAAGCCCGCGACGCGCCACCCTTCGCGATACTGGCGCCTGAGAAGACTGTTTGCCTGACTGCTATTGGTAATCGCCATCTTTTCAGCGTCCCACTTCAGTGGAGTATCAGGTGTCCGGATGGCCACTGTTCCCAGAAGGATGGCCTCTGTCATTGGACCGGTCTGCTCAAAGTAGGACTCATTCTTGGCTGTCCCGTGAATGGCATCACAGAAGTGGTGATAATGGTCTCGCGGCTCAAGTACGGGAGCCTTGACGCCCTTGAATTTCTCCGGAGGGAGCAGGGTGGGCATCGCTCCATTGGGAAGGACGATTGCTCCCTCGGTACCAATTACCATGGCAGATTCATGTGGATAAGGCTTGGTAGGAACAAGGGACTGGACCTCTTCGGGTGGGTAGAAGAGCCCATCGTACCACTCAACGGTAAGCTCCTCCTTTTCAGTCATGGTCGTGCCGGGGAAGACCCAGGTGATATGATCACTTTGCGGCCAGGTATCTCCCTGTCTAATCTTGGACTGTTTCCAGGATTCCTGCACCCGGGCACTCACGGTCTTGGGCGCGGTCAGCTCCAGGGCCTTCCAGGTGGCATCAAAGACATGGCATCCGATGTCACCCGACCATCCGGTTCCGAAGTCCAGCCACGAACGCCACTTCCCGGGATGATAAATATTTTCAGCGTATGGGCGAGGGGGGGCTGTTCCGGTCCACAGGTCCCAGTTCAGGTGCCCGGGTGCCTTCTGGGGGTTTTCCGGCCGGGGACCCACGAATCGGTAGTCCTTGATGGCACCGGGACGATTGGAGCACAGAACGACTCGTTTCACTTTTCCTATCAGCCCATTCTTAATCCAGTGAACGAAGGTGCGGTCTCCATTTCCGGAGGCGGCCTGGGTTCCTAGCTGGGTCTTCACGCTGGCCTTGCGAGTCGCTTCGGTCAGAAGTCGCACTTCGGCGACATCATGACAAAGTGGTTTCTGGCAGTAGACATGCTTACCGCTCTCCACGGCATTGATAGCTATTGGGAAATGCATGTGGTCTGGTACGGTAATGTTTACGGAGTCGACCTTTTCCCCCTCTGTTGCCAACAACTCGCGCCAGTCTGAGTAGATACGCGCATCTGGCACTTCCCTCGCAGCACGCGCCAGCCGATTGCTGTCCACGTCGCAAATAGCCACGACCTCGGTCTTCCCGTGAGCCCTGAACTTGTTGAAATCGTTCCATCCCATTCCCCCAACGCCGATGCAGGCATGCTGCCCCCGGCTATTGAGGTCCGCAGCCCGCGTGGCTGCGGGTGCCGCTAATGCTACTCCGGCAGCGGTCTTGATTAATTTACGGCGAGTCATCTTCATGCTCTCTCCGGTGTAGAGAAAGAGTCGCCGGATGGCAAGTTGAGACCCTGCCGTTTGCGGGAACCGTTTTTTGGTTTGGCCTTGCCCTCGCGGGGCCTTTCATCCCTTGTATTTAAAGCTCTATGAAGAAAGATTCCTCCCGCCGCCGATTCCTCTCGTCCACCACCTTGGCCGCCGCTGCCACTACCCTGCCTCAACGGCTTGCCGCCCGGGATTCCGTCGCCGGCGAGGGGCCTTCTCTCGAGGGACGAATCTTCAAGGCTGTGAAGGGAGGTAAGCAGGGAGGAGAGACCCCTCTCCAATTCTTTGAGCGGCTGAAGAAACTCGGGTTTGACGGTGTTGAAAGCGGTAATGCAGGACAGGCGGCAGCCTATGCCGAAGCGACCGAAAAAACCGGGGTCATGTTTCATGGCCTCGTCTGTGGTTGGCACTGGGGCGGCAATCGCCTGAGCAATCCCGATGCTGAAGCCCGGGCCAAGGGCCTTGTCCAGATGGAAAGCGACATTCGTAACACCTATCGACTCGGGGGTTCCTCGGTTCTGCTCGTGCCCGGCAGGGTTGGTGGTCCGAACGAGACCCATGAGCAGGTCTGGGATCGCTCCATCGCCGAGGTTAAGAAAATCCTTCCGCTCGCCAGCCGACTCGGAGTGAGAGTCCTCATTGAAACGGTTTGGAATGGATTCTGCGAGTCTCCTGCCGTCTTTCGTGATTACATTGATGCCTTCGGAAGTCCATGGGTGGGCGCATACTTCGATATTGGAAACATGCAGAAGTTTGCCCCGGCGGAGGAATGGATTCGTACTCTGGGACACCGAACCGTGAAGCTGGACATCAAGGACTGGGGAAAAAAGAATGGGTTCTGTCGCCTTGGTGAAGGAGATGTCGATTGGGACAAGGTTCGCAGCGCTCTTGAGGAAGTTGGGTTTTCTGGATGGGCCACCCGCGAAGGACGGGACAAGAACATAGAGGATACCTCGGCCCTGATTGACCAGTTACTCATTGGGAAAGGCTGAGAGAATGCTTCTTTCGCCTGCGACTCTGGATCCCTCAGGGGGCACTCGTTTCAAGAGCTTCTTTTACCGCCCTTGAGACTTTCATAGCCAGCAGCGCCGATCCATCCCGGGTAAAGTGGACGTTTCCGGGGCGGATTCCGACTTGTGCCATGCGATTTGCCATCAGGGCATGGAGGTCATTTACAGCCACCTGATGCTTTCGCATGATGGCGAGGGCGGCGCGGTTGTAACGAATGTCATCTCCCATCTTTCTGCCGGCCTCGCCCTCTGGCACCGGGGTGGTAGTTGCGAAAATCAGGCGCGAGCCTGTCTGTTTCATCCGGACAACCAGTTTCTCAAGATTTGCGGCGTATTCCTGCAGGGAATGCGTCACCGATCCATTCTCCTTGTCTCTGTTGCCCTGGTTCTTCGAGTCCGGATGCCGGTAGCACAGATCATGCAGTCCCCAGTTGAAGTGAATCACATCCCACTTTGAGGAGCCCAGCCATGCTTCGATATTTTGCAGCCCCTTACTCGTTGGACCACCGTTGGCAGGGATTCGATGCACATTGGCAACCCCCTGCAAAGCTTTGCGGGTCGGCAGGGCATACCCGATCGAAATCGAATCCCCTATGAGCAGGATCCGCGGGAGACCCGGAACGTCCGTTATGGGAGAGAGCGGATGGTTTTCTCCCTTGGCGCTGCAAGGAGTTATCAGGTGAGTGAACAGGCAGAGGGTGAGGGTGAGGCGCATGATGAAGAAGGTGAGCACCATGAGGCCTCATTCAAAGGAGCATTGACCCCTCCGATCGATTATTTGAAAGAATTTTGGCGTCAAGAGGTATCAGGGAGGCTAAGAAACGCATCGCTACTATGAGAATTATCTACATCCTACTTATCACGGGCCCTCTGTTTGCCAGCCAGCTTTGGGCTGAGGAGAAGGGAAAATTAGTCAGCAGAGCTGTCGCCAAGGAAAACGGTGAAAAGGCGAAGCCCGCGAAGGAGAAGGCATCCAAGGAGAAGGCTGCCAAGGAGAAGGCTGCCAAGGAGAAGGCTGCCAAGGCGAGGGCTGCCAAGCGGAAGGTTGCTAAGGAGAAAGCTGCCAAGGAGAGAGCCGCCAAGGAGAGAGCCGCCAAGCGGAAGGTTGTCGAGGAGAAGGCCGCCAGAGAGAAGGCCGCAAAGAGATCTTTAAAAGGAAAGGCAGCCAAGCAGAAGGCAGCCAAGCAGAAGGCCGCAAAGAAGGCTGCGAAGGATAAGGCTGCGAAGGATAAGGCGGCGAAGGATAAGGCTGTGAAGGAGAANGCTGCGAAGGAGAAAGCTGCGAAGGAGAAAGCTGCGAAGGAGAAGCCCCCCAAGAAACCCTCTAAGCGTTAGTCTGCCAGAGAGATTACAGGCTCGAAAAAACACGGAGACCCTGCACGTCCCTCTCGGGGAGAAAGAGTTTTCTGCCGGGAGGTATTTTGGGTTTGGGAGTCTCCAAAAGCTGCAATTTTGGTTCCGACCGGGGCTTGAATTCAGTTAAGTGGTGGGTAACCGTGCTCCTGCATGAGGTTTGGTTTACTCATCACCTTATTTCTGCTGCCGACTGTGGGTTACNCAGTCGAGTATGNGGATGATATTCTTCCGATCCTGGAGGACCATTGCCTGAAGTGCCATGGACCTGATACCCAGAAAGCTGGGTTACGTGTAGACCAGAGATTATCTCTTCTTCGTGGTGGTGACGGGGGATTCCCTTCCCTGGTCCCGGGAAATGCGGCAAAGAGTCACCTGATCGAGCGGATCCGAAGCAGCGACGCCAGTTTACAGATGCCTCCTAAGGGTGAGCGTCTAAGCGAAGAGAAGATTGAAGCTCTTGAACGATGGATCCGGGACGGCGCCGAGTGGCCAGGTCAGATGCAGGCGCTCGAAGCAATCCAGTCGAACCACTGGTCCTTTACCCCGGTGGTTCGACCCAAGGTTCCTGCGCATAGCGGAAATCCGATTGATTCCTTTGTCAATGCGGAGCTTGCCGAAAAGGGGCTGACCGCAAATGGTCCGGCTGAACCGCGCTCACTCATGCGGCGGGTTTCGACGGTTCTCACCGGGCTTCTTCCCGAGCCGCGGCGAGTGGCCAGATTCGTGGCGGATTACGCGGCGGATCCCGACGGGGCCTACAAGGGGTTAGTGGACGAGCTTCTCTCTTCTCCTCACTTCGGTGAACGCTGGGCGCAGCACTGGCTGGATGTGATCCGCTGGGCGGAATCGAATGGTTCTGAATCCAATCTCTATCGAAAGAACGCATGGCATTACAGGGACTACGTAGTGAGGGCTTTCAACGAAGACCGTCCTTACGATCAATTCATACGTGAGCAGATTGCAGGGGACTCCCTTGGCTCCGGGGAGGCTACCGGTTTCCTCGTCGCAGGCCCGCACGTCCCTGCCGCCACGGTGGGGCGTGAACCATCGGCGATCCGGCAGGCGCGGGCTGATCGTATGGACGAGATCCTGCAAACCGTTGGAGCGTCTGTCATGGGGATGACGATCGGATGTGCCCGCTGTCACAACCACAAGTTTGATCCCATCAGCATCACAGATTACTACGCCATGGCTGCGGTCTTTCAGGATATCGAATTCGGAAGCCGCTTTCCTGAATTTGACCCTGCCCATCCACGTCGGAAGCAGGGCGAGGCACTGTGGTCCAAGATTGCAGAACAGAGGAAAAAGCTTCGGCAAACAGGTGGCTGGGAGGAGGACTGGGGCGCCTTTCGTGAGTGGCATTTTGGAGCCGTTGAAACCAGTGCAATCCGGCTTCGTTTCAAGAATCCCAGCGTCACCATAGATGAGTTGCAGGTCTTCGGGCCGGCAGAGAGGAATGTTAATCTTGCCCACCATGGAAAGGGCGCCAGAGCCCTTGGGTTCCCCTCCGAGGGAAACGAAGGGCGCCATCCCGTGGAGCGTGTGAATGATGGAGATTTTGGAACAATGGCGTGGCGTGGGAGAGCGGACCAGAAGTCAAAGGAAAAACCATGGGTCCAGCTGAACTTTGTGGANGCAGTGGAAATCGATCGCGTTCGGCTCAGTAGTAACCGGGAATATTATTTCGAGACCGATTACCTGACCCAGAAGCCCTACCTGCCTCGATATGATTTTGACCTTGAGATCCTTGAGCCAGATGGGAATTGGAAGCCCGCGATGGGAACTTGGTATCTCACGCGGACACTCAATGAGCTCCATCCGGAGCGGAAAAAGTCCCTTGCAGAAATCCAGCAGTTAATCTCCCGGCTTTCAGAGGAGGGTCCGCAGACCGGTTTTGTAGGCCGCCTCATTCCCCCGAAAGTCACACACGTGCTGCATCGAGGAAGCCCGGAGAGTCCGAGAGACGAGGTGGCTCCAGCGGGGATCGATATTCTCAAGGGTAGCCTCGGGCTGGATTCCCAAACTTCCGGAGCAAGGCGCAGAGCGGAGTTCTCAGGCTGGCTCGCTGACGGTAGTCATCCATTGACAGCGCGGGTGATGGTGAACCGGATCTGGCATCACGTCTTCGGCACGGGAATCGTATCGACTCCAAGTGACTTTGGCAGCGCGGGTGCTACGCCGAGTCATCCTCAGCTGCTGGACTGGCTTGCAGCGGAGTTTGTGTCACCGACCCAGCATCAGACAAAACCGTGGTCCATGAGAGGAATGATCCGAATGCTGGTCATGTCGGAGCCCTTCCGTCGTTCCAGCCATCCTTCATTAGAGGCAAGGAAGGTCGATGCGGGAAGTCGCCTGCTCTGGAGGTTCCCTCCGCGGCGCGTTGCGGCAGAGGTGTTGCGGGACAGCATTCTTCAAGCGTCCGGTAAGCTGGATCGAAGGATCGGAGGTAGGAGCTATCGGATACATAATGTGAAAAAAACCTACGCACAGTGGGAAGTAGTGGATAACCACGGTCCCGGCACATGGCGCCGGATGCTCTACCAGGAACGAATGCGACGGGTAGACGACCAGATCTTCACGGCCTTTGATTTTCCTGACTGCGGACAGGTAAGGGCGAAGAGGCCCATATCCACGACACCGCTCCAGGCCCTGAACCTCATGAACAGCCCTTTTGTCGTCGAGCAGTCCAAGTTCATCGCGGCGCGGGCAGAGAGAGAAGGGGGAGGCAACAAGGAAAGCCAGATCCGCTGGTTGTTCGAGTGCCTTCTGAGTCGTTCTCCGCAGGCCGATGAAATGAAGGCATGCGAAGATGTCGCGCTTCAGCTGGTAGCCCGGAGTCTGATGAATTCAAATGAATTTGGATTCCTTCCCTAAGACGATTCAACGCCCAACGAACTACATCATCAGATGTCTCTCAACCTGAAATCATGAATCAACCGGAGCAACTCAGCCCTCAGGGCCGCCAGTTACTCAGTCGGAGGAACTTCATGCGCAATACCGGGTTCTCTCTTGGAGGCCTTGGACTGGCTCATTTGCTGGCGGCGGAGGATACGCAGCGTGCTGCCTCCAGTCACAAGGTGCCGATCCGGCCGACAATCAATCCTGATGAGCCTTATGCCCCACGAGGAGGGCACTTTGACGGGGCCGCCCAGCAGGTATTGGTAATTTACTGCCCGGGGGCTGTAAGTCATGTTGATACTTTCGACTACAAACCGGCGCTGGAGAAATTTCACGGGCAGAAACCGCCGGGTTTGCCATCGGTTACCTTTGAGGGGCCCACGGGAAATATCGCCAAGCCTTTCTGGGAGTTCAAGCCCCGGGGGCAGACCGGCAAGATGACTTCCGAGCTCCTCCCCGGAATGGGGGCCCTTGCTGATGAGTTCTGTTTTATTCATTCCCTGCATACCCAGACCAGTGCCCATCCGCAGGGTGAGAATTTCTTCAACACAGGGTTCACGATGGAGGGCTTTCCCTCCTTCGGCGCGTGGGTCACCTATGCTCTGGGCTCGGAGTGCAGTGAGCTTCCGGCCTTCGTCGCAATCAACGACCCGCGTGGCTTGGCCCGCTCCGGGAAGAACAATTTCGGGTGTGGGTTTCTTCCAGCTTCGTTTCAGGGCACCGACTTCAATGCTCGCAACCCTCCCGCCAACCTTAACCGTCCAGTCTCGCTCTCGGCTGCCGACGACAGGAAGACAGTGGGTCTTCTCCGCCATCTTAATCGCAAGCACCTTGAGCAGTACCCGGGAGATGCTGACCTCGCCGCGCGCATCGCGAGTTACGAACTGGCAGGTAAGATGCAGACGTCCGTGCCCGAGATGATGGACCTTTCCGGGGAACCGGGATTCATTCACGACGAGTACGGCACGGAGACGGGTAGCGATCTCAAACGGGCCTATGCCAAGAATTGTATTTTGGCGCGCAGGCTGGTGGAGAAAGGAGTGAGGGTTGTGCAGCTGTTCAATGGCAGCGACCCCTCAGGAGGCAACGGAATCACGAACTGGGACTCCCACTCGGACATTCTCAAGACCCATGCCATGCAGGCCGAGATCATGGACCAGCCGACCTCAGCCTTGATACGGGATCTCGGACGCCGGGGATTGCTCGAACAGACACTGGTAGTCTGGTGCACCGAGTTTGGCAGAATGCCCTTCCTCCAGAGCAATGGGACCGGTCGGGATCACAATCCGGATACCTTTACCTGTATGTTGGCCGGAGCCGGGGTGAGGAAGGGGTTCTCCTACGGGGAGAGTGACGAATTCGGCCACAAAGCTGCCGTGGACCCGGTTGAGGTGTATGATTTTAATGCCACGATCCTGCACCTCCTTGGTCTCGACCATGAGCGTCTGAGTTATTATCATAACGGTCTGGAACGCCGTCTCACTAACGTGCATGGGCATGTCATCAAGGAAGTGCTGGCGTAACGGGCCACCAAAGTCCCTGAGGATCAGTTGTGCTCCTGTCAGGACTTGAAGTCTTCCTGAGCATAAAGGAGACTTGGTGGCCGAAAGATCGGTGAATTCTGATGACAGGTTACGTGTATCTCGCAATAGCGATTGTTGCGGAAGTGGTTGGCACATCCGCCCTTAAGGGCACAGAGGGGTTTTCGAAGCTCGGTCCCTCGGTTGTCGTGGTAGGCGCCTATGGACTGGCCTTCTACATGCTCTCACTGACCCTCAGAACGATTCCGGTCGGTGTAGCCTACGCCCTATGGTGTGGAATAGGCATGGCCCTGATCACACTGATTGGTTGGCTTGTTCTGAAGCAGAAACTCGATGCTGGGGCGATCGCCGGAATTGCCCTGATTGTGACAGGGGTGGTTGTTCTCAGCGTGTTTTCCAAGGCATCGGTGCACTAGAGAGCTCTCCGTCCTTGGCACGTCCTGCCGCTGCCACCGCGGAGGGGGCACTACCCCACCAGCTCCCGGATCGGCTTAATCCCCGGATCGACAAGGAAGTGGGGTCGTCCGGAGTTGTCCTCGACGGTGGCGCTCGAGAGATCGATGCCTAAATTCTGGTAAAGGGTGGCGAAAACCTCCTGGAACTTGACCGGGCGCTCAATCGGCTCATTGCCATGCTTATCGGTGGCACCGATGACCTGACCAAGGTTCATCCCCCCGCCAGCAACCAGGGCAAAGTTGGCCTTGGGCCAGTGGTCGCGGCTGTTCATCTTGTTGATCTTGGGGGTTCGGCCGAATTCTCCCCACATCACGATGGAGACGTCATCCTGCATGCCCCGTTCATGAAGATCGGTGATAAGGGCGCTGAGCCCCTGATCAAGGAGCGGGAATTCCTCCCGCGAACGGGGGAAGTTGAGACCGTCCCCGCCGTGCCAGTCCCAGCGACTGTAGTTGAGCGAGACCACCCGGGCACCGGCCTCAACGAGGCGCCGGGCTACCAGAAAGTTACGAATCATCTTGGGAGCGCCATCCCGCTGGTATTTTGGGTCGTTAACGCCGTAGCGCTCAACTACGCTGGGATGCTCATTCGAAATGTCGAGGGCAGCAGCAAGATTTCCATCAGCGAGGATTTCAAGAGCCTGTCGGTTGTAGGTATCGAGGCCCTCCATCTGACCAGTAGTGTCGATGTTCGCCTTCAGCCTGTCCATGGACGCCCGGAGTGCTTCCCGATCCATGAGGCGATCCAGCGACATATCCTGAAGAGTCATGCTCTTGGCACGGGCATTGGGATCCTTGTCAACGAGGCCCATCGGGGCGTGGGAATTTCCAATGAAGCCTCCGTTCCCGGCCTCGCCCCATGTCCGGTTCCCAGTTGGATACATGAGAGAAACGTTGGCAGGGATGCCGGGCTTGGAGCCCTGAAGCTTGGAGACCCATGATCCCCATGCCGGCCAGCCTCCGGGAGGAGCGTTGTCCCGTTTCTTGTGGCCAGTCATGCACTGGTAGCAATCATGAGCCCCATCCGAGTCGGCAAGGGAGCGGATGATGGCATACTTGTCTGCCATTCTTGCAAGCTTGGGAAACAGTTCGCAGATCTGGATTCCAGGAACGTTGGTTGAGATAGGCTGAAAATCGCCCCGGATCTCAGAAGGGGCATCCGGCTTGAGGTCGAACATGTCGAGATGGGACGGGCCACCGGGGAGATAGATATTAATCACCGCCTTGTGAGAAGAGCCGGTTCCGGCTTTGGCCTCCATCCCGAGGAGCTGGCCCAGTGAGAGTCCACCAGCGGCCATGCCTCCAACTTTGAGGAAGTCCCGGCGGGAATAGCCGTCACAGTGAGACGGCTGGCGGTCGTTTTTTCCAAAGAGCTCAAGCATGACGACGAAAAAAGGAGTAGTCTCGTTATACAGGAGCTCCATCCATGAGCCAAGTCAGATTGCCAGACATCATGGGGTGGGGTGCTTCCATATCCCCCCGGGGATGCCCGTGACTGGTATTGAGAGACGGTTCATCAAGGATTCACGGGTTAATCTGGAGGATCACCCTGCGGTAGGCTGTCAGGCTTGGTTGCCCGCGATCCGTGACTTCAAGAATAAAGTGAATGGTTTCGGGGGTCTTGGTCGCAGGGGCATTGAGCTTGAGAACAGGGGTCTTGTCCCCTTCCCATTTCAGATTCCGGTAATGAATGGTAAGAGGAAAAGACCCTGCCTCCCGGTAGGGATACCAATGAAAGGAGAACTCATCCCCGTCAGGGTCGGAGGTTGCCCCGGCATCAAGGGTGACGGGCGCTCCCGGGGCGGCCTTGATGAAGATGGGTTCCCGGCCGAGATTGCCATTTACTTTAACGAGGGGAGGGTGATTGGCCCCCTTGAAGTCCGGGGTGTGGCTCCAGTCGAGGCGGGCCGCAAAGTCGTGCTGGTATCCTTTCCGCCAGCGCCAGATCGTGGCATGATTACTCGTGTACCACTTTCCGTCTATCCCTTTGACCTCGTCCATGGTGTTGGTCCATATTGGGCGGGTCTCGGGTTCGTGATAGTAACGCTTGGGGGGGGCGGTGTAGAGTTCGTAACGACCTCCCCATCCTCCCCAGTCGGGATGCTCCGGCTCGTTTAGCCCGTTGGGCAGCGCCCAGAAGAAGGAGGGAGTGTCACCCTCCATCAGATACGAGGTAGGAGGATACATGGCCCCGAGGGGCCCGTGGTCCTTGCGGATGTGGCGGTCGAGCCAGGGATTGTCCACAAGCGCGAAGTCGGGCCCCCGGAATCGCCCGTGGAACTTATCCCCCGAGATGCCGACCCAGGTGGCATAGTGGTAGGAGCCACCCTGACCCTCTTCATGGCCGGGGCTCACGACGTAGAAGAGCTGGGGAAATTTATTGCGCATCCATGGCCCGGCATCGTCCTGATCGGAAATAGTGTAGACTCGCAGCTTGCTGATAAATGCCGCCGCCTCTGGCTTGCTGCGAGTGTGTGCTATCTTCCAGAGGGCCTGAGCGAGGCAGTTGGCGCCACCCCAGACCGAGATATAGACTGGCCGGTCATCGTCCTTATCCACCGTCCTGATAATATGCTCGGAGCCCGGAGAGTCGTGTCCTTCGCCGACTCCCTCCATACCAAATCTCGGGATCCCTGTCTTGACCGCCTGCCGGAGGGTATCTGCCTCCGGCCAGCCGGATGCGTGGACCATGAAGTTACTGCGGACCTCCCTGTAGGCCTCGATCCGTTCGATGATTTTCTCCGGGGCGGTCCTGTTGCGGAGCCAGCAGGAGGTCGTGGCGATGAGGCCCTCAATATCGAACTCGTTCGCGTAGCACAGGAGGCGGACCATGGACTGCTCATCATCGGGTTCGTTGGTGATATCGGTGAGAACAATCAGGCGAGGTTTGGCAATCGTCCCGGACGCAAGGAGCAGAGAGGCGAGGAGGAGAGTGATCTTCTGGATCATGGAGTTATCGAGAACGAGATCGGCCCGGGGATCGAGAGGAAAGTAAACTGGTCTGGAACCTTCCGGAGGCCAACCTTGTTTGCGGACTGCCGGCATGTTGAAGTTGCCTCCAGAGAGCATGATGGAGTTGGATCGCGCGATTGAGGAAGGGCAGCTTGCCCTGATGGGCGAATTCAAAAGCCTGCCGGAGGTGAACGAATATGCCCTTGTCGTTCTGGCGATGAACCTCGATTGCTGGGTCAGCATGGAGGCGGAAGGCTCCCGATTTCTCCTCTATGCAGATCCGGCTTTCAAGATGGCCATCCTTGAGGAGTTCCGGCTCTACGGTGAAGAACAGTCGCAGCCCAAGAGAGGCTTGATAGAAGTTTCTTTTCACCGTTCCGGGGTGGAACTGCTCCTCCTCTGGGCGGCAATTCTGATGGTCACTTTCACGGCACAGACACCGGGGATGGTGGAGAAGTGTTGTAATTCCAGCGAAGGCATTTTTGGCGAGGGAGAGTGGTATCGCCCTTTTACTGCGTTGTTTTTGCATGGAGATGCGGGACATCTGCTTGGGAATGTATTGATCGGCGGAATTTTCTGCGTGTTTGTGGCGCGGACCTTTGGGCCTGTGCGGGGATGGATCGCCATCCTCGTCAGCGGAACACTTGGGAACTTGATGACCTCCTGGGCTCATTTCCCGGAAGGCTTCAAGTCTCTCGGCGCTTCCACGGCAACATTCGGTGCGCTTGGGTTGTTGGCAGGGAGCAGTGCCCTTGTGGCCTTCCGGGCCAGATCGGTCCGAAGGGTCGGCGGGGTCGCTCTTCCCTTTATCTCCGGAGCGATCCTCCTCGGCTGGTTCGGAGCCGGCGGAGGAGATGCCACGTCCCAGGTGGATGTGCTCGCACATGTGATGGGTTTTGGCTCTGGATCCCTGATCGGAACGGTGCTGGTCCGTAATTCGCCCAGCCCGGGGGATGGCGAGGGGTGTCCGGCCTAGAGACCGGAGACTTCCCAGCCCTTCCGGTACTGCTGGTGGAGAAGGTTGTCCGCCTCCTTGCTGTTGTTGAAACGCATTGCCTTGGCGTTCCACTCAAGCTTCAGTCCGGGGCTCCGGGAGGCGACGCAGCCTAGAAGCACGGCCTCGCAGAGTGGCCCGGCATAGTCAAAGCCAGAGCTGGGTTTTCCTTCGCCCCTGATGGCGTCAACCCATTGCCTGTAGTGATCGGTGGATGGGTAGACTTGAAAGTCGAGCCCCTTGAATTTCTCTTTGGGATAAAGGTCAGGGAGCTTTCCTGATCCGTGGGGGCAGACCGCGACGCCCTGTTCCCCGACAAACATGCAGCCGTTGGCGGGAAGTTTTGTCCCGGCCGGCAAATCGCATTCAGATGGATCGGGGAGCTTTCCCCCGTCGTGCCACGTCACCTTGATGGTCTTACCCGCAGTGCGGGCAGTCCCTGGGAATTCGTAGTAGATGCGCTCTTCCTTCGGGAAGGTCTCCTTGGCTGGCTCGGGTCCTTCGCAGAGGATTGTATCCGGTGCGGTCAGGTCGAGAGCCCAGTAGACCGGGTCGATAATGTGGCAGCCCATGTCCCCGAGGGCCCCGGTGCCGAAGTCATACCAGCCTCGCCACTTGAAGGGATGATAGACGCCGGCAGCAAAGGGCCGGTCGGGGGCGACCCCGAGCCACAAGTCCCAAAGCAAGTCTCTGGGAGGAGCGGCAGACTGCGAGGGGCGCTTGATCCCCTGTGGCCAGATGGGTCGGTTCGACCACGCGTGGGCCACCTTGATTTTTCCGAGTAGGCCTGTTTGCACGATATTAACCAGAGTGCGGTAACTACTCCCGCTGTGGTGCTGGTTTCCCATCTGGGTGGCAACTCCCACTCTCGCGGCGACCTCCGTCACCTTGCGAGATTCGTGGATCGTCCTCGTGAGGGGCTTCTGGGTATAGCAGCCGATCCCCTGCTGGAGAGCCGTCATGGTGACCGGGGCGTGCATGTGATCCGGTGTCGAGACGGTAAGCCCATCGAGATTCTTTTCCTTTTCAAGCATGACTCTCCAGTCGGTATAGCGGCGAGCCCGGGGCCATGTTCTGGCAGCTGAGGCGAAGCCTCCACGCTTTCCGCTCTTGGTCTGCTCCACGTCGCAGAATGCCACGATGTTTGCGTGTTTGGCGGCCCCCTGGGAATCGGCCCATCCCTTGCCGCCCACCCCAACGGCGGCGAGGTTGGGGATCTCGTTGGGGGATTTTCGTGCGAGTGCAGAGCCGGTTGCCAGTGAAGCGGCAGATGCGGAGCTCAGGCCTCCAAGGAATGTGCGGCGCACTATTTTGCTCATGGGAGGCGTTGTATCTCGCCCTTCCTTTTTGACAAGTTCGGGCATTTGGACCGCATTCTGCTCCAAGGNCTTTCGTAGAATCAGGAATGCGCCCTCCAGGATATGCTCACGGAACGTCAAGGGGAGAGAAATTCGAGGCAGGTTGACCCATTTCTCGGTAATTCGGAGGCGGAATTGCCNAAGGCAGAGGGAGTTGCGGCCACATGGTGGCGGGCCAAGCCTCCAGTGGGCAATACTCACCCCGGGGCAGTTTGCCCGTTTGGAATGGTGTCAGCCTGCGCATATTCCGGAGCCTACGTCACCGGATACGGCCGTTACGGGGTTTCTCTAACGGGAGACTCGCCCCCGGTGGCNTTTGAAAGACACGAGGCACTCGGCATTGCGCATTTTCAGCAATCAGGAACCGGGCGCATCAGGGTTTATTACAATTATCTGCTCACAACTCCGCTCACAGGGCAGGGTCTTGAAGGTTTGGATCAGCGATGTGGTCTTTCGCAGGAGCGTGCATGGCCAGGCTATTACTCCGCGCGTTTTGACGAGAAAAACGTTTTGTGCGAGGTGACCTGTTCGCAGCGTAGCGCCATCCACCGCTACGAATTCCCGGAGAACACGAAGGGAAAAATCGCGATCGATCTTTCTGCTGGAGGACTTCTGGTCGCGGACATGCGCAGCTACCCGCAAGGAGGGAAGGTCGAATTGACGGGGTGCTCTTCCGCAGAGGGCGTGGTAGTGATGGAGGGGATTCCTCTCCATTTCAGNATAGAGGTGGTGAACTCTGCCCGCGCCGGACTCTGGGAGGATGGCACGGAGCTTGAGGATACGACTTCCAAGGTCCTGCCTTCCCGTAATTCAGGTGAAAAGGTGAGTCCGTTCGGTCTATGGTTCGAGGCGGAAACTGCGGGCGAACCTCTGGAGGTCAGGATTGGATTTTCGCTGCGCAGNATGGATCGTTGCAGGGAGGCGCTCGCTGAAGTCGCGGCGGANTCATTCGGGAAGATTGCCCGGCAAGCTGCGGGGCGCTGGGATGTGGTTCTGGGCAAGATTGAGGTAGAAGGGGGAACGGAAGAATTACGGGANATGTTCTATTCGGGCTTTTATCATGCGGCCCTCAAGCCTGCAGATTTCCGTGATGAGAATCCTTTCAATTCCTGTGACGGACCGTTCTTTTTTGACCTTGCTACCCTCTGGGACCAGTACAAGACGCAGCTTCCGCTTCTTATGACCCTGTGGCCTGAGTGGGGGGAAAGCTTCGTGNAGTTTCTCACTGAAGTTGGGCAGCGGGAGGGAGTGTTCCCTGTCAGTTACCTCATGGACAACGCCCCCGAGCGCTTTAATAAGCAGGCGACCGGGCTCTGCCACATTATCCTCGCGGATGCGCAGATGCGTGGTGTGAAGGCAGACTGGGACCGCGTTCTNATGCTCCTGTGGGGAACAAGCCTCAGCAANAAGGTGGCCACGGGGAGGTTTGCCGAATTCGCCCGAGACCGGNTCGTGCAACCGCTTTCCCATACTCTGGATCTCGCCGGGGCTCATTTNGGGATTGCGCAGATGGCAAAACAGCTCGGCTATCAGGGGATCTATGATCACAGCCTTCCCCTGCTCCGATGCTGGCCGAGCGCCTTGGATGAGAAGACCGGGCTGCTCAGGGAGGATTCCGATTATTACGAGGGGGAGAACTGGAATTATTCGTTCCGGATCCTTCACGACATGGTGGGGCGAATAAAGCTGGCTGGAGGCGAGGAGCCCTTCCTCGGCTTGCTCGATCGTTTCTTCGGGTTTCAGGAGCCGTTACCTGGNGAAACAGTTCATCGTTTCGAGGGGCTTAACAATGAGCCTGATATGGAGGCTCCCTATCTCTATCATTATGTGGGGCGGCCAGACCGGACAGTGGAAGTGGTTCGGAGCGTGATCCGCTATCAGTTTTCCACGGGGCGCGGGGGCCTGCCGGGGAACGACGACTCCGGGGGGCTGTCATCGTGGCTGGTCTGGAGTATGATCGGCCTGTTCCCGGTTGCCGGGATGCCGGTGATCCTGATCGGAAGTCCGGTTTTCTCACGTATTGGCATGAAATTGCAGGGAGGAGAATTTGTGGTTCGGGCAGAGAATAATTCGGACGAGAATATCTACGTTCAGAAGGCGTGGCTCAACGGGCGCGCTCTGGAACGCTCCTANCTGAGGCTTAGTGACTTCCATGGGGGCTCGGAGCTTGTTCTGGAGATGGGCCCCAATCCCTCTNNATGGGGAAAGGAGAGTCGCCCTCCTTCCTTTGCGTCCTGAAAACCTGATTCCGGACGCTTTGGCGTCAAGCTGGCACGGGAACTGCGGTGGATTTTTTAAATAGATTAAGGAATGAGCGTTACACTTGAGCATTTGCCCGGCGGGCTAGGTTCCCCCCACCAGAGGGACCTCACGAAGGTGTCGCATCTCGTGCTTGTCGTCCGGGCAGATCCCATTATCTGCGGCCATTCGACCGAAGCACGTAATCTGGCCGAGGCCGGGATAGAAATGGGTTTGGAATCAGTCCATATTGTGACCTACCCCATCGATATTCTTGAGGAAAGCGACCTTCCCCTGAAGCCACTTGAGACGGTGTCCCATTATTCGGCGGGAATCAAGGTCTGCCGACCCAACCCGGTGGGAGACTACAAGGTGCTTGATGGTCGTCTGGGTTACGCCCTCAGCGGGGAGTTGGTGGATATCCTCCACGGGCTCCACGGCCGGGTGATGTTGATGGACCTATANCTCGTCCCGCACGGGCAGATGGTCATGAACGCGGTGCGGACCTTTGAGAACCTTGAGAGAGACCCCGACGTTTNCACCGTCGGAGAAGCGGTGGGGTCCGACATCACGAATGTGGTGAGGAATGCCCTGGAGGTCGGGCAGACGGGCGCCGCCCAGGTGGTTCTCGCCAACTATCTTGATCATGACCTGCCGGTTGCAGTCAGTGAATANACCAGGAACATGATTATTGAATCGGGGGAGTTGGTGGATGCTGAGATGGGGACGGATTTTGCAAACCAACTTCGGGANAGGGTGCGGATAAGTTACCCTGCGATCGATACCGTGTCCTACATATCCATCGAGGAGAATCTCGAGGAGGTTGACGAGATCCTGACTTCACGAGGCCTTGAGCGGGATGGCTACGTGATGTTTCTTTCCCGGATAGCTCCTGCAAAGGGGGTTGACGATCTGGTGGCGGCCTACCGTCAGAGTGAACTCTATGGGGTGAAAAAGCTCATTATTTGTGGAAATGGACCCATGAAGGAGCAGATCCAGGAGATGTCTTCCGAAGACCCTTGGATCGAGATCCTCGATAATGTTGCAGATGAAGAGAAGGGGGCTCTCATGTATGGCTGTTACGCTTGGTGTCTGCCCAGTAAGCCGCGTCCGGAGTTTGTNGAGACTTTTGGAATTGCGGTTGCGGAAAAGATGCTGGCAGGAGGCTTGGGGCCCGTTATCACCACCAGCACAGGGGGAATTCCGGAGGCTTCTGGAGGGAATTGCCTCGAGCATCTGGCTGGCGACATTGACTCCCTGCGAGATTGTTTGAACAGGGTTGCGTCCATGTCAGATGCGGAGCGAAAGGCTCTTTCGGAGCGTGCGCGCAGGTTTGCCTATCAGTTTGACCGTCGCAACGTTCTGACGAAATTACTCAGGAGGGCGGCGGATGTACAGGCGGATACTGCGGAGGTTGCTGCACTGACAGTGTGACAATCTGCGGACCTGCCGAGATGAGAGGGAGCGATGGGGAGGATTCAATTTTCCTCAGGCCGGATCCTCAGCACGGATGGCGTCTCCAGGAGCGTTCGTTCTTGTGTGAATCCTACAACCGGGTTAGATCGGATTCGAAAATGTTGCGGATTNTGTTTGGAGAGTCCGCCATTCCCAGTATCACCGTAAGCCAATCGATTTTATGAAGACCATTACATGTTCCATAGNTACNATGTTCCTCCTTGGGGGAGGCATTGAGCTCCTGAAGGGAGATACGCCTCTTCGGGGCGAAAAGAGAATTCGGGAGGCGGTTGAATCAGGTAAGATNACAAAGGAGGAGGCGCGCAAGCGGCTCGCAGGAATGAGGAAAGCCCANGGCGCTGAGAAACCAGAGGGAGCTACNGATACGCCGGCTCGTGGCGAAAAGAGAATTCGGGAGGCGGTTGAATCAGGTAAGATCACAAGGGAGGAGGCGCGCAAGCGGCTCGCGGGGATGAGGAAAGCCCAGAGTTCTGAGAAAACGGAGAGTGGTCGCAGGATGAGTGCCGAGGAATACCGTCGTGGGGAGGCAATGATCAGAGAGGCCGTGGAAGCAGGAAAGGTCTCCAAGGAAGCCGCAGAGAAGCGCCTCGCTCAGATGCGGCAAATGGTCGCTGGCAAGGAAGCGGCGAAACCGGAGAAGTCTGCCGACACGCCGGCTCGGGGCGAAAAGAGAATCAGGGAGGCCGTTGAATCAGGGAAGATTTCGAAAGAAGAAGCGCGCAAGCGGCTCGCGGGAATGAGGAAAGCCCAGAATGCTGAGAAGCCGGAGGGCGGCCGTGGACTCACGGTTGAGGAATACCAGCGCAGGGAGGCAAGTATCAAGGAAGCCGTGAAGGCGGGGAAAGTTTCCAGAGACGTTGCGGCGAAGCGGCTCGCCGGATTGCAGAAAATGGTCCGGGGGAAAGCCGAAGGGAAGGCGCCGGAAGGCAAGGGGAAAAACAATGGGGGCGCTGCCAAGTACCGCGCCATGGAGGAAGAGATCTGGGCCGAGGTGAAGAAAGGGCAGATGTCCAAGGAGGATGCCATGGAGAAACTCGGGCAGCTGAAGAAAGAAATGTTCGGGGGGGAGAAAAAGGGGAAAGGCAACGAGGGAGCCGCTAAGTTCCGTGCCATGGAAGAAGAGATCTGGGCTGAGGTGAAGAAAGGAGAGATGTCCAAGGAGGATGCCATGGAGAAGCTCGGGCAGCTGAAGGAAGAAATGTTTGGTGGGAAGGGCAAGTAAGTCCCCTCTGCAAGCACGTGCCTCGCAAAGGCCTGTTCGATCCTGCATCATGGAGGCAGGCACGTGTTGCGGGGCAGTCCTCTCCTGCTGGCAGCCCCTGAGGTTGGAAAACCCCTGCTTCGCCTCTCAGGCAAGCAGGCGGCAGTCGGGAGGACGCCGTTTGACGGAGGTGTGCGGAACTGATTGCTTCCTGAAGTTAATCACCGAGTATTCCTCTTACCCATCATGAGAATCCCAGTCCCGGTATATGCGTTGATGCTGGCGAGTTATCTCGCCATTGGGGCAGCAGCCGTGGCGGCCAAGGTAGGGCATCCCTCCTTTCTGAGTCCACACTCCATGCCGGTTCTGATTAACGGGGACTACGTGTTTGTAGCAAATACTCCTGCCGATACGATTGATGTAATTGATCGCCGGAGTCGTAAGATCGTGAGGCGGATCTCGGTGGGGGTTGACCCTGTGAGCCTCGCCCTTCGGCCTGACGGCCAGGAGCTGTGGGTCTCCAACCACGTGTCCGATTCGGTAAGCGTGATTGATCTTGGAGGGGAGAGCGCAACGCGCTTTAACGTAGTAGCAACCATCCAGGATTTTGACTCGCGCACAAGGGGAACACGGTTTGACGAACCTGTGGGGATCGCATTCGCAAGTAATGAAAAAGCGTATGTTGCTCTCTCGTCTGAAAATCGAATTGCGGTGGTCAATACCCGGACCCGCAAGGTTGAGAAGAGGCTGAGGATCACGGCACAGGATCCCAGAGCGATCGTGGTGAGGGATGGGTTACTCTACGTGATTCCATTCGAATCAAATAATAAGACGCAGCTTTCCGGTGGCTACAAGGTGGATGGAGATCTGGTGACCTTCAATGCCCATGAGCATTCGATCGCCAACAACAATGTTCTCTCCCTTGGACACGTGACAGACATCGTCAAGCATCCCCGTGTTCCAGACCGAGACCTCTATGTCTTTGATACGAAGACAGATCGCCTTGTCAGAACAGTGGATACTCTTGGAACGTTACTATACGGTCTGGCAGTCAACTCGAAGGGGGAGGTGTTCATCGCGCAGGCCGATGCCCGGAATCACATCAACGGTCGGGCGGGGACCGGGAAGCAGGGGCTCGCTGAGCTAGGGAACAGGGCGTTTCTCAATCAAATCACCAAGGTTCCTGTGGGAGCAGGGGCCAGCCCCGAGTTCTATGATCTGGAGCCCCGGCCACCCAGGCATCCTAAGCGGAGTGAGGCTCTGGCGACCCCTTACGGGATCCAGGTTAGTGGTAATGACGCCACACTGGTGGTGAGTGCTGCTGGATCGGACGTCGTTTGCGTCATGGATGCAGCTACCGGATCCATCCTGGGGCGGGTCAAGGTCGACTCCGTACCGCGAGGTATTGCCCTTGTTGAGGACGAAAATGGATCCCCAACGGGCGCATGGGTGCTCAACGCGGTGGCAAATACGGTATCGGTGCTTGATTTCAGTGATTTGTCGAACCCGAAGCTAAAATCAATCATCGCTCTTGAGGATCCCACCCACCCTGAATTCAAGAGAGGAAGAATCGCCTTTAACAAGGCTTCCGCTTCAACGACGGCGACGTTTTCCTGCGCCAGTTGCCACCCTGATGGCCACACTGACCAGCTTCTATGGGTGCTGGAGACCCCGGTTGTGACGGGTGGAAACCAGATCATGCCAAGGTCCACAATGCCAGTGCGTGGCTTACGTGATACGGCTCCCTTTCACTGGGATGGTATTCCCGGAGACCCGTATGGTGGAAACAACAGTGCAAACGTCAGAAGCCATGAGGCCCCTAACAGTGATCCAGAAAAGCCGGAGAGCGCCACGCGTCACGTCATTGATGGAAGCCTTGCGACAACGATGCTGATGGTAGGAATGGACACCAGAAATGACGAGGGCAAACAGGGGCTTCTCTCGGCAGAAGAGAGGGACGACATGGCGAAGTTTCTTCTTAATGTCACCTATCCTCCGGCGCAGCGAAGGGCTTTTGATAACAAGCTTACTGAAAGAGCAGAGGAAGGGTTCAGGCAATTTCACATCGTAGGCAATCAGGAGTCGAGGAGGATGAACGTCTGTGGCGATTGCCATCGGATGCCATTTCTTGTCAGCACTAACACGCCGGGATCGGGAATGGATGCCCCGACCTGGAGGGGCGCCTATGACCGCTTTTTGATTCTGCCGCAGGGACGATTGAACATAATTGATTTTGATTTTTACCGGCGAGTTGCCGAAGGAGGGAATTCTGAGCGAGCGATCTGGCAATTTTCGTGGCAGGGCCGCGAGGAGTTCGATCCCGTCTGGGAGATGGTGACTGAGGGCAGCACCGGGTTTTCCGGATCTTTTGCAAGGCAGGTAACCCTCAACCGGGAGACCGCTGGCGAGAAGATGACTCTGGACCTGATGGACGCGCTTGAAGTATCGGCCCGCGAAGGTGGTGTGATCCTGCAGTGTGATGGCGTTGAAATCAGGGAAGGGAGAAGTCGCCCGCTTGTATTGCAGTATGACGGAACATCCTACTTTGCCACGGGCAGGGAGGGCAGCAACATCAGCCGGGAGCAGCTCTTCAAGGCGGCGATAGCGGGAACGTTTGTGGGAACATTTACGGGACGACATGGCATCAACGATGACTACGACCATCCCCAGCCGGCTCTCTGGACCCGGGGCCCCCTTCATGCGCAGGTCGGAAGGCAGCGCTTTCCGAGGCTCACTGATGAGCAGAAGACAATGGTTCTGGGCGCCCGGCATGTCCGTGACGGAGCGGCTGTGATTGTGGACGGAAGACGGGTTCCCGCGAAGGTGAGAACTCTGAGGACGGATCGTATTTCGATTGAGCTGGAGACCTTGCCAGCGCCGGGAATGCACTTTCTCCAAGTACAGAACCCGGAGGGGCTTTTCAGCAATGACTTTATCTTCCATACCGGAAGCTCCGGGGACAATCCCCGTGAGGCTCGCTCCGATGATCCCTCGAGATTACGAGACGCCCTCGGGGAAGCAATTGAGCGAGGGGATCTCGCGGCTGCGCGTCGGTGGATCCGAGCCGGTGCGCCGACGAATGCCCGTCGTCATGGTGATGGGGGGATGACCCCCCTCTCGACTGCGGTCTTCCATGGTCGGATGGAAATCGCAAAAATTCTGGTCGAGGAGCACAAAGTCAGCGTCTCGTATCACAATCGGGACGGAAACACTCCCCTGCACCTGGCTGCATTTTTATGCAGGGAAGACATGATTGAGTTCCTTCTGGCCAATGGCGCATCGCTTACCAAGAAAAATCAGCGGCAGGAAGCTGCGGTCGACACGGTTACCGGGGATTGGAGCAGCGGATTGGGTCAATTCTATGAGGGTATTATTCGCGGCTCCAATCTCGACCTTGACGTCGGGACAATCCAGAAGCGAAGGCCGGAAATAGCCGGCATGTTACGCCGGAAAGCCGCGGGGAACAGGCGTTAGCCGGGAGACATCGCCGGGTGGTGGCTAAAGAGGCATCGACGTTGGTCACGATGGGGAGGTAATGTAACGCACACGTTATTTGAACCTTATGAAGACCTGTTCCATATTTCTGCCGGTTGTTATTCTTCTACTGCCCCTTCATGCGGCGGACGAACCGGCCCCCGTCCGCACCGGTCAGGGGGATGGTATCTACAAGACGGTTCCTGGGTGGCCCAGTTATCCAGAGGGAAAAGGACTGGGTAACCTGCATGGAGATCTGGCCTCGGACAGCAAGGGAAACGTCTACATCGCAACTGGTAACACGATCCAGATCATTGGTCCCGATGGCAAATATCGAGGAGATATTCGAACCAAGGGGGGTAAGGTGTTCAAGGGGGTCCATGGAATGAAAGTGCGCCGTTTGGCAGGGGAGGAACTGCTGCTGCTGGCAATGCCCAGAATTAAGCGGGTTGTGGCAGTCAAGCCCGATGGAACCGTCGCCTGGCAGATCATTGGTCCCCCTCAGGTGCCGGGGATGTACGAAAGCGTGGGCGAATATAATCCTACCGACATGGACGTGAGCTCGGACGGCAGGGTCATCATCGCGGACGGCTACGGGAAGTCGCTTGTGCACCTCTATGACAAGGACCGGAACTACCTAAAAAGTTTCGGGGGCAAGGGAAAGGGGGAGGCGCAGTTTGATGTCTGTCATAATATTTTGGTCGACTCTCGGGGAAAGAAGTCGACGCTCCTGATCAGTGACCGCCAGAATAACCGATTGCAGCAATATGATATGGCCGGTAACTTTATCAGGACGATTGATGACCAGCTGGGACGACCCTGCGCTGCGGATATCCATGGGAATCTTCTGGCGGTAGGGGAGCTTGACGGGCGGGTTTCGCTCTACGACAAGGACTACAAGTTGATTTCCCGGCTGGGAGATGAACGAAAGGCGCGGCGCAAGGCGAGTAACCGGATTGCCCCGGAGCACTGGCATGAGGGCGATCTTATCGCAGTCCATGGATGTACCTTTGATGTCACCGGGGCACTTTACGCACAGGAGTGGAATGTCCACGGGAGGGTCACCAAATATGTAAGGGTAAAGACCCCATAGGGGACTCTTACCGGTGTCTTATCCCGCAGGAAGCCATATGAAGGCTAGAATGGCGGGCTGTTCACGGGCCCGGAGGGGGGTCTGCCGGGGTTTCCGCCGGAAGCTCCGGGAGGACGTTCGGAGGGATCCTGTCGGCAGAGAACCTGACAGCCACCAGATATTTGTCTTTTTCCTGTCCGGTGCAAAGGAGGATAGAGTGACCATTTTCCGTATGCCACAGATGTGAGCCCAGAAGCTGTCCGCCGGTGAGTTCCTCCCGAGGAGGATATCTGGTGGCCTGCACGGGGGAGCCATGGCTCCGAGCCAGCTTGGAGAGGAGGCTCTGCCACCGTTTACGAAGCCCTTTGTCATAATCGAGGGAGCTGGAGCTCTCTCCCCGAAGGGTTACTTCCCGCAACTCGTCATTGCCGCTCCACTGGAAGAACAGGTTGAATTGCTCCCCCGCAACCGTAGTCCGGTAGATCCCATTCAACCCGGTACGTCCGATAAGCTGGTCGTCGAGCGTCTTGCTAACCGCCGGGCTTTCCCTGAGCTTTTTTTCGACGGTTGCCCGTGTGTCACCGTAGGCGAGGGAATCAAAACACGGACCAGTAACTCCGGCCTCTGCCGGGGGAAGGGTTTTTTTCAGATGTTGCCTCACCCAGGCGCGGTCGGAGGAATGAAGGTTTTTGAGAGCTACGGTCACGGTTCTGCGATCAGGTGTCCTTAAAACCACGCTGACTCCGTTGGATGAGACGAATACCGCTCGAAAGCTCTGATTGCCATTCATGCTACGCCACGAGCGGCCTTCCGCGTGCAGGAGCATTCCGCCCAGCAGGACCATGTGAAAGGCGGTCAGGGTAGCGATCCGGGTCGTCAGGGGAAATGAGGTCATGACAGCGCCTTACCTGCAGGCCGCCCGGATGCTATCATTGCCCGCGAACAGTCCAAGCGCTTACAGAGGATGTATCGCGGAGGAGAACCGGACCGTCAAACCATGGAATGCCCTGGTCAGGCATGAGATCCTCCGTCACTGCGAGCGGATATCCAGGGACGGGCTGTCCGTTCTCCAGGTTAAAGCGATATGCCATCTGCCGCTGCTCACCTTCCTTGACGATCTTGATGAGTCCGTGCTCTCCATTTCGGACTAGGATCCCGACCTTGTTGTGAGCGGAGTCGGGGGCGCCGGGTTCGATGATGAAGCGTCTCTTGTCGAGATCAGCGACGATGACAGACTTTCTGCCCATGATAAGGAGACTCTTTTCAAGGGACAGGGCGGAAAGGTCGAGCTGGGAATGAGGGCCAAGTTCGAATCGATATTCCGGATTATCAAAGTGGCGCACTACTAGCTGGTCTCCCTCGTGGATCATGAAAAATGGGTCCTTCATGTAGACAACACTAGCGTTCTTATGCACCCTGATGGCTGGGCTTCCGTCCAGCTTATAACGAAAGACATTCATTGGCTGGTTCGGGCTGGACCGACTTTCGAAGACAATGGATTTAGCAGTGGCGTAGACCTGATCGACCCGGGTCTCATTGACCATGAATCCTTCTCCGACCGGCTTTCCCCAGTTCCTGCCGTCGGTGCTCACGTGGAGCTCATATTCCCTGATCAATCCATTGTTGTTCACGATCACGGCGGGAAGATAGCGAAGAGCGCTGATACGCTTCTCGGTCTTCATGTCAATGACGACCGAGTGCGGATGAGGGGGAATCTCCCCGATCCATTGCGAGTGCCACCAGGTCACCGGATCATCGTCGATTACGCACTGGGGGCCCGTATCGTATTGAGCCTTGGTCTCGGAATTGGAAGCAGTGGCGGCCCAGTCTTCGCGAGGAAGATTTTCGCCATCTTCTCCCGCCAGTTGCAACTCGGCAATCGAGGCCCACCCGCGGCCATTGATTTCGGAGAGGGCCGTAAAACGGACGAAACGAGCGTTCACTGGGTTGATTTTTACTTCGTAGTATCCGCCGGCAATGGGCTTGGCATTGCGTGCATCTTCAGATGTCTTGGCAGCGATCTTGCGGTTGCTCAGGGTGGACCCGCTCTGAGGGTCCACGATCACGTGGCTGGCCGAGCGGAGCCGGGAGACGAAGAAGATATGAGCCTGCGAGCCATCAAAGGTCACGCGCATCTGGAACCCGTTGCCAAAGTTGCGTTGCCATGCGCGGGTTCCGGTGCGGAGATCCACGGCCAGAACTTTGCCGATGGCATCGTGGAATATCTGGGTATCTCCACAGTTCAAGGTTGAGGTTACCGGCGTGTCGATCGCGTGTTCCCAAAGAGTTCTGCCGGTTTCCGCTTCAAAGGCTACGAGGCGGTTTACAAGGCCAGGGGCCTTTCCAATGGAATAGTCGATTGCCAGCAGAATATTCCCGACGAGATGGACCTGCGGGTTTCCGCCATCGATGAATCGTTGCCATGCAACTCGACCTCGGTTTCCCGGCTCGATCCGCTCGAGAATACCACTCGAAAAAATGTAAACGCTTCCCGTGAGGGGAGATCCCGGAGGAGGGAGAAAAACCCTGGGGTCGTTACGGGAAAGGGACCAGCGCTGCACGAAAGAGGGGTCAGGGGTTCCATTGTTTACCGCATCAGCGTCAATTGAGGGTGCCGTTAATTGCCGGGTTGCTGACTCGGCAGGCTTGTCGGTCACAAGGAAAAGGTTCTTTCCGTCGATTGCAAAGGCCCTTGGTTTTTCATCGGCGAGGCGCCAGGAACGGGTTGCCACCGTACGTCCTGTTATGGCATCGATCTGGGACAACCCGTCAAGACGCGCTAGATAAACCGAGCGGTTGAGGAGTTTCAGACGTCCGATGGTGTCCCCGGCTGGTCGATACCAGCGCGCCTCTCCCGTGCTCAGATCAATCGCAGCCAGAAGGGAGCGGCCGCGAACGATAAGAAGCCCTTCGACCCTGCCGACTATCTGCACTCCGAGCACGAGGGGGTTCTCCCAGAGGAGCCGCCCCGTTTTCCGGTCCAGGGCAAAGATTCTGCGGGCGTCCCTAGGCATGCATATTACCTTATTTCCCGCCAGAATCGGTGCTGATCCATGATTGAGCACAGTTCGATCGGTGGGGGGAACGGGATCGTAATGATAGATCCAGTCTGTGCGGCCATCCCGGATGTCGGAACGTGCAATGAGGCCACTGTTGGAGCTGCTGTAAATGGCTCCACCGTCGACCGTCACACTATTTCCGTATATCGCGAATTCCGGCTGACTTTGTTCGAGGCTGGCAGTGAGATCAGAGTCGCGCCCCGCGATCGCGATCGGAGCCTTCCATCGGGTGTCACCACGCGACGGATCGAGGCAGACAAGGTTGAGCTCCCTTCCCCGGCCCTGATTGACATTGTTTTGAAAGTTCCATTCAAGGTGGTAGAGAAGACCATTGGCTGGCACGGGATCCCCGAGGGGAATCTGGAGAAGGCGGGGCTGCTGGTGCTGTCCGGTAGACCACCTTACTGCACCACTCGAGCTATCGATGGCGGCAATACCCCGCGGAGGCTGGCTGCTGAAGCCCCAGCGGGTGTAAAGGTTTCGCTGCGAAATACGAGGACGGAAGAAGCCGGGATGATTGGTGTCCAGGGTCTTGTTCTCGTCTGGAGAGGGGGGCTGGAAGCTCGTCCACAGCGGCTTTGCGGGATCCTCCGCATCGAACAGGGCAAGTATGTCCCGCCCGCCGACGAGAATGGTTTTCGCGGTAGCTGTCAGCTCGATCTTGTTCGGAGACCAGCCGCCAGAGCTGTTCCAGGCTGCCCTCGGAGGGATACGGATGACCTTCTGTATGAGATCCTCAAGGGCTGTTTCCGGCGAATTTGAAAGCTGACGGGGAGGCAGGGGGCGGCTCTTCAGAAGTTCTCTGCAGATCTCGAGGGCGCTGGTCGGCTTGCCGAGCCAGGACAGCTTTCGATCCGGGTCTTCATCTCCGAGAAGCTGGGCCGCGTTCTGCGGGGTTTCGATCTCATTGCGGGCGGTCCAGATTCCGACCAGTGAGGCATCCCTTGTCTCGGAGTCGGCAGCATGGTTCAGCAGGTCCTGAAAATTACGCCATGCAGATTGAGCGTGGCCGGCGAACAACTCCCTGTTGGCGAGCTCGCGGAGCTTGTTCTGAGATGCGGAGGACCAGGGATAGCGCCGGAACTGATAAAGGACTTCGTCATCAGTCGGGTTGTCACGGAAATTCTCCAGCTGGTAGCGTTCGTCCTGGACCTTGCGCAGGTTCGCGAGATGCGCCGCCGGTTGACTGAGAAGGTGTAAGTCGAGAGCGCGGACCGGATCGGTCAGGCCGGATTTGTCGCGCCATGGCATGATCTGCGGAACGGTCAGGGCCTTGGCTGCCAAGCGGTCGATGATCGGAGCAACGATCCGGGCTGAACGGGTAGCGACGGTATCCCATTCGAGGTCCGGGTCGTCCGGCTCCATATGCGGAAGGGGGCTTCCCTCGAAGAGCGGTTGTATTGAAAGGGGCAGGGATGCTTCCTTGGAAGTCCATTCTGCGGCGAACTCCTTCCATAGCTCGCGGATCTCCGGGTCCGGGTGGTTGAGGTCCATCTCGCTCTTGAGACGATTGAACAGAGGCCTGGTCTGGGTCGAATTCAGCCGGTGATAGACCCGCACCTGCAGGATTCTCCAGAAGAGATCATGGGCGTTTTCTGCTGCGAATCGATCAATCAATTCTCGGGCCTCGAATAGTCTCCGATGATGAAGATGGTGATCGAGAAGAATGGAGGCGGCGTGCTTCAAAGACTGCTGATTGGCCGAAACGATGCCGATCTTCTCGAGTGAACAGAGTCGCCGGGCAGCCTGCTCCGCGGCCGGATTTTCCGAAAATGGGACGTTGGGTTGTTCGGCCCGCAGCTTGGCGTCGCTCCGGCGCGACTGCTTCAGAATCTCGTCGAGGGGCTCCAGCGTGATCTCCATGTTGCTGGGATTTTGGGAGATGATCTGATTAAGGTAGAGGTGACCTGTCTCGATGTGGCCGGCCTGATAGGCCTCGGCGGCAAGCGTGCGCAATTCCTCATCTCCACGTTCCGCCGCCGGGGCACCGAGCGTAAGCCCGGTTCCGGCCAGAGCTATCAATCCGCGGAAAGTCATCCGGGCAACTCCACGCATGGATGCCACCTGAGTCAACTTCAGAAGGAAGCAAGGAAGGAACACGACGGGATGAGGGGAGCCTGCGGGCTTTACAATCAGGCAGCGGAAGGGTGTTTATCCCGCCCGTTCTACCCCTCAAACCAGCGTTTCCAGTCTCCCCGGTAGTGATGTTGGATGAATTGATCGGCTTCGGCACAGTTTGTTGCCCTCATGGACCGATGATCCCACTCAAGCTTCTGGCCGCTGCGGAAGGCGACATTGCCCAGGAGGACGGTTTCGCTCAGAGGCCCCGAGTAGTCGAAGCGACAGGTGGTCGATCCTCCAGACCTGATCGCGTTGATCCACTCCCGATGATGGCCTTTGGAATCCTGAATGAAGGGCGTTGGCCGGGAAAGGTCCCGGAATTTGTCTTCTGGAAGCAGGGCATGATTTCCGTAATTGGAGATAAGCTGGCCTTTCGTGCCCACAAAAAGAATGCCGGATCCCCACTGCTGGTGCTGTTCCGGGGTCAGGATGTGGTCCGGGTAGCGGCCGTGATACCAGGTAAGGGGAAGGGCCTTCCAGTGCCGACCGGACACCACTCGATCGGGAAACTGGTAATGGACCTTCAACCAGGCCGGGGCGGAATCCTTGTCAACGGGTGGGCCCTCAGCCTCCGCGGAGACGGCATGGCTCAGGTCGAGTGCCCAGAAGGGAAGGTCCATGTAGTGACATCCGATATCAGCAAGGGTGCCTCCGCCAAAGTGCCACCAATGCCGCCAATGGAAGTGTGTCCAGCCGGGGTGGTAGGGTTGTTCCGGGATCGGCCCCAGCCACAGCTCCCAGTCGAGGTTGGCTGGAACGCTTTTCGGGAACTGATTGTAGCGTTTCCTGCCCCCGGTACTTGAGCCGACCCAGACATGGACTTCGCTAACCTCGCCGATTGCACCGGAGCGAACGAGTTCCACGACCCGGCGGTAGTTTGATCCAGCGTGGATCTGGGTGCCCATCTGCGTGATGCGGTTTGTTGTTCGTGCGAGCTCGGTGACGTGACGAACCTCCGAAATAGTGCGACACAGGGGTTTCTCGCAGTAGACGTGCTTGCCGGCGCGCATGGCGGCAACACTGGCGGCGGCATGGGTATGGTCGGGGGTGGCTACCACTACCGCATCGAGGTCCTTCTGCTCTACCAGCTTGCGGAAATCACGGTAGGTTCGGGCGGAGGGGAATTGCCTCGCGATCGGGGCGAGGCGGTTCTGGTCGACGTCACAGAGGGCTGCGATGTTTGCGATGTCCTTCAGTTGACCGATGCTGTAACCGCCTTGTCCGGATGAGCCCACTACCCCAATATTCAGCTTCTCGTTTGCGGACCCTCTCTCCCGAGCCCGCAGGATCTGTGGGGCTGCTGTCAAGGCGCCGATTGAACCCGCTCCGGTGGAAAGAAAGCGCCGGCGATTGAGAGAGGTCTTCGTCATGGATTGAATACTGACCCTAGTGTGGACGAGATTTCTCGCGAGCAAAAATCCCTGCCTCAGGACATGTCGATGCTGGGGGCTCATGGAGGAACGCGCACTGGCCGGGTCATTGGCGCTGATAATAAGAAGGGGAGCCCCCGGTGGATCGAATTCTCTCCCCCGACGATATCTTGGCAACAAAGCGTCATGGTCTGGAGGTTGATCCAGGCATGCCGTTTGAAGAATACAGCGGGCAACCGCGTCCTATCCTCGAGCCAGCCAGTCAGGGGCCTGGTGCGCGCCTAGTTGCGAAGCGGAAGCCTTCCTGTCGGCGCACCAAGGAGCCTGGAAACGGGGCTAGTCTTTTGGCGTCCTGCCCAAGGAGGAGAGATAGGCGAGGAGGTCGACGAGCTCTTCTTCCTTCAGAGCGGCGACCAAGCCCCCGGGCATCATGGACACCGGACTGGTCTCCCGGGAGGCGATTTCCATCTTTGGGATACGGGTGTCTTTTCCAAACGCACTGCGAATAACGAGCGCATTTCGCGTTTCCTGACTGATAGCTCCGGAAATGACACTCCGGTTCTTGAGTGTGACGACCGACATCCGGTAGCCTTCCTTGATCTTCGCACTGGGATTGAGCAGGGATTCGAGGAGGTAGTCAGGAGGAGCACTTGCGCCGATGCTGGAAAGGTCGGGGCCAACAAGGCCTCCCTCACCGCCAACCCGGTGGCAGACCGTGCATGCGAGCGAAGCTTGCTCATAGATGATCCGTCCCCGGGCTACGTTGCCACTTGCAACCAGTTCAAGAAGAGCTTCGCGATTGCTCGAGTTGGGGCCGCGCAGGCGCGGACTCATCTTGGACGCCTTTGCCAGCCCGGCCATGAGTTCAGAATGTTCCCGGCCAGAGACTTCCAGCAGCCTCGAGGCATGGATGGCTGTGTCCCCTGCGATTAGATGTCCTGAAAGGGCTTTGGCGAGATGATCACTTCCTCCGGGACGGAGCAGGATCTCGGCTATCACAGTTTCAACCTCAGGCTGCGAAAGGTTCTCTTGAAAGAGTTTCACGATATGCGGAGATGCAGCCGCTGGGGCTACGGAGACGAGGGCGGCTGCAGCGGCCAACCGGACATCGCGGGATGGTCCCTGTGCGGCGAGAGAATCAAGGGCCCTGAGGCTTCCCAGACGGGCAAGCGCCCGAGCCGCATCCCTGCTCACGGGAGGAGGCGACGTCATGAGCAGGCCCTCAATCTCCTTCTTGAGTTCCTCAAGATTCCAGGCTGCGGCGAGGCGACAGGCTGTGGCGGCGATTTCGCGATCGTTCTCCCCGAGCAGCCTGCGACAGGTTGGGTAGCGCAGGTTCGTGTTGGCTGGCGAGATCCCCCGGTCTTCCACAGCCTCAGCGAGGGCAAGAGCGGCGGCGCCAGTCAGGGAGTGGCTTTCGAGGTGCGCCAGCTGGAGGATTACATCAAGCTCCTTGGGGCTTCCGATCTTACCCACGAGTCGGATGGTGGATTCGTCTGCCTTCCCTGATGCGATCATTGTCATCAGGGGGGCGAGGGCCTCGGGCTTTTCTATCGCCTTCAGAGCAAATCCGAGGTGCTCCGCGTTGGAGCCTAAGTGCAGCTCTCCTTTCTGGAAGGCCGGAAGCCAATGGGGCTCGAGGAGCCGGCAGGTCCGCCAGAGGGCAAAGTCCAGGTATGTATCCATGGGTTGATTCAGAACCCCAAGTGCCATGACAAGGGCTTCCGGGGCGGTGGACTGCCCGAGGGCAGTAACAGCCTCTCGGCGAACCTGGGGATGGGGATCGATGATGCTTTGTGCCAGGAGCGCCGGCGGTCCGCCCCAGTGATAAAGAACCCGAATGGCAGCAGCACGGACCCGGGGATCAGGCGATTCAAGGGTTTGATAGATGAGGTCAGTCGAGCGCCGGGTGGTGGTGGTCTGGTAGGTCCAGAGGGCCTCGAGGCGGTGATGCTCAAATGCGGGATCAGAAGGATCGAGGGAGCCAAGCCACGTGTTGAGGGAGGTATTTACCTTGGCCTCGTCCCGCTCCTTTAGTTCCTGGCGGGCGTTTAGCCTCACCCAGTCGGCGTCGTGCCGTAGCAGATCAATCAGCTGGGTTATGGATCTGGAGGCGTAGTCGATTGGGCTCACAAGGGGGCGGCCCTTGGCTGTGATTCGCCATATCCTTCCGTGAACGCGGTCGCGCCTTTTGTCGCGGAAGTCCACTTCGCCATGCTGGATGATAGGGCTGTACCAATCCGCGAGGTAGACTGCTCCATCGGGGCCCATCACGATGTCAATCGGACGAAAAGAGAGGTGGGAGGAGGAAAGAAGATCAGGCTGGAGGGCCGACTTGTATCCGCTCTGTTCAGCGGTGATGACATAGCGGTCGATGTTATTGGCACGGAAGTCGTTGGTGAGCAGGTTTCCCCTCCATTCGGATGGGAAGTGGCTTCCGCTGATGACTTCAAGACCGCATGACTTTGGGCGCCCCGGATTCAGCCCGGGAAGGGCGCGAGGTTCTCTGGGAGAGGCGCGGAAGACCGAGTCGGGAAAGGTATAGTTGATGCCTTGGCCTCCAGCCCCGTCGGTCTGGAAGGACTGGCCCCAGCGGTCAAAGATCATGCCCCAGGGATTGATGAGGCCACGGCTGTAGATCTCCAGCCGGCGGGTCTTTGTATCGTAGGACCAGAGCCCTCCGCCATTGAGCCGGCGCGGGCCGTAGAGGGTCTCGACATGGCTGCCTATGTAATAGCCCTGAAGCATGTAGAGGAGGCCACCGGGTCCCCAGCCCAGCCGGTGCAGGGTGTGATGAGTATCCTCGGATCCAAACCCGGAGAGGAGCACCTCCCTCTCATCTGCCTTGCCGTCTCCATTGCGATCATGAAGGTGGAGAAGCTCTTCCCCGTGGGCGACATAGGCCCCTCCATTCCCATCCGGGAGTATTCCACCAGGGATGACAAGTTGATCATAGTAGACCGAGGATTTGTCCGCCCGCCCGTCCTTATCCGAGTCCTCGAGAATAAGAATGCGGTCACTGGGATCCTGGTTCACATTCAACTGGGGGTAGGTTTCGCTACTGGCGACCCAGAGCCGGCCTTTTCTATCGAAGGCGATCTGAGCGGGCTTGGCGAGGAGAGGGTCGGCAGCCCAGAGGTTCACTTCGAATCCTTCCGCGACCTTGAAAGAGGCTTTTTCCAATTCCGGGTCGGGTGGAGGGATCTCCTTCAGGCCCCGCTGGGCACTGACTGGAAGACAGGCAGCCACGAGGAACCAGGGGATGAAGTGGCGTATGGCTTTCATCGCAGAGCCTCCAATTGTTCGCGGATGTGCTTCTCCTGCTTTGTCACGAAGGGCTCGAATTGTTCTGGTTCGCCTTGGGCGGTCACCTGCTCCTGCTTCCGTTCGCCGTAGACAAAGGCATCGTTACGGGGTCGCCAGCGGTGGAAGTAGAGAGTGTTTTTTCTAACAATGGCGCTGCGAAGCATGCCCGCCTCCGGTGAGTCGAGAGCAATGGCGGGATCCGGAAGGCGAAGGCTCCGGGCCATGATCAAGGCGATGTCCTGATACCCTTCCGCGCTGGGGTGTATCCCATTAGCAGTGCAGGACCGCTTGGATTGCTGGAGAGCCTCAAAGAGGTCTACCAGATGGTGACCTCCTTCCGTCGCCACGGATACGATAGCGTCTCGATAGGATTTCAGGATGGTATTTCGCCCAGCTAGGTAGGTCGTTGGTGAAGGATCGGTTCTTCGTGGCGATGAAAGCTCCGTACCAAACCCTTGCTCCAGCGGAACCGGTGTTAGGAGAACGAAACGCCGGGTGGGTGCTCCTGCGTTTTGGAGGAGGCGGGTAAGGCCCGCGCGGAAAGGGGCGATTCCTTGCAATCCCGCGAAGGACTCATTCCAGCCGTAGGCAATAAAAATCACAGTGGGGTCAAGTTGGCGAAGGTGGGCGATCATTTTACCGAAGCCTTCCTCCGGATCGCCGAAGACAGACCGGCGGCGACCTCCGGTCCGGGAGTGTCCGAATACAGTGTCGCCGTCCCAGCCGAGATTACGAAATGTGATCCTTCTCTCCGGCCAACGCAGGGCGAGGGAGGTCTCGAGGTATCCGTGGTGCCGGGCCCGTTCAAAGAATGAGTTGCCAAGAAACGCGACCCGGTCGCCGTCCCGCAATTCAAAGGACACCTTTTGTTCGCCACGGAGTGCGACTGAGCTCACCAAAGCGCAGATAAGGCCAAGGAATATTGGCCCTCTGAAGACACATGACATTCACCAATTCTGAGGAGTTCCCGGCCCAGGGAAAGCATCAACTCGGCGGAGGAAGACCAATTATTGACAGCAGGGGAGAACGGGATTACCACCCGGGACGCTTTGAGATGGCGGCGTAGCCAAGTGGCCTAAGGCGACGGTTTGCAAAACCGTTATTCGTCGGTTCGAATCCGACCGCCGCCTCCAGCGATTTCCCGCAAATCGCCTTAATTGTAGGGATTCCCTGAGAATAAGGGGGGGTTGTGTCTCGCAGAGCAAATGCAGGGAGATGCATCCGAATGCACCCTGAGCAGGCAACAAACTGGCAACAGATTTTTACCTCCCTGAACGTTTTTCCCTGAATGGACATTAGCGTCCTGACGCGATCCTACTTTTTCCTGGTCGTGAGTCTCATTGCTCTCAGGAACATGCTCCAGGATGACTCCGGTGCCTTCGACAAAGACGAATGAGCTTCTCCAGTACTTTTTCAACGCTTCCTCGTTGCTTAATTTCCTGCAAGTAATTTTGCTCATCTTACTCCGGGTTTACTCCTCGCCACGCTCCAACTCCTCCTGCCGCGCAAGCGCGGGGCGATATTACTGGATGAACTCATCCAGATCAGACCCGTCAGGATTTTTTAGCTCCCGCTCCTCAATGGCGTTTGGATCTACGGGAGGAACGAGGCCTGGATGAGGTTGATTTTCCTTATCCGAATCATTCAGTTTTGAAGCTGTCGTAGACGTCCTGAAGACAGGTGCTGATCCGACTTGCCACCCACGTGAGTAGATAGGGTCGTCTGGTGCTGCTTCCAGGATCAGCGATTTCCGCCGCATACGCTTCGCCGCGAGAGCTTCTGTACTTAATTTTGGCATAGCCCTCGGCCTAACTTGCCACCGGAGTTCCGTCAGAACAGAACGTGCTGATGTCAGAGTTGGTCTGCCGCTCTGGCTCTGATGCAGAAATTAATCATGAATCGCTTTTTGGAGGAGCGCGAACCTGCGGAGCTGGACAGGGCAAGAACTCCTCCCGGCTACCGACACCGGAAGAAAGTTCGGCACTGTGTTTAGAGTGGGCATCCTACGACAGTCTATCCCTTATTTTACACGATTCTGGAGATGGCACGATCTATGCTTATTGCACTAATAACCAACGAAGTACTGAAAGATGACCCCCCTTTCTCTCGTAGAACAAACAGCTAGAAATCAAGATGAAATCTTACCATATGTCTGCTTTTCGGGTCATGACACCAAGGCCCGGTGGTTGCAGCAGCAATCACGCCACTTCAGCGTTACAGAAACCAGTTAACGCTTCGTTACACCTTATTAACCCCGGGTTGCTTTTAGCAGGCTCTGCAATCGCTTCCCGGGACCGGGCAGGCGCAACGGAGAGGATGAAACAGTATGTGTTGATCACTCTCTTTTTTCTGGGGTTTGTCTCCGTCTGCCCGTCTCTTTACGGACAGGCACTCACAAATGATGCCTATACCATCAATCAGGGAGAATCGCTGGTGGTTGATGGCAAGCAGAACCCGGGCATTTTTGAGAATGATGCCATCGACCCTGATCTCTCATCCGTGACCGCGCGGATCAGTCAGCAGCCGGAACATGGGAGCCTGGTTTTCAACGAGAATGGCAGATTCACTTACCAGCCAGACCCGAATTTCTCAGGCGATGACGTCTTCAGCTACTGGGCTTCGGTTGCGGCACCGGTCACGGTCCTTTCGTCCCGGACGAATTGGAGGGCGTTCAGTCCTGTTGACGGAACACCCCCGGCTCTTGATATTCCCAACTTTGACGAGGTCTGGAGCACGCTTGCTTTTGAGGTTCCGAGGTCGTGGGTGCGTGCGAGAGGTCTTGTCGGTTATGGCCAGTTTGGAGATTCGCAAAATAATGGAGTAGCTGGAANCTCACCTGNCACCAGCCTGGCGCTTCCGATCAACGGAAGGCGCTACACGGGATATGTGCGGACAGCGTTCCGGATTGCCGAATCCGGGGTTTATCGACTCAACGCGATCGTAAGACGGGATGACGGAGTGATAGCCTATCTCGACGGGCAGGAGTTGTTCCGCTCCTTTGAGCCCGGGGCCATGATGGCACGGCTGGCCCCTGCGGGCTATTTTCTCATGGTGGAGGGCACGAATGCCAGCCTCGCCTTTGGTCCGGGAGAGACCGCACAGAATCTGATCGAGATCGATGCGGTGGAACTCGCCGCTGGGGACCACTGTTTTGGATTTTCCATGCACAACGCACGAGCAGGCAACCAGCAGAACGGAGCGGCGAGTTCGGACCTNGGGNTTCAGTTGGACGCTCTCCGGTTGACCCGGGTGGAGCAAGCCGAAGTCGCGATTACGGTCCTTCCCGCCCCGGTTGCGGTGACGGGACAGCCAGACTGGTTCAGCACCCGGATTGATGAGATTCTGGACACGAATCATCTTCAGCGCAGCCTCTACACTAATGACAACCTGCTCGATGAAGATGGTGTTCCTTTCCAGGAGATCCTTGATCTCGAAATCGATGATTCGCAGGCGGAGGGGACGATTACGGGGTTCGATCTGNCGACTGGGAATTTTCAGTTTCAACCCACCGAGGGATTTGAAGGGGTAACAACCTTGAGCTACCGGGTCACTACCGCGGGCGGTGTGTCCGAACCCATCGGCGTTTACATCTGGATCGCCAGCAGCGTGGGCGACAATGGGGCCTCGCCCCGCGCCGTTTCAATCGCTGCCTTCCAGTCGAATATCCGTCTCCCGCTTCCTGATTNCATTGCCATCCCGACCGTAGTGACACAACCCGCGATAGGATCAGTAAGAATCGCCCGTTTAGGAGGGGCCTCCCCGGGATGGTATGGGATCTATTCCCGCCCTTCCGATTTAACTTATACTCCGCGTGCCGGGGAAGATCAGTTCGTGGTTGAATTCCTTCCTCTCCCAACGGAGCTACTCCGGGTCCGTCTTCCTGTTCCGCTGAATCTCATGAGCCCGATGGAGGCGTGGCGTACGAGGATCTTCAACGAGAGTCAACTGAGCGACTCCTCGACCAGTGGTGCTCTTTCCGACCCTGACAACGATGACTATTCCAATATGCTGGAATATATCTTTAACACCAATCCCCTNGATTCAGTCAGCCGCCCCTCCATCCCGCTAGAAGTGACGGCCAATGGCCCAAACGTGGGGGTGACCACCTTCCTTCAGACGCTTCCGCCGGACGCCATGTGCGAACTTCAACTGAGGGGGCAGGATGACGTGGACTGGATAACGATTGGAGCCAGCTATGGTCACCTCAATGCCGCATTTCAGAATGGATGGTATACCAACATAGGTCGGGGAAATCAGTCGATTCTTCCCCGTGAGAGAGTTGCGGCCCTCTATCGCTACCGTTTCAGCCTGTATCCATGGGTCACAGATATTCCAGAGGGGCCTCCTGTCGGACCGTGAAGCAGGGTTTCTGGCTCAGGGCAGGATTGGCCGCGAGGCTCCTCCTCCTGCATGCCTCCCTAGTTTCAAGGGACAGCCTTCCTTAATCAACGGTGTAGGAGGGCCGACTGGGTCGAATGCTGCGATCGTGTGATCGTAGTGATTCCAATGATCGCGAGTTTTCTTGCGATCCGGTCGTGATTGGGGGAAACAAGGGAGATATGGGTAAGCAAACATCTTTGAACCGGCGCGGATTTCTCAAGGGGTCGACGGGAGCTGGTCTCCTGATCTGCAGCAGCCAAGTTGCCTTCGGATACAAGGCGAACGAAAAACTGAACGTGGCCTGTATCGGGGTTGGGGGACAAGGCGTCAGTAATACCCGTGGGGTTTCCGGGGAGAACGTGGTAGCGGTTTGTGATGTTGATGAGAAACGCGCAGCCCAGATGCTGAAACAGTACTCTGGAACCAAGCGCTACAAGGATTTCCGGTTGATGCTCTCGGAGATGGACAAGGAGATTGATGCGGTGGTTGTCTGTACCCCGGATCATACCCATGCAGTGGCCGCGGTCGGGGCCATGAAGCAGGGGAAGCATGTCTATTGTGAAAAGCCACTGACGCGGACTGTTCACGAGGCCCGCATGATGCGCCTGACNGCTGCCAAGCACAAGGTGGTGACCCAGATGGGCAATCAGGGGTCTGCATCAGAGGGGGTGCGTCGCGCTACTGAATGGGGTGCTGCCGGCACGGTGGGACCTGTTGAAAATGCGTATCTCTGGGTCAGCGATGGAAGCGCTACCATGACCCGTCCCAAGGATACCCCCACGGTTCCGAACAATCTCGACTGGGATCTCTGGCTGGGACCAGCGTCCGAGCGCCCCTACCATCCGAGCTACCTTCCCTTCATCTGGAGAGGATGGCGGCACTTTGGCAGTGGCAGTCTCGGGGACATGGGCTGNCACACCGGGAACTTTCTCTTCCGTTGCCTGAATCTTGGAGAACTCTGGGAGCCCGGGGGTTCCAGCAACGCCAAGCGGATCCGCATTGAGGGCGAGGCCACGGGGGTTCATGCGGAAGGCTACCCAGCCTCAACCCGGGTGCATTTCCATATCCCTGCCCGGGGGGACATGCCGGCGGTTAAACTGACTGTTTCCAGCGGCCAGAAGATGCGTCCTTCCGCGGATCTGCTCCATGGAAAGCAGCCGGGCTCATTCGGNTCCCTGCTCATCGGGACCAAGGGAAGCATCTATTCTTCCAACCCGTGGAACACGAGTTCGGAAATCCTGTCCAAGGACAAGGGCTCCATCAAGGAGCCACCAAAAACGCTGCCGCGCGGCGTTAGTCACCACCGGGAATGGATTGACGCCTGCAAGGGCAAGGGGGAGACCTTCTCAAGTTTTGCAATCGGGGGCCCACTCACGGAGTTGATCCAGTTGACCAACATCGCCGGGATCGTGGGAGAGCCCTTCCATTACGACACCCTGACCGGGGAGATTCCTGATCACGGCGGGGCCAGCGCTCTCCTGCATCGCCCCTACCGCGAGGGCTGGGCGCTCTGAGGCGTCAAGCCAGCCCGGATCCTGCGGGGAGGCGGAAAGATCACGGAAATAAAAAGCGGGAAACTCGGATAGCGTGTGAAACGGATCCTCCCTGCCGTTCCGCCTCTTGTGGTCTGGGGCCTCATGGCCTCGGTTTTGCCGGTATTGGGTAGTCCGCGGGAGGCACTTGAAGTTCTCGAACACCACTGCTTCGGGTGTCATGATGATACCACCAGGAAAGGGGGCCTGAACATGGAGGAACTCCTGGCGGGAGGAGAGTTTGATCCAACCNTGATCTTCGAAAATCTTCTTACCGGGAAAATGCCCCCGGTGGGAAAGGACCATCTGGACCCGGAAGAGAAGCAGGTCCTTCTGAACTGGCTGGCGAAGAAGCAGGAGAATGTATCGCGGCAGTCGTTCCGGAGGATCAGCCGTCATGAATTCGTGCATTCGGTCAATGACCTGCTGAGGACCAAGCTGGATCTTTCCGGGGTAATCCCGGAGGACCGGGGCACGAATAATTTCGATTCCAATCGGAAGATTGAGCTCAGCCGGGAAATGCTGGGGTCCTACTTTGCGGTTACAGATGAGTTCCTCGATTTCGCTTTTCCGGAGGAAGGGTTTCCTGTGGAACGGCGCTGGGTAACGAACAAGGTCCGGGATAGTCATGAGACCTATCGGATCTACCACCGCCCTTATCTTGAGGGCACCTTGTTTTCATGGACCAGGGCGAACAACGGGAATAGCTACTCCTTCTTCTACGAAGGCTTCAGCCCCCCGGTCGCCGGNTGGTATGAACTGACGCTCGAGGCTGCAAAGGTATCCAGAATGACCGGGGACATGAGCCTGCAGGTTCATGCCGGGAAATACTATTATGCGGATGACCGGCCCCAGCCGCAACGACTTCTAGGGGTGATCTCCGTGGCGAGCCCGCAGCTTGAATCGCATACCNTCCGGGCCTTTCTCAGGCCGGGAGAGAGTNTTTCAGTTCACTGTTTCTCCCGGGACAACTTTCGGCGAAAGAGTCCGAAGGAAGGTATCTATATCAGGCAGCTGAAGGTCCGAGGCCCGGTTCTGGATNCATGGCCCCCGGCGTCCTACGAAGCGGTGTTCGGTGATCTTCTGGTGAAGGCTGCCCCCCGGGCGACTCGGACGGCTTCTGGCTTCCAGACTAATCTCCAGAAGATCGGTGGTCGCGTCACGGTGAGCAGCTTCGAGGAAGGAATGGAGAAGGAGAAGATGCAGGATGGATCGAACCTGACCTTCTGGCACACGCGGTTCAACCCAACCGTGGCGAAGCCTCCCCATTACGTCATCCTGGAAAACCCCAACACTGCGGAGATCGAAGGGCTCTCCTTTGCCACGTGGCAGGGTGGAAATGGAAATGGTCTGGTAAAGGCCTACGAGATTTATTTTTCCGAGGATGGAGAATCGTGGGGAGAAAAAGTCATGGGTGGCGGCCTCGACGTCAGGTTGGCTAACGAACAGCCGATTACCTTCCCCCGGAAGACGGCCAGTCGCTACATAAAGTTTCTCGTTACCGACTCCGTGCAGCTGGATAACAAGTCGATTGCCTCGATCGGCAGGCTGGATGTCATCACAGCTGTCGAAGAGGGGCCTGAGAGATCTCCCGTGACTGTGACTTCCGAGGATCCTGAGGAGCTCCANCATATTATCAGCCGTTTTGCCGGGCAGGCGTTTTCCTCAAAAGTCCGAGGGGATGAGCTCGCACCCTACCTCGAGATTGCGCTGGGTCAGATTGAGGCAGGACGGGGTTTCATTGAGGCTGCGAAATCGGGAATGAAGGCAGTGCTCTGCTCCCCGAGGTTCCTGATGGCCCCGGGAGAGCATTCCAATCAGTCGTACGGAAGGGCGGCTACCCTCGCCCGGGCGCTGTGGTTGTCGGTTCCGGACCAGGAACTCCTCTCGCTTGCCGCTTCCGGAGGACTCCGCAATGAGGCCCTCCGCCACCAGATCGAGCGCATGCTGACCGATGAGCGCAGCCAGCGAATGATTCGCTCCTTCAGTGACCAGTGGCTCAATCTGCGCTCGCTGAGCAAGGTGACGCCCTCGCTCAAGCTCTATCCGCTTTACGACGACCTGCTAAACCACTACCTGCCGATCGAGGCTCGGATGTATCTTTCCCACCTGATCCGGGAGAACCTGCCTGCCGGGCATCTCATCGATTCTGACTTCAGTTTTCTCAACCAGCGTCTCGCCCGGCACTATGGCATCGAGGGCGTGATCGGGCATCGGATGCGCAAGGTATCCTTCCCGCCCGAGTCACCCCGGGGGGGATTGCTAACGATGGGAAGTGTGCTCAAGGTGACTACCGATGGATTTGATACTTCTCCAATCCTGCGCGGGGCCTGGATCTCGAGGAACATCGTGGGCACGCCCCTGTCGCCGCCACCCGAGAGTATTCCGGCTCTTGAACCGGAACATGGTCATGCCGAGACGCTCAGGGAGCAGATCGAACAGCACAAGAAGAACAAGACGTGCCATGCTTGTCACAAGAGTATTGATCCCTACGGGTTCGCCCTCGAGAGCTTTGATGCGGTTGGGGAGTGGCGTGAACGATACAAGATTAAGCAGCCTCATCGTGGGACCTTCCAATACCGCCCCACGGGATACTTCAAAATGGGTGCCCCGGTTGACAGCTCGGGAGAGATAGAAGGCGATGAGTTCGAGGATATCTTCGGGTTGAAGAAGGCCCTTCTGTTGAACGAACGTAAGATTGCCTATAACTTTGCACGAAAGTATTTTGAGTATGCCAACGGATATGAACCGAACCTTGTCGAGCGCCTGCACTTCTGGGACTTTCTTGGAAAGCACCCCATGAACGGGCGCCTGAAGAACCTCATTACCGAAGTGCTGCTTTATTCCCTGCGCGAAGCGAACCCATGAGCGACTACGACAGAAGAAAATTCCTTAAGTTTGGCGCTGCCCTCCCGTTGGCTTTGCAGGCGCTCAACTTAAGGGCTTCCACCACCGCCTCCGTCAGGACTCCGCCGAAACGGATCATCTTCATCTGTAATTCACTTGGGTTTTACGAACCCAATTTCTTCCCTGCCAGGCGTGGTGACCTTGATACTTCGCCCTACCTCAGGGAGCTGGAGGTGCGCGAGAAGATGACAGTCTTCCAGAACCTCTTTCACCCGGGCATGGACACAAGTAACCATGATTCGGAGAAATCATTCCTGACGGGGGCACCGAGCCCGGAAGCAACGAACTTCACCAATACCATCTCATTGGATCAGGTTTTCGCACGGGAGATGGGTGGAGGCACCCGGTTTCCCTTTCTCTCCTTCAGCATCTACGACCGGGGCTGGGGCTGCTCATGGAACAGCCGGGGAGTTGCCATCCCTCCAATGCACGACGAGCGCCGAATTTTCGACAGACTCTTTGGCGAGGAAGACCTGAGTNCCAAGCGCCGTCAGATCGGGAATGATCAGCACGTGGTCCGCTGCCTCTACCGCGACATGGAGCAGCTCCAGAAACAGGCGGAAGACCGATCAAAAATAGAATCCTACCGCGCCGTCATTGCGGAGTTGGAAGCAAAGCTCAGGCATGAGGAGTTCTGGCTCGAGACCAGGAAGCCGGAGGTTCCCGATACTCTCAGTGTTGATCAGGAATTTGCCTTCTCCACCAAAGTCAGGAATCTGTTCGAACTGGCGAAGCTGGCATTTCAGACGGACTCGACCCGGGTGATCACGATATCACTCGACTGGATCTACGGGGCCATCAGCGTCCCGGGAGCAACGGGGGGATGGCATACCCTTTCTCATCATGGGGGACGGGCCGACGTCATCCAGAAGCTCAGCAGGGTTGAGAAAGACATAGTCGGGCATCTCAACGAGTTCCTTTCTGCCCTCGATATGGTCGAGGAAGAAGGAGGTACGCTGCTCGATCACACGACTGTGGTGGTTGGGAGTAACTTCGGCGACGCCTCCAATCATACCCATAACAATCTACCCACCATGATAGTGGGCGGAGGATTTCGCCACGAGGGACACTCCGTCCTGGAACAGCCTACTCCTCTGTGTAATCTCTACCTTGAACTGCTCCACCGGCATGGAATAGACGCGGCAGGTTTCGGGAGCAGTGAGGGAGAGTTAGGCCTTCTTAAAGGGTGACTCCTGCAGAAATGACGGCTGGCTACCAGCTGAGCTTCCCGCCGATGATGGCGTTGATTCCCGGCTGGTTTACTCCAGATCCGTGAATCCTGTAGTCCTCGTCNGTGATGTTTTCAAGGGCGGCGGTGAGCTCAAGATTCTCCGAAACGTGAAGCCCCGCCCGGATTGATGCCACGAGGTAACCCGGAGTGCCACCGGGTGGGATCCGCTGGGTGTCTCTCTGGTCGCGAGCACTGAGTTTGTCCTGCTTGCCAGCAGCCGTAATACGACCCTCCACCCACCAGCGCTGATCCGGGGAGTCATAGCGGAGGGCAAGGCTTGCTACCAGCGGCGAGAGACGGCTCACCGGAGCGTCCTCGCTGGGACCTCCGAGGAAGGAAGGGCTAGTGGTATCCCCTTCCTGCCAGGTGAGATGGCCAGAGAGGGTCATACTATCGAGGAGGCGAACCGCGGCTTCCAGTTCAAGCCCGACGATTTCGGCCTCCTGGGCATTGGTTGCTTCAACGGTATCCCCCCCTGCAGCGGTTGGAACACTGATAATTAGATCATCAACGAGGGTATAGAAGGCCGCAGCACCGAAACTGAGATCACCCCTCGTGAAGCGGGATCCCAGTTCGAAGGTCCATGATTTTTCTGGCTCAAGGTCAAGGGTTCCAAGTTGCTCCTGACCACTCCGGGATGTGATATTGCCGCTGAGGTCGTGCGCGTTGGGGGCGCGGAACCCCTGGCTGGCCCCACCGTAGAGGTTCCAGTCGTTGCCGAGACGGTAAAGGGCCCGGGCGTTGAAGACGATATTGCTCCAATCTTCAGTGGCAGAGACATCCGTGGTATTATCCGGATCCCAGACCTTGCCAAGCTCTGCGTCAGCTCGGGTGATTCTTGCCCCGATGGTAGTCTCCAGGCTCCCGCTGAGCGGTGTGCGCAACTGGGCGAAGGCCCCGAGAAGTTGGTAGGTGGAGTCATCAGCAACCGGCCTGCGGCTCCGGGGATCACGCCCACTGCGGGTCCCCGCGGAGTCGATGCTGTCGCGGTAGTAGTCGACCCCGTAGACCAGATTCCCACCAAGAATTTCGCTCTCGAGCTGGATATCCAGGCCGAGGGTATCCACGTCGATAACCTGAGTTCGAACATCCGTGGGGCTGCGGTCCTGGAATGCGCTGTCCTGGGAGCGCTGGAACGAGAGAGTCGCGCTGTAATTCTGGACAGGACTGTTACTCATTTCACCTTCGACCTTCAGATAGGTCAGGCTGCGCTCCTGATCGTATATGCGGGCCGCATACGATCCAGTGCTGGTGTCATTCCACGGGGTGTCGTTGTAGATGGTGCTGTGCCAGCGCCAGACATCATCCTGATTGAGATATTGATGGGCAAAGGTAAGACGGGTGGAAGGCTGCAGGAGAGTCTGCACCTTTAGGTCGAGATTCTGCTCAGGGTAGCCGGTATTTGTCATCCGGCCTACTCCACGGTCTCGTATGTCCCCGAAGTTCTTGCCAGTCAATCCGAGTGAAGCGCCCCAGGTGCCTCCGTCGCCAAACCGGGTCTCAAGGCGTCCAACATGGCTGCTGCTGTTTGTATCGAAGCGGTATTGTGCACTGCCACGTTGAAACCAGCCTGGTTCCGCGGCGAGATATCCCGTATCGGCAGTCAGGACATTCATTGTCCCTCCGAGGGCATCGCTGCCGTATTGAACGGAGCCCTGGCTGCGGACGATCTCAAGGCGTTCCATGGAAAATCCATCCACGGTATTCCAGTATTGGACGGGACCGCTGCGGTAGGTGCTGTTATTAATGCGGACACCATCGACGAGGAGCAGGTTCTGGCGGCCGGTGAAGCCCCTGATAAAGGGACTGCCATGCCCGTGGGTGGTCTTCTGGACCATGATTCCCGGGGTATTGGCAAGTGCCTCCGGAACCGTGCGAAATCCCTGCTCTCGAAATTGCTCTGCAGTGATGGCTCCGATGGAGCTCATTGAATCGAGAGCGTCTTCATCGGTCCGGCTCGCTGTGATAACGGTATCGGGGAGCAGAAGAGTTTCCGCTGCATGAACTGGGTTTGGACAGATGAACATACTTCCCAGTGCCAGCGGGACAAGTCGAGCTGCCGCAAAATTCGTCAGGGGCGTGGTACTTCCGGCGAGAGCTTTGGAAGAGGAGAGCATCGGAGGGGCAAGATGATCTCACGAAGCGGAGAGACAAGTTCATCCCCCACCGGTGAGAGCATATTTGCCCTGCGGATAAATTTTGTTCACGGGCTGACCATTTGCTGGGCACTCAGGAGTTTTGTAAGCGTCTCCGGAGTGTTGTACGGTTCGCCTGCAATGCGGAAGCCATGCGTGCCAGCTTCCCATCATACCGCTCCAGCAGTCGTCTTATGAGTGTCGCTTCAAGGCTTTCGGCAAGTTCACGGTAAACAGGTTCTTCCCCCTCCNGTAATCGGGAATCGAGCCAGTCGTCGAGAGCTTGGATCAACAGCTTGGAAGCGTCGTCATCGTCCGAATGGGTCTCTCCCTTGAGGTATTCTGGGAGATCGCCAGTCTCGATAGCCCCGCTCCCGGTGTTTACGGTGAGCGCGAAGGCAATAGAGTTGTGGAGCTCCCTGAGGTTCCCGGGCCAGTCGTAAGACAGGAGCTGGGCAAGGGCAGATTCTGTNATGGAGAGATTACGGTCTGGTAGCAATTGACCGATGAAGTAGGAGGCCAGGGCCGGTAAATCCTCCATGCGATTGCAAAGGGCAGGCAAACGGACCTCAAGGACTTGGAGGCGGTAGAAGAGATCACTGCGAAAAGTGCCCTCCTGGGCAAGGTCCCGGAGGTCCTCCCGAGTGGTAGCGATCAGGCGGGGAAACTCGGGGGTGGNCCCTGATTCAATCTGGCGAACGAGTTCTGCTTGTGCTTCTGAGTTCAGAGAGGCGATCTCCTCAAGGATGAGCGTTCCCCCCCAGGCCCGCTTGAGTGCGGAACTCAGTGACCTGCTTGAGATGGATGGTCCGATAACAAGTGTTTCCGCGGGGCCTTTTCGTATGCTGTTGCCCTCGATCAGCCGGGCGGCATGCGACTTCCCTGTCCCGGTGTCTCCCCGCACGAGGACAGGATCGTCGGACGCACAACAGTGCGCGATCTGCTGGAACACCTGACGCATGCTTGGAGCAGCTCCGACAAAGGCCGCCACCTCGGGAGATTCTGCTTCGGTGTTCTGCTGGCTGGGGACTGGCTTTGCTATGCGACCAAGGACATCCTGGAATTCAGTGAAGTCGAGTGGCTTCGGGAGAAAGTCGATGGCCCCAAGCTTGCGTGCCACGATCGTATTCTCGATTTCTCCATGGGCTGTAATGACGATGGTCGGCGGTCTCTGTTCCGCGGGGAGAGACGCAAGGAATTCGAGTCCATTCTGATCTGGCAGGCCGATATCCAGGATCATGGCGCCATATGTCCTTTTTGACTGAAGAGCTTTTCTTGCCTGAGCTGCGGAAGGAGCGGTATCACTCTGAAATCCGGCCTGTTTCACTGCAGCGGACAGGGCGAGCGAAAGGGCATGTTCGTCTTCGACGATAAGGATGTNGGGTAGATCCATGATTACTTTTGATTTTCTACAGAGAGCGGAAGGGTGATCATTACCTGTGCGCCTCCCCCGGGCTGGTTAGAGGCCTCGATTGATCCATCATGTGCCTGTATGACCTCCCGGGCTAGAGTGAGCCCGATTCCCATTCCCCCTTCTCGCTCCGAGAAGAACGGCTCACCAAAGCGATCTAGTGCCTCGGAGCTGAATCCGGGTCCAGAGTCACGAATGATGAGGCGTGCTTGGCCCGGGTCCACGTCCAGATGAGCATGAATTTGTCCGCCTTCAGGCATCGATTGAGAGGAATTCACAATCAGGTTGCGGAGAACCTGTTCGATTCTGAGCTTGTCGCAGTCTATGATCGCAGGCTCCGAAGCTTCGATCTCAAGAGGCGTGCCCGCGTGGTTGAGGGCAGGCTTCTGCCTTCGCCTCACGGCTTCAAGCATTTCAAGCAAGTCATGCGGCCTGCGTTCCGGGGGGCGGGCTCGGGCAACAAAGAGCCACTGATTAACGAGGTCGGTAATACGTTCAACCTCTTCCCGGATCAGATCGATCGATTCGGATCCTCCCGGGTCAACCCGGGGCTCAATTAGATCGGCATGCATGCGGATCGCTGCTGCTGGATTGCGTATTTCATGGGCGAGACTGGTTGCGATCCGGCCGAGGGTGGCCAGTCGCTCAGACTGGTGTCTCAGGTTCTGCTCCCGAAGCAGCGATTGATGAGTTTCCTCGAGGGACCGGGCTAGTTGACCAAGCTCGTCGCTGCGGGTGGTGAGGGAGCCAGGGATGGGGTCCGCTGGGTCCTCATTAGTTTTCAGATTAGGAAGCCATCCGGTCAACAAGGTGAGTGGACGAACGATTCGATCTGCAAGGAGAAAGACGAGAACACCAAACACGATAGTGAGGCAGAGGGTGGGTATCAGGATCCAGACACCCACTCCGCTCAGGCCTCCCTGCCTGTCACGAAGCAGGACCAGAAGATCAGCCGGATTTTCCAGAGGTGTAATCGCGAGGTCGTAATTTCCCACCGGCGTTGCGGTGGTTACGTTTGCAGGCATTAACCGGATTTGTTCATNAACCTCGCTGGGCCAGCGTTCCCTNGTAGAATGCACGATTTGCTGGTCCTCACGCAGAAAAGCAACCCGGACCTCAAGGATCGTGGAAAGCCGGTTGGCCATTTCGGTGGATCGGGGAAGAGCAACCTGCCCCATGAAACCTGCGTTATTGATCGCGGTCTGCTCGAAGCGCCTCAGTGACTCACGCCGCTGAAGGGATGAAATCCAGATCGCGAGACCGAGTGAGGCGAGGAGCACGAAAGCGGACAGGGGAATGATGAGCCTTCGATAGAGGCTCCCGCGCCGAGCTGGATCAAAGATAGCCACCGGAGCTAATTTTGATCACTAACTGTCCATTTTCGAGCTCTAAAGTTTCAAATCGAATTCCTCGTGATTNTTTCGGCCCATGTTGGTCCGCTTNCCTGTCCGTTTTCAGGACCAATTTAAAATAACCTTTCCACTCTTCCCGGAGAGCATTGTTTCAAAGGCGCTTTCGAAATCAGAGGCATCAAATTCGTGGGTAATCACAGAGGAAGGGTCAAGGCCGGCCCGGACCATGGAGCTCATCTTATACCACGTCTCGAACATTTCCCGGCCATAGATGCCCTTTAGAACGAGTCCCTTGAAGATGACTTTCTCGAAATCGATTTCCAGTTTGTCAGGAAAAATCCCGAGGAGGGATACCCGCGCTCCGTGAGAGGTATGATCGAGGATATCGGCCAGACCGGCTGGGTGTCCCGACATCTCAAGAGCGATATCAAAACCTTCCTTCATCCCTAGCTCTTCCTTCACCTCTGCGAGAGACTCTTTGGTTATGTCCACGCTCCGGGTCGCTCCTAGCTGCCTCGCCAGATCGAGCCGGAAGGAGTTTGGGTCGGTGATGACCACATGACGGGCTCCCGCAAAGCGNCAGACGGCCGCTGCCATGCATCCGATCGGGCCCGCGCCGGTGATCAGGACATCCTCAGCGACCAGATCCCACGAAAGGGCGGTATGAATTGCATTGCCGAGGGGGTCAAAGATGGCGGCCAGATTTTCCGGAATTGTGTGTTCCAGCTTGTAGACGTTGCGGTAGGGCAGGACCAGGAAGTCAGCGAAGGCCCCGGGGCGGTTGACCCCGACGCCCACGGTATTTNGGCACAGGTGGCGCCGGCCAGCAAGGCAGTTGCGGCAGCGCCCACATACAAGGTGTCCTTCTCCTGAGACGTAGTCCCCTGGTGCAAGATCTGTTACTCCNGACCCGNTTTTCTCCACGTAGCCACAGTATTCATGTCCCACCGTCATTGGGATGGGGATGGTTTTCTGAGCCCAGGGATCCCATTTCCAGATATGCAGGTCTGTTCCGCAGATGGCCGTCCGCGATATCCGGATGAGCACATCCATCGGACCAATATCCGGGACCGGAACGTCTACAAGCTCGAGGCCAGTTCCGGGCTTGCTCTTGATCAAGGCGCGCATGGTTTCCTTCTCCCGGGCTAAGTCCTATGGCGTATGAATGCAATCGACTTCGATGAAGATTTCGATTTTCAGGACGCTGGATCCGGATGAATCTTGGAACGGAATGACACTGGAGGACTTGGGTTGGAATAAGATCTTTGCTGAAAGGTTTGCGCCTTTCGCGGAGCGTGGACTTATTCCGGCCCGGCTCGTGAAGGAAACCAAGATCAACTTTTCCGCCCTCGTGGAAGGGGGAGAAGAGATCGACTGCGTCCTTGGGGGAAAGGTGTGGCACGAGGCCGTAGACGATGCCGACCTGCCCTCCGTGGGTGATTGGGTTGCGCTCGACCGGGGTGAGGAATGTGATGAGGTTATCATCCGGGAGCGTCTTCCTAGGATCTCCCGTTTTTCCCGGAAGATGCCGGGAAAGAGCGCGCAAGAGCAGGTGCTCGCGGCCAACGTGGATATCGTTGTGGTTGTGACGGATCCCGGTCCTGATTTCAGTCTCCGCCGGATGGAACGTTATCTGACCCTGATTGAGCGATGTGGGGCCCGGGCGGTAGTCCTCCTGAATAAGGCGGACCTGTTTGGGGAAAAGCATTGCCTTAATGCTGTCCGCGAGCTCAGGAGCCTGAGCCGGGTGGCTGAGATTCATGTGACCAGCGCCCGGGAGTCGAGGGGCTTGGACCTTCTGCGAGCTTACTTGCAGCCCGGAGTCACTATTACCCTTGTCGGGTCCAGCGGAGTGGGGAAATCAACGCTGGTGAATCAGCTCCTTGGGGGAGAATGGCAGGAGACCAGTGAGGTAAACGATGTGACTGGCCGTGGTCGGCATACAACGAGTCACCGGGAGCTCGTGGTGCTGCCAGATGGGGGGCTGTTGATTGACAACCCGGGGGTGAGGGAAATTCAGATGTGGACNGATGAGGAAACCCTGAGAGAGAGTTTCGCGGATGTTGACGACCTCGCTGCNANATGTCGCTTCACGGACTGCAAGCATGCGGGAGACGCCGGNTGCGCNATTCAAGTGGCGGTGGAGGCCGGCGAACTCGACGCGCACCGTTATCAAAGTTATCTCCGGCTGGAAGAGGAAATTGAAGGGCTGAAACAGAGACGCCAGAAACGGAGAATGGCAACCGAGCGCTGGGCCAAGCGCAATCGCCGGGTGAAAGCCCGTAATCTCGCTGACCGGATTGAAATGGAAAAGGAGGAGCGAGGCGAAGCCTGAATCCAGATCTCCAAATCAGGGGATCTCGAAGATCCCACCGGTGCTCGGGTCCCGCGCGAAATCGCCCTTCTGAAAGGGTTCGCCTGTTTTGGGATTCCGACTGATGTCGATCAGATTATGGGGGGGAAACGGGCTGATAACATGGTCGGGGTTATCCGTCTTGAAGCCTTTCTTGGAGGGGCCGGGGGCAGGCCTGGGAACAGTCTGGGAGGGCTCTCCGGATCCGGGGTTCNGGCCCTGTTCCTCGCTACAGGAGCTCATGAGGAAAAAGGAGAACGAGGCAACGATACTAAGAAGACTACGTATTGTGGAAATTCGCATTCGAGTCATGAAGGAGCTGGGATGTGATTCGTCGCTGGAAGGGAGAATAGGAAAAGATGGAACACCTAGCGACCCTTATTATTGGTCAGCTGATGCATTGGCGGATCAGAATCCCGAACTTTCGGAGAGAAGAAATGCGATATCTCGTATCGAAAACCCGGAACTGGTCNCGCTTCATCTGCTTCAGGAGGCTGTAATAGATTTTCCGCATCACCTCGGCGGCACGCAGGGCCTTGCGATCGCCTCTGGGAAGAAGACGGGCGGTCTCTTCAAATATGACTTCGGCGCGTTCCGCTTCAAAGTTCATCAGGGCGAGGAAGCGCTCGTCATAAACACGTTCCACGAGGTCGTGTTCGCTATACTGAAACCGCTCAAGGTCGGCGAGTGGNAGATAGACCCGGAGGTCGTTTTCAAGATCNTCTCCGACATCTCGTATGATGTTGGTGAGTTGAAGGCAGTGACCAAGACTGATCGAATACTCGCCAGCTTCCCGACTCGCACCAAAAAGAGGTATCAGAATAAGACCGACAGTTGACGCTACCCGGTAGGAATATTGCTGGAGATCTTCCCAGGTCTCAAATCGCTGGGGGCTGAGATCCGATTCGCAACCACGAATGATCTCCTGCAGGAGTGAGGGATCGATGGAGTGACGCTTTCGCATCGCTACGACCTGTGCCTCGAGGCTGTCTTTAGGATGGTCATCCTTCTCCACCGCCTGCATCCAGTTCTGCAGAGCGGCACGTTTCTCCTCTGGCGGCCGTGACGTATCGTCGGCAATGTCATCAACCACCCGGCAGAATGCGTAGAAGACGTTGAGGTCTGGGCGACGATCCTGCGGTACACACATGAATGCAAACGCCAGATTGGACTTTGCGCGGCGGGTAATTTCAGCAGGTTTCATCATTCGCTACTCCGTTTTATCTGATCAGTCCCCAGTGTCCCGTGGTAAAGGGCCAGAGAGAGAGAAAAGCAGGACCCACGAGGTTGTATTCCCGGACCGGTCCCCAGTAACGGGAGTCGAGGGAATCATCCGTATTGTCCCCAAGGGCGAAGTAGCCCCGCCCGAGAGCGAGCGAAGCCCCGCGATAGCCTTCTTCCAGCAGGGTATCCCGTGTTTTCAGCTGAACGAGGTCTCCCCGCTTGCGAATGAACTGCGGCAGGAGGTCTCGATAATTCCTGGTTGGTTGATAGCCGACTCCGGCAGAACCGCCATAAATCCCCTCTCGNTTCCCGATCATGCGGAGGTATGTTTCGGTGGCGGGCTGGCCGTTGATGATTAGGAGAGGCTCCTCGATCGCGACAGTGTCTCCTGGCACGGCAGCCAGACGCTTGATGTAATGAGATCCTGCACCCTGTTCTCGTTGGCTCCGCTGATGAATCCCCTCAATCCCACGGGTGTCGAAGACAAAAACCTCACCCCTCTTCGGGCGGCGGAAGTTGTAGGAGAGCTTGTCGACAAGGACCAGGTCTCCGGTGGTGGAAAACCCCGAGACTGTCGTGTCCGGGGGGACGTAAGAACGGCCCATCTCATAGTCGGTGCTGATCCTCAGGCCCATTTTCTCTAGNGCACTTCGGGGGGCTGCAAGCCTCATAACCTCGGCTTCGTGGTTAGCGTCACCTTGGAAATGGAGCTCCGTGACGGTGAANAACTGAAGATGCTGCCCCTCGTCAACGCGGTCAAGATAACGCCTTTGAGGTGAGCCGTTGACCACCTTGTGGATATAGCGCCTTCCGTTCATGATTGCCTGCCAGGTCCTGACGGGAACGGAGGGGAACTCCTCCCTCGAAAGTTCCTGACCAACGATTCCGTTCAGGGTCGGCTGCATTGACCCGGTCGGGATCCTGAAAGGTTGAAGAAAATAGCCCCGGATGCCGAGTGCGATCACGATCGCTACGAAGAAGACCTCAATGTTCTCGGCGATAAGCCCAGGGCGCCGATAACCGGCGAGACCCTTTTCGCATGCCTCTGTGAGTAGTTCACTGCTGGCACGCGCCTCTTCGGAATCACCGACTCTGATCGCAGCATTGAGGCTGGAGCGGGCCTCTTCTATGCGGCCCACCTGCTCCTTTTCCAGAAGATCCCGCTTGTAGTGAAGAAACTTGCGAGCTCCCTTGGAAAGGAGTCTGGCTTCTTTCTTCCAGCGTGGAGCGAACATGGCGGTGGGGAGGTTCCGAGCAGGCGGGGAAAAGCTGGTCCACCCTCGGACGGAAGTCCAGCGCCTGCAGGGCTATTTTATGATCCCCCAGTGTCCTGAGGACAGAGGCCAGAGCGAGAGGAGAGCCGGTCCCACCAGATTGTAATCGCGGACTTGGCCCCAGTAGCGAGAGTCGAGCGAGTTTCCGGNGTTATCGCCCATCGCAGCATATTCGCGATAAAGAGCCGCCTCAATCGGGCCCTTACCTGCTTCGAGCTGGTCCNGCCGGCTTTTCAGTTTGAGGACATCGTCNGGGTCATCAAGATAGCGCTTCCACCTTGTCCGCCCCTCGCTGGCGGCCAGCTGGTAGCCCGGCCAGCCTGCATGGCGACCCTCTCCCCTCATGACTTCCCGGATCTTCTTCTCTTCCGCCGGCTTGTCATTCACGTAGAGGTCGCTGCCAACCACCTGAAGGTTGTCTCCCGGAACACCGACGAGGCGCTTTATGTAGTGGGATCCTGCCCCCTGGGGGCTGTTGGATCGCTGTTGAATGCCTGTGATACCACGTGTGTCGAAAACGAAGACTTCTCCCCGGCTTGGCCGCCGGAAGTTGTAGGATACCTTGTCAACGAGAACGAGGTCTCCACTCGTCGTGTAACCAGACACCACCGTATTGGGTTCCAGCCACCATTCGCTTCCATCCGGACTATGTCTCAGACGTGATCGATCCAGCGCTCCCATTTTTTCCAATGCGGTTCGGGGATCCTTGATCCGGGCGATGTTGCCATCCTTGAAATGAATGGTGGTCTCGGTAAAGAACTGCCATTTCTGTCTTTGCTCAATGTAGGGTGTCGGGGCTCCTCGGTGATCCCTGCGGAAAGGGTGGGTCATGATCGGGCGCCTTTCTGTGCCACTGAGCTCCTTGTAAATGTATTTCCTTCCCCCGGTCACAGCCTGCCAGACCTTCACCGGTAAGGCGGGAAACTCGTCCTGCTTCAAGTTGTGACCGATGATTCCGTTGAGAGTAGGTTGCATNGACCCGGTTGGAATCCGGAATGGCTGGAGAAAATAGGCTCGAATCCCAAGGGCGATGACGATGGCCACGAAGAAGACTTCAATGTTTTCCTCGATTTGGTTGGGCCGNCGGTAACGGGGCAGNGCNCCCTCGCAGGCCTTGGTGACGAGTTTTTCCGCTGCCGCGGCCTCATCGCGATTTCCCGCCCTGATCGCGGCCTTTAATGCAGTGTGGGCCTCTTCTATGTCCTTGGCCTTTTCGGGGGCAAGGAGGTCTCGTTTGTAGTTCAGAAATTTCCTCGCGCCTTTGCAGAGGAGCTTGGACTCTTTTTTCCAGCGAGGAGAAAACATGGTGGTTATTCAGGAGGAAAGTCAGGGGCCATGGGGAGCTGACCGGGTGTTCATGGTGGCAGGTTTTCCCTAGGACGGCCGGGCTAACTAGCACGGCGGTCCGGCTGGGGCAAGGGGAAGACAGGAATTTGACCGTCAGGCGACGGGAGCAGGATGGTCCTAGTCCCCACTTTTCAGGACACGGATGAAAGCATCCTGGGGAATGTTCACCTTCCCGATAGCCTTCATCTTCGCTTTTCCCTTTTTCTGTTTCTCGAGAAGTTTTCTTTTCCGGCTGATATCGCCACCGTAGCACTTGGCGGTGACATTTTTGCGCATGGCCCGAATGGTTTCGCGGGCAATGATCTTACCACCAATAACGGCCTGAATGGCGACCGGAAAGAGCTGGGGGGGGATCACGTCGGTCAGCTTTTCTGCCAGACGGCGGCCGTAGCCGGTAGCCTTGTCACGGTGGACGATTGTAGAGAAGGCNTCTACGGGTTCCCCCGCAATCAGCATGTCCATCTTCACGAGGTGAGCGGCTCTGTAGGTGTGATGCTCATAGTCCATTGAGCCGTAGCCACGGGTGGCGGACTTCAGACGATCGTTGAAATCCACGAGGATTTCTGACAATGGTAGAATTGTATGCAACATGACCCGGGACTCATCGACAGTCTCGGTATGTTCGACCTGGCCTCTTTTCTCCATGACGAGAGCCATCATGTCCCCGATGAATTCGGAGGGAGTCATAATGAAGACTTTGACCATTGGTTCCCGGATTTCCTCTACCTCGGACAGGTCGGGGAGAAGACAGGGATTGTCGACGAGAATTTGTTCGCCGCTAGTTTTGTTCACTTCATAGATCACGGAAGGATAGGTAGAGATAACGTCCATGTTGAACTCCCGGCGGAGCCTCTCCTGAACGATCTCCATATGCAGAAGGCCGAGAAAGCCACACCGGAAACCGAAGCCCAGCGCGACCGAACTTTCCTGTTGGAAGGTGAATGCCGCATCGTTGATCTGAAGTTTGCCCATGGCCCCCTTGAGGGCCTCGTAGTCGGAGGATTCGACCGGATAGATGCCCGAGAAGACCATTGGCTGAACTTCCTTGAAGCCGGGCAGCGGATCGGAACAGGGATGGATACTGTCAGTGATGGTATCCCCGATCTTGACCTCACTGGCAGATTTCATGTTGGCGATAACGTAGCCTACATCGCCTGATTCGAGGGTGTCTTCACTGGTCATCTTGGGGGTGAAGTGACCGACTTCCTTGACTTCGTAGGTCTTTTCGGTGGCGAAGAGCTTGATGCGTGTCCCACGCTTCATGGAGCCTGACATCAGTCGAACGTAGGAGACCACGCCGCGGAAAGAGTCGTAGATGGAGTCGAATACCGAGGCCCGGAGAAGACCGTCATCTGACGGGGCAGGAGCGGGGATTCGTTCCACAATGGCTTCCAGAATGTCCTCGATCCCAATCCCAGCCTTGGCAGAGGCTGGGATCGCATCCTCGGCGGGGATGGCGAGAATATCCTCCAGCTGCTTCTTGCATTTCTCCACATCTGCCGCGGGAAGGTCGATCTTGTTGATGACAGGGATAATGACGAGGTCCTGTTCCATGGCCAGGTGGACATTCGCGACAGTCTGGGCCTCCACGCCCTGTGCTGCGTCGATCAGCAGAAGCGCCCCTTCGCATGCGGCGAGGCTTCTCGAAACCTCATAGGAAAAGTCAACGTGGCCGGGGGTGTCGAGGAGGTTCAGTTTGATCCGGTCTCCATTCTCAGCCCGGTAGTACATNGTCACCGGATGGGATTTGATGGTGATCCCACGCTCTCGCTCAAGATCCATGGAGTCGAGAAGCTGATCCTGTTTTTCTCTCTCGGAAATCGTCTGAGTCTGCTCAAGAAGGCGATCCGAAAGAGTCGTCTTCCCGTGATCGATATGCGCGATGATGGAAAAGTTCCTGGTCAGTTCGATAGACATGCGATCCGGGAGGAAATAACGCTCGGGCCTTTACCCTTCCTTGGCTCCGAGAAGGAAGGCGATGAGAAAGGGACTCTAGCCCAATAGCACGACAAAAAGAAGTGATTTGGGGCTCATGGTCCGGTCTGGCGTGAGGCATCCCTCCGGGGGGTCAGCGGGCCTGCTTTCAAAGGATGCGGTGCTTGGCCATCCGTGCCATGACACCTTTCTGCACGTGAAGGCGGTTTTCGGCCTGCTGGAAAATTGTCTCTGCGTGTTTTTCGAGGACTTCCTCNCTGATTTCCTTCCCTCGGTAGGCGGGAAGACAGTGAAGNACGATGTGCCCCTCGGCAGCACCGGTCAGAAGTCTGCTGTTTACCTGGAAGGAGTCGAACTGTGCCTCCTTTGTGGATTGCCCTTCCTGACCCATCGAGAGCCAGACATCGGTGTTGACGACATCTGCCCCCTCCACGGCGTCAGCCGGGTTNGAGGTCAGGGTAATATTGGGCGCATCTATCATGCGAAGAAAATCAGCCGGGGGCTGATAGTTTGTGGGGGAGCCGATCGTCAGCTGGAAACCGAGGTGCTTTGCGGCCCAGCACCAAGAACGGGCCATATTACTGTAACCGTCACCGATGAACGCGAATCTCCGGTCCTGCCAGCCTCCCAGTTTTTCCCGTACGGTGAGCAGGTCAGCGAGGATCTGACATGGGTGTTCTTCGTCTGTGAGTGCATTAATTGTTGGAATGCCTGCGTAGGCGGAGAATTCCTCAACGTCGCTCTGGGCGTAGGTGCGAATAATCGCGCCATGCACCATCCGTCCGAGAACACGAGCGGTGTCCTTGATGGGTTCTCCGCGGCCGAGCTGAATGTCGTTTGAGCTAAGAAAGAGGGGAGATCCACCGAGCTCGCGAATACCAACCTCGAAGGAGACCCGGGTGCGAGTTGAAGCCTTCGAAAAGATCAGGGCCCAGATCTGTCCGGTGAGGGGAAATTCCTCGTGGTTGCCCCGCCGGGTCTTGAGGGTCACCGCATGGTCGATATACTTGACGATGTTCTGAGGATACATCGACNCGATGGAAAGAAGGTGGTCCATTTGGTATGAAGATTTCTTGATTGCCGGGTNGAGGAACCAGCCAGGTCGACCACAGGAATNGGGGAGGAGGGACCGTGCCGGAGAATTGTTCGAGAATCAAGGAAAGCAGAAGAAAATCCTGACCCTTTCAAATAGAGATTCGATCGAGCGTGTTCCTGAAAATCTCGAGCGCTTCGCAGATCTCCTCCTCTGAGACTGTCAGGGGAGGCATAAGGCGAACGGTGTCAGGCCCAGCGGGTGGCGCGAGCAGGCCTGCCTTCGCCAGTTCGGCTGAGAGGTAGATGGATGCAGGGGTGCTTTCGGGACTTTCGAACAGCCGGGTCTGAAGCCCGATTCCGAGNAGCAGGCCTTTTCCTCGAATTTCGGTGACGGCAGGATGCTGCCAGCTTTCCACCGTCGTGCGGATCGTCTGTCCGTGATGCACCGCCCGCTCCGGTAGATTCTGATCGATGACCTCACGAAGGACTGCCAGCGCAGCGGCGCAGGCGAGGGGGCTCCCACCGAAGGTAGAGCCGTGAGATCCGGCTCCCAGCGATTCAAAGAGAGGTTTATTACGGGAGGTAAGCCTTTCGGAGACCCAGAAGGCCCCGATGGGGAAACCGCCTCCGAGACCCTTTGCCCATGAAACCGCATCGGGTGTCAGGTCGGGTTCTATACTGCGCCAGCCAGCCATTTCACCAGTCCGCCCGAGACCGCATTGCACCTCATCAAGAAGGAGCAGGAGGTCGTTTCTCTGGCAAAGTTCCTGTGCGCCCCGGAGGAATTCCGGGGTCGCCAGATGGATCCCTCCTTCTCCCTGAATGGGTTCNAGCATGACGGCGCAGGTCGCTGGTCCGATGATGGAGGCAAGGGCCTCGAGGTCGTTGAGNGGGCTGTGTCTGAATCCCGGAAGGAGCGGATCGAATCCTTCTTTCACCTTGTCCTGCGCGGTAGCGGAAATCCCTCCGAGTGTTCGACCGTGAAAGGACTGGTGAAAGGTGATGATTTCATGACGGGAATCGCTTCCGTTTTCGGCCCGGCCGAAACGTCTGGCGAGCTTGACGAGTCCGTCGTTGGATTCGGCTCCGGAGTTACTGAAAAAGACGCGGCCCTGAAGGCCGAGACATTCTTCAACAAGACACTCTGCAAGCTCCGCCTGTCTGTCTATCTGGTAAAGATTGCAGCAGTGGATNAGTTCCCGGGCCTGTTTCGTGATTGCCCGGGACAGGGCGTTGTCCCCATGGCCTAAGGTGCAAGTCGCCAAACCGGAACAGAAATCGAGGTAGCGCGTGCCCTCTGCATCCCATAGGAGACTACCCTCACCCCTTACGGGGCTCACTGGGAAACGGGAATAGGTGGGAAGGACGTATCGGGCGAGTTTGTCGGCCGTGCTCATGGGGGTAGATTCAGGGTTGGGAAAGGTGAGACCGCAAGTCAAGGGCCACGAGTCATGAAACCGGGATGGACCCGGAGTTGGCACTAGGGGGTAATTTCGGTCCCGATNCCTTCGGGGGTAAAGATTTCAAGAAGGACNGCATGCGGAATTCGTCCGTCAATGAAGTGAACTTTCTCGACTCCGGCTTGCAGGGCCTCGATCGCGGATTGAACTTTCGGGATCATCCCGCCAGAGATGACACCCGAGCTGGTAAGATCATCAGCCTTCGCGGGGCTGACGGAGGGGATGAGGCTTGCCGGATCCCCGGGANTGCGGAGTAGCCCGGGAACGTCCGAGACGAAAAGCAACTTGGCGGGCTTGAGGCTGCAAGCGAGGGCTGCCGCGGCNAGGTCGGCATTAATATTGAGGGTCTTACCGGTGTCCATCTCCCTGCCCAGAGGTGAAATAACAGGTACNGTTTCCGAGGCGATGATCCTGAGAATCTCGTCGGTGTAGCAGGCTTGGACTTCGCCGACCTCGCCGATGTCGACCGGGGTCGGTCCCGACCCCCGGAGGCGCTTCGCCATGAACACCCCGGGGCCCGCAATCCCCAAGGCCCGTCCTCCATGCTGGTCGATGAGATCTACCAGCGCCGGATTGATGGTGTTCCCAAGGATCGTCTCTACNACCGAAATAGCTTCCGGGCTCGTCACGCGAAATCCTTCTACAAACCTTGCCTCCAGACCAGCGGCCTCCATGGCAGCAGAGATCGCCTTCCCTCCTCCATGGACGAGAACCGGGTTTATTCCGGCCACTTCGAGGAAGACGATGTCGCGCATGAGGGAGCTAACCAGCTCGGGTTTATCCATGGCAGCTCCCCCGATCTTGATCAGAAATGTTTTTCCACGGAAGCGCTGCAGGTAGGGCAGGGCTTCGACCAGAGTTGCGGCTTTTGCGTCGGTGTTCACAGCGGTGGGGCCATGGATGAAAGGCCTTTCNATGGAGGGTGGAACACTCCCCCGGGGGGAATAGACCTAGGGGCGGTCCGACCGGGCGGAAAGTGGAAAATGAATCCAAGGTGTGCTAATCGACCGCCGCAGCTGCTGGCGAGCGTGAATCAGGATGGTTTTTCGAGCGCTTTCTAGAAGGGAGGTAGCGGGTCATTCGAGTGGCCAGAATCCAACCGGTTAAGGCGGTGGCGACTGCGGGGGCGAAGGGNGTCCATCGNTCGGTGCCTTTATNGATCTCNATAAGGAGAGCAGGGAAAGCAATCAGAAGAAGGAGGTAGGAAAAATGTCGCAGAAAAGCGGGCAAGCCGATCAGCAGGGCTGCAATAACAGCAATCGCGCTCAGCAGGAGGATTTCGTCCCGTAAGCGCATTCGTTGATGCTGCTCCACCCTTGTTGGGCTGGGGAGGGTATCGATGGTGGCAATAGTTTGAAGCATGGAGCTTTTCGTGCTGGTGGCAGATCCTGTCCGGGCGTCTGCAAAGAGTACGCAGCGGGGCACGCTACCGATTGAATTTCCTATTTTTTCGAGAGTGCCTGGGACCTGGCTTGGGGAATAGGTCTCGAGGGCAAGCCGTTCAGTGTAGCGTGGTTGGTCTACCCGCTTGATCATGAATGCGCCGAGGTCATCAATCGGAACAATGGGCCCGTCTCCCAGACGGAGGTGGTTGCCGGGGGAGATGTGGATGTCCTCAGGGGAGACATCGGCNTGCGCCATTGCGACTGCCAGTGGNAAAGAGGGAATGATGTAGTTACCCCAACGGACGATCGCAAGGTTACCGGTGCCGGTAGTTTCGTCCGGGCGGAAGGAGAACTGGGTGTTCGNCGCGGAATCGATGGAGGTAGGAAAGACCAGATTATTGACGTGTCTCAGGTTGTCAGCCCCGCCCACGACATTTGAGATCGGTATCGCGCTGTCCTGCAGGTAAGAGGGGATTGGCTGTGCGCGCGCCAGGCGTTCGAGGTCAACGGTCACAATGACCTTCTCAAACTGGCTGAGAGCCGTGTTGATGCTGGCGAGGCGGCCAAGGTGAGCCACTCCATCGCCCTTCCAGGACAGGGGTTCCTCTATCGCCGCAATACGGCAGCCCACCTCGTGAGCGTGGTTGAGAAGCCCCCACCAGTCCTCTGGCTCAAGTGGGTAGTGAAGATCCTCGGCGGCCTGNTCGTCAATGGTGATCTGGAGATAGGGCTGTGGTTGACCNTCNGCGAGGGGGCGGACGATGCGGGTTCGGTGATTTGGCAGGGCCTTGTCGAAAACGAGGGTTTCTCCTTTCCGTGACTTAGTAAGNAGCCTCTGGAAAAGCNGNTCTTCCCGCTCCCGGAGAGGTTTCCAGTCCTCCGAGAGAAGTGCCACGCAGATTCCNGCCTCAAGCGCAAGAAAAGCAAGAACCAGACGAACAATCCAGGGGGTCATGGTGGGGCGAGGTTTCAGGCATTACGCATCTCGCTGACGGGATGGAGAGGATGATCCCGAAATTCGAAAAACGAAATGTTATTTCTCCATGGCACTCTCCAGAATTGGTCGGAGGGGCTCTTCAAGGGGAGTGTTCTCCACCTGAGTCAGAAGCAGTTTTGCCCCAACGGAAATGTACTGCGCATACCATTCAAGCCTCTGCTCGTGGAGGATGTGGGCGTAGGCGCCGAGGGCCTGCATGAGCCTCTGGGTAGCACAATCGCGGAGGAGCTCAGGGATGGGGCGCTCCTCGGAGATCTCCTCCCAGAGATCAAGAAGTCTGTTTTGATCCTCCTCGGAGTGATCGAGGTAGGGGTCATAAATAAGTGACGCAAGGTCGTACTCCTGTCTCCCAAGCCTGAGTCCCTGAAAGTCGATGATCCATGTTTTTCCATCGTGGACGATAAGGTTCTGGGACTGAAAGTCGCGATGGATCAGGTTGCGGTGGGAGGCCCCCAGATTATTGCTGAGCCGGGAGAGCTCCCCATGGTTGCGGAGATCTGCTCCGGCGAGTCCGAGGTGCTTCTCCACCAGGTTATCAATGAAGTAGTCTTGCTCCCATGCGTAGGTCTCCGGTCCGAATGGAGGAGAGAGTTCCAGGTCTCGTGGCAGGCGGATGTAGAAAAGACGATCCAGTTGCTCGAGTGCACTACGATAGTAAGGCTCCCGCTCTTCCCATGGTTGATCGGCAAGAGAAAGGAGATCCTTTTCTCCAAGATCCTCAACCAGCGCGATATTACGCCCAGGATTGTCATAGAGAACCTCCGGGACATTGAGACGGTTCTTCCTCAGGAAATGCGCTACCGGAAGGAAAAAGCGATTGTCTTTACGCTCGAGCGTATAGTGAATTCCGATGAAAGGGGGATGGCCCTCTGCCTTGAGTCGGACGATGGTTCGTCCAGAAGCTCCCCGCTTGATGGGCTCAAGGATAACCGTATGGTCCGGTTGGAGCTGGAGGTGGGCACGAACGGCGGTGAGCAGGGTGTCGGCAGCCATGAGGGAAGGAAGTTTTCGGCAGTATTACTGACGCCGGTTGAAGTGTGGGTTGGGAGCAATGTGGAGAGGGAGGAAAGACCGACAGTCTGGGAGCACGGTGTTCAGAGGTCCGAATTGTCTCGGGTGCCTGTTACGGGAGTGGAAGAATAGACAATGCAGTTTGTCAATTGCGCATCATCCTCGATGACGGAGTCAGGCCAGAGAACCGAGGACCGGATAGTGGCGTTGCGGCCAACCCTTGATCCGGATCCAAGGGCNGAATTCTCGATCACCGCAGAGGGCGCGAACGAGGATTCAGGGTGGCGCAACTGTCCCAGCCCCGGGCACAGGTGAGCGTCAAGATAGGATCTGCGGGTGCCGAGATCCAGCCAGATCCCCTCGTCGCNGAGCGAGGCACCCATGTGTCCGGATCGCACGAGTTCAAGGAAGGACGGGATGACGGACACTTTTTTGTTTTCTGGAATGTAGTCGAAGAGTTCAGGGTTGGCGCAATAGATTCCNGTAAACTGATGGCTCCCTTCAGCGTGCCCCAGCATCCCACCGATATCCGTCACGGATTCTCCCTCAACAGCGACGTGTGCCTCATGGCCTGTCGAGCGGAGCGCCATCGTTGCAGCCATGCCCGAACGGTTGTGATCTTCCAATAATCCTNTNAGGTTCAATGTGGTAAGGATGTCTCCATTGTAGACCAGAATGGGCTGGCCTTCAGTCCAATCCTCAATATTTTTCAGCCCGCCTCCGGTCTCGAGAAGGACAGGCTCATGAAAAAATTTCAGGGGGAGCCCCTGGTATGACTGGTCCGGGAAGGCTTCCAACCACTTGTGGGGAAGATGGTGAGTGTTNACCGCGAATTCCTCGATCCCAACAGCGAGGCATTGGTCAAGGGCGTATTCGATGAGAGGGCGGTTGAATACCGGGATCAGAGGCTTCGGCAGAATGTCAGTGAGCGGCCGCAACCGGGTCCCGAGGCCGGCTCCGAGAAGAAATGCTTTCTTGATGGAAGAGCTCACAGAGCAAGGGGTGGAGGCTCGGGGGAGCAGATGCAAGGTTTAGTCTCGGCGGCCGGGTTGGCCATCCCCTGATCCAGGGTCTCATTTCCGTTCCTGGCCGGGATCTCCGGGCGTGAGGCCTACAATGAGATCCATGCGGGCAGTGAGTTCTCCAATCGTGGATTTTGCCAGCGGCTTGAAGGGAATAGTCACCAGTTTCTGGAGCTTGGGATCCCCGCCTCCAATTCGCCGATAGAGACCATCCTTTGCGTTCTGCTTCTCCCCCTCGATGTAGAGCTGGGTCGTGAGAATTCGTTTACCACGGTAAGTGACCGCATAATGAATATGGGGTGTTCGTCCAGCATAGGCAGGGGGCCTGATAGTGCGAAAGTGATATTGTCCCGTGGACCCGGTCAGGAAGCGACCGTAACTCTGAAAATTGCGGTCTCTCTTGTCCTGCTGGGGGGCTTTGGAATGAAGGTAGATTCCCTTGTTGTCGACCTGCCAGATCTCAACCAGGGCGTTGCGAAGGGGCTGCCCTTTTACATTCATCACGACACCACCAAGATAGCTTACCGCTCCGGCGGCGGGGGTGATCTTGTCATTNACAATGAGAAGGTCGTTATCGGTGTCCAGAGGTAGTTCGTCCGGGTAAAATGGCCCCTCAGCGTCAGATGGAGTCCGTTGCAGGGCCTCTGCGAAAGCGCCGGGAACAGTGAAAAGAGTGGCGGCTCCCAAACTCGCGGAGCGGAGGAAACGACGCCGATGAAAGAGNTCGGGATTTGTAGCGGAATTGATGGGTATCATGCTTCCTTGAAGGTTACAGGGGGTTGCGTTCCCGCGACAGCATGATCTGCCGGAAAAGGGATCACGCTTGCAGGAGTTCCCGGAGTGCTTTTCTGAAAGGGGAGGGCATGGGAAGGTCGCGGAGATCCTGGGAGGAGTGGAATTGTTCTCTGGCCTTCTCTTGAGGAGGAGGGAGTTCGGACGGGCTACAACGGTAAATGTGCATGGTGACCTTGTGATGGGTGATGCCNTAGCGGCGTCTACCCAGAAGGGGGAAATCTGCGAGCTGGTCATGGCTGCGCTCGGGAAGCTTCCAGAATCCCTTGCGGCGTGTTCCTGCCTCCTGTGCGAGAAGAACTGTCCCGCTGGGCTTCTGCACGAACAGGACATGTTCATCGATTTTTACAGTGGCGCGCTTAGGTTTTTTCAGTGGGAGCTTCTCCGGCTCGTGGGTAATACAAAAATCTCGTCCCGGGCATCGGAGACAGTCAGGTGCATGTGGTGAGCAGTGTGACTGTCCGAGCTCCATCAGCGCGGAATTAAAGGAGCGGGACTTGGCGCGGTCGAGGAGTTGACCGGCCCACTCCCAGAGCTTCGCCTGGCTTTGTGACGTGTGGATCTCTTCACGCCAGTCCATGAGACGGCTCAGAACGCGTGCTACGTTCGCGTCGACAATCGGGGCAGGATAATCAAAGGCGAAGCTTGCGACTGCCCCGGCAGTGTAACGGCCCACCCCTGGCAGGGCCTCCAGTCCTTCCGGGGTGGCCGGGAATACGCCTTTGTGCTCCTCGAGAATAACCTGTGCTGCTTTCTGGAGGTTGCGGACGCGATTGTAGTAGCCAAGTCCCTCCCATGCCCGGAGGAGCTCGGTCTCCGGGGCTTCAGCGAGGGACTGCAGGTTCGGGAAGGTGTCGAGAAATCTCTCAAAGCGACGATTCTTTACAACGGCTCCGATGGTCGTCTGCTGAAGCATGATTTCGGAAATCATTATGGCATAAGGATCAGANGTTCGCCGCCACGGGTAGTCNGCACCCTCCCGAGCAAACCAGCGAAGAAGCGCTTGCCGGAAAGCCCTGACGTTCCGGAGGGCGTGACGATTGGCCATTGGCTTGGACACGGCTTGAGGATCAGTCATTGCGAAAGCCAGGTCGAACCTAGAAACTCCAGGAGGTGGCATTAACGACCTATACTCAGGAAATCGGGGAAGATGATGTGGAAAAGTTGCGCGAGGTCCTCAAGCGGAGCGGCTTTGAGTTGCTGGAAAAGCCGTATGCCTACTACGGCGCCCGAAAGGGAAAACTCAGCGTAACCGTCTACGAGAAGGGCCCAAAAGTACTCATCCAGGGGAAGGAAACCGAGGAATTTGTGAAATTCGTGCTCGAGCCGGAGATTCTGGGAGAGGCCCGCCTGGGTTATGAGGAGTTGCATAACCCGGAGNTGTTCGAACCTCATTTCGGGATCGACGAGAGTGGAAAGGGAGACTATTTCGGTCCTCTGGTCATTGCGGGGGTCTACACTGATTCAGCGAGCACGCGGGTCCTGATGGAGGCCGGGGTCATGGATTCCAAGAGGGTGACTTCGAGAGATCGAATCGTTAGCCTGTCGGGCATGATCAGGAGAACAAAAGGGGTGGAAACCTCTGTGATTCTGGTNGGACCTCGGCGTTATAACGAACTTTACGAGAGGTTCGCTAACCTGAATGAGTTACTGGCGTGGGGGCATGCCAAGGTGATCAAGGAGCTCTCCGGGCTGGTCCCCGGGTGCCCTAGAGCTCTCAGTGACCAGTTCGCAAACCCGCGTGTCCTTGAGCGTGCCCTTGCGCGTCAGGAGGTGANGGTGGAACTCCAGCAGCGCACTAAGGGCGAGAGCGATGTTGCGGTCGCNGCGGCATCTATTCTAGCGCGAGAGGCTTTCGTAAGGTGGATTGAGGGGGCCTCCGGGACCTGGGATCTTTCTTTGCCCCTCGGTGCCGGGGTCCAGGTCCTTGAATCCGGGCGGGATTTTATCGCCCGCTANGGAAGGGAGGATTTGGCAGAAGTCGCCAAATTGCATTTCAAGACCACAAATCAGTTGACCATAAGCGGAAATGAATGAGTTCTTATTTGTCATCCGTTCTGTCGGCACAGGCGGCACGGGGTGTGCTGTAAATAAAAACTGTAAGCGAATTGATGTCTACGATCACGAAGAGAGATTTGGTTGTCCGGATTAGCAACGAAACGGGGTTAACCCAGCAGCAGGTTTTTGACGTCGTTCAGAAAACCCTCGATGCGGTTACGTTGGACTTAGCGCAGGGAAACACCGTGGTGATGAGAAATTTCGGGACTTTTGAAGTTCGGCAGACCAAGGCGAAGGTGGGTCGAAACCCCAAGGATCCGGGCAAGGACGTGCCGATTCCTCCTCGGGCAGTCGTGAAATTCAAGCCNGGGAAGGAAATGAAGGAAAAGGTGGCCCGNATCCTACCGGTGATCCAGCAGCAGGTTCAGGTCNATCTCGACTAGGACGACCTTCGGAAGCGCNGNGTGGAGATTCTGTGGGGGNTTTNTTCGGNCCCTCNGAGGAATTGNCAGACAGGGGCTGGTCTGGCATCATGAAGTCATGTCGAAGTACCTCATCATTCCCGCCGCCGTCGGGTTGCTGGCCCTAACGTCCTGTGGTGGTGGAGGTTACACGGGGTATATGACCCGCCCCTACACGATCAAGGGGGTGCGTTACCATCCCATGAGCGTCGACGAGGCGCTTCGCTACGAAGAAACGGGAATTGCCTCCTGGTATGACGAAAGCAGTTTTTTTGGTTTCAAGAGGGGCGACTCTTCCCTCGGCGAGAAGGTTGGGCGCTTTGACGTCAGTGGCGCCCACAAGACCTTGCCCCTGCCGTGCCGCGTCAAAGTGACAAACCTTTCCAATGGAAAGTCCGTCAAGATGCGCCTTAACGATCGGGGGCCCTTTATCGCCGGACGCATTATTGATGTCACNCCGCGAGCCGCGAGGAAGCTGGGATTCAAGGAAAAAGGCCTGACGAGGGTAAGAGTGGAATGTCTNAGCGTCGGGGACGGTAGGTATGAGAAGAAGGCGCGACGATCTCGGGGAATACCATTTATACCTTTTTTNTAGGGCCAAGGACGNCGAGCCNCGGCAGAGGGGGGCGGTAAATTCACTGGCCCATGGGGTGGAAAGCTGGTAGGAGCTGCGCCCCCTCACGATACATGGTCCAGGAAGAAACAAAGGAAGTTCGCGTCTTTGCCCCNGCTACGGTGGCAAATGTGGCATGCGGCTACGATGTTCTGGGCTTTGCGATTGAGGCTCCCGGGGATGAGGTTGTGGCAAGGCATTCCGCCGAACCGGGTTTGCGNATCGTCAAGATCACCGGGGACNATGGAAAATTGCCCGCGGAGGTTTCCAGAAATACTGCCGGGGTGGCTGCGCAGGACCTGCTGCGGCATCTCGGTATGCTTGACCGCGGGGTAGAACTTGAAATTCATAAGAAGATGCCGTTTGGCAGCGGTCTGGGATCCAGTGCTGCCAGTGCCGTGGCTGGCGCTTATGCGGTGAATAAATTGATTGGGGAGCCCTTGACCAAGAAGCAGCTCCTTCCATTCGCGATGGCCGGGGAATCGAGCGCTGATGGGGCATGGCATGCTGATAATGTCGGGCCCTGCCTTCTGGGAGGAATAGTGTTTATCCGTTCAAACCAGGAGCTCGACATGGCGCAGTTGCCAGGTCCTGAGAACCTCTGGGCCACCGTGGTCCACCCTGACATTGAGATTTTGACCAAGGTGGCGCGGGACATCCTNCCNCGGGAGGTTCCACTCGACAACGTTACCCAGCAGGTGGGAAACCTTGGGGGGTTACTCTGTGGATTGATCCAGGATGATTACGAGTTGATCAGCCGCTCCATACACGACGTGATTGCCGAACCGCGCCGGCAGAAACTAATTCCTGAATTCTACAGGGCGAAGCGTGATGCGATCGCTGCGGGTGCCCTTGGATTCAGCATATCGGGTGCGGGACCGAGCGTATTTGCCCTATGCGAGGGGGAAGAGACTGCTCGACGGGTGGGCGAGGAGATTTCGCGTGTCTTCACGGAGTCTCCTATTGAGAGTCAGGTGTATGTTTCGAGGATTAATCCTCATGGAGTTCATGTAGTCGACTGACGCCGGTCCGGGTGTGAGTGACTGTGCCCGGGTCGTAACAGCAAAGCGCAACACCCACTCTTGCCCGTGGCCCGGAAATTCTACAGTACAGCGTCATCTTCAGCGGGTCGTGTCGTAGATCTGNACCAGGCGGTCCTGCGTTCGCTCCCGTCTGACAACGGGCTCTACATGCCATTAGAGTTTCCCGGGGCAGATGCCCTTGTGGAGCAAGATTGGAGGGGCTTGCCTTTTGCGGAGCTCAGTTATCGTATCGCTTCATCTTTTCTTGCTGGATCTGTGCCCGAGAATGACCTGAGGGAGATGGTTGAGCAGGCGATCAATTTTGACGCGCCGCTGGTAACCATCGCAGAGGGCATGCATGTTCTCGAGCTGTTTCATGGACCATCCCTCGCGTTCAAGGATTTCGGAGCTCGCTTCATGGCGAGACTGATGAGGTGGCTGACTCGTGAGGAGACCCAAGGGTTGACCGTCCTGGTGGCGACTTCCGGGGATACCGGTGGAGCCGTTGCCAGTGCCTTTCATGGTGTGGCNGGGACCAGGGTCGTGGTGCTTTATCCCAGTGGCAAGGTCAGCGAACTGCAGGAAAAGCAACTGACGACCCTCGGTGACAATGTCATGGCCCTCGAAGTCATGGGCACCTTCGATGATTGCCAGCGACTNGTGAAAGCGGCATTCCTTGATGAAGGCTTGTCCGGAAAGCTGAACCTGACCTCAGCGAACTCGATCAATATCGCTCGTTTGCTTCCCCANGCGTTTTATTATTTTCACGCCGCNCAGCAGCTTCCCGGGGGAACGAGTCCTGTTTTTGTGGTGCCTAGTGGTAATTTCGGGAACTTGACCGCAGGNCTTCTTGCCAGCCGGATGGGGCTTCCCGTCAGGCACTTTGTGGCCGCTACAAATGTTAATGATGTGGTTCCTGCCTATCTCAGGAGCGGCCATTATCAGCCTCGTCCGAGTCTTGCCACCATTTCCAATGCCATGGACGTGGGCGCCCCCAGCAACTTTGTCAGGATGCTTGAGCTGCATGACGGGGAGCATGACCAGATGGTTAACGAGATCTCGGGTTTTCACTTTGACGACACTGAAACCCGGGAGGCGATCCGGGAAGTCAAGGAGGCCACAGGGTATGTCATCGATCCTCATGGTGCGGTGGGCTATCTCGCTGCCCGGCAGTGGAAGCGAGACCATCCGAGTGATGAAATGGTTATTCTGGAGACAGCCCACCCCTCGAAATTCCTCGATGTGATGGAAGCGGAGCTGGGCGTTGGGTCGGTGGAAATACCACATCGGCTGGCGCGACTTACCACNCGGGAAAAAATTGCGGTCGAGATGGAAGCTGAAGAGGAGCCGTTCCTCGATTGGTTAGCGGGATTNCGATCCTGAGGACCTGAGAGCAATCAGCTGCCGAAAGGAGGCAGAATGAGCTCGTCCCCGGGCCTGATCTCAGGGGCCTCGCCATCTGGAAATGTCCCCCGGACGGGATTCGCGGAAGCCTGATTCTTATCGACATAGATGTGGTCCACCATGAGACGCCCGTAAATGCCGGATTGCCTGCGGATGGCGAGCACTGTGCCGGGTTGCATGTCCCGGTGAAGTTCAATGATGGCGAATCCCCCGGATTGCTTATCTGGTTGCTTGGCAACCCACTCGATCACCTTGGCCTGCAGCCAGGCCTGTTTGACCGTTGAGGCCCGGGCTTTTTGCTTTTTTGCAGATTCGATCATGCTCTTTGAGATCAAACCTTCCCGGGCCTCTTGCTTCAAAAGTTCATTTTCCTGCTCGGCTTTGGCAAGTTCCGCTTCCAGTTCGGCCCGAGTGGGAGCGGTATCCACGAGTCCAGTCGTAGGGTCTGACGTCGCAATCGGGGTGGAAGGACTTCCCTCGGACCCGGCCCCGGGTCCCTGATCATTTGTCCTGGCTTCTGCGGGATCGGAACCGGGGTTTGTCAAAGAGGTTAGCTTTTGCGGCGGATCCGTTTGNGGGTAGGGTGCGGGGATCGAGGCTGGTTGAGGGGGTGTCGGGGTGAGTTGTCCCTGCTGGGCATTCAAGGCGTCGAGCTCCGCTCGCAACTTTCTGATCTCAGCTTCTTCGTCACCGTGACTCATTTTCATCACGGAGAGGACAACAGCGACCACGAGAAGTAAGCCGGTAGCCCCCAGAAGAGCAGTGATCGGATTCATGCCGGAAGACTGGGGTATACCGGTGAAAAAGTCAAAAACCCAGCTGAAGTGTGCGTCATCGCGGGCACGCAGGGCTTGCGGCCGCGGGAGCACGCCGCTACAGGAAGGCTGATGAGCGTTCCGGAGAAGGGCTATAAGGCTACATTATTGCTCCCGCAGACGAGTTTCCCCATGCGGGGGGACCTCGTCAGGAACGAGCCCAAGCGCCTTGCGCAGTGGGAGAGGGATGGCATTTATCAGAAGATTATAGACCGTCGTCGCGCAGAGGGGGCGCCGAGATTTATTCTTCATGATGGTCCCCCGTTCGCGAATGGAGATGTTCACATGGGAACCGCGCTTAACAAGGTCCTCAAGGACCTCGTGGTGAAGTCACGCACCATGGCGGGGTGCGAAGTTCCCTTCATTCCAGGTTGGGACTGCCATGGTCTTCCGATTGAGTTCAAGGTAGTGCAGGAAGCGAGGGATGAGGAACCTGCCGAGATCCGGAGACGGTGTGAGAGTTTCGCGCGCGAATGGATTGATACCCAGAGGGAAAGTTTTAAGAGACTTGGGGTGTTTGGAGACTGGGGGAATCCTTATCTTACCCTCGACCCGGGGTATGAGGCCGAAATCATCCGTGTGTTTGCCAAGCTGGTTGAAAAGGGAGCGGTTTACCAGAGTAAGAAGCCGGTCCAGTGGTCGTATGGGGCCCANACCGCTCTCGCGGAGGCGGAAGTGGAATACAAGGAGAAGGTCAGCCCGGCGATCTGGGTGCCCTTCGCGTTGACCGAACAATCGGAAATCCAGTTTCGTGAGGGAACAGGGTCGACTGGGGGAGAGGCGCACAAGTTTGTGATCTGGACGACGACCCCNTGGACTCTCCCTGCCAACGTCGGTCTGGCGGTGCACCGGGACTTCACCTACATTGCCGGATGGTTTGAAAACGCGGAGGGCGTAGGCCACCAGCTGGTGCTGGCGAAGGACCTGCTTGAGGACTTCGCTGCCAAGACTGGCTTTTCCGTGCGGGGAGAGATGGTTGAATTCAAGGGAGCGCTGGCTGAAGGTCTTGAGGCCCGGCATCCGTTTCTCGAGCGTAGCTCGCAGATCATTCTCGGATCCTTTGTGACGACGGAGACAGGGACGGGGATCGTGCATGTGGCTCCCGGGCATGGAGCAGACGATTATGTNGCGGGTCGGGAATATGGGCTAGAGGTGGTATCGCCGGTAGACAACGATGGAAAATTTACCGAGGAAGTCGGTCTCCCGGATCTTGTGGGGCGGCACGTCTTTGAGAGTAATGAGGAGATTATCGCGATTCTTTCGGATCTTNGTGCCCTGCTTGGCAGGGAGGATTACCGGCACGAATATCCACACTGCTGGCGCTCCAAGACGCCGATTATATTTCGCGCTGTTGAGCAGTTCTTTATCTCGTTGGATGGATTGCGGGATACCGCCCTGACAGAAATTGACAAGACGGAGTGGTTGCCCCACTGGGGCCGGAACCGGATCTACGGGACTGTGGAATCGCGTCCGGACTGGTGTATCAGCCGCCAGCGAACGTGGGGAGTNCCGCTCCCCGTCTTCTTTACTCCCGAAGGAGAGGCTGTCCTCGAGGCGGAACTTGCTCGAAAGGTTGCAGACCTTGTGGAAAAGGAGGGAACCAATATCTGGTTTGAACTCGATGAGGGTGAACTCATCAGCCGACTGGGCTTGCCGGAGGGAACCCGTAAGTGCAGGGATACCCTGGATGTCTGGATAGACTCGGGGAGCAGCCATGTGGCGGTGCTGGACCGTCATTCGGAATTGCAGAGTCCGGCGGACCTCTACCTTGAGGCAACTGATCAGCATCGGGGATGGTTCCAGAGCTCCCTGATGCTGAGTGTGGCCTATCGTGGTTGCGCGCCCTACAAGACNGTGATGACCCATGGGTTCGTGGTCGATAAGGATAAAAAGGGAAAACTCTCCAAGAGTGAGGCTGAAAAGTCCGGTAAGCCAATTGATGCCGCTCATTACTATAACAAGTATGGAGCAGACATCCTTCGTCTCTGGGTCAGCAGCGTAGACTGGCAGAGTGAGGTGCCCTTTGGCGAGGACCTGTTCAAGCAGATCGCGGAGCCCTATCGTCGAATTAGAAACACCCTGAGGGTCCTGTTGGGCAATCTGCACGGGTTTGACCCGGCCCGGAATTCGGTGGAACCAGACAGGATGACCCTGGTGGACCNGTGGATCCTTGAATGTCTGAATGAGGTAGTGACGGAATGCCGCCGGGCCTATGATGCCTATGAGTTCCGAAAGGTGTTCACGGTCATCAACCAGTTCTGTGCGCGGGAATTGAGCGCGATCTATATCGATGTCACGAAGGACCGGCTTTACTGCGATCATGAGGATTCTGACCGGCGCCGGGCAAGCCAGACTGCGATGAACAATGTGGTCAACACACTGACAAGACTTCTGGCTCCCATCCTGGTTTTTACTGCAGAAGAGGCATGGGAGCACGCCGGATGGAAGGGAAGCGTGCACGAGCAGGATTTTCCCGACCCGGACCAGTGCTTTGCCGGGCGGCAGGCTACGGGTGAGGTCACTCAACTCCTTGAGTTGCGGGAAGTCATTCAGAACGCGATCGAGCAAGAGGTACAAGCGAAGGCCTTCAACAAGAATAATGAGGCGGCAGTTGAGCTGACCCTGCCCGCTGACCATGAAATGCGGGAGCTTCTGGGTGACCGTGATTTTTTCACGGAGTTCTTCATCATCTCAGACCTTAAGCTAGTCGAGGGTGACAGCATCTCCGCAAGAGCGAAGAAGACGGAGTATCCCATGTGCCCACGCTGTCGACGTTATGAGCCAGTTTCCCAGGCGGGTTCCCCCGGGGAAGAAGGATTGTGCCGTCGCTGCCAGGAGGTGATGTCCCGCNCCAAGTGATGAAGACCCTTCCTCGCCTCCTTGCCTGTCTGGTTCTGCCTCTCTACCTGCTGGACCAACTGACCAAGTGGATTGTAGTGCTAAGTTTTGAGCCGCCTGCACATGGATACAATGCGTCTCATGAGAATTATGTAGTGATTGAAGACTTTTTTACGATTGTCCGGGTCCACAACCAGGGCGCGGCTTTTGGAATGGGAAACAACACGGTTTGGGCCCCGTTTGTCTTTTTCTTCGTAGCGGTGGTTGCACTTGTATTGATTCCGCTCTTCTGGCGGCGGGGGGCGTTCAACAACCTTCCCCTCAGAATGGCCGCCGGGCTCATGATGGCAGGGATTCTGGGGAATCTTACCGATCGCGTCCTGCAGGGGTTTTTTCTTCCAGCCTACAGTGAAGCAGGTTTTTTTGAACGACTGGCGCAGGGATATGTCGTGGATTTCCTCGACTTNAATATCGGCTTGGTCACCAAGCTGACCCCTCATGGGCACTGGCCGTCCTTCAATGTGGCTGATTCATGCATCTGTGTTGCCGCGGGGCTTCTCATCCTGTCCACATTTCGCGGAGAGGAAAAACCTGAAGACGAGGGAGGACGGGAGAAGTAATGAGAGGTCNGAGGGTCCTGGAGCGCGAATCAAGCAGTGCTGGCATCTCAGGAATGGGTTCCGGTCCGGGAAACATTGAACTCCTTGGAAAGGCCTAGGGGATGGAGGTCTGGAAAGCTATTGTCGTCGGGATCGTGCAGGGACTCTCGGAATTTCTTCCGGTATCATCGTCGGGACATATTGCGCTGCTTCAACATGCCCTTGGGATGCGGCAAGTGGGAGCTCAATCGGAGATAACCTTTGAGCTGGTGCTCCATCTGGGCACCTTTCTCAGTGTAGTGATCTATTTCCGGAGGCGTTTAACGGGGCTCCTCCTGAGCCTGTGGCAAAAGGAACGGAAAGAAGACCGGAGGATGATTCTCTGGTTAGTCCTGGCGACAATGCCAGCTACCGTGGCCTTTTTATCTGCAAGGGACATCTTCGAGGGAGCCTATGATAATCCGGTGTTGGTCGGAGGCTGCCTTCTGGNCACCGGAATGATTCTTCTTCTTCCTAAACTCCTTCCNAGGGAACCGCGGGAGTTCGGTTTGCGACAGGCCGTCTGGATGGGGGTCGCCCAGTCGCTTGCCATCCTGCCGGGTATTTCGCGGAGCGGGGCGACGATCACNGCAGGTCTGCTGGCTGGCGGCAAGGCCTCGAAGGCGGCAGAATTTTCCTTTCTCATGTTCCTCCCCGCGATTGGAGGGGGAACGCTCCTCAAGCTCAGGGAACTCAGGGACGTGATCCAGGGGGAAGCAGCGATGGCCTATTTTCTTGGTTTCGTGGCAGCATTTGTGTCCGGACTCTTCGCTGTTTACCTCGTTCTCAAGACGATCCAGAGGGGTAAGTTCGAGTATTTTGGCTACTACTGTNTCGTCGTGGGAGTCGTAGCCATCATTTATTTCGGCAGTCGCTGAGGGGGGCACTCTCCCGGTAGAGGATTGGGAAGACGGGGACCAGGAGTTGGCAAATCAAGGGGATTGGTCATATTCGGATCACCTCATGCTGGCGAAACGCATTATCCCCTGTCTGGATGTNACGGATGGCCGTGTCGTGAAAGGAGTGAATTTTGTCGATCTCAGGGATGCGGGTGACCCGGTCGACTGTGCGGTGGCTTACAACGAGCAGGAGGCAGATGAAATCGTGTTTCTTGATATCACCGCATCTTCGGATGAGCGTAACACCATGGTGGAAGTTGTGCGCAGGACGGCCGAGCGTTGCTTTGTTCCTCTGACGGTTGGTGGGGGCATCCGGGAAGTTGAGGACATGCGAAAAATGCTCTACGCGGGGGCCGACAAGGTAGGGGTAAATACCGCCGCGATCAATCGCCCAGAGGTCGTTGATGAGGGCGCGGGCACTTTTGGGAGCCAGGCGATTGTGGTCGCGATCGACGCAAAGCGGCAAAAGCAAGGCAGATGGGGAGTCTATACCCACGGCGGCCGCAATCCCGTGGAGGGGCTCGATGCCATCGAGTGGGCCCGCGAAGTGTATAATCGGGGGGCAGGTGAGATCCTGCTCACCAGCATGGATGCGGATGGGACCAAAGAAGGCTACGATATTGAGTTGACGCGCGCTGTCAGTGATGCGGTGGGGATTCCCGTGATTGCCAGTGGGGGTTGTGGGACCCTTCATCACATGGTGGAGGTGCTCCGCGAGGGGAATGCCGATGCTGTTCTGGCCGCCAGTATTTTCCACTTTGGGGAGTTTACGGTTCCGGAAACGAAGAANTANCTCCAGGCACAGGGTATTCCGGTGCGGCCGGACTTCGAATCCCAGCGCGANCGGGAACTGGTTGGAGAGGAGGACTACTAGTGGCGGTTACTNGGTGTAGACCCGCTGAACGCGCGGGGTAATGCCAGTGAGAATTTCCCACGGGATGGCCCCGGCCTTCAGTGCGACCTCGGTAACGGGAATTCTGGATCCGAAAAGTTCAACCTCGTCGCCCGGGCTGCAACCGGGTTGATCGGTGAGATCAGCCATGACTTGGTCCATGGTGACTCGTCCGAGAAGGGGGACTCTTCGGCCTCTGACGAAGACCTCAGGGGTCTGTCCTGCAGTTGTCCGGGGATAGCCATCGCCATAGCCGATTCCAATGGTGCCCACTCTTGTCGGACGAGTCGTGACAAAGGTTCTCCCGTAGGAAACGCCATGACCGGGCGGAAGATCCCTGATCACTGCTATTCGCGACTTCAGGGACATTACGGGTCGAATGGGGATACGACTATCTGGCAATGGAGACACTCCATAGAGCATCAGCCCGGGACGAGCCAAGGTGGTGGTGCGGGATTTGTAGCCGAGTAGTCCCGCTGAGTTGGCAAGGTGGACGTGGGTGAGTTCTTCGCGAAGGGGGAGGGACTCAACCAGAGCGTCAAAGGAATCAAACTGCTGCACCGTGAACTCCTTGTCCTCGTCTGCGCAGGGCAGGTGAGACCCGATCCCGGTGATTTTAAGTCCGGGCAGGGCCCTGATGGTCGACAGGGCAGAGTGTGTATCCGAAGGAAGAAATCCGCCGCGTCCCATGCCTGTATCTACGGTGAGATGAGCCTCCACGATGGTGCCCCGGGAGCGGGCGAGCTGGTCGAAATGCTGCGCCTCCTCGATAGTATTAAGGCAGGGAAGCCACCGATGAGCCACGACCTCTTCACGCTCGGCAGGAAAAGTTCCCCCAAGGAGATAGATGGGAGTACGGATCCCGGTATGTGCCAGGCGCCTCGCTTCGCCGACGTTGGCGACACCGAAAAACGCGATGCCGTCTTTCTCCAAGGTCTGGGCCACGGTCTCCAGTCCATGGCCATAGGCACTGGCCTTGACAACTGCCATCACCTGCTGGCTGTCAAGGTCCCGTATTGCCTTGAGGTTGTGCCGCAGGGCAGTGAGATCAATCTCGGCCCAAGAGCGGGGTGGGCTTGCGGGAACTGCGCTCACTCCTCAGAAGCTAGGGGAAGATGGGAGGTTGGGCAAACCCGCAACGAATCCTGAGGGGCCCAGACACAAGATCCCCTGAAGGCCTGATTCAGGACAGGGTTGCTTGGTCGGAGGTGCTAGCGGACCCGCAAGACAGGATGCAGCTGCGGGCCTAAAGCTTCAGTATGGGAGGCCGGGCGCCTTACCTGTTTTTCGCCGCCTNAGAGGCATACTGAAGGTCACGCCCAAAACCGGAGATGGTTTCGCATGAGGTCAGCATCGAAAAGGCGACGAGACTACCAAGGAGGAGCACAACTTTGAGGATCTTATTGCCAGAATTCATTTCGTTTTATTGATAATTCATAGATTCTTACCGTTTACGGCAAGAACCAAATGAGGCTTAATATCGATCTTGGATTCCTCAGTTGCCGAGGCTGGTCCCCTCCGGGCACTTTGCGAACAAGAGCCCTCGGCTCTGGCCCGAGGCCGTTTGTTCAGCAGTCCGGAACAGACTACTACTTCTTTTCAGGTTTCTCAAAGATCATGAAGTGCTGCCAAGGTAGTAGTTTGGAGTCGGTGCTTTTCCATTTGAGGCCCACAGCCTCCATCTCCTTGCGGGATTGAGCCTCGCTCATCTTATGGAGAGGCTTGATGGGGACCGTCGGGTCTTCGGCGCGGTATTCCAGAAGGATAATGCGTCCCCCGGGTCTCAGGGCCGTGAACAGAGATTGCATCATTTCGCGGGGGTGTGAAAACTCATGATAGGCATCAACCATCAGAGCCGCGTCGATTGAGCCCGGTTTGAGGAGGGTATCGTCGACTTTGCCGAGATGCGCCTCGACGTTGTTCAGGCCCAGCCTCTTCTCCTTCGCTTCAAGAAAAGCGATCATTTCGGGTTGGATGTCCACGGCGACCACCTTTCCCTTTGGGACGAGCGGTGCGAGGCGAAAAGTATAGTAGCCTGAGCCGGCTCCAATGTCGGCGATTACATCGGCGGGTTTGAGATTCAGTGCGGCGATGGCTTTACTGGGCGCTTCTTCCTCCTCTCGATTTCCTCGCTCCAGCCAGCGGATGGCCTGATGCCCCATCACGTAGGAGATCTCTCTGCCCATGTAGTATTTTCCGGTACCGTCGAAGGTCTTGCGTCCTTTGGAGTAGTGACTAGGCCATNCCGACTCTCGTTTCTCCTTGGGGACATCCTTACCGGGGTCCGCGACAGAAGAGAGAGGAAGGATAAGGATCAATAATGTGAGAGGTATTCGTTCCATTTGAGGAGATGGTTCTGGGCTTGATCCGTAAATTTCCGTGTTCTCAGCGTCTTCTGCAATCAGAAAGCAATGCCGAGTCGAGGGAACAAAGTCTTCCTGAAGGGCAACTTCGCGGGGGTTCCGGGGTTTCCTCATGGGCGCCCGGCGCCTCGGCGATGTTATGAAGCTTTTCCTTATTCTCTTTTGTCTCTCTCACGTTTGTCTCTTTCCTGCGCTTTTAGCGCAGGAAAATCGTCCAGATCGTGAGGGCGCTCGACCAGGTAATGAACCGAGAGGGGAACGTGGCCCGCGACGGGGTCCCGAGCAGTTTCTTCGGAGGCTCCCTGTGGTGCAGGCCCTTGATAGCGACGGGGACCTCATTATTACCGGCGAGGAGATGAAAGGGGCTGCCGCAAGGTTGAAGACCCTTGACAAGAACAAGGATCAGATTCTCGAGGGTGAAGAAATCATGCCTCCGCAGCCGGAGGGGCGGGGTCCTGTTCCCGGTCCTGCCGCTGGAGGCCCCGCTGGCGGTGGATTCCTCATGCGGATCCCGCTGATGTCGACTCTCGATCAGGATGGGGATGGCAAGATCTCCGCTGACGAGCAGGAGCAGGCCTCCGGGGCTCTTCAGAAACTGGATACAAACAGTGACGGGAGGATTGAGATGAGAGAAATGGCGCCTCCACGTCCTCCGCGCGGTGGACGTGGCCCAGGAGGACGTGGCCCAGGAGGACGTGGCCCGGGGTTCGGACCGCAGCCAGGCAATGTGGAGAGAAAAGCTCCAGAGGAGGTTGGGATCGAAGACGGGGCCGCCACCATGCCTGACCGCGCGGCATTTGAGACCCTCAGTTATCAGGGAGAGGAGGTCATGATTGATACCCACCTCGCTGGAAACGAGTTCGTCAAGTTCCAGATTGAAGGGGCTGATGGAGAGAGGCCGGAGCTCTATTTTATCAATACAAAAACCCATCGTGCGCACATGAGATTCATGTCAGCCGTGGGGATTCCACGGGCTCGTCCAGGGGAGGGTGCGCAAATGAGGGGAGTGCTGGTGTATCGACCGAGATTGAAGGGGGCAAATGGTCAACGGGGAATCTACACCTTTGAGTTCAACCCCAATGATCGCTATCCCTACGAGACTATCAGGAAGGCCTATGAGCTTCTTATCGCCAAGAGTGCCGAATTGAAAGGCAGGCTCGGATACTATCCAATGCCTGCTGCCCTGATCCGCTATCGCGAGGAAAAACAACTCTATGATGAGGCTCCATTCCGAGTCTATCTGGATGAGGATCTCTTTGGTGATATCGACTACCTGCCCCTCAATCCTGGTGAGAGTTTTGGCCGTCTCAGGATCATGGAACTGGATGAGTATCCGCGTCCGCGTGAGATCGTCCTCTACAGGTCCCTTCCGAATGAAATGCCGAGGAGCGCGGGCATCATCACGGAGGTTCGCCAGACTCCGCTCTCGCATGTCAACCTGCGAGCAATTCAGGACAAGGTCCCAAATGCCTTTATCGCGGAGGCGACCCAACTGGAGGAAATTCGCTCGCTGGCAGGAGAATACGTCTACTACAGGGTGGATGCTGACGGCTTTACTCTCCGCCCGGCCAAGGATGATGAGGTCGAGGCCCATTTCGCAAAGCTTCGCCCGGCGAAGGCGCAGAAGCCCTCGCGGGATCTCGAGGCAACTCAAATTCGTGCGCTCGACGAAATCGGCTTTGAGGATTGGAAAAGCGTGGGGGTCAAAGCCGCCAATCTCGCGGCAATGAGATCCTTCGAACTTTCGGATGGAGTTGTGCCCCGGGGGTTCGCAGTTCCATTCCACTTCTACCACGTTTTCATGAATCACAATGGATTCTATGAGAGGGCAACAGAGCTTCTTTCGGAAGAAGAGGGCCGGACTACGGAAACCCTGAGGAAGGAGCTGAGGGAGTTCCGGGCACTCATTCGTAGCGGAGATTTTCCGGATGACCTTTTGGGCAGTCTTGCTGAAGTGCATGCGTCCTTCCCGGAGGGAACCTCATTGCGTTGTCGGTCGAGTACAAATAATGAAGATCTGCCGGGATTCAGTGGGGCGGGTCTCTATGATTCATGCACGCATCGGATCGAGGAGGGTCATATCGCGAAATCGATCAAGCAGGTTTTTGCCAGCTTATGGAATTTCCGGGCAGTTCAGGAACGGGAATTCTACCGCATCGATCACATGCTTACTGCCATGGGTGTATTGATTCACCCGAATTATGACGAGGAAGAGGCCAACGGAGTTGCTGTAACGACCGATATTCTCTACCGGACAGAGGGAAGCTATTACCTGAACACTCAGGTTGGGGAAGACCTAGTGACAAATCCAGAGGAAGCCTCTGTTCCTGAAGAATTGCTCCTCGACTGGTTTGACGCAGGTAAGACCAAGGTGATGCGTCGCTCAAACCAGACCAAGGGTGAACTGATTCTCAGTGCGAAGCATCTGGAGAAACTTCGGGAAAGTCTTGGCATCATTCATAACCGGTTTGCAAAACTGTATGGCTACTCATATGAGGCCGAGGACTTTGCCATGGAGGTGGAATTCAAGGTTACGAGAGAAGGAGCACTCAGTATCAAGCAGGCTCGGCCGTGGGTTTTTTCGGAGTAAGGGCCTTGACCCGGCGATCTCCGAGTGGGACCCCCTCCCCGGCTGGAAAAGGCGCAAATAATTGTGCTGAGGCCGGACAGGGCGTATCGACAGAGCTCTTGCTATGTGGTTCATTTCCATCACGCTCAAAAGCGATACGATTCAGGAGGCCGTCCAGAGGGTGGCGTCGTCTGGTCAGCATACCATGAGAGCAATTCGGAGATCTTTCTCAGTCGTTTTCGCGACCGTAATCACCTGTGCGGGTTCAGCAGGGCAGGAGGAAGGTGGGGGTGCAGACTACCTGGAGATTCCCGGGCCCCCGGCCGGCAAAGTTGAAGCTGCCGGATTTCTTGGAGTGAGCGGGGAAGAATTGACAGTAGCAGAACTCGAAAAGATGGGGCTTCTCGAGGGTGTTCGCCTTACTGAAGTCGGTAAGGACAGTCCGGCAGACAAGGCAGGTCTTGTGCCCGGTGACATTATCCTGAGAGTCGATGAGTCAGAGGTTGGAAACATGCTTCAGTTGCGCAGCGCGATTACGGATCGGCGTCCGGGGGAGATCCTGACTCTCGACCTGATCCAGAAAAAACAGCGGGTGCGTAAGAGAGTGACTCTGGACCTCCGTCCGGCCCGACCACTGGTTGTGATTCCTCCCGAGGCGATAGCGCCAAGAATTCCCAACGCTCCACCCAATGGGATTCAACGCTTCCAACGGTTCGGCCTGGGAGAAGATGGCCAGCGCTTTAAGATGCGGGATAACGACGGGACAGTTGAAGTTGTTGGGGCGGAAGATATTCGCGAGGCTACGGTTTGGGACATGTCGAACAAGATCACCTTTGAAGGACCATGGGTGACACCACAGGATAAGGCTGTGCCCTCGCAGAAAACCCGTAATCGAATCGAAAGGGTCGAAAAAACCTTTGCTCTTCGGTTGCGGCGTCCTCAGCCCTTCGTTCTTCCCCAGCGGCGTCCCAATCCTGCCCCTCAGGTTCCGGCAGCTCCACCCGACGNGGAAAATCAGCCCAAGCAGCAGAATACCGAAAAGGAGCTTCGGAAATAAGTTCGAGGTTGGTGGGTATTCAACGGAGTTTCACAAAGCGGTGGAATCCTTGGAAAAGGCAGGCATTAACTGACGGTTGGGCCTCGGAAAAGTGCGAGGTTGGCAAGCGCACCGGCATCGGATAGACCAACGGCGAATTTCACCTGCCCCCGCGGAATTTCCATGCGCTATGCCATTTTTTCAGACGTTCATGCCAACCGGCAGGCGTGGGAGGCAGTGCTTGCGGATATCGCGCAGCAGGGAGCGGACACTCTGGTATGCCTTGGTGATGTGGTTGGCTATGGGCCAAAACCATTGGAGGTTCTCTCGGCAGTCAGGTCTGTAACCGCTAATTTTGTCCTGGGTAATCACGATGCTGCAGCCTGTGGGCGACTTGATCCCTCAATCTTCAATGATCGTGCGCGAGTTGTCATCGAATGGACGCGAGGTCAACTGGATGATGATGCCCTGCAATTTCTGGGACAGGTTCCCCTTCAAATGAATGGCACGGATGTCTATTTCGTCCATGCGGAGGTCGNGGAGCCAGGTGAGTTCGGATACGTGGAGGGGATTCCGTCTGCNGAAGCGAACCTTGAAGCGATGGTGGAGTCCCTCGGCTTCATCGGGCATACCCACCTGCCGCTNGCGTATGCCATGCCGAAGCGCGGTGGGGCGGTAACTCAGCTTCCTCCCAAAGACTTCCAGCTTGAGAGGGGGCATCGGTATCTGGTCAACGTGGGTTCTGTTGGTGAACCCCGGACAACCGATGTAAGGGCCAGCTATGTCATCTACGACGATACCTCCCGATCGGTGTTCTTTCGCAGGGTTGCCTTTGACGTTGAGGCTTACAAGGCNGACCTTCAGCAGACCGGCTTGGAGATTCTTCCCTATTTTGTGCAGGTCNTGGACTCCGGGAAGGTAGCAGGTGCTCCTCGTCCAGCGGCAGCGCCACAGCTTGCCCTCGCGCAGCTTCCAAAGGTTGGAGAGGTTGTTGCTGGAGGGCAGGGGCATCTGGTCATAGGGAAGCCAAGGGCGGTGGCGCCTCCGGGGACAGGTGGAACGGGTCCGGTATCGAGGCCAAGGTCCAGCCTCCCTTGGGTTCTTGGGATTGCGGCCCTTGTCACCATCCTGCTCGGAATCATTGGGATCGGGATGATGCAGGATGATGAGCTTGAGCCGGGAGTTGAGCGAGAGGCCAAGCCCCTTGAGGGGAAAAGGGTCCTGACGAATACGGATCGCTCCGCACCGAAGGAGCTCGTAAAAACGGTGCAGGGCCCGATGACGGATCTGGTAGTCCAGCGATTCGGGAAAAATTTTCGAGACTTGGAGGGCCTTCGTGCAGAGGCCAATGAACTGGAATCTGGAAAACCAGTAGAGGACGGGATGCTCCATCTGGGGGACGCGGGCGAGGAGCCCTGCGGACTGGTGTGGGAGGGCTACCTGCGTATTCCAGAACGAGGCTTTTACAAATTTTCTCTGGAGGCCTCTACCGGTGCGGCTCTCCTGATTTATGGAGAGGAACAGGTCTCCTCAATCTCAGGCTCGCGGGAGTCGGCCCGGGTTCTCTGTCGGAAGGGACGAGCGCCGGTCCGGGTGGAATACTTCCAGAGGGGNGGGGAACAGAATCCAGGGTTGAGCCTTAACTGGTCTGGCCCGGGACTGGACGGAACTCTTTCTCTCGTTCGGAAAGATGGCATTTCCGGGGCGGCTATCGCCGGGGCCCCGCCCCAGGATCCCCCTCCTTCCCCTACGGAGCCGGTCGCGCCCGGGATTGGCGAGGGTCCGGTGCGGACAGCTCCAGAGAGCATGAGTCAGGACCTGATTGCCTACTGGTCTCTTGATCGTCGGACGCCCAAGAGCGGATCCCGATACACCGTTACGGAGCGAGGGGTAGAAGAGAAGCTTATCATGAAAGGCCAGCCCCTGCGTTACTTCCGGCCGGCGGGCGATCCGGGAGAGCTGAGGTGGGAGAGGCCCGGCTTTGACGACTCAGATGGATGGATGGATGGAAGAAATGGGATAGGCTATGAGGACGCCCCGGGTGAGTTAAAGGATCTCCTTGAGACCACGATCGAAACAGAGAAAGGCAAGCACCCTCACAGTCTGTATCTGCGGATTCCATTCGAGGTGAAGGATCCGAAGGCCTACAAGCAGCTTGCGCTCTACATACAGTATGATGATGGGTTCAAGGCGTATCTGAACGGCTCGGACCTNGGTAGNAGGAATGCGCCTTTCCCGTTCCTGTGGAATTCGGGATCTGCAAAGAAGAGGAACGACAGCGATGCGGTCAAACCTGAGGCTATCAGGCTCAGCGCGCGGAGAGTTGGTCAGTTGGTGGCGGGAACCAACATGCTCGCGATCCATGCACTGAATGACGGGGAGAAGAGTAAACCGAACGCGACGAATACCGGCTGTGTGAGCACCGATATGCTGATCCTCGCGCAGCTGGTTGGATTACGGAAGGGAGATGAGCCGCCCGCGGAACCTGAGTCAAGGGAAGCCAGTAAGTACGACATGCCAATTGCTGCAGAGATGATTAAGGGGGAGGTGAGGGAGGTGCCNGGGGGCAGGTTCGGAGAGGCTTATGATTTTCAAGGAGGTAGCCTCGACATCGGAGAGACCAATGACTANGCGCTCGCGGACCAGTCTTTCACCATCAGTCTGTGGTTTACGCGGAATCCCGCATCTGCTGACGGCCAAGCGAGGCGGTTGATCTCAGCGGGNGCCGGGTCAGACCAGAAGGCGGGATGGGCGCTTTGGATCCAGAAGGACGGCAGCGGATTGACCTTTCGCGTTGGCGATGGAGATTCCGCTTCCGACCTCACGGCCAAGCACGAAAGCCTNATGAACGGCGAATGGCATCACGCGGTNGTTGTGATNGAGCGTCAGACCAGCAGGATTCATCTCTTTATTGATGGGGTGCTGGTCGCGGAGAAGGCGGCAANGCTGCTGGAGGGCAGAACGATTGGCTCCTCTTCNGGCCTCTGCATAGGTCGGAACTCCGATGATCAGCAGCACCATCCCGGTAAGATCGATGACGTTGCACTGTGGCGGCGTGCTCTTCTTGGAGAAGAGGTCGAGAAGATTTTNCAGTCGGGACAATCTGCTGGAGACCTCTTGGACGCGGGGAAAGCGGAGTGAACCGCNGTAGGATTTCTCAGGCCAATTACCGTCTGCGATAGGCCCACAGGTGGCCGGTCCCTCTGACGTAGAGGGTCTCGTGGTCCAGAGCGGGTGTCACGGANGCGGGTTCGGGAAGCTGAAAGCGGTGGGCCATTTCGAACTTGTCGCCGGCCTTCACCACCGAAAGGGTTCCCTCGTCGGAAAGAAGGTAAATGTGCCCGTTGGCTGCAATCGGTGAGGCGCTATACTGTCCGGTTCCGCCGAGTCGTCCCCGGTAACTGAGCTTGCCGGTTTCTGGATTGACGGCGGCGAGGGTTCCTCCGTTTCGCACCATGTAGATCTGATCACGATAGAAAAGAGGAGATGGGATCTCGGGCACACTGCGATTGAGCTCCCATGCGATGTGATCCTTCCCCAATTCACCTCTCCCGCCCGGGGTTATAGCCATTAGAATCGGTTTTCCGGGGCGATTCGTGATATGGGATGATAGCTCCTCCTCTGTCCACAAATTGTCCCGGTTCTTGTCCGCCCACCCGAAGATACCTTGTTGACGATCGCGGCGGCGCGCCGGGTCCGAGGGAAGGGGAATTCCCCACCCGGGGTGGCCGAGCGGTAGCTCGGGGCGCAGGGGCCATGTGAAGTCCTTGGTGATTTCATCACGTCCAACCTTGCCGTCCTTGTTTTCGTCGAACTGTAACATGGATTTCCAGAATGGCTTGGGGTCGATCTCGGCATCGGAGACTCCGCCAAGCTGGGCGGAAGAAATATAAACCCTGCCTTTGCCCTGCACGGGAATGGCGATGGTTTCGCGAGAAAAGCCTTTCGCGAACCACTTTTCTTCCCCGGTAAGGGGGTTATAGCCAACTACCCGGCCATGTCCCAGAACCACAAGCTCGTCACCATCCTCATGGCTCCAGATTGCCGGGGTCGACCACCCGCTACGGAGGAAAGGACGTGCAGTTTCCCAGACTAGCTCACCTGTGGCCCGGCTGAATGCCATCACCCGGGAACGGCTTAGCCTGCTGTTCTCGAGATTGGCATCATCGTCAGTTACGAGAAGGAGAAGTTCCTTGTAGGCGATCGGAGAGCTGGAGGCCCCGTAGAGACTTTTTGAGGGTTCAAGGGGCCTCTTCCAGAGCTCCTTTCCATCGTGGCGGTAGGCGACAAGACCGTAAGATCCAAAGTAAACGTAGACGTTCTTTGCATCCACCAGCGCAGATGGGGACGCATGGGTATTGGCTTTGTGCACTCTCTGAAGAGGCGCTTCAGGAGTCTCCCTCCGCCAGAGCTCCCGACCATCCNGGCGATTGAGCGCGATGGTGAAGAGCCGGCTTTTATCGCAACCGGTAATAAAAATCTGGTTCCCATAAATAACCGGGGATGAAAGACCGGCGGGCAGAGGTGTTTTCCATGCTAAATGAGCAGACTCGATCACGGTCGGAGGCTGCGCACTCTCCATGACGCCTGATCCCGCTGGTCCCCGGAACTGGTCCCATGTCTTTTGTGCGACTTCGCCCCCGTGGGTGAGGGATGCCGTGAGCATGCTGGTCAGGATCAAGGTTCTGGTCACTTGAGAATTCTTCCTGTCCGCCGAGGGAGAACCAAGGAGATTTTAAGGGCTACCCCGGGCGCGAAGTCCCCCATTTCTGACGTTGAGCCGTGAATCCTGTCTTNCAAGTGTAGAATACGTCACAGGCCCTGCCAGCACGGGGTGAGCGCTTTGGGACCCTTTCGTGGCTCCGGGAGTATTAACCCTCTATATTTGGCATGCTCCACAGTCCAATCTGGGCCAGAATGCCTCCGGTTCGGACTGCGGCGCAAGTTTAGTCGTGGAAAGGCCGGGGGAACTTATCCAGACTGAAGCCATGGCCTTGAATTGTGTAAAANTTATTGCAGGCGGATTCTTTCTCGCAGGCGCCAATTTTTGTCCTGCGCTTCCGTGGGCGCAGTGGGGTGGGAGTCCGGATAAGAACATGGTGTCCTCCGAGAAGGGTTTACCGCAGGAGATTTCAGGAGGCGAGGAACAGGAAGACAATGAGGGGGAAATTAACATTGCGACCGCAAAGAGTTGTAAATGGGTCGTGGCCCTTGGAACGGAGTCCTATGGAGCACCAACCGTCGGGGAAGGCCTTGTTCTGGTTGGAACGAACAATGAGAAGCCAAGAAACCCATCCATTTCCGGTGACCGCGGAGTAGTGATGGCCTTCCGGGAAACGGATGGGTCTTTTTTGTGGCAGCTGACAGCTCCCAAGCTTCCCGGCGGAGATGAGGTAGATTGGGAATACCTCGGGATTTGTTCTTCCACCCTGATCGAAGGTGATCGTGGTTATGTCATGACCAACCGGGGGGAGGTCGCTTGCATTGACCTGAAGGGGATGANTAACGGAAACCANGGCTTCCAGAATGAGGGGCAATATATGTCAGGTCCCGGTAAGGAGGCNGCGATCGCTGGGCCGACAGATGCGGATATTCTGTGGACCTACGACATGATCAAGGAGCTTGGGGTTGTTCCTCACAACATTACCAGTAGTTCAATTGCGATGGCTGGAGAGAGAATCGTTGCGACAACGTCCAATGGCATCAATGAAGATCACGATCACATTCCTTCTCCGAAGGCGCCTGCCCTGATCACATTGAATGCGAGTANCGGAAAGCTTGAGGGGATCGAGCAGGCAGGAATCTCAAAGGCCACAATGCATTGTAATTGGTCATCGCCCTGTATCGGGAAACGCGGTGGGAGTCCTGCGATATTCTTCGGAGGCGGGGATGGATTTCTCCATTCGTTTGAGCTGGTGGGCAAGGAATCAGGGGGAGGCAGGCCCATTCTGCAGGAACATTGGCGGGTGGATGCGAATCCGCCGGAATACCGGCTTGATGAAGAGGGAGAGCCCCGGGAATACCCCTCATACCGGGGTCCAAGTGAAATCGTGGGAACGCCGGTTTACCATCAGGGTAAGGTGTTCGTAGCGATAGGGCAGGACCCTGAACATGGAGATGGTGTGGGGATGCTCAGTTGTGTTGATGCGGAAACAGGCAAGGCAGATTGGACCTACAAGAAGATCAATCGGTCTCTTTCAACTCCCTCCGTGAAGGATGGGCTCGTTTACATGGCGGATTTTACCGGTCAGATCCATTGTATCGACGCTCACTCGGGGGAAGCGGTCTGGGTCCATGATACGCTCAGTCGCATATGGGGCTCAACCCTGGTGGCAGATGGCCGTATCTATATCGGGACAGAAGACGGTGAGGTCGTTATCCTGAAGGAGGGCCGAACTCTTGAAGAGATCGGGATTGGTGAGTTTTCGGGACCGATCTATTCCAGNCTGGTGGCAGCTAATGGTATTCTGTACGTCCAGACACAGAATCACCTCTATGCTTTCGGGAAATAAAGCCCGATAGGAGTCACTGCTCACGCAGGCCGTAAAGTGCCTTCTTGGTGCGCAGGATGAGCATGTCGCCTGCAACCGCGGGGGATCCCATGCAGCCGTCATCCAGTTCGCTGGTTGCGATCACCTTGAAGGTGCGGTCCGCAGCAAGCACGGTGCCCTTGCCGCTTTCATCGAAAAGATAAATCATGCTGCCGGCCATGATAGGGGAGGCTGAGAAGTTTCCCCCGACCCGCTCTTTCCAAATTTCNAGGCCCGTTCTGGCATCAAGGCAGGTGGCAACCCCGCCATCNTCGACCATGAAAAGAAGATCGTCCTTGATAAGAACTGACGGTTTCCTGGGAGCCGCCTTGTTGTAGCTCCAGGCGACATGACTTTCCGTGACATGGCCTTTTCCATCAGGGCGAACGGCCAGAAGAATGCCCTTACTGAACCCCATTGTGGCGTATACCATGCCGAGTCCTGCGACTGGTCTGCAGGAGGTGGAATGGGTTCCGATCGTCTCGACTCGCCATAGTTCCTGCCCGGTNGCTGGGTNGTATCCGTAAAGCGCCATCGCGCCTGCGCTCACGAGAACGTCCTTCCCCTCGGCAGTCTTCACGATAAGAGGTGTTCCGTAGGCTTTGCGCATGTCTCCTCCTCGCTTGGGTTTCCCGCTGGCATCAAGGTCCTGGTAATCGACACTGCGGGGCGTTTTCCAGAGGGTTTTCCCCGTGACCTTGTCGAGGGCGACGACGAACTGATGATCGGCTCCGTCAAAATTGAGAATAAGAGAGTCCCCGTGGATGATGGGCGAGGAACCAGCTCCGCGAAAGTGATCGCATGTAAAGTCGGTCCGCTTCCAGACCACCTCGCCACTGGAAGCCTTCAGGCATGCAGTGTAGGGAGAGCCAAAGCTTAGGTANACGAGGCCCTCCTCAAGCACTGGAGTGGGCGACGCGTAGGAGTTAAATGCGTGACAGAACTGGGGGTTTTCCACCTTCCAGAGCAACTTGTCGTAAAGAACCTTCCCATCGGATGTATCGATACAGAGGATCGATAGCTGAGTGCCTTCGGCATTGGCATTGGTCACCCAGACCCGGTTACCCCAGATGACGGGGGAAGACCAGGCCTTGCCCTGCAGAGGTGTTTTCCAGACAACATTCTTGTCCTCAGCCCACTCTGTAGGCAANCCGGTATTGTTCGTCTTTCCGTCCTCGGCTGGACCGCGGAACTGGTTCCAATGCTCAATCGCGGGAGATGAGAGGCACAGGATAGGAAGAAGGAAAATGGTGAGGCCTGTCTTACGGATGGACATGCCGGAATCCTCCCCAACGCCTCACTTCTGGTCAAAGGAGAAATGCTGTCGTTCTCCCNAGGAGCTATAGGCGTCTTTTCCCAGAAATCCCTCTCAGGGAGTTTGCTTTAGTGGTGAGGAGAGCGTTTTCTGCCGGCGATAGAGGTCGAGGTGGCCCCTCTGCCGCTCCAGTTTATCTGAGGGTCCACCAGCCTCCAGGATACCAATAGCTTTCAAGGTNGTCTGAACGGCCGCCGGAAACTGGTTTGCTGCAGCCTGGGCGGCAGCGAGAGTAGANAGGAGATTCGCGTCATCGGGTGCGCCAGGGGCCTGCATCATGAACGTCGCATAACGGAGGGCTCCTGCGCCGTTCCTTACGGAAGCGTCACTTGCGGTGGCCATCAGCCATGAAAGTGAGTTCAGGACGGGGATTTGCCTCGGAGTATATTTAAGGCTGGTTTCAAAAGCAGACCGGGCTTGTGCTTCCTTTCCTTCGCGGAGGGNGANTTCGCCGAGATTAAAATAGACGGCTCCAATCTGCATGTTTCGTTTTCTTGCCGCCGGAACGCCCGGGTTTCCCGGGGGGGCCTCATATTCCTCCAGAAAGCTGAGGAGGACAGCTCTGGCCTCTTCGAGGTAGTCCCCCTCAATGTAGGCCCCCGCAAGAGCAACGGGATCGGCCCGGAAGTGAGTTTTTGCCCATGCTCCCTTGAAGGGAACTGCTGCTGCGAGCGCGGCCTCGGGGCTCTTGCCCAGCTCCTCNAGGTCTGACAGGATGAGCGAGACCTCTACCGGGCCCTTGTAGATCGCACTGAGCCACCCACCCCGGTCGATCAAAAAGCTTGCCGGGACCGGCATTTGATGATGGCGGTAAACACTTGCCAGAATCGATTGCTGGAGAAGAGAGAGAATGTTGTCATCAGCCATTCCTCCGGCCCCTTTGAAGCCAAAATTTTTCATGGCGCGGGCCGCATCTCGGGGCGTAATTGCCTCCGCGGGATCAAGCTGGTCGACGTTTAGAGCGATCACCCTGATACCCTTGGATTCGAACTCGATGCGAGCCTCTTCGAAAGCCTGAAGCTCGGAGGCGCAGGGAGTGCACCAGCTNGCCCAGAGATTGATGAGGATCGCACTGCCTGAGGCCAGCTGAGTAATACTCTGTTCCTTACCCAGAAAATCCCTGTAGCTGAGCTCGGGGATTTTGAGTGGTTGCGAAAGCCGGATACGGGCTACGTCTGTTGGTTGAGGCATCTCAATTGGCATGCTTGGAAGGACAACGGGCTCCCTTTTCATGATTTCCCTGGCTTGCCCATGCCCCTGGACCAGAAGCCACCGCTTTCCTCGTGTCAGCCCCCGGAATTCTTCTTTCGCTCCTCCCGCCCAGTGAACCCTCGCCGCGACGAGGGGCCGCTCGCCGGATCCAAGGCCAAAGTGAAGCCATTTAGTGGATTGGCTCATAAGACCATTTCCGGCATGCAGGGTCTTGACCCTTCGCTGGGTGGCATCGNCAAATATCAGCTCAACCCGCGATCCGACGGCATCCCGGGGGCATTTCTTTTGTGGGGTGCCCTGCAGCCTCAGGGAGATCCAGTGAGACTTTTCTGAGGGAATCCTGTTTTGAAGGAACTGCAGACGGGGGGCAGATCGGTTGGATAGCCAGACGTCTAGATCACCATCCTGGTCCCAGTCGGTCAGCGCAAGACCCCTGCCGTCAGAGGGCATTCCGAAACCGCTGAGGGCGGATACATCGGCAAAGTCGCCTTGCCCGGTATTCAGGAAGGCACAATGTCTCTCCCTCCCACTAAAGGAGGCGCCGTCACGAATTCGTTGGGCGAGATCTGCGAAGGCTTGGAGGTAGTCCTTGGTTCCCTGATCCGGGATGCTTGTTTCCGGTGCTTGCGACACGACCTGTCGCCAGTAGAAACTTCATAAGTCATCAGGATCCCGCTGGGTGATGAAGCCATTTGTTACGAGNAGGTCTTCCCAGCCATCGTTATTGAGGTCAGCGAAGAGCGAGCTCCATGCCCAACGCCCCATCGTNGTTCCGGAAGAAACACTGACATCCCTGAAGCGCCCCTGTCCAAGATTCTGGAAAAGAGAGTTTCCTCTCGCGTGGCGCTGGTAGAGCGCCCGGGTCTCAGCATTCCCCCCGCGCTTGAATTTATCCTGAAAGGCAATTCGGTTCCCGGCCGAGGAGAACATGTTTCCGACGTAGAGATCAGCAAGGCCGTTGTTATCAAAATCTCCCCAGCATGCGGACATTCCGGCTGCAATATCACGTACTCCAGCCTCGGCAGCCACGTCGGTGAAGGAAGGCTCTCCAGATTCCCGGAGGGTATTTTGATAGAGGTTATTGCCGCCAAAGTCGTTAGCGACATAGAGGTCCATGTCTCCGTCTCCATCGTAGTCTTCCCAGGTGGCAGAGTAGGAGAATTTGCTGTTCCCAGGATGCAATCCAACCTGCTTGGTCACTGTGCGGAAGCGCAGNCCTCCCTCGTTCCTGAGAAGCTCGTTGCGGCCTCCATTTGTAGCATCGTGGTAGGGCAGGGGCCTCGCAATAAAGGAATGTCGATTGGCGCCAGCCCGCTGGACGTAGCAGGTCGCAAAGAGGTCAAGATCTCCATCCTCGTCATAGTCCGCAGCGGCCAGAGAATAGGGGACTGCGGAAGGGAAACTTTTTGCCTGTTTGGGAGAAAAGACTCCGACTCCATCGTTCTCGAGTATAAGAACGCCTGACACGAGTGCGATTGCTACATCCTGGTCGCCATCATTGTCGAAGTCGGCGAAAAGTGACCCGAAACTATGATCAAGGAGGCCAAGGCCTGATTCCGCCGACCGGTCAAGGACCGTTCCATCCTGCTGCTGAAGCAGAAGCCTGTTTGTGAGCCCGCCTCCGTCGCAAAGGTAAACATCATCAAGTCCGTCATTATTGACATCAGCGACGGATAATCCGTGCCAGCCTCCGATCTCAATACCAAGAAGAGTTTCGATACGGCTCACCCAGTGATCCATTCCGCGGACGACCTGAGCCTTCTCGACGAAGGGAGCGAGTATCACACCGGTGGAATCGACCAGCTTGCCGCCGCTCTCCCGTTCGCACTCCTCATGGCTTGTTGTTCTCATGTCGAGAAGAACAGGAGGATCTTCCTTGGTCCATTCGGCAANCCACGTTGCGTTGATCTGTAATTGTTCATCAGCGAGCTGGACATTGAGTGTCGTGGTGGCGTTCTTCCCAGAGAGGTCTACCTTGACGACCTTGATTTCCACCATCGTGGCTNTCTGGTTATCGAATTGTTCGCGGATTTCAAAAAGGGCGGCAGAAAGATTTACTGGATCGCTGGCGGTAATGCTGGCGCGCCTGACGTCNAAGGCTTCACCCACGGGGATTGAAGTCATGGGAAATCCGGTNAGTCTCTGAGAGGTGCCTTCCAGCAGGGCACCAGTCCCGCCTCGGAGGAACCTCTTTATTTCCACAAGCTCGATCCCGGCAGCAGAGGCAAAGACCTCAGTCTCCCAATTAGCGAGAGTTGGGTCGGGATCAGCCGTCGTGCCCCTCTCCGTTGGCGTAGGTTTCGTCTGGCGCAGGGCGGCACGGGATTCNTCCTCCTTTCCCTGCTGACAAGCCAAGGCCAGCAGGGCGAAGGCGAACACGCTGGCTATGCGGGAAGAGCAAGGCATTGTGGGAGAGGACTTTCCCGCAAGGAGAACGGCTCGTCAACTGTCTGCCGAGGCAATCGAAGAGAGGGCGAGGGACCCGTTGGAAATCAAACAGTCGGTNAGGCGAGTTGGCTAACTAATTGCCGACGATGATTTTTACCCTCGTATAGCGCGCAGAATCGCTCCGGGCGGGATCATGGTCACGAATGGTTATCGTCTCTGTTCCATCACCATTATCCAGAGGACTTCCGAAGGGCTCAGTCGAGGTGGTCCAGCTCACGAGGTCGCTTGAGAATTGAACTTCGTAGGAGAGATCGAGGGCATTNCGGCGTCTCCTGAAGGAGAGGGCCAGATAGTCAGTGCCGCCATGCGCCACCAGNGAGGCNCGGTAGTTTTCCTCAACGTCATGGGTGGTGGGGTTGCGGCCAAAGCCATACTCGAGGACTGTNTCAAGCATGTCAGCATCAAGGTCAACAGAAGGTCCTGTGACCATCGGGTCGGATACGGAATCTTCAGGGAAATTCTGATACTTCCAGAAGGGGAATGTCATGGCATATTCAGAAGCAGATGCGCCAGGATTCCCGCCTTGCTCAAGACTGACACCCCAATTAACCGGACGGTCAAAGTCAGTGACCGAAGTGGTTGCGGGGTTGAGTGCCACGAGGGAATGTCCATCGTCATCAGCTGTATCGTACCANGCATCGTTGTAGCTGAACTCCAGAATATTTTCGCCTGCGGCGTCCTGGATTTGCAGCTGCTCTCCATCATTGCTGAGCCTGCCCGTGTACTCCCCGGCGATTTCCAGGTCACTCCGGTAACGTAAATTGAAGGCAGCGAGATTTGCCACCACCAGAATGTGNTGGCCCGCNTCAAGGATGGTCTGCGGCTCGAAAGAAAAGGAGATACCCTCCACGAACGNGGTCCCTCCCAAGTCCAACGGNCTCGGCCCCGTATTTGTGAGCTCTACAAATTCAAAGTCCTCTGCACGGAGGCCCGGGTCGACAGCGAGCTCAGTTTCGGTAGGAGGCGATGGGGCAAAGAGGATTTCGGTGATCCTCAGATAGTCTTGTCCGGGGGTTGGGCTTCCAGGGTAGGCGATGCTATCGATGAGAACACCAGCTTCGTTTTTGAGCGTGAGGGTCTCACCACGGGCGGAGAGTTGTCCATCGTATCCACTGATCAGATAGCGCTTCTCGCCTGCCTTGGGGCTGATACTGCGTCCCCGGAATCCTCGGGCATCCCTGGCCACGTAAAGGCGCCCCCGGGCGGGAATCACTGTGCCGGCAGGGAACGAGAAGGAGATGCCTCCCGAAATCTCCCAGTGTGAGCAGTCAATTGCAGTTCGATTCGGATTAACGAGGAGAAAGTATTCTCCACTCTGGTCTGGAGAAGCATTCCTCGCGGCAGGATTGTAGTCGACGGTGCCAATCCTGATGACCGGGGTCTCTGGCTGCGCGGAGGGAATCTCATTCAGTCCATAGAGCTGACTGCGCCTTGAAGGAATGTGTTCAAACTTGATTCGCGCTGCCCCTTCGCGCAGGGTATTACGGTTTCCCCATGAGCCCCACTTCCTGTAATCAAGGTCGGCATCATCGTTACCCCTCTGGGCGTTATTGTCATTAGGGTCAATGAGCAGAGTGAGTTCATCAACCCGGTCAGGAATATAACTGACGGGAGCGGAAGGGGGTCCAAGGAGCTGGTCCATCAGGCTTCTCACCCGTCGCAGATACATCTGGTTCAGGGTCGTGTCATTGAAGACGAAAGTTTTGAGACGATTTGAGGCTCCTGCCCTTAGATTGTTATTGGTGAAAGTATCATCGAAATATGCCGGACCACTGATCCAGTTGCGGCCGAGGCAGAGGTCGATATCCCATACCAGCGGTCTCCACTCCCCGCTACCAAGAGTATCCCGGTAAAGGTANTAGTTCTTGTGACCGTGGTCCCTGTTGTTGGTCAGGTCGAGAGCCGCGAGGNAGTTGATGGTGCCGGGAATATCGAGATGNTCATAGCCAAACTGAAGCTTGGCCTCTCCCGAAAGGCCAAGCCCGTTTATGAGATCCTGAAGATCACGGTTATTTTCATCTTTCCGGGTTTTCTTGTTTACTCCGCTGCTGGAGGAGTCGAGTCGATTATACATCTTGTACAGGGCGCCCTCCGGGTCCAGCCCGACCCTTTCCAGATAGCGGTCATCGCCATCTTCCACCATATCTGCGACACTGAAGAAGGATCCGTTCTGCTGTATCCGGACCGGAAACGCGTAGTGTGCGGGCTCACCGGAATGGCGAACCATCTCGTAGCCAAGAGTATTCCGCGTCTTGGACTTGTCCGCCCAGTTTGTCAGCATGTTGATGTCTTTCACTCGCTCTTCTCCTTCCCGGAAAAGAAAGCGGTTACCCTTGTTGAAATCGAAATCGTAACTCTTTTTCGGGAAGCCGCCTGTGGACTGGCCATGACGGTCCGCTTGGATGTTGTCATAGAATTCCCCAAGAAAGTAGACCGATCCGCGTGCGCCGCTTGTGGTGTTTGCTCCTCCGGGGCTGGATGTAAACCAGTGAAAGATGGGGAGGTTGGAATTGTTCACGGAGGAATCCGCGGCAATCGTGCCAAAGTATTCGGGAGAGTCGCGCGGGTCGGGAAACTGAGGCTGCCGGGAGTTAACTCCATCGGTATCACTGGCGAGCACTTTCCAGCGCAGCATTTCTCCCCGGTTTAGATCACTTGTTGAAATCGTAGCGGTGTAGATCCCGTCACCGGCAAAGGCGTCGCCACCGCTNCCGTCATCCACCATCGGGGTTGTGTTTTCCTGGTCATACATGACCCGCCAGACCAGGGTCACATCCTGAATCGGGCGCATGGTAGGCAGGACCTCCGCCTCTACAACCATGCTGGTGATGCCAAAAGAACCTTCATAGATGATCACTGTCTGGTTGGTTCCGTCCGAGCCGTCCTGGTCAAAAGGGCCACTGTCGACCATGAAATCCAGACGGTCTCCCGGGTTCAGGTTTCGAACAATGGAAAAGTCTGAGGGGCCTCCATCGGTGAGACGGGAGAATATTTCGTTTCCCTCATGAAAGATCCTTCCGGTGGTTCCGTCCCCTGACGCGCTGAGGTTATGAAAGCTGCCCGCGATAGTGTGCAGACCGGAGGTATTGGAGACCCACCTGCGAATCGGATATTGCTCGGGCCCCGGGTTGGAATCGTTTGGGTGCATGCTGGTCGCCTCCAGAGAAGTCCAAGGCGAGGACGCGGAGGTATTCACATCCCAGGCGCTGCCGGTCCACTCCTGCGCCGGGCCGTTCCAAGCCCCTCCCTCTTCTCCTCCTGCAAACGGGATAAAGCTCGAGTCCGGGTCATACAAGCCGCCCCCCTCCTGGTATCCGTAATACCAGCCTTGGCGCCCCTGTACCCCCGAGAATTCAGCCGCGGAGTCGGCTGCTACGCCGGGATTTGACGAGGCGANTTCAATGGCAGGAATATTTCTGGTAACATTCCTGATCAGAGGGCCAACTGAGGTGTTGCCACTGCTATTCGGGGCGTTGGGACTTGGGGTCGCGAAGTAGGCTGGGGTGCTTGTCGCGCTGGAGCTGAGAGCCTCAAGCTCTGGGACAATGAGNAAGTCAGAGCTTCCCTCGGAGACGTTGAGGCCATGAATACAAAGGAGGTTTGTCCCCAGCGACAGCAGGGAAGGAGAAATATCATAGTTATCATAGATCACCGCCTGAGTGTCACTATGGCTGGCTGTGGCGCTCGACTGGTAGCTTAGCTCGTCAGTCGATGGTGCGTTTTCCTCTGCGACTGGGAGAGGCCTTCCATTGAGGTAGGCAACGAATCCGTCATCCCACTTCATTTTGAGGTTCAGGGAGGTGGCGGAAGTGGGATCGGGAACGCTGAAGGGAATTCGCAGGTAAATTGAGGTAGCCTGGCTGAACATCTGTCCCTCGATGTCAGTTTCGATTAGGAGATCGTAGGGATCTTGCTCTCCGGTGGCATATCCGATCCCGGTAGTACCTTCACTCCACTGGTCATCGGGGAAAGCCGGTGCGATCCACGAATCCGCATTGTTGCCCTCGCGGACGTCATCCTCCCCGTCGGAGGGGAAATGATACCTGATCGTTGCGCCGGTCCTGATGAGGCTGGTAACAGAGGGGGCCCGCTGAAGCCCGTAGGAAACATCCTGAACCTGAAGGGGAAAAGAGGGTGAAAAGTGATGTCCTACGGTTCGTCCATCTGGTCTTACGAGCGCAAGATATTCCCCTTCGCTGGCGAGCTTGAAGTTTGTGTGGAGGATACGGTCAGGGTCGCGGCGGTCTTTCGCAGACGCGAATAAAACGAGTTCTTCACCGGCTTCGAGGACCACAGCGGGAAAGGTCCATTTAGTCAGGTTCGTGGCGTCATCAGTGAGGAACCAGCCATCAAGATCCACCGCGGCATTCCCCTCATTCAGGATCTCGATCCAGTCTTCATGGTCCCCGTCTTCATCGCGGAGGCTATTCTGATTGGAGGCCAAGAATTCTGAGATAACCAGCGAATCGGCGAACGAGGTCAGACAAGCAGCGGCCGTCACGACCAGAACAACCACAGGCGCAATGAAGCGGTTAACGGGTTTCATAAAATATACAACAAGGGCCTCATCGATCGTCACCNTATAGTTGCCTCAANGCAATAGCAGAAAGAGGCCAGCCAGCGAACCGCCTCCCTCAGTTTAGGTATATCTGGGTTGTCCCGGCCCGGCNCTTTCTCAGGGCTCGAGCTGCAGGAGCCGGTAATAGCGTGGAGATGGCGGAGCACCCGGGATGGTAATCTCCGTGACCTCTCCGGGGGCCCCCGGAACTGTAGCCCCGATATTATCCCACGCCTGCAGGTCACTGGACTGCTGCGCCTGATACTCCTGTCCCGGTTGNGAAGTCCAGCGCAGNGTGACTGTGCCATCTTCGTAGGAAAAGTCGATGAGCTGTGACTCCACGCCCTCGCCCGGAGCGAAAGGACTGCCGTCAGGTTGGAGGGGGTTTTCCGGGATCGTAGGATCCACGATCATGTAGAAGTTGGCTCCGTCAGATCCNTCGTTATCTGTNCCATCGATTCCCCGAGGAGTAAGGGCCAGCTCGACATAATCTCCTGCTGTGGCATCAACAAATGACCACCCGGTTNGCCCTGAGGTGTCGTCTCCGGCGATCGTCGTGCTGTGCAATAACTGCCCATTGTGGAGGAGAACGGCAGTGACGCCATTACCTCCAGCGTTCACTTTCTGCACAGAATAGTGAAGTGCTAGTGGGGCATCCTGGNCGACCTCCCATCGGCGTACTACCCAGTGGACTGCCCCATTGTTATCTCCGCTCGGGTGCCCTTCCAAGTCTCCTAATGCGGTCCAGGGAGGATTGACCGCACCCCCGGAGGCATCGCTCCAGTCGAAGGATAAGCCGTCCCAGAAATTCTGTTCATTCCGNAAAATGGATCCGTCGGTAGGGAAAAGNATCAGGTTCGAATTCGCGGGCGGCTCTCCGTCTGCGGTGATATCGTAATATCCATANGTCCATCCATATTCTCCCTGAGGATCGTCGGAAAAGGGAAAGTCAAATGTCGAATCAGCGATCGAGGTAAAGTTTTCTTCCACGTTCGAAAATCCATCGAGTGGATCGAAGCCTGTGGCGACCTCATGAAAATCTCCAAACGAATCATTGTCGGTATCAGGATTCTGGGGGTCAGTCCCTGCGTCTGCCTCCGCACCATCGACCAGACCATCGGCATCTGTATCGGAAAGAGTGGGATTTGTCCCCGATAGAAACTCCGCCTCGTCCGGAAGTCCGTCGGAGTCATAGTCACCCCCGGTAGACAGCTGATCGAGATCGCCAGGAAAGTAGAGCTCTTCCCACAAGTCAAAGATTCCATCCTCATCCGTATCGGGAGCGTTGGATGGAATAAAAAGGCTGCCATCAGGTTGTATGGCAACAGCAGGAATCCGGTTATCGATCCTCATNGAATTGGCTGAGCCATCGCTTCCATCAANGGCGCTGGTCTGACCCTGNGGGCTGAGAATGAGGTCGAGCACGTCACCGTTAGAAATATTGGCGTAGTAGATCCGGTCGACGCCAGTGGTGTCGCTGACAACGGCACTATCGAGCCGCTCTCCGTTCACGTGCAACGCTCCGGTGACTCCGTCGCCATTGGAATTCACCTTACGTGTTGACCAGCTGATTCTCACGGCAGACTCACCGTCCAAGCCTTCTGCCGTCCATCTCCTGACGGTCCAGTGCTCCTCGTTGGGAGCGCTGTTGGTGCCATTGGGGTGGCTGTTTTCGGCTTCCAAAAGGGTCCAAGGGGCTCCGCCGGGAGCCAGACGCCATCCTGAGCNTCTCCAGCTGTCGGCAGGGAAAGGGATAAAATCTGCAACGTGGTCATAATCGATTCCTCCACCATCGAGGGTAACGTTCCGATAGCCGGATTCCCATCCGCCCTCACCTTGGGTTTCGGAGAATTCGAGGACTGAGTCAGCGAGAGTTCCGGAAAGCGGAGTATCTCCTACGCTGTTGGGATCGCTGCCAGCTTCCAATTCCTCTCTGTCGTTAAATCCATCTCCGTCAGAGTCCGGGTCGCTCGGATCAGTGGCCACTACGCCAAAGACCTCGTCGCCATCACTGAGACCATCCCCATCACTGTCGGGACTACAGGGATCCGTTCCAAAGGTCTCGAGCTCGGGGCCGTCTTCCAGTCCATCTCCATCNGTATCAGCGAGGGTTGGGTTGGCCCCACTGGAGACCTCTCTTTCATCTGAGGCGCCATCCCCGTCCCAGTCTGAGCCCGCGGCCAACTGGGTCAGATCCTCACCGAGGAGATCTCTTTCAATAAAGTCCGGGATGGAGTCTCCATCTACGTCCGGACTGTCCATCGGAATAAAATATTTGCCGTCTGGCTGNATCGGAACCNCTGGAATCCTTGTGTCGATACGCATCCAGTTGGCGGAACCATCGCTTCCATCAATCCGGTTGCCACTCACTCCAACCGGAGTCACTACCTGATCGATAGTATCTCCATTCTCTACTCGGAGGTAGTAGGCCCGTGTTTCGCCCACGCCATCGGAGATCGCAACCGAGTCGATGCGTTGCCCATTGAGATGGATCGCTCCGGTCGTGCCGTCCCCGGAGGTGTTTGTCGCCCTGTGTCGCCAGTAGACTCTTATGTCCGTGGGGCCGTCCACCGTGGCGACCCAGCGGCGGATCGTCCAGTGCTCCTCATTGGGAGCGCTGTTAGTGCCATTTGGGTGAGTGTTTTCTGTTCCCAGTGTGGTCCACGGGGCTCCTGATGGCGCGAGTCTCCATTGATTCTGATCCCCTCTCCAAGCCTCCGGGGGGAAATCAATGAAACCACTTTCCGGGTCGTAGTCATCACCACCTCCGTCGAGCGTATGGTTGCGATACCCGGAGATCCATCCATTCGCCCCCTGAATGTTGCTGAACTGATCGCGTGAATCGGCAAGTCCNGCTCCCGNTGGGAAGGANAGGTTGTTGCTGGGGCTGCTTCCAGCCGCCACTTCCTCCGCGTCTGGATACCCGTCATTATCGGTATCGGCAGCACTTGGACTGGTGCCATTTTCAAACTCTTCATCGTCGGAGAGGCCATCGGAATCAAAATCAGCGCCGCTGGAGAACTGGGTAAGGTCTCCGGGCGCCCACGTTTCCTCCCATGCGTCCGGCAACTGGTCCCCGTCATCATCGACAACTGTGGAAACCACCATGGAGGTCAGAGAACTGTCACTTCCATCGGCGGTGTTTCCCCCGGGCCCTTCCGAAGTGTGGACAAGGTCGATGTGGTCGCCCACATCAGTCGTCACGAATCTCGTCTTGGTGATNCCGGTGGTGTCATCCCCGGCGATCGTGGTCTTTCCGACCATCGTTCCGTTCAGGTGAAGCTGGGCGGTGACCCCCTCTCCGTTGGGATTGTTTGCCGTTTTGGAGATGAACCACTCGACCTGCAGGAGGGTGGGGCCTGAAAGATCGCTGGCCGGGGCAGTCCATCGGCGGACAGTCCAGTGTGTTTCTGCCTGGTTCGTGCCGTTCGGGTGGGAGCTGCTGGCCCCCAGAGTCGTCCAGGGGGGATTGGTCGTGTTACCGCTGGCGTCAAAAAAGTCGAAAATCGCGCCGTTCCAAGCGTTCGTATCAGAGCCCACGGCAGTTCCGTCCACAGNAAAGGGGATGAAATCAGCTTCGGGATCGTAGTCGTTTTCGCCCCCGTCGAGAGTGAGATTGCGGTAACCGTAATNCCAGTCCTCCTGACCCTGTGTCCCGGAGAATTCGNAGGTGGAGTCTGCCAGCAAATTCTGGGCTGAAGCCTGAGCGCCAAGAAGAAAGAGTGAAGAGACGAGAGAGGGTAAGATGGGCGTGAGAAGGATAGAGGGCCAGAGACGAGTCCGAGAAGTGATCTTCATGATTGAAGGATTGGTANGGAGGCGATGAGTGTTACTGCATTTGAGGTAGGCGAAGCAAGGCAGGAAATGAGAATGCGAAAGCGGAGAGCAAGCGCTCCGGGAATGCCCCGGTGAGCGACCGGCAAACCACTTGCAATGAGGGNTTTGCCGGGAGCTTCCTGGGTCCGTCCTAGTGCCACTCGTTGCTCGGAAAGACTACAATTCGTTTGAAGATACTGTGATCTGGCTGCGAGAGGATGTACGAGATGAGATTCACGATTTCGCCCGGTTGAANGGCTTTACTGATATCGCCGGGATACGGGTTGGTCTTNGGATCCCAGAGAGGCGTGTCGATGGCCCCAGGGCAGATGGTTGCCACCTGAATATTGTGGGGAATCAGCTCCTGTGTGAGAGCATCCGCAAAACCTACCATNCCGTGCTTGGAGGCACAGTAGCTGGCCTGTCCGGAAATCCCGCGCACTCCTGCCACGGATGAAACATTGATGATTTTCCCGGCCTTGCGGGGAACCATGTGCTGGAGCACTGCGTGGGTANAGTAAAGCGTGCCCTTCAGGTTGCTATCTACGATTGCCTCGATCTGTTCGATCGACTGCTCAGCGAAGGGAACGTTCTCAACGACGGCCGCATTATTGACGAGGGTCTCGATGGGGCCGCGTTTCTCCAGAGAGTCTACGCATCGACGGATTGACCCGGGATCCCGGAGATCGACAGGACAGGGAATGATCGATCCAGGGAGGCGTTGCGCCCCGGCTTTTTCAGCCAGCGCTTCAAGGGCCCCCTCGCTCCGTGCGAGTGCCGCCACGGTCCGGCCTTCTCCTGCTAATTTCCACGTGAGGGCTTCTCCAACTCCACGGCTGGCTCCAGTGACAAGGGTAATCGACATATCTTGAGAGGTGCGAGGATTGAACCAAACTCCCGAATTTGGGGGCGGGGCCAAGGTTCGACTTCTCGGCGTCGCTACGGTAGCTGTCCAGAATATTTTCTCGGGTGCATGAGGGATTACAATTAGGGATGCGGGGGCGTGGCTGAGATGCTATGGACGAGGGAGATGACCCGGGCTCAATTGTTTGAGCGTTACCTGAAGGACGCGCTCGATGAGAAAGCGCTGGCCGAATTGGCCAGACGCAGGGAGGACGATCCTGACTTTTCTGCCCAGTTTGATGCGGACCTTGTGGCGACGGGAAAGTTCCGGAAGACCCGGCACGGCATCGAGAGGATTAAAGAGGATGAAATCGCTCCAAAGCGCCCGAAGCTTATTACTGCGGTTAAGGCTGAGGAGGGAGGGACTTCTGCGACTCCCAAACTTATCATGGGAACCTCTGCGGAGATGCCGAAGGCACTGCAGTTTCTGGGAGTTGGCGAGGAGCCGCCGCCTGGGTTCTACGGGGAGGAGTCGAGCCGTGCGGCGGCGGAGAGAGTGGAGGCCTCCCCCTCCGGGGGTCCGGGATTGGGTGAAGGGACACCATACGGGGATGCCGGTTCCTCGGCTGCCACTGGTTCAGACGAGTCCTCTGGGGAACAGCAGGATGAAAGTACCGAGACCTCTGAAGTTGATATTGACGAAGGAGAAGAGTCTCCGCATGAGCGCGATGATACGTTGGAGGAAGAGCCTGATGGGGAGGGAAGATTCAGAGAAGGAAAGGAAGAGATGGGTGAGGGAGTTGAGCAGGAGCGAGGCTTTGATCCTCCTGTTTCCTCTCCACCTGCACCAGCCTCTCCGCCACTTGAGCCCTCGTCTCCACCCCCTGCACCCTCGTCTCCCCCCCCTGCACCCTCGTCTCCCCCCCCTGCACCCTCGTCTCCGCCACTT
>PBNG01000006.1 GCA_002723015.1 Roseibacillus sp. | reverse complement strand
AATTTCACCTCACATTACCACGACCTTTTCCGACGACCTCGGTGACCAGACTTACGCTGGCGTCGGTGTTGGGTTCGGTTTCTAGTCTGAGAACCTGAATTCCATACAAGATTATCAAAGGGGGAGCCGTAAGGCTCCCCTTTCTACTTTGTCGCCCATCAACGCGGAGGCGGCAGGCCTCAGGCCTTGATAGGTTCTTTCCCCGTATCCAGAATACCCTTTTCTCCCTCACTGCGAGCCACCACCACGGCAGCACAGGAATCACCAAGCACATTCACCGCAGTCCGGCTCATATCGAGAAGCCGGTCTACAGCAAGAAGGGCCACGATTGCCGCTTCTGCCCCGGGGACACCCGAATTCTTCAGGATGATGAAGATCGCAACCAGGCTCGCAGAGGGAATGCCGGCTACCCCCACGCTAGTGAGCAAGGCAGCAAGCACCACAACGAATTGCTGGGCGAGATCCATCTGAAACCCCACCACCTGGGCTACGAAGATGACCGCCACGCACTCATACAGCGCCGTTCCGTCCATGTTCACCGTGGCGCCCAGTGGCAAGGTGAAACTGGCGGTTTTCTTGGAGACCCCGGCATTGTCCTGAATGCAGCGCATGGTCACCGGCAGGGTCGCAGACGAGGAAGCTGTCGAGAACGCGGTGAGCAGCGCGGTTCGCATGGCCTTGAAATGGGCCAGCGGACTTACCTTTCCCACGTAGCGGAGAATGAGAGGCATGATCACGACAAAGTGGATGAGCAAGGCCGCCAAGACGGTTGCGAAGTACTTCCCAAGGACGAGAAAGATCTGACCTCCTGACTGATAAACAACCGGCACAAGAAGGCCAAAGACCCCAAGGGGAGCGAGGGCCATGATCCACCGCGTCAGCAGGATCATGACGTCATTGAAGGCCTGGAAGAACTCCCGCAGGGACTGGCCCTGAGACGCGGGCAGACGCGCAATGGCTATGGCGAAGAGCACACTGAAGAAGATGAGTCCAAGCATCTGTCCATTGTTGGCCGCGGCCTCCACTACGTTGACCGGGATCATCCGCAGGGCGAAGTCTGCCAGCATGGCGAATAATCCTCCCGTCCCTGTACCGATCTCTGCTGAACGTGCCTGCGCCGAATTGACCTTGGCGAGCGCTGCCTCACTGGCCTGCTGACCCTCATTCTCGAAAGCTGCCCTGATTTCGGTATTAGGTTTTCCATCCGCCCCAATGCCCGGAGCAATCACATTTACCAGAACCAACCCCACGATGATAGCGCACAGGCTGGTGAGGGCATAGAATCCTGCCGTTTTCCCAAGAAGCCGGCCGAAACCGGACATGCCTCCAAGCCCCGCGATCCCTGCCACGACGGAGGACAAGATTAAGGGTACGATAATCATCTTCAGCAGATTCATGAAAATCGTTCCGAGAAACTTGCAGGTGCCCACAAATCCCATGATCAATCCTCCCTCCGCCTGCGCATCAATGGATCGAAGCACTAGTGCTACCAGCGTCGCCAGCACCAGTGCGCCAAGAATCTGCCAATGGGGCCTGATCTTTTTCATCATGGTCAACGGTCACGAGTGAGCAATTCAGGGTCAACTGTAAATCTGCCGAATAAGGAGGAGTCCATGCAGAATCCGCATCCTGCATCCTTGGGCCCGGCAGGATAAGTCGCGCTACGGTTGACTGGGTAGTATCGCCCACCCTATACGGGATTGATGTCAGGACCAGTTCGTACGCGCTTTGCCCCTTCTCCGACGGGGTATCTCCACGTCGGCGGGGCACGAACTGCACTCTTCAACTGGCTTTTTGCCCGTAAACATGGAGGCAGGTTTATTCTGCGGGTTGAAGATACGGACGAGATGCGGAACACCAGCGAGGCTCGGGACGCGATCTTCAGTGGCGTGCGATGGCTTGGACTCGACTGGGACGAAGGGCACGAGCAGGGCGGCGAATATGGCCCTTACTTTCAATCTGAGCGGACGGAGATTTATGAGAGCTGGTTCGAAAAACTTCGTGCGGCGGGAAGAGTTTACAAGGACGATGGCGCCTGGCGTTTCAGGTTTGAGCGCAAGCCTGTGACGGTGAGAGACCTCGTATGTGGAGACGTTACAATCGACTATCAGGATGAGTCCAATACGCCCGACATGGTGATCAGGCGCTCGGATGGCTCCTTCGTCTTTCACTTTGTTAATGTTGTGGACGATATCGATATGAAAATGAGCCATGTCATCCGCGGCGAGGACCACCTCATGAATACCCCCAAGCACCTGCAACTATTTGAGGCCCTCGGAGAGGCCCCTCCTGCTTATGCCCATATTCCTCTTATCCTGAACGCGGATGGAAGCAAGATGTCAAAGCGAGACCAGGGAGCCGCCGTCCACGAATACGGGGAACGAGGATTTCTCCCCTCGGCGGTCAGCAATTTCATCGCTCTGCTCGGATGGTCGCCGAAGGATGACGACGAAATCTTTTCCCTCGCTGAACTGGTGGAAAGGTTCTCGCTGGAAGGCGTCAACCGCTCTCCATCACGCTTCGACTGGGATAAGTGCCAATGGCTCAACCAGCAGCATCTCATGGCGCTTTCTCCCTCGGAATTCGCCTCCGCAGCGAAGCCCCACGTCACAGCATCAGGACTCCCCGTCACCGAAGACTATGAGGCCATGGCAGCCAGTGTGCAGGAAAAAGTGCAGACCCTTTCCGAGGTCGCAGGTATGATCACCTTCTACCTTGAACTACCCCCGGCCGACGAGGAGATCATGTCCAAGCTCCGGACAAAGGATGAGGTTCCAGTTCTTCTGGGTGAGCTTGCCTCCCGCATGTGCGGAATCACCGACTGGTCCCGGGCTGAGGATGCGATCAAGCTTACCGCCGACGCACATGGGATTAAACCCGGAAAGCTCATGTTTCCTCTCAGAGTGGCCCTTTCTCAGCGCTCCGGAGGACCAGGGCTCAATGAGATGCTTGCCATCCTCGGCAAAGAAGAGTCCATTCGGCGGGTCACAATTCTGACTCAGGAACTTGCAGGCAGAGCAGGAAACAGATGAAGGAAGTCTACACCCTTGACGATCTTGCCAGTCGCTCCTCGCTGGATGAGGCTAGCGGCCACCCTGCACGCCTTGCCGTCCTTGGATATCCTGTCGCACATTCGCTCTCACCTCAGCTTCATCAGGATGCCCTCGATCAGGCAGAAAGCGGAGCCCGTTACATTCGGCTTGAGGTTCCTCCCGGAAGAGTAGCCGAGGCGCTCGATCGCCTCGCCGACCTTGATTTCGTTGGTGCCAATGTCACCGTGCCACACAAGTTTGAAGCTCTCTCCGCCGCCGATGAGGTCGATGAGGGATCAGCCATGCTGGGGGCCGCTAACACCATGCTTTTCGACGGCGACCGGAAACTTGCATTCAACACGGACGGACCCGGTTTCGTACGCGCCATTCACGAGGAATTTCTTGTCGACGTGAAGGACCTTCGCATCATGGTGGTAGGAGCCGGGGGAGGAGCTGGAAGGGCCATCGCAGCACAATGCGTCCGGGAAGGATGCGAAAAACTGATTCTCGTAAACCGAACCGTCGACAAAGCCGAATCTCTTGCCACAGAGCTTCGTCCCTATCTTGAGAGCGAGCGTCTTGAAGGACCCGGTGAGCGCATCAAGTCCTTTTCCCTCGACTCTCCTGAGATCCTTGCCGAGTCCGATCAGATTGACCTTATCGTGAATACCACGTCGGTTGGGCTCCAACGATCTGACCCATCGCCATTACCTTCATCGTGCCTTCAGCCTCACCATCTGGTTTATGACACGATATACAACCCCGCCCAGACCCGCCTTTTGCAAGAGGCGACCCGGATTGGCGCCCGGTCAGCAAACGGCTGCTCGCTTCTACTCCATCAGGGAGCCCTCGCGTTCGAGCTCTGGTTTCCTGGAAACCAACCATTGTCGATCATGCGCAGATCTCTCACGAGGGCTCTGGAGCTCAGATAGAGAGATCTTCATCTTGATCAACTGAGCAGGGCCCCGGGGACCTCTCGAGCAGTTCAGGGAAGAACCCACTCGCCGGCCAGAAGCTCAATAATCTCAACCTGATTCTCTTTCAGTGTTCCTTCTCCCTTCCCTACCTGGACAGCCACCCGGACATCCTGCTCACGATCGAGGAAAAATTTTCCGAAGTTGAATAATTCAAGAAGGTCACGGTCAAGAGGTGAGCCTGCGGGTGCAAATCCCCAGAGTTGCTTTTCGGATCCGGGAAGGATGATAAGAAACCACGATCGGCTCCCGTCCACCTTGCTGTCGAAATGAGGTTGCTTGTCGAGAGTACAGCGAATCATCACTTCGCGCTTCTCCAGCGCAGAGGACAAATCAGCGGGGGGAACTTCCCCCCATCCAGTTGAAGCGGCCCAGTCCATCCTCAGTCCTTCCGAGGAGTCCACAAAATAGGACCGAAAGACGCTCTGGTCCCTTCGCAAACCTTCCAGCACGAGAAATCCGACATTATTGGTGTCAGCAACAGTCCACTTGAAGGTTCGAGGATCAGCCGTCATAAACTCAGAGTTCCATCCCAGGCCATGATTCGTGATTTCCTCCATCGCGAAGTCCTGCCGCCGAAACACCTCATGGGCAACCTCTCCGGATTGATTCAAGCGATCAAGGATATCAATTGCGCCCACGTAACTGGCATGAGGGTCCTCTTCAAACCACGCCGTGGGACCAGAGAGGTCCAAATTATCCTCTTCGACCAGGTTGAAGTTGAAATTGAGCTCACTCGCGAAAGGCTTCTCAGGGCGCTCATCCGTAATCAGAACGAATGCCGTGACGATCGCCAGCACGGGAACTACCAGCGCGAGAGCCCATAACACCATCCGTGGACCATGCTGGGCCACCTCCGCCTCACCCCATCCTGCATCAACAGGCTTGCCTGGCTTCTCCAACTTCTTAGCGGGCTCAAGACGGGGTAACTGCCCCTTCAGACCGACCGCACCTGATCCTTTCTCGGACGCCACGGCGTCGGGGATCTCACGCTTCTTGAGAAAAAGAGTTAATCGCGAGACTGCTCTTTTCGCCGAGCCACTCCGCTCCACCCGCATTCCCTTGGGAATACCTCTCGGAGGTTCATTTGGCGGGGAAGGATCATCAGCCATCAGCTCGGGGAGGAGCAAAAAGGATACGTAAGGAGAGCACAACTCCAATTCATTCTGCCGTGTCACCCGTCCGATCCATGATTACCTCATTTTCGGACGACTCACTCGCCCCTGAAAAAGGCGTCGGAAGTAATTCTCCTGCATACGCGCTGGAAAACCAGTTTGCAGCAAGAACCTTGTCGACCGCGAGGTAACGCTGTTCATCTTCCCCCATTTTCCAGCTCAGCCTTACCCTGACCCGACGGACATCCTCGGGATCGCGGTGCCAGAGCCGGGGCTCCCCCGGAAGTGATCCGCTGGCATCACGGTCTAGAATTTTGAGAAGTCGCTTGCCGCTGGCAGAGTCTTTCCTGACAACGACGGGGGGCGAATCCTGGCTCCACATCTCCTCAGCTTCTTCCCTGGGCTGAAAAAACTTCAGGACCATCACGGGTGCTCCTTCCTCAAGCCGCGTGGTGATAAGTTTCACAAAGAGTCTGAACTCTCCCGATTGATCGCTACCCTCGGCGCCGGAATAGAACAATGGCCAGGATTGGGGAGAATACCGTACGAGGGACTCCCAATCGATTTTCCATCTGTTGCTCTCCCGGACAAAGACTACCTCCCGCACATAGGATTCGTCCGCCGCATTGCGACCTGACTCACCTCCCGGCGCTCGCCGGGGAGGCTCTACCCGGAAGAGCATCTCAATCATGGGGTTGCGGTCAGGAACCGTGATCACGTTGGCACTCATTGGCATCACAATGCTTCCGGGGCTTCCCCTCCACATGCCGCTACCACGGTAATGGCGCTGCATTTTCGGAGCAATATCTGCCGCATTGCTGACGAACTGGGCGCGACCAGCCCAGTTCGATTCATCCAAGTATTCCAGTAGGGTCCCCCTTACCGAAGGGAGCTCCCGCGCAAGGAACCGTTGGATTTCCTCCTCCATGGCAGCACCCACCCTCGCACTTCCTTTCTCTCCACCTGCAACCTCCGAATCCACTCTGTCTGTCCGCAGCTTCACTCCGATGACAATCAACATAACTACGGCAGTCCACCCTCCAAGGTGCACGAGAGGCCCGAAGTAAGGACTATTTCGCTTCTTCGTATTTCGCCTAGGTTTTATCTCACTTACAGAATCCTCAGAGTGCTCCGATGAGGTCGATACCTTGGATTCTCCCGCAGCAGTTGGATTCCTCGCGGCCGGATCGACAGGAGTAATCCGATCCTTCGAAGTCTCACGAGTAGCAATATCGCGCTGGACCATTTGTCCGTCGGCACGGGCTACCCGTTGGCCTTCCACACGAGGAGTGATGGCAACAGATCTGGCAAATTCATATCCACATTTTATGCAGACCCGCTCGACGCCAGGCTCCAACGCCACGAGTTTGCCACAAGTGGGACAGCGGAACAGCTCCATGGACGACTTAGACATGACTCGCGCGGAGAAGGCTATATGTCAAAAAGCACTGTCTCCATCACTTTTAGAAAGACCCGATCAACTCACAGAAACAGCCTTTGATTATGGACCATCCTCAAGCATCATCCAGTCAGAATTGAGGAAATCCACCAGTTCCAGCTGATTGGCACGGGCTTCATCAGGCCCCCTCCGAACTTTCACAGTCACCCGGCCCCTGGTGGAAGGGATCATTGGCAATGAGAAGTGGCCCCGAATCCTCTTGTTTGCCTCACTTCCACGCCGGGCGAAGGCCCAGATAAAATCGCCGGCATCACGATGATGAATCGCATAACACTGGAATTCGACCTCAGGGAATGCAGGGGGATAGAAAGTAGAGGGGGTGATAATCCCGCGCATTAATCTTGGATTCTTCCCCTTCAGGCTGCCCACCTCTGCCGGAAGCAACTCACTGTAACCTTCACTTGCCTCCCAGTCATATTTGAAACTCCCGTCAGCTTCTGGGCTGAAATACGCCAGCGATTCTACATAGTCTTTATCAAGGCCCATCAGGATCAAATATGGATGCCCCATCAAGACGGCCGCATGGAGCTCCAACTGGCTAACCGGATAATACCCACCGGTGGAAGGCTTCCGGACTTCCCATAACCTCTTTCTCTCCAGGGACTCCTTACCGCCACGCAGGAACTGCGCAGACTCTTGACCTTCTGCTGAATGCGCATCCCTGAGCACCTGCATGACCACAGGCATGAGCTCCGAGGACCGGACTACAAAATCAGCTATGGGAATCTCGCTGATATCACCTTTTATCTTCTCGCGTTGTGGCTCATCAGCACTGGAGGTCCTGACCGGATTATCGAAACTCTGCAAGAGGAAGATTCCGACAACAGCCGCACACAAACCCCCGGCCAGAACCCACCACAACGATCCCACATGACGACCCGTCCAGGCATCTTCTCCCGGAAATTCCCTCGGGGAAGGGACTCCCCCATCCATCTCAGGTGCTACCGGACGAACGCTCGCGGCCTGCCCCGTCTTCCCAGGTCCCGCTGCCCATTTCTCAACACCCGGATAAAGTTCACTCACCGATACCTGTGAGGCCATCGCCTCTCTCGGAGAAGCCCTCCCAGACCCAGATACGTCCAAATCCTCAAGTTCCTCCTCAAACAATGCCTTTTCATCGAGGGGTGCCTCACCCTTGAACGCTTTCTCCCGGACGATGGAATCGCGATCACTCTCGCGCCCTTCTGAATCCCATACCGGTAGTTTCCGCTGAGGTATCTCTTCACTTTCACTCTTCTCGGAACGAATCTTCCGACGATCGGGCTTCCGTGGGAGCGGATCAGGTTGTGACGGATTCTGAGCCACTTGGAGGCAGATTAGTAGGCAGGGAAGACCGGGCAACTTAAATCGAGGTCTCGCACTTTGCCCTATGCTTCCCCTATCGCCTTTTCCACGAGACGGGCCGCCAAGGTCTCGGTGGCGTGATCGAGGCGCTCTACTGCGCCCTTGAGCAGGTTTGCTTCACCAGCACTCAGGGCCTCCTCCACCGAAGTTTGTGCCACCCTGATCTCCTCTCGCTCACCTGAAGTCAGGACCGATCCGATTTGCGCGAGAGCATTATTAACCGCTGGAAGAAGCTCCTCTGCCTTCAGGCGAGCCTCCGTAAATATCCGGGCGTTCATATCCTCGAACGCGTGCTCAACACTTTCCTCAACCATTTGCTCAACAGCCTCCTCGTTGACATCCACCGCCGCACTTTCAATGCGCACGATTACATCTTCTCCTGTCCCTTCCACATCGCGGGCCAGGACCTCCAGAATCCCATTTTCATCAAGCGAAAGCTGCACTCCTACCCGCGCCTTCCCTCTGGGCGCGCTGCTGAAAGGAAGGTCAAATCTTCCCAGTTCCCAGTTGTCCCGGGCTAATTCTCTCTCCCCCTGCAAGACCCGGACTCGCATCGAATCCTGACCGTCCCTGGCGTTGGTAAACATTTCGCCCACCTTACAGGGAATTGTGGTGTTACGCGGGATCAGGACATTCATCAATCCCCCCAGCGTCTCGATCCCGAGACTGAGGGGAGTCACATCCAGCAGAAGTAGCTCCTGCCATGTTCCCGCAAGAATGCCTGCCTGTATTGATGCCCCCAGTGCCACCGCCTCGTCAGGGTGCTGGGAACAGTCCGGTTCCCGCTGAAAAACTGTTCTGGCAAGATCCTGTACTGCGGGGATCCGGCTACTTCCTCCCACCATTACCACCGCATCGAGTCCTTCGGGATCCATCCCCGCATCGACGAGAACCTCCCTGCAAATCCTTTCCATCCTTGAGAGGAGAGGCTCAATCCCGCTTTCAAGGTCGGCTCGCATGACGTCCACCTCAAGACTTCGTACTCCGTCGTAGAATGGTAGCCGGAAGACAGTGCATTCCTCGCGGGAAAGCTCACGCTTCACCCGCTCTGCCTCCCTGACCAGCCTGTCTAGATCGACCTCCGGGCCTTCCGGCCAGGCGCTGTCTAAGCCTCCCGCCGGCGTCACGAGCTCCAGAACAGCGGCATCGATGTCGTCACCTCCCAAACGGGTGTCCCCACCCGTGGCGAGAACCTCAAAAACCCCGTCGCGCATCTCGAGAATCGAAATGTCAAAAGTTCCGCCCCCAAGATCGAATACGGCGACCCGGGCACTTTCTCCCAATCGATTCATTCCGTATGCCAGAGCCGCAGCGGTAGGCTCTGCCACCAGTCTGAGAATCTCTAATCCCGCCTCTTCTCCAGCGCGTTTGGTAGACTCCCGCTGAGCGTTGTTGAAATAGGCCGGAACGGTTATGACCGCTTTCCTGACTTCCCTTTCCAGCCTGTATTCCGCAATTCGCTTCAGCTCTCCAAGCAGCACCCGACTGACTTCCAACGGCGTTCGGGTCCCCTCCGCAGTCAGATAAGCCACTCCTCCATCAGAGTCCCGCGCTAATGGCAGACCGACCTCCGCATGCTCTCCGTAGCGAACTCCCATCTGACGCTTTGCACTCCGCACCAGACGGCCTCCGGGATCCTCTCTCAATGCGGCCCGACCGGCCTTCACTTCTCCGGGACCAAACCAGACAACGCTTGGTGTCAGCCGCTCCCCCGCCTCATCGGCCAGTAGAATGGGGAAGCCTGCCTCTACGATCCCCACGGCTGAATAGGTGGTCCCCAGATCAATCCCTATCACAGGCTCAGCCATGGATCGCAAATTGAACAGGCTTCCCTCGAATGCAAGCACACAAGGGACTTACCAGCACCCGGCTTGGGCCCAGGCCGCCCGTAGCTGGGCCTCCCATTTTTCGAGAAACGAGAGGCACCGGGCAGCTTCTACAGCCTTTTCCCTGCTCTCCTCAGGATCACCTTCATCAAGTTGCCTGAACCCAGACACGATCTCGGCAATGGAATTCTCAAGCTCCCCCCGCGCCTCGGCAACCTGTGGCTGGAGGGCTATCCCCTCAGCTTCCGCGACCGATCGCACCAATGTTGAGCGAGCTTCCCGGTGGCGCTCAGCGATCTCACCGGCGACTCGGAGCAATGTGCTGATCTTCTCAAAACGTTCCTCGACCGCTGGTGGCAGGCTACCATCCTCGACCACCGCAAAACCAGAGAGCTCCAGCCAGTGGCGCAATCGCCGCGAGGGACTCGCAAGGCACTTATGTGCCTCCGTGACAGCATCAAAGTCACTTGTGGTTCCTCCGGCATCCGGATGCGCCTCCTGGCAACGCTCGTCATAGTGCCTACGCAGCGTCTCCGAAGAGAAGTCGAGTTGCCTCTCCATTCCCAGAATCTCGAAATGGTCCACGATGGAAGGCATCAGGCCGCAAAGCTCTCTCCGCAGGAGCAGGTCACCACTGCATTGGGGTTACTGACCTTGAATCCCCCGTGCTGAAGGTCATTCGAAAAGTCCAGCTCACTCCCGCCTACAAAAAGAGCACTTTTCGGATCAATGACCACGTTCACACCATTCGATTCCACGAGGATATCCCGGTCGAGAGGGCCATCCACAAGGTCCATCTGATACTGGAGGCCACTGCAGCCTCCTCCAATCACCTTGATCCGAAGGGCCCCGGCCGGCCGACCCTGGCGCTCAAGCAGCGTTCTCAGCTGCCTTGAGGCTCCATCCTCGACTGCGATCAGTTTCTCTGTTCCTACGGTGATTCTTGGCTCCGCCATCGTCTGCGTATATCCGGCACATTAAAGCTATCCCGGCAACATCATAATAAAATTGCAGTCGAACTCGAAGCAGCCACAGATGAGTGTCAATGATGGCCCTCAGTCAAGGAGAGCACGCATATTACCGAAGAAGTCCGTCACATCATCATCGTCTGCGAGGGCGTTCATCTCCTCCGTGTAATCGCGCTCGAGAATCCATTCACCATCTAACTCCCCGAGAAAGGAGCTGGGATCACACCTCACCTTCTCCCCATACCTGATCCTGAGACTACAGTAACTGAGATAGAGCTGCTGCCGGGCCCTCGTAATCCCCACGTAGAGCAGGCGGCGCTCCTCATCCTGGGTCCCCTCCTCCTTACTTCGCCAGTGCGGCAGGACTCCCTCTTCCAACCCCACCAGAAAAACCACAGGGAACTCAAGCCCCTTGGACGCGTGCAGGGTGATCAGGGTCACTCCAGATTTCTTCTCCAGCTCCTCTTCCTCAGGTTCCGCATCAAGGGCGGCTTCATCAAGGAACTGCTGTATGGTCCTTCCCTTCCGGAGAGCATCTGCGAGTGCGGAACCCACTTCCGCCACCGCCTCTCTTCTTTGCTCACGTTCCTCGTCCGTGCGGCAAGAACGCATCAGCCACGCCGTATAATCGATCTCTCTCAGGAACTCGCTGAGGACCACCCCTGCCTGACCACCTGCCATGCGGGAGGAACAGGATTTAATCAGCCCTACGAAATCACGGATCGCCCCACTCCCTTTTCCAGAAAGCTGACTGGTGAATGAAGAATCGATCATGGCCTCCCAGGTTCGCATCCCATGCGCCCGACAGTGTTCGAGCAACAGCATGGCGGTGTTAGCCCCGATCCCCCGGGGGGGCGTATTAAGAATCCGCAGAAGGGCAACGTCAGCCCGGGGATTGACCAGAACCTGAAGGTAGGCGAGCACGTCACGAACCTCCCGTCGGTCATAAAAGCTCTGCGCTCCCACGAGGCGATAGGGAATCTCCTCCTGCCGGAAGACCTGCTCGACTTTTCGAATATGGGTGTTGGTACGGAAGAGCACTGCAAAATCCTCCCAGCGACCATTGTCCTTCGTCCGGGCGCGCCGGATTTCCTTTGCCATCCAGAGAGCCTCCTCCTCGTCCCCGGGCAAGGTCATCAGGGTCACCTTCTCACCTCCCCTGATGGTTGCCCGCAGGGTTTTCTCATGCCTCGAAGGGCTGTTGCTGATCAGTTCATTCGCAACACTCAGGATGGCCTCCGTACTCCGGTAGTTGTTCTCAAGCCGAACGATCTTGGGACTGGGGAAAAAGTGTCCAAACTGCAGGATGTTGCTCACTTGGGCACCCCTCCAGCCATAGATACTCTGGTCGTCGTCTCCGACGACGCAGATATTGTGGGGTGGTCCGACCAATTGCATCAGCAGGTCCATCTGTAGCCCATTGGTATCCTGAAACTCGTCCACCGTGACGTAGCGGTAACGGTCCCTCCAGAAATCGCGAGCCTCCGACTGCTCCCGGAGCACCTGCTCCGCAAGGACAAGCAGATCATCAAAGTCGAGCGCATTGCGTGCCCTCAACTCCCGCTGGTAACTCATCGCCACCGTGCGAACGAGATCATCCGGAATTTCCCCCAGAGACATACCCGCGTTCTTCTGCCGGGAAACTGCCGCGGTGATATCCCACGCATTGATCTTCTCCTTTGCTCCCCCATGCTGGACGATGAGCTGCTTGACCAGCCCGTCCCGGTCACTTCCGGCGGCAATGCTGAAATTGGTGTTGTAACCCAGCAGTCCCGCATGCACCCGCAGGATCCGCACACACAGAGAGTGAAAGGTACATACCGTCATTTCCTCAGCAGTCTCACGCCTCACTATTTCCCCAACCCTCTCCCGCATCTCGCAGGCCGCCTTGTTGGTGAAGGTCACCGCCAGGATATTACGCGGATCCACCCCTCTCTCGAGGAGGTTCGCAATGCGGAAGATCACCGTTCTCGTTTTACCCGTTCCCGCACCAGCGAGGATCAGAATCGGCCCCTCGGTGCTTTGCACGGCCTCGGCCTGCGCTTCATTCAACCCTGCCGCTCTCGCTCCCCCACCCATCTCGTCTGGGAAGACACCCTACGGAAGAGGTGCTCCCCGAAAAGCCGAATATTAGCAGAGGGCCGTAATTCTTCGGCCAGTAGTCTTCCCGCCCAATAATCCAACATTCTTTCGCTCTACTTGCGCTACCCCTCCCTAAGAGCTAGACTAAGTCAAACAGCGAACTATTTTCCCCCGAATCATGTTTGAAAGTTATCAAAACCCTTACGTTGTGGCGGCCGCGCCCGAAGACGTGCGTGCCACCTTTATCCGCCGAACCTACGGGCACCTCGCCGGGGCAATCGGAGCCTTCATCCTGATCGAGTTCGCGCTCTTCCAGATCCCGGGGATCGAGAACAAGGTCATGGGAGCACTGGCCCAAAGCTCCTACAGCTGGCTGATCGTCCTCGCTGGCTTCATGCTCGTCTCCTGGTTGGCCAACAAGTGGGCCCTCACCTCCGCCAGCAAGGGGATGCAGTATGCAGGTCTCAGCCTCTACGTAGTAGCCCAGGCCGTGATCTTCCTTCCCTTACTTCTCCTCGCAGCAAGTCCCCGGTTCCTCGGCGCGCCCGAAATCATCGGGCAGGCCGGGATCATTACCGGCACCATGTTTGCTGGGCTGACCCTTATCGCCTTCACTACAAAGAAGGACTTTTCCTTCCTGGGAGGCATCCTCAAGGTCGGATTCCTGGTCGCCTTTGGCATCATCGTCGCCTCCCTCTTCCTGGGCTTCAATCTCGGCCTCCTCTTCTCGGGTGCCATGGTCCTCCTCGCCTCCATCTCAATCCTCTACAGCACCAGTAACATCATCCACCATTACGGAACGGAGCAATACGTGGCGGCCTCCCTCGGCCTCTTTGCCAGCGTAGCCTTGCTCTTCTGGTATGTCCTCCGGATTATCATGATGATGCGCGGCAGCGATTAGGACCTCTCCATTTCACGGTCTGTTTAGAATGCCGGCGGGGTTTCCCGCCGGCGTTTTTTTATTCAAGCAAGTGCTCATCGTACCCCGGACGACACGAGAAAACTGAACGTATGACAACCCTATGACCCAGCGTCTCGGGCCCGCCGCGCCGCTCTGAATGAGCGAATCGCCATCACGGTGAAAAGCAGGCAGNTGGCGGTCATGATGGCAATTAACACCGGCCCNGGACCGCTCAGCTCTCCCTTGATCGCACTCGGGNTCAAGCGACCCAGTCCTGCGAGCGCCCCCAGAGCGGAAAACAGCACCGCNATATGCATCCCCGCCATGGTGCTTTTCAGGGCCACCAGACCTCCAAGCAGCATGGNTGTTCCCACGAAGGCGGGAATCAAAGCAGTGAACGACTGCTTGTCGGCGCCAATGGCCTCCCACCCCAGATAACCCACAAGGCCCACCACGATGAGGGCCGCCGAACACAAGAAGCAAAGATTTCGCATGTCTGACCCTACTCTGCAACCGACTGGGGTCAAGACGGGCTCTGGCCTTCACCTAAGCCAGGTCCCCGTCAGCTTGGGCTGTGAATAAAGAGGTCTACGTCCTCCCACTGTGCGATGAGGGTCCGCGCCTCCTCTTCTGTGAGAACCGAACATGCCGTGGAAAGGGCATCGGCAAGCCAGGCCTCGGGAGCGGTGACTACCACGACCTTCCGGGCCTCCACACAATCCCCAGTGCGTGGATCAATAATGTGATTCCGGCGATCTCCTGTTCCAAAGTAAAGCCCGGCCCCCGAGGACACCGCGAGCGCGCGATCCCGCAAGGTCACCTCCTGCCCCTCCACACCACGCAGACCCACNATCCAATCCTCCCCCGACGGTTGGCTTCCGATCCCATAGAATTCACCAAGATTCACGAGGCAGTGCCTCGCTCCTCCGTCACGCAGGATCTTGGTCGCCCGGTCGGTGATCCATCCCTGCGAGAGACCGTTCAACGTCAGGGCCATTCCTTCCTGCCCGAAGCTCAATTCCTCCTCGCTGCACCGCACTTGCCGGAAATCCACCTTTTCCAACACCCGAGCCTGTATCTCAGGATCGAATGTTCCAGTGGTTTCAACCTCCCCACGCAACCAGGTCCAGTAGGGTTGAATCGTCGGATCAAAGGCTCCCCCCGAACGCTNGGCAACCAGCAGGGCCTTCTGCACGAGGTCNACAAGTTCCGGGGGAGGATCCTCAAGAAGTCCCGTGCGATTGAGACGGGAAAGGGGTGAGTCGGGAAGATAGAGCGAAAACAATTTCTCCAGCCTCTGCATCTCCAACTCGCAATCCCTGATCAGGGCCTCCGCGACTGAGGCAGGCAGGGCGTGCAGCGCCATGTCCACATCGGAGTTGAACAGGACCCCCCGCCAGCGAGTAACGCTTTCAACTTCTCTTCGCTGGCATCCACTTCCCAGCAACGATGGTACACNCGTCGCAGCAAGAAGGGAAAGACTCCGTCGACGATTCATGANCCTCATTTATTTTCTCCTGAAAAGGAGGCGAATCCCAAGCACCGTGAGGACAAGAACCGCTACTCCGGTGAGATCGACGAAGAAACGGCCTACCTTGCCGAGAAGGCTTCCACTGTGCAAATCCGTGATCACCCGTGACCATGTAAATTCGGAGCCCTCGACCAGAACTTTTTCCAGAGAGCTACGCTCCTCGCGGCCCTCNCTGAGGNCGCTCCATACAACCTCAGCCCCTGAGGGTGCTGTCTCAAACTCAAAAAANCCTTCNCCGAGAACGTGCTGCCCCGCGTCCGTTTCGAGATGGATTTGATCGGAACCTGCGAGGCCGATTCTCAGTAGAGGAACGGACGGAAGCGACTCTTCGCCTAGTCGATCAAGGTAGAGTCCCTGCGCGTCATAGACNAAAATTTCATTTTCAGTCGCAATCACGAGTTCCCCGGGAAGCGCCACGGCCCCGACAAGAAGCCCACTTTCCTCGAGCAGCCTGTCATCGACAAAGATCTCGCCACTCCACCCGGCGACCAAGAAACGGCCCGCCTGTGTCACCTTGGGGANTCCCTGAGGGATCTGGTTGTAGCGCTTCAGNAGCCACGCTGAACTCACTTTCTTCTCCGTTAATCCAAGCCGTTCTCCATGCTGAAGAAGGAGCCCACTGACAACAAGCCAGAGGAGTGGCACCGCAAAAANAGCACCAAGATACCGATGCCACTGACGGTGCCATCTCCGAGGCCCCGCCCTTCGGCCCTTTCTTCTGGGCCGGTCTCCACTCATCCCGGCTTACTTGGGGCGAATCTGGTCGAGGTAGATAGCTACCCGTCCCATTTCCATCATGGCACGCGTGGAAAGAGTCGCTCCCGCTATGTTGTTGATGCGCCGGCTCAGTTTCCCACTCGACCCGAGACTCGCGCCTTTGAACTGATTGGTAAACGAGGTCCGCCTCACTTCCGCTCCAATGGACTCACGGTAAATCAACATTTTGACAAAATCGATCTTTCCTCCCTTGACNACAAACCCNGTNGTGATCGGNCGTGTCTTCCCGATTTCGTCAAGAATGACTACCATCTTGCCCCCATGCGTCCAGTAGCGCACCCGGGCGGGCCGATACTCATGGCCCATCAGACGCTTGATCTTGCTCTGATGGGACGCAGTAAGNGTGAGATACTTGCTGGTTGGTATCTGTCCACCGCAGTTAGAACGAATGAAGTCTGAAGGTTTCTGGTAAATCGTGGTGCCNGCCTGCGNCGCGAGAGAGGCCACGAAAAGAAGAGTAACGGTAAGGAGGAAGTGGTGCATTTGACGCTATTGAGATTCAGTATCAGCAAACTATGGCAAGCTCCGGNACGNGCAAGGTTTAAGATCNCCTACCCGTTNGGTATCGGGGCTGCTNTNCTCACCTTTTANACCGACTCCAGTAACCTTAATCGCCGCCAACCCGTGAGGGATGGCGGCGATCAGAGTTATGAGTATGAAAACGCGTAGATGTCTACGCTGTGCTCAAAGATTAGAAGCTGTATCCAACCCCGAGGTTGAAGGACTCCTCACCGCCAGCGTCATTGTAGTCTGCCTTGAAGACAACCTGATCNATCGGCCAGTAGTTCACGCCGACAGTCACCACATCGGTCGTGCTGCCGGTGTAGTCCTGATATTCAGCATAGCGGGCAAATACACCCAGATTGTCGCTGATCTTGTAGGAGGGCTCAATGAAGTAACCCCACTGCTCGTCAGCACCAGCGGCCGCGGCAGCAGCGCCGCCNATATCCCAGCTGGATACAAGTCCCTTGATTTGGATAGCGCCAATGGTTGCATCCAGAGTTGCGCCAATGAGAGTAGCGTCCGCTCCCTCATCTCTTCCCTGGGTGATGTCTCCCTGATACTGGGCGAAGCCAGCAACTTTGAAGCCGTTGCCGCTGTAAGTCACGCGACCGGTCACGGCTGCATCTTCTGCAGGTGCTTCAGCAACTTTCTTACGTCCGCTGCGGATCTTGTAGNTNTCAGGAACGGCGAGACCAGAGTGAACTGCGACATCCCAGCTGACTGACTCGGAGCTTCCNCTCAGACCAATACCAGCCTCCCACCAGGTNGTAGGAATGATGTTCTTCTCGACCGGGTTCCGCTCGACGCCGTAGAAGGTGTCTGGCTCGTGGGTCTCATTAAGAGTCCCGACGGGCAGAAGGAAGAGACCNGCCTTGAAGCTTGTGCCCCCGTTCATTGCAATGTCGATGTAGGCCTGCTCAAGCTCGACCTCACCGGGCTTGCCGTCTCCAGCAAGGGAGTGCTCAAGNTCAAACTCAGAGTACAAGACGATCTTGTCACTGAAGCGGTGGTTGATGAAGAGGACCCAACGATGATAATCGANCTCGTTTGCGTCGTCTTGATTCAGGTTNAGGTGCAACTCGCCGTAACCGCCAATAGTGACGTTATTGAACCAGTCGCTTCCGACGCTTCCGCTGTTGTACGCTGCGTCGAGGTCCTCNTCATCTTTCGCAGCCACTTGCGCGGCAGACGCCAGAATTCCAAGGCCAAGGATAAGGGGGCCGGTAGCCCGCCGGATGGTAGTAGCTGTCATTCTCTGTTTTTCGAGTTAGTTTCCTAAAAGGGTGTTTATATTTTTGGTTTCCTTAAAGGCGNCGAGATTTTTATCGAGAATGGGTCTCAACAACAACAACTTTCCCATTTCTCATGCCGATTTTTCAACAAAATGCTAATTTTCAGGCGTTTATGCCATTAACTTTCTTCATGTTAGAGGCCGCAACTGGTCGGAAATGGCCATGAACGAGGCCCTCAACCCCCTTTTTGTTGTTCCTGCGTCACGCTCAACTCGTCTGCAGCCTGCTCTAACAAATCGCTCATGTCTCCTCTCGTGCCTTCTTTCGCTTTGCACGGAGGAAGTCGCCTTCCAAGCTCGCTGCATGCTCCGTCTGCTCATTTTCATCGTGTTCGCAAGCAAGCTCTGGGTCCCTGCGCATGCCCAGAATCCGTCTGCCCTCCGCCAAGGCGGATTCTTCAAGCCCTCCCAGGCGNTCCTCGAACTTCGGAGAATCTCCTCAAGGATCCCCGACCGCGATTCATGGACCAAACGCCGAGCGGAAGTGCGNGCCGGTATCCTCAAAGGTGCGGGACTTCACCCTTTCCCTGAGAAANCACCACTGAACCCACTCCGTCATTCGAAGCGCAACCACGAGGGCTACACTGTGGAAAACGTGGCGCTCGAAACCGCACCTGGTTTTTTCCTGTGCGGTAATCTCTATCTCCCTTCCGGGGAGCAGGAAAGCATTGCGGCGGTCCTCTGCCCTCACGGTCACGCCCGGGACCCCGCCTACGCAAAGGAGGGGAGGCTGCGACCGGAGATGCAATACCGGTGCGCAACCCTCGCTCGAATGGGTTCTGCGGTCTTTTCCTACGACATGATCGGCTATTCCGACTCCCGTAAACTGGGCTGGAATCATAACCATGGAAAACAGGTTCTCGGTCTGCAGTGCTGGAACAGCATACGGGCCCTCGACTTTATCCTTTCCTTACCGGGAGTAGATCCCACCCGGGTCGGAGTTACCGGTGCCTCGGGAGGAGGCACCCAGACCTTCCTTCTAACAGCCCTCGATGACAGGGTGACTGCCTCTGCGCCATGCGTCATGGTCTCCGCACATTTCTTCGGTGGATGCGCCTGCGAGAGCGGCGTCCCGATTCATGTACGTCCATCTCACATCACCAATAATACCGAAATTGCAGCGCTGTGCGCCCCTAGGCCGATGTTACTGATTTCGTGCGGGGGCGACTGGACCTCTCAAACGCCCGAGGTTGAATTCCCTTTCGTGCGACGCATCTATGGAATGTACGGCCAGAAAAAAATGGTCGAAAATGCCCACTTCCCGACGGAGGGTCACGACTACGGGTCTTCCAAGCGGCAGGCGATGTATCGCTTTTTCGAAAAGCACCTCAAGCTGTCGGGGGGAACCCGGTGGAGGACCAGGGATTCTTCGACAATGAACGAGGCTACGGTCGTCCTCGAGTCCCATCAGGCTCTGCAGGTCTTCACGAAGAGCCACCCTCTTCCAAGGCATGCCCTCAAGCCAAACACCAAGGTGCCCCTCCACCAGTAATCTCCCCCCGGCTCACGGGGGCACGCTCGTCTATCCCGGAGCTATCTCTCTGCTCCCTCCTCTTCGGACTGGAGAATACTTGAGTGGGGCAGGATGCTCCTGGGAATGTTGGAAACAGGGCTGCAGTTGTAAATAGTCCCCTGTCGTCCCCGGAATACCTGCTGAGCCAAATCCACNGCATTGACCACCCTTGCCAGCCCCTTCTCAAGTCCCGTCCATGCACCCCCAGTGACATCATCGTAGAACCGCGGCAGGTNNGACANGTCAAATCCGACCAGATAGAGATTCCGAGCCCCCAACTGGTAAGCCGCCTGAATGCCTGCNTACATGACCGTTCCACACACGAAGAAGCCGCGCTCCAGGTCGGTGGAAAATCCCACTCCATGCGCGACCCGGGCAAAGGGTAGATCCGCACACGTGGAGAGAAGCTGCCGAGCACGTCCGTGGGGCTTCTCGAGATTATCGAGCACATACAGAGGCCGCCCTTCGAGTGCCTGTGCCCCACCGAAATACAAAAGCCCATGNATAGCATCGAGACTGAGAACGAAAGGAACCGTTCCGGGCAACTCCGCAAAGGCCCGGGCATTGGTATGCATGTGCCGGGCATCCTCGACTACTACCGCCAGCGGATGATCCACCACCCCGGTGTGAGCGAGCTTCACGGCCCCGTTCAGCAGGAGGCATGGTTTGCTACTAAGCCTGCTAAGGTCCTGACGATTCATGGACGGTCCAGCACCCACCACGAAGGCATCGTCAATTCGATCCAGCCCGGACCAGGCATTGGAAGTTACGATCTTCCTCCCCCTCCAGCGAATTTCCCAACAACCCTCATGCCGAGAGGCCGCGAGGTGCGGAAATCTCCGAGCCATATGCCGACGACTCGGCCTCAGGACCCTGTAGATGAATTGCGCCAGCCGCAGCTTTTGTCTTTTATCCATCTTCACTCACCCGAGCCACCTTACCGAAGAGCCCGCAACTGACCAGTTCTTCGGCGAATGCGAGATTCCTCGCCTGAAATTTTTCCCGCATGCCGGGCGCATCCTCGAGGAGGACAAAATCCTNATCTGGAGAGTGCTGAAGATTTCGTAGCAGTCCCTCTCCATCACGCTTTCCATACTCATGCACCAGCGAGGCCCCTTCAATGCCCATCCCAGCGAACAGACTGACAAACTTCATGCTGTGGGACAGGACCTTGACTGACCGCCCCGAAAGCAGACCCCAGTAGGCNCCATGGAAGGAGTTGGTAATTNCCTGCCGAGCCTCCCTGAAAGCCCGGAGCACTCCTGTCTCNGCTGAGGAGTTCCACGCGAGATGCCAGCCGTGGTCCCGACAGGTTTTCTCAACAGAGGAACGGCATGCATGAGGGGTCACCTTCGGATCATCATTGAGGAATACCAGCGTCCCTCCTCCCCCCGGGGCACTACAGCTCACCGGGTGGAAGCAGCTTACACAGGGAACAAATTTGTGGTCTGGAACATACCTGATGTCCCGATAGCTCCACGCCCGGAAGGGAAGATCAGAGACAACGGTTTCCCTTTCTCCAGTCCCCTGGGCAAACCCTGCACCCCAGATCGCGCACAACCCGGGATTGAGGTCAAATTTACTGATGATCTTCTTCCTTGGATCAAAGATTCCACCACCAACAACCGTGGCTCCCTCAGGGGCTCCTGAAAATGTGAAATAGTGCCGGGGAGAACAGAGAAAATCTCCGATGTTGAACAGGTTCGGATTGCGATGAACAAAACGGACTCCCTGCCGGAGCGGGTAACNCGTGTCGAGATTGGGCCTCTTGCCAAACATGGATCTTTCAGAATGCAAAATCGCGGGACGTGACCTACCTCCCCTTTTTCCAGTCGCGCCAGAGCCATTGCATGGTGGCAGGAAAAATCGCTCCACCGTGCTTGCCGCTGTGACCGCCCTCGCCCCAGACAGTCCTGAGGTCATACTTCTTGAACTGCAGGGCCCTCTCCATCTGCAGATTGCCGAGCCACCAGTTACCGTGAGAATTGTCCAAGTCGTTGGACCCTCCCTGCAGGAACACCCGCAGGGGCTTGTTCACCGTTTTTCTGATCAGGGCGGGGTAGACGTGCCCCCCCCGGATATTGGTAAAACTACCAATATGACTTACAACCTTCCGGAAAAGGTCGGGGCGCTCCCAGGCCGCGGTAAAGGCACAAATACCACCAGAGCTCATACCGCAGATTGCCCGCATGGACGGGTCCGCCGTGAGTTCATGCTCCTTGCCGACCTCCGGGAGTATTTCCTTCTCCAGGAAGGTGACGTAATCATCGGTGAGAGAATCGTATTCCACGCTTCGGTTTCTCCTCACACCCGGGGGTGCTTTCCAGCCCTGCCTTCCCTCAATTTTGTCGGTGAAGAGACCCGGGTTAAGAAAAATTCCGATTGTCACTGGCATTTCGCCCCGGTGGATCAGGTTATCAAACACAATTGGCACCCGGATATCACCACCCTCATCCACGTAGGCATGGCCATCTTGAAAGACCATCACGGCCGCTGGTTTCCTCCCGTCATACTGCGCGGGAACGTAAAGATACCACTGCCGCAAGGTGGCCTCCAGGAGATCGCTCCTCCACTCATGGCGGGTCACTTTCCCGCGGGGAACCCCGTCCTGACGCTCGGAATCAGGACCCTTGTTAAAAACAGGAGTGCTCGATTCACCAGACGACTCTAACGAGAACCCGAAAACGAAAAGGACAAGGACAAGAAAGAGGCATATCCGGGGCGTCATCGGTCCAAAATCAAAGGGGGCTTTCTTTCCTTGTAGTGTGAAGAGGCAAAAGCGCACCAAAATTCTCAGAAGCTGGTTGCTACCGAGTGTTCCCAGATGGAATTTCGCGTCGTCGAAATGGTTGTCTGGTCCTGGACCACGAGGACGTGGCCTCCCCCGGTTATTGAATATGCCCTCTACATTCCCATGATCCTGCCTATGTTCGAACTGAACCTTCCTGCGATTTCACAACCACTCCGATTTCCTGAATGTCGCTAGACCACCGCAACGTAGNGCGCTTACGCAGAGCTCCCATCCCGGACTCCACGGCAGGAACAGCCTGACCGACCACCACCATGATCGAACTGATTCTGGGTAACTCAAGCAAACGGTTTTCCGGGGTAACCTCTACCTTCCTCCAGGTTCTCTCCCGGCAGCAAGACCTCGCTTCGGTAGTTGTGTTTGGTCGGGGACGCCCTGAGATCACCGTGCCCGTGTGGGGCTGGGCGAGGACTCTCTGCTATCTTTGGCGACACCGGAAGAGCGCGCCGGTCTTTCACGCTCGAAGAAACGATGAAATGATTCAGGCCTTGATCCTGAGATTCCTGACAGGTGCTGAGATGAAGATCCTCTTTACCTCCACTGCCCAACGGCAGCACACCGGTTTTTCACGATGGCTGATGTCCCGGATGGACAGTGTGATTACCACCTGTGAGCCCGCGGCGGCCTATCTGAGGATTCACCGCGNGGCAGACAAACTGATCCCGCATGGAGTTGACACCAGCCGCTACACACCTTCGAAAGAGTCCAAGGAGCAGCAACTTCAGGCCCTCGGAATAGCCGCGAAGCAGGCGGTCGGAATCTTTGGACGGGTCCGGCTCTCCAAGGGAGTGGACATTCTGATCGAGTCCATGATCCCCGTCCTGCGGCAATTAGAGGAAGTTACTGTGGTAGTCGTCGGGGAGTGCCTTCCGAAGGATGATTCTTTCCGCCGAAAACTGCAGGGGACCCTGAGGAACGCGGGCCTCGAAGACCGGGTGCTCTTTCTCGGCAAACAACCCTATAAAAAAATCCCAGCTCTCATTCGCGCCATGTCGGTGGTCACTGCCCTCAGCCGATCCGAGGGCTTTGGCCTGACAGTCCTGGAGGCCATGGCCAGCGGAGTCCCCGTCGTGACCAGCGAAGCCGGGGCGTGGAAGGATATTGTCCGGCATGGAACGGATGGATTCGTCTGTCCCACCGGAGAGGCCAAGGAGGTCAGTATCGCCCTATCCAAGCTCCTCAAGGACCAAGACCTGGCAGAGAGAATGGGGTGCTCGGGCAGGGAAAGGATACTCTCCTGCTACACCATCGAGAGGGAGGCTGAAATGCTGACAGACCATCTCCTCTCNCTTCGCCAGATGAATCACTGAGGCACCCTCCAATGAAGACAGGAATGGTCTTCCCAAAACCGCGGAAGCACCCCGTATCCTCCGGGCACCTTGAGAAGGGNAAGGGANCCTTCGTCCTCGACAGCATCGATTTTGCTTCACCCAAGCGACCCGCCGCCTTAAAAGCTAGAAAAACAGCATCTTGTCCGGGGGCTGAAAAGCAATCTACCCCCCCGCCCAATGAGATGCTACAGCTAACGGATATTCCGAAGATCTCCGGGACCCTCATGAAGACACTGTTTTTCCTAATCGCCTCTCTGACGATGAGCAGCCTCCTGCTTCCGGCAAAGCCGCTCCTCCGCACAAGTAGCCCTCAACTTACCCCCTCCACCACTTTGAGGCTGGTTTTCGATAAGGCGGTAGTCAGCGAGGACCAGGTTGGATCATCTGTTCCGAATTCACTGCTGCGAATAGAGCCTCCTCTGGCGGGCACCCTGACCTGGGTTTCTCCCAATGTCGCCAGCTTCGAGCGCGGGGGTGTCCCCTCGATGGCCACGAAATATCAGTTTTCTCTGGTAGCCGGACTGAAGCATCTTGATGGAACGGATATCCCGGAAACAAGCTTCCTACCTCTTCTGACAGCGCCCTTTCAGCCTGTGGTGAATTACTGGAGAGGTGACCTCCGACAACCTCTCTGCTTCCTGAGGTTCAATGATGAGATTGATTACTCAGCGGTCACACAACCTGTCTACTTTATCGCAAAAGGGGGGCAAAAAGTGGAAGCCAACATCCGTCAGGGGCTTTATCGCGACCTCGGAAACAGTAACGCCCTCGGCCCCGGGTGGAAGCAGTATTTCCAGTCATGGAAATCTCCAAATCCTGCCAGTATTGATCCCGCAACCGAGATCTCAACCGCACTCACAATCTCACCCGCGCATCCCCTTCCCGTCGGCGAGGACTGGAAGCTGGTGGTCGGCGATGGGGTGAAGAACCGTGCCGCTACCGCCTCGACCACAAGCATCATTGTCCGCCTGATCGGATCCGTTAGTAAATTCGAGGTCTCCTCCATCCGAGCCATCACGCGGCTCGACGCCGAACCCTACATCAGCATCGGTCTTTCAAAGAAACTTCCGGAGGACATCACCCCCGCGACCCTCGCCGGATTCATCACGGTGGAACCAACTCCTGCCGACATGTCCCTTGAGTTAGGGCCATCCCTGATCTCAATCCGGGGAGACTTTGAGCGGCAAACCAAATGGACGGTCACCGTCAAACAGGGGATGACCGCCGCCGATGGATTAGTGATGCCGCAGTCAATCAGCAAGGAAGTTCACTTCCTGCATCTTTCTCCCATTCTCGCTGCCCCGAGCTACGCCGCCGCCCAGCTGGCAACTGGAAGCCGAACCTACAGCATCAGAACGGTCAACATGGCAAGCGCCCGGATTCGGGCCAAGCGCCTGACCGGCAGGGATGCCGTCAGAGCTCTTCAGGGCTATCGCCACTACAGCGGAGACGGCCCGGGGAGAACGCGTATCAAGCAGCGCCATGCTCTTCCTTGGTCGCTGGTCGCAGGCGAGACGATCTACGACAAATCTGTTGAGCTTAACAACGCACACAACATTACCGCTCCCATCGAGATCAGCTGGGACGACATTCTGGGAGGAGACAATGCCCCGGGACTGCTTTTTCTGTCGATCGATGGCGATCCCAAGAACGGAATGCACAGCCCCTACGACCGGCCGAAGTCTACGCAGGCCTACATTCAGGTCACCGATATCGGGCTGGCGTGGAAAATCAATAAGGATGCGGCCTTCATTTACGCCTACTCCTGCGAAACAGGCGCTCCTCTCGCCAACGTTACGCTTGATGTCTTCGGAGAAGATGCCGCACCCCTGCAATCGACGCAGACCAACGATTCAGGGGTCGCCCTCCTTCCCCGGACATCCAAACAGCGCCACCTCAGGGCATCCCTAGGTCAGGACCGCTTTATCATCGATTTCGACAGCAGCCTTCCCACCGTTTCGATGTGGCGCTTTCCCGTGAACGTCGAGTGGGATCCGGCACTTCCGAATAAACGAACAGCCTTGATCTTCACTGATCGAACTCTTTACCGGCCCGGGGAGGAGGTTCACCTCAAGGGACTTGTTCGCAGGATCGAGAAGAACCTCAGCGTCCATGAAGAAAATAGAGAGGCCCAACTCAAGATCCTTGATTCCTCAGAGCGCATCCTTGAGCAGAGGGATATCACTCTCTCCGACCGGGGCAGCTTCCACCACAGCTTCACCCTCCCAGCAGAGACGGTAGGATCATTCAGGATCGAACTTCTCTGGCCCGAGGAGGTTGCCGCAGCAGAGGCGATCGAGAGCTGGTATGACCGCAGCGCCCACCTCAGCAGCGCCCAGTTCGTGCATACGATAGCGGTTCAGGAATTTCGCAGGAACGCTTTCGAAACAGAGGCTCGCTTCATCGAGCCCGTCGATGCTGATACGACCCGCCTGTCACTCCGGGCGAGCTACTTTCAGGGACAACCAGTCTCCGGGGGGGAAGTGGCATGGTTTTACCGCAGCAGGGAGACTGGCTTCTATCCGGAACGCTTCCGCGACTTTCTTTTCTGTGACCACCGCTCCTACGACCCCTACTACTGGTCACACTACTTCGGTTACGGCGAAAGCTCCTACCGTCGCTCCTTCGGAACCAAGGATGGCAAAGCGAATCTCAGTGAGGAAGGCGAAGCATTACTGACCTTCGACCTTGAGGAAATCGAATTTCCTTCCCCACGGACGGTGAGCGTTACCAGCGAAGTCCGCGACTTACGTAATCAGACCCTTTCCGTCGAGGCATCGACCACCGTTCACAGTTCCGATTACTACGTCGGCGTTTCCCGGCTCGACAAGCTGGTACGGGTCGGGGATGCCGTCAACCTGCGGGCCATCATCGTAGACTCCGAGGGAAATTTAATCACCGGCGACCCGGTCGAACTCGTTCTCCAGGTCGACCGGGAAGTCCACGAACAGGTCAAGACCCGCACCGCCAGCGGAACGATCGCGGTGCGCAACGAGAGGCGGATCGAAACGGTGATCAAAGACCAGCCTTTCCATGTCATCCCCGGGGAACAAGTCGGGACCATCCTTCCTTTCAAACCCAAGCTGGCAGGACGCTATATTCTTACGCTCTCGGGCACAGATCCCGGGGGGCGTCCTCTCCGCACTGCGGTCACCCAGCAGGTATACGGTTCAAAGGAATATCCATGGGCTTATGAGAACGGTATGCTCATCAAGCTCATCCCTGAGAAGAAGCTCTACCGGCCGGGGGAGACCGCTCGTATCCTTGTCCAATCGCCCATTGAAGGTACTGCCCTCGTCACCCTGGAGAGGGAAGGTGTCTACCGGCACGTGATCACGGAGCTTACTGCCAAGAACCCGGTGGTGGAGGTACCCCTCACTCACGAGGATGCTCCAAATACCTTCGTCTCCGTCCTCGTCATCAAGGGTGCGAAAGACAACCTCCGGGAACACAAGGAACCCATCCTTCGTCTCGGCTACTGTGAACTGGCTGTTGAGGTCGTGCGGGAACGCCTCGACATCGGTCTCAAGGCGCTCGGAGACTACCACCGTCCGGGAGAGGAGATCACGATCGAGGGACGTATCAGTAATCATACGGGAGACCCGGTTGGAGGCGCTGAAGTCACCCTATACGCCGAAGACGAGGGAACCCTCGCGGTTGCTGGTTACATCAATCCGGACCCCGTGGCCCATTTTTACTCTCCTCGCAGTCTCCGCACCGAGGCCGGGACATCCCTTGGCAAAATCCTCTCCGAAAATCCTGGGCAGCGACATTCCTTCAACAAGGGTTTCTTTATCGGTGGAGGAGGAGACCTCATGGAATACTTCGAAGGAAAGGGACCACGCAGGGACTTCAATCCCTGTGCTGTCTGGATACCTGCCCTGACGGCAGATGAAGAGGGACGATTCAAGGTGCAATTCACCGCGCCAGATACTCTTACCCGTTACCGGGTCATCGCCCTTGCTCACAACGGGGCGGCGCACTTTGGCCGGGCTGTCTCCAGTCTCATNGTNCAAAAGCCCCTGATGCTGGAGCCGGCTACCCCAAGATTCGCTCATCAGGGCGATCGCCTGCAACCCTCCGTCCTCATTCAGAACTCCACGAACCACACCGGCACGTGGGATATCTCCCTGGCGGTCGGAAGTGGTAGCAGGTTCGCCGAGCACGATGACAAGACGGAGACAAAGTCCATCACCATTCCGGCCGGAGGCAACGCTACCGCAACGTTCGATCTCACCTTCATCGCGACCGGAGAGGCTGAGTGGCAATGGACAGCTATCCCGCGCTCCCTTGCAGGACAGGACCTCGATGAAAAGCGGAGGCGGGAATTTTCCGACGCGGTCATCAGCACCTTCTCAATCGAATACCCGGTGCCGCTCCTGAAGGAAACGNAGTTNATCAAATTCGAGGACCCGGGTAAGCAGCATGACCTGCTGAATGGGCTGTCCGACAACCTTCTTGAAGGCCGGGGTGCAATTGAATTCGAGTTTGGGCGCTCCATGCTCCTTGAGGCNGGTGAAGCNCTGGAGTTCCTCCTCGATTATCCCTATGGCTGCGTCGAACAGACCACCTCAAGCACGATTCCGTGGATAGCAGCCTTGAACCTGCGGGAAAAGACCCCCGCCTTTCGTGGAAAGAAAGAGGGCGAAATCCGCCAGAACATTCAAGCCGGTGTTAACCGGCTCCTCTCCATGCAATGTGACGATGGCGGGCTCGCTTACTGGCCGGGAGGCAAGGCCTCGGAATCATGGGGATCTGCCTATGGAGGCATGGCTCTTCTCCTCTGCCGCGAGGCAGGGGCGGAGGTCCCGGAGAGCGCGCTGGAAGGGTTACGCCGCTACCTCACCGGTGAATTAAGGGGCGCTGTAAGCTCGAGGGACTGGCAGACCGTCGAAACAGCGTGCCGGTCCTGCTACACCCTCGCACTCGGGGGCTGGCCTGAGGTCTCCTACCAGAACAAGCTCCTTGAGACCCCCGAGCAACTCACTCCCACCTCCCTTAACTTCCTCTCTCTTGCGGTTGCAAAATCCGGGGGGGACGATGCCATGAGCCGCGCCCGTAACATCCTTGCTCTCGAGGTAAGGCAACCGGATGCCGGAAGCTATTTCATGAGCTACCGCCCAGCAGNGGCAGAGAGGCTTCTGGCCCTTCTGAATATCGATCCGGAATCACCCGACTGCNCCCTGTCGCTCGAAAAAATCATGGCTGAACGTGGAAAAAGATCAGGCCACTGGAGCACGACATGGGGCAACGCATGGACTGTCTTCGCGCTCGGTGAATATGCACGTCTTGCAGAATCTTCANCAGCGCCTCCCGTGATCACCATTGAGACCGATGGCGAGCTCCAGCGTTTCACCCTCGATGATGAAATGCCCTCGAGGAGGCTTCGGCTTCCGCTTCATCAGGGACTGACCGCAACAGCGACGACCTCGACCGGGGGATTCGCGAGGGTCAAACTCTCCTCCAAGCCGGAGCTGGCACCCCAGAAGCCGGTTTCCTCCAACGGACTGCAGATTACCCGTAGCTACTTCCGCATCCTTGCCAATGGAACGCGGGAGGCCCTCGCGCAACCCAGAACAGGNGACCTCATCGAGGTTCAGCTGGAGGTCTCCATGCCCCGGGACGGCACGCGTTACCTTGTCATCGACGATCCCCTCCCCTCCATCTTCGAGGCGGTGAATACTGATTTTGCAAGTCAGGCCGGGAGACTGAAGGGCGAGAGGAAATGGAACATCTCGCACCAGGAATTCCGGGATGACCGGGTCCTCTTTTTCATGAACTATCTCCCAACCTCAGGAAGCTATACCCTTTCGTATCAGGCTCGTGTTACCTCGGCAGGGTCGGCTCTGGCTCCCCCTGCCAAGGTGGAGGCCATGTATGAACCCGAGTTCTTTGCTCTCTCAGCGAGTCACAAATTTATCACGCCCAACCCTCTCAAAACCGCCAACCACTAACGTGGTGGAACCGCTATGATATCAGGTCCCCGGAGATGGCTCTGCCGCATCCTGCCAACCGGCCGGTGGCGTCGGTTCGTCGTCGTCTGCGTGCTCACGATATCGGGGTGGAGCCTCCTGCCCTTCGCCTTCCAGCTGCCACCGCAACTCAGTTCCGATCCGCCTCCATCTTTTGTCATCANCGACCGCAACGGTCTCGTTCTCGACAACCTGGCACGGCCGGACTACTTCCGNCACGAACCCATTTCCCTCTCCGATGTTCCTCCAGCCCTCGTTGACGCGACGCTGGTTGCCGAGGACAAGCGCTTCTTCAGCCACGGAGGGATAGACTACCTCGCCGTGGCACGGGCCACCAAAGAACTCGTTCTGGAGAAGCGTGTCGTTTCTGGCGCATCTACAATTACCCAGCAACTGGTCAAAATTTCCTCTCCCCCGGGCAAGCGCAACCTTTTCACCAAGATCCGGGAAGCACTCACCGCCAGACACCTCGAGTATCGCTGGTCAAAGGAAGAGATCCTCACCGCCTACCTGAATCGCCTGGATTACGGCAATCATCGCCAGGGATGCCGGGAAGCCGCGCGATTCTACCTCAGCAAACCTCTCAGCGACCTCTCCCTCGGGGAGTGCAGCCTCCTTGCCGGACTGCCCCAGTCACCANCCCTCCACGATCCTCTCCGCAACCCGCAATCTGCTCTGCAACGGCGAGCATGGATCCTGCAACGGCTGCTGACCGAGCGGAACTACGACTCCGACCGCATCAGCGTAGCAATGGATGAGCCTCTCCACCTCGGTTCAACGCCTTCGGNCCAGCTCGCCCCCCACCTCGTCTCCTCCCTTCGNTCCCACCGAAGCTCCGTAGATACGACTCTCGATGCTCTCCTGCAGAGAAAGGTCCTGGCCATTGTCAGGGAGGAACGCAGGAGGCTTAGGAGATCGAACGCCCGCCATGCNGCGGTAGTGGTCATCGACAACACCTCGGGCGAAGTTCTCTCCCTTGTCGGCTCCGGCGATTTTCATGACCCGAGGGCGGGCCAGGTCGACGGCACCCGTTCCCCCCGGTCTGCGGGATCAACCCTGAAACCCTTTACCTATCTTCTTGCTCTCCAGAGAGGAGAATTATTCCCGGGCAGTATTGTAGCAGACATTCCAACCCCATATCGGACCGAGGAAGGGCTTGANCTCCCCGTCAACTACGACCGGGCATTCCATGGCCCCGTGACCATCAGATACGCCCTCGCGAATTCACTCAATGTTGCTGCGATGCGCACCCTGAATACCATNGGGGGACCGGCCCCCCTCCACACCCTCCTGGGCCGGGTCGGCATCCAGACTCTCGACAGACCAGCGACATCCTACGGGCTGGGGCTCACCATAGGAAACGCTGAGGTCTCTCTCCTTGAACTCACGAACGCCTACGCGACTCTCGCGCGACTGGGCACCTTCAAGAGTGCCCGTCTGATCCTTGACGAGGAGGCATCCCGCCATGATAGCCAGATCAACCAGATTGCCGCACCCACACACTGTTACATGATATCGGATATCCTGAGCGACAACGCCGCGCGCTTGGCGGCCTTCGGGCCGCACTCCCCACTGCGCCTCCCCTTCAGGGTAGCGGTCAAGACGGGCACCTCCTCCGACTTCCGTGACAACTGGTGCATCGGATTTACGGGCGACTTCACGGTTGGGGTCTGGGTCGGAAACTTCGATAACAGCCCCATGCGCGGGGTCTCCGGCGTNAGTGGAGCCGGNCCCATTTTCAGGCAAACGATGCTTGCGTTGCACGAGAACCGGACTCCCAAGTGGCTGAAACGCCCAGANGGTCTTGCTGGAATCACCATCGACACCCGAACCGGGCACCGCTTTCTCTCAAAGCCTCGTGACGGGCACCCCTTCNCTNCGACCGAACTATGTCTCTCCGACAAGCTTCCTGAACCAGTCCAACCAGCCGACTACGACAACCAGAACCGCGCACTCATTGATGAAAGGTATCTCGAGTGGTTCTCCAGTGCCGATAACCACCGAACCGACGATCTCGCTATCGCCCCGAAACGTCCGGACGACNTGACNCCGCGTATCATCTCACCCATGGAGACTGCTACCTACCTCCTTGACCCTGAGCTNCCGAGCGGCGGCCGCTTCCTGTCNCTCGTCAGTAATCTTCCAAAGGGCGCAAGATGGTCAAGCCCGACCCTCCATATCAACGGCACAACGGCCGACCTGACACCGGGTCAGCACGAGATCATCCTCACTGACTCCGAAACAGGCCGCCAAGTTTCCCAGTCGATTCTGGTGGAGAGCCTCTAAGCGGAAGGGGCGGCCTTCGCATACCGCTTTCCGCAAGAGCCCTCAACTCCTCCAAATCATGGCTTGGCAAGGGGCTCAAATCTGCTTCTGTTCAGTCAGAAAAAGCTGAAGTCTCAGCTACGGCTCCACGATCCCTGGACTATGAATACGAATCTTCNGGTCACCGCGCTATGCTTCCTGGCANCCCTCTTGACGTCCTGCAGTAGCACCACCAGCCACCCCACGATCCAGCAGAAGTATTCGAANAAGCTCGCCCANCTCCGCCCGGGAATGTCACCGGCGGAAGTGCAAAGCCTTCTCCCGATCCGGAAACAGGGAGCTTCCTCTGGAAACAGGGAAAGTTATGTACTCAGGGACACCGCCGGCATTTATCAAACCTTTCAGGAAAAGACCCCCAGCATTCTTGGAATACGGGCGGAGGAACTTCCGGAAATGAGGCAGATGTCCTTTTACTTCCAAAATGGANAGCTCACCCACTGGGATCGGTAACTAATGCGATCTCCCTCATCCTGATCATATAGCCGCAGCATGAAAATATCTTCCCTTCTCCTCCAATCATTTCTTCTTTGCCTTGGTCTTACCCTGACTGGCTGCGGCTTCAAGCCCATGGATCACGAGCACAATCTCAAGCTTGAACAGGTCAAGACCGGTATGAGCGTGACAGAGGTCAAAGCAATCTTCCCCTCCATGAAACTCTCCGGAGGCGATGCCTCGCAGGAGGTCTACACCTTCAGTGAAACTGACTACCGGGGGATTTCCTCGGTAGGGATCATCACCCGGAATGTGACCTTTTTTTTCAGGGATGGGCGCCTGATCAAGTGGGCCGCGGACGAGGGCCGCTCCATGTGAGCGGCTTCCTGTCAGCGCCAAGGACCATCGCAGACTTTGAATGTCCCAGTCCACGACTTCAAAGCTCTTCCTGATCGGGGGGCTCTATCTCTCCCAGGGAATTCCCAACGGCTTCTTCAGACATACGGCTCCGGTTGTATTCCGGGAAAGCGGGATCTCCCTTGAGCAAATCGCCCTATGGTTTCCGGCCCTCTACATCCCCTGGATGTTGAAGTTCATCTGGTCGATTTTCGTCGAGAAGTTNCATTCGAAAAATTACGGAAAATACCGCTCCTGGATTGTTCCCCTGCAGATCCTGACCGCCGGTGTCATGGTGGCTGTGTCAAACTGGCAANTTGGAGGCCCGGTCGCACTCTTTGTCCTCGCCGTCGCGCTCATCAACATCTTCAGCTCCCTCCAAGACGTTGCAACAGACGGACAGGCGGTCCAGCTGCTTGACGAAAGCGAGCGTGGACTGGGAAATGCGATCCAGGTAGGTACGTTCTGGGCTGGCTACGTCATTGGCGGTGGCCTGATCCTGGTCCTGATGAGTTCCCTTGGATGGAATGTCCTCCTGATCGCAATGGCGTTTATCACGATCCTCGCCACGATTCCTGTCTTTCGGTCGCGAAACCTCGATCCTGACCGGGAGTCCAGAGAGGATGGCGGGGGGATTCTCACATTCCTTAGGCAACCCATGATCATCAGGATTCTCCTCATGATCGCAGCCTTCCGGATGCTCGAGGGATTCATCCGGTCAGTCCTGCCTGCCATGTTCAAGGACTGGGGCATGAGCCTCGGAGATATCGGGCTCCTACTCGGAGTGTTCGCTCCTGTTTCCGCGCTGGCTGGAGCCTTGACCGCAGGGCTACTGGTAAATCGAATCGGCCGGCTTCGCTCCCTGCTCTGGTTCGGCGCTCTCCAAGCCCTGTCGGCAGGGGGATATCTCCTACTGGCCAGTCAGGATGGTGCTGTCTCCATCACCACAGCGCTGCCTGCAGTCCTCGTCGACCACTTCGTTTCCGGGATGACCGCCGTCGCTCTCTTCTCACTCATGATGGACTGGAGTCGCCGGAGACACGGTGGCACTGACTATACTTTCATGGATTGTATCGGGGTATTCGCCATGATGGCAGGCACGACCGTAAGTTACCTGCTGGCAGCCGTCGGTGGCTATGCTATCGCCTTCGCCGCCGCACTACCACTGGTTCTCATCTCGCTCTTCGTGGTCCAGCGCCTCTACGCAAGAATTATGGAGAANCCCCGCTGGCAGAAGATGCGGACAGCGTGAGGCAGATTGCGAGTCCGACCGAGCGTTCGCGGTGAAGGAGGTGGCGGACAGGGTGGGATTCGAACCCACGGTACCGTTTCCGGTACACACGCTTTCCAGGCGTGCCCGTTCGACCACTCCGGCACCTGTCCTGATGTGCAATCGTAATTGCGAGCGGGGGGCGGACNCTACTGAGCGAAAGGCCTGTTGACAACGGGAATAATCAGGCNCGCCCTCCCTTAAAAGGACCCGGTCAACCCAAGGTGGGCCCTCGAGCCACCACCTCCAGCGAGCGGAGCCCCGAGATCGGCCCGCAGTTTAAGATGTTTGCCCAGTTGCAGCCGCAGGCCGGCACCCACACTGGAGAGGACTTCCCTTTCTCCGCTTCNTCCCTGTCCCGTCTCGTCCCGCCATCCACGACCGTGGTCAAGAAACCCGAGAAACTGAACCTCTCCACCAACCGGAAGGCGCATNGCGGGAGCCCGAATCTCAGCGGACAATAGATAGCCCTGATCGGCCAGATACTCCCGTTCCCCGAACCCGCGCACTGAGGCGTGGCCCCCGATGGCGAGCTGTTCCGTGGGCAGAAGAGCACCGGTAGCTACCTGGAATTTTCCCCTGGCCCACAGGGCCCACGCCCCGGGGAGTCGCCGGGTCCATGCCGCCCGCGCCCGCCCATAAAGATAGCTTGCCTCGGCACCGGGGCGAAATTGCCTGAAGTTCTCACTGGAATTTTCCGCTGACAATCGACCGGGACTCCCAACCACGGCGGCGCTCACGGCGAGGCTGCCCCTTTGTTTAAATTGCCGGGTGGCACGGTAATCAGCCCGCAATTGAACCACTTCNACCCCGGCACCCGATCCTCCCAGAATCCCTCCATAAACCAGAAAATTGTCGGATGATTTGAACTCAACGCCGATACTTGCCTCCTGCCGGAAATCCAGCCAGCGGTTCCACTGGAATCCATAGGAGGCTCCAAGCTGCCAACTGGAACCCGAGGACTCGAGGAGAATGCCGGCAAGGTATCCCTCCGTCAAAATATCCGCCCAGCTCCCATTGAAGCGAAGAAACTGGTGCCGGGAGTGAAATGGGATCTCCATGCTGAGGGCGTGCGCGCTGAGCTCTCCCGGGGATTCGGCGGAGGTAAACTGATAGCTGAGGAGNATNTCACGTCCGAGTGCGTNACCCCAGTTAAAGCCAGTGAGAAACCGATGCTCCCCGGCAACCTCCGCACCACTGTTCTCGTAACCGGCATACATCCGCCACGGTCGCCGCTCACTCAGGGCGAACACNAGGTCCGCCTCTCCCTCAGCCTGTCCGGGTGCCGCATAAAGGGCNGCGGGACGAAACGGGTTTCGGTTGAACCAGTCGAGGTGCTTCTGCAGCTCACTCGACAGAAGAATCTCTCCGCGCTGGAGATGGATCGCGCCGGAAAGAAGTTCATCGTTAAAAATTCCACCTGACTGCATTGCCACCGATCCCACCACTCCGTCGATGATGACCAACTCGATCTTTCCATCGGCTAAATCCTGCTCTGGCGCGACAATATCAGTTACCGGTCGATCCTCACTCTCATAGTAGCGAAGAACCGTTTCGATCAGTCGGTCGAGGCCACGCTCTGTCAGCGGAGCCCCCAGAAAGGGACCCAGCGCCTCCATGAGACCAGCGTAGTCGACCGTGAGGCCCACGGCCTCAATCCTTCCCGGCCGTCCGGAAGGCTCATCCTTCACACGGGCGCCACTCCCAGAGCCAGTCAGCTTGATCCCCGCGAGCTTGGGAACCAGAACCATCGAGTCATCAAGGTCCGCCCCAGCCATCGGCTCACGCTCACCGAAAGGNAGGCGCCCCTCTGTTTCCTTCTCCAATACACGAGGAGTCCATTCACTCTCGTCCTGTGCGATGAGGCCCCCCGNAGCCAGATGGAACAGGGAGACTGAGATGGCAACGGCTTTACTCATTAGGAAAGTCCAACCGCTGGATCCTGCGTTCGGCGTCGCTGATTGGAAAGTCCTTTCCATCCGGAAGGATCGCAGACCAGTTCCTTCGTTCGGTGCAGGCCGCCGCCGCAGCCCCTGAAAACCCATGACCTGATGCACTGTCCTTTACTTTGTGGCGTGAAAACCATTACCTGATCCTGCTCACCCTGAATAGTTCGTCTGATTCCACCTTTTTTGAAAGTCAGCAATTTCCACTCCGGTTGGAACCATCACACCAGATGATTGCCGCTCTCCGCCGCACCTTCATGACGGCCATGACNCTTGTCGTGTTCACGAGTAGTTGCGCCTACGGGCAACTCATTCGCTATCAGGCTGCGATCCGAAGCCTCGCGGACGGGGCTGCAACCTTTCGTTCCGTGGAAGCCCTTCCCGCCCTCGGACGGGACGTAGCCGCCCGTGCCTTTGCCGCGGGCTCATACAGTCGGCAATTCCGGATTGGAACTGATGCCCGAACGGTGGTGAGCCGGAATGCGGAGGACGGAATCATCGTCGCGATTGAGCAGGACACGGATACCAAGATCTGGGAAACCGCATGGCTTCTCACCGTCGACTGCGCAGGCGGCGATGCCATCATCAATGACGTCGCCATCCGGCCTGATGGAAGATTGGTGGTCGGAGGAACCTTTTTCAACACGGCGTCCCTCGAACGGAACCAGCAGCAACCTATTAGCCTGACCGGAAACGGCCGGACCAGTTTCCTTGCCCTCGCGGATCCAACAGGAGAATGGCTCGCCGCCAGAAGCGTCCCGGGTATGGAGATACGCAGTATTGCGATTGACAACGAGGGCGCCATCTTCGTGACCGGTCCCGGTGTTCTCGCNAGGCGCTACAGCCCCGGCTTCCAGCAAATATGGAATGTTCCTCAGCCTGCNAATACTCTGCAGGCGGAACACATCGCNGCAGGAAATGACCGGTCTCAGCCTTTTGTATACGTCCAGGGAACCACCTCGCAGGCGGACAACGATCAGGACGTGTTTGTGATTCAACTTGGCAAGGAAGCAGGAAACCGGTTGTGGAATACCGAAATCACTTCCAATGACACTCCCTTCCCCGGGCAGGAACGGACAGGCGGAATCGGCGTTGGCCCCCGGGGAATACTGCGGGTCGCNGTTTCATCGGACGGCTTTGACCTCTCCAGCGGCGGCGTATTTGTCCAAGATGCGCCCTCCCAGCCCTCACGCCACGGTTACCTTCTCTTTCTTGATCCCAACGATGGCAAGCTTCTCAACGATCGCCTGCTTGGAGTCTCCACCGAGCAGAGAGGAGTCATGGAAACCTACAATCTCGATATCGACTATGCGGGTAATACCTACGTGGCCATCGGATTCACCGGCTCCTTCAGCTTCAGGGGTGTGATCCAGCAAGGCAGAGAAGACGCCGCAGTTGTGGTCGTTGACAGCCTTGGCATTCCCATGCGCTTCCTTGACTCGGACGGTGACGCCAATGCCGCCGGTTTTGACGTGGCCGCTCCAGGACGGGATCTCCAGATTCTTGTGGGCGGAGTAGTGGGGACCACCGGCGAGCTGTTCGGCCTGAGGCCCGTGGCTCCATCAGTCGATCGCAAGGCCTACCTTGCGGTCCTCGACCCTCCTGAGGATCAGCAGTCCTACCTTTTGAGCCTTCCAGACCCCGATCAGGAACTGGAAGTGCTCGTGCAATCCATCAACCAGCTTGAAGGAGAGGTCTACCGGGTCATCGACAACCCGGATCGCAATCTTCGACTGGTTTCAGCCGACCTCACTACCGAGCAGGCCGGCGAACTGGCGCAGGCGGGAATCTCTCTGGAATTAGACCGCGTCCTCGTTCCCGATGGCCAAGTGGGAAATCCCGCCGGTGGGGCACCCGCAGGATGGGCCCTCCAAACCCTGAACAATGCCTTTGGCCCCGCAACCGGTATCTACTGCTACCCTGAAACCTGCAGGCAAACAGCGCTCTACCTGATCGACACAGGAATTGATACCTCCAGTGGCTTCTTCGACGGCAATCCCGGGCTGGAGATCAGCGAGTCCATCGTAGTCCGGGGAATCGGAGACCCTCTCGATCCGCTGAGTGGGTATGATCCGACAATTTTTGAACACGGAACCGAGATGTTGAGTATGATCGCTGGCCCTGATTATGGGGCTGCTCAGGGAACTCCGATCAAGGTGGTAAACTACAATATCTATCCTGACGGCAATACGACCACCATCAGCGCCCTCATTGAGGCGGTCAGCAGAGCCAATACCCACAAGAGCGTGAATCATCTGTATGACCCAGCCGCATTCTGCATTGCCAGCAGCTCGGCTACCCCGGGGGCAAGCCCTGCCGGACTGGAAAGTGCCATCGACTATACCCTCAGTAGTGTCTACGCCACAGTTCTGGTATCTGCTGGAAACGGTAGTAGCGATTCAGCAGCTAATTATACCCCTTCTGATCTCGGGGTGACACGCAAGGGTGTGATCTGCGTTGGAGCAACCAACCCTGCAAATAACCGGGTGCCTAACACCAGATCCGATCCAGACCTCTCGGCACCAGGCCTCAACGTGGAAGCGGCTGATATCAATGGAAACCTCACAACCATGACCGGGACCAGTGCGTCCACGGCCCTCGCCACTGGTGCCGCACTCATTTATCTGAGTTTGAATCCGGTCCTTACTCCCTCTGATGCTGAGACGGCCCTTGAACTCAGCGGCCAGATCGCAGGCGGAAACCGAATCGTCTTTGTTCCGGACCCCTCAACCCCCGCTGCGGCGGAAGCCCTCAATTATATGGACTATACGAGCTGGGCCACTTGGTATGATCTCGATCCAGATGGCGTGGGACCGAACGGGTCAGATACTGATTGGGACGGAGACGGTTGGTCCGACAAGGAGGAATATTTTTTCTTCGGATCTCATCCCAGAGCGCCCGGGATGCCTCGGACCCAGAATCTGACAATGGTGGCAAGCTCACAGTCTTCCGCCTCCTTTGAATTCTCTCTCTCCTGCCTCCTCTACCAGGAATCCGCGCTGACCTTCCCCTTCCGCCTCCGAGATGGCAGCAGACTCTCGATACGGAGAAGCAGTGACCTGCAGACGTGGATCGACTGCACCAACGAGGTCCAGAATCTTCAGAAGACGGGGGAAGAAGGAACCGCCGTCATGATCGGTTTCGATGTCAATATAGACCCGGGGGTAAAAGCCAGATGTCTCTACCAGATTCTTGTCCATCCGTAGGAAATTCAGCCATGAGAGTCCTCAGCTGGATTTTCGCTGGCTTGATGCCTGCACTGCTGCCTGCCGTGGAGGAGGAACCCCCTGAGGTGGGAGAGCTTCTGGCAGTTGGCAGATTTGAAGAAGCTCTCCCCGCACTCGTTGAACTGGAGCAGCAATGGCGAGAGGAGGTCCGCATGAACGGGACACGGGAAAATCGTCTCACATGGGCTCTCTCGCTTCAGGGCCGCGGCAGCGTGGAGGCCCGGCTCCAACAGTTTGAACCGGCCCTCAAGCATCTGCGCCTCGCACGCGATCTCGCCATCGAGGGAGAGTTCGGAGGTGAGACCCTGGCAGGAATTCTGGACGAACTCGGAAGGACCGAGGGCAAAGCCGGGCTTTACGAGAAGGCCCAGCAGTCCCTCCTTGGCGCAATCGAGCAGCATGAGACCCTTGAAGAATCCGCGAGGGAGCCATGGCTGTCGGCCAGCCAGAACCATCTCGGCCTGATTTATCTGATTACCGGCCGGTATGAAAAGGCTGGGAGAATCTTTCATGGAACCCTCGGTCAGGCTGGAAACAACAGTGACGCCCTTCGCTTCCAGCATGAGTGCCTCGGCCGTTACTTTTACGTAATGCGAAGTTATGCTAAGGCTGCCGAGCATCTCGAGCGAGCACGAGAGCATGCCCTTGCAGTGGGCGGCGACAGGGAAAAACACCCGGACGTGGTCAGCCTGACCGGGCAGATCGGCCTTTCGCTCCTGCGCCTTGGCCCCGAGTCCTTTGACCTTGCGCGCCAGTATCTCAAGGAGGCGACCCTGCTCACCAGAGGAATGCGCCGCTCACGCATGAACGACCTCACTCTCGCATCTCATCTCTCCAACCTCGGCAGCCTTGAACTGGAGGCTCAGGAACCCGCCCGGGCACGGGATCTGTTCCGGGAAGCACTAGCGATCTCCGAGGAATTACTGGGGAAGCAGCATCCTTCCCTCGGCCCCTATCACACCAATCTTGGATTCGCACAGCAGCAACTTCGCAATCATCCGGAAGCACAGCACCATTATCGCAGGTCAGCCGACCTCTACCGCAGTTCGGTTGGCGTTCACCATCAGGCCTACGTAGAAGCGGAAATCAACTATCTCGAAAATCTTTTTCATTCAGATTCCCCAACCAGTGATCTCAGGAAAAAAACAGAGGACCTGACGCGGCAGGCGCTTGGACTCTTCGATGATATCATCTCCTTCGGAACCGAGCGCCAGCGTCTCAACTGGCTACGAGAGAATCATCTTCTCACGATACCCTGCTCCCTGGGAAACAATCCTGAATTCATTGCCAATACTATCCTCAGGACTAAGGCGCGGATCATCGACAGCCTACTCGAGGAGCAGGGGAATTCCGGAAGCGACCCCGGTCTCGCCCGTTTGCGGATTGATTTCGCGGACAAGCAGAGGGAACTCGACGATCTTCTCTTTCGGAACGAAGACCAGGACAAGGTTTCGTCCGTCCATGATGAGATTACGGCTCTGGAGTCGCGCCTTAGATCACACCCGACCACTCTCGCAACGAAGAACTCCCCAATCCTTTGGAGGGACGTCCAGTCCAGCCTTTCACCAGACTCGGCCTTCGTTGATTACGTCCGCTTCACAGACCTGAACAAAACCGGTCCTGACAACCTCTCATACGGAGCCGTCCTGATCCTTCCCGAGGGACCTCCAGAATGGATTCCACTGGGAAGTGACACGGATCTTGTCATCTGGCTGGGCGTCTTGAAGGGCCGCCTCCACTACCGAAGCCAGCTTCTCGGGAAGGAGAACACCCCGGACCCGCCGTCTCTCCGTATGCGCTCTGCCCTCCGGCGTCTCCATGATCTGTTCTGGTCCCCTGTTGCCGCCCGCCTCCCCGAAAGAATTGAGACCGTCGGGCTCTCGCCTGACGCAGGGCTCAACTTCCTTTCCTTTGCAGTCCTGATGGACCGAAATGGCCTCTTGCTCGCGAAAAAATACCGCCAAATGGTTTACTACGCCAGCGGACGGGACCTCCTTGTTGAACGCAAGGCGCCCTCTCTCAGGGAAGGCGCCTGGTCTCTCCTTGGAGTCCCCGAATTTGAGGCCCATCACCCGGCGGCGGAGGCAGAGGAGGACCAATCCGACCAACTCAGCGCGGTTGTCCTTGAGACCATTGATGCGCTCCCTGATATTCCCGGGGTCCGAAGAGAGCTCGCTTTGCTGGAAAAAATCATGCCTTCCGATCCGGGTTCAATCAGCCTGACCAATTCGAGCGAACAGGATGTTCGTAGTTTGTCCGGCAGCCCCGTCGTTCTTCACCTCGCGACCCACGCCTTTCTTCTCCCGCCCTCGGAAAGAGCAACCTTCAGCGAAGTGCAGGATTACGACCAGGCACCGGACCACTTTTACCGCAGCGGCCTTGTTCTTGCCGAATCTAAAAGGGCCCACTCAGAGCGAAGTCATGGAGCAAGAATTCCCTTCGACCGGGATGGGATCCTTTTCTCGGATGAGGTGAGACAACTCCCCCTCTCGGGGACCCGACTCGTCACTCTCTCCTCATGCGATTCAGGCATGGGTGAATCGGTTCGCGGAGATGGAGTCCTCGGGCTCAGGCGCGGATTCGCCCTCGCAGGAAGCGCGGCGATTCTTCTCAGCCTCTGGCCCGTCTCGGACGACACGACTCCCGGGTTCATGAAGCAGATGTATCAATTATCTCTCGCCACTGATCACATTGGGCAGGCTGTCTGGGAAACCCAGAGCCGCAACCTCTCAGGGATCGATACCCGCGATGATGCCGCACTGGAAGAGGCAGTCCTTCGCTATGGTTGCTTTGTGCTCTGCCAGCGCGGACCTCTGGAGGCCTCAGTCACGATGCCGGAACTCAGGGAGCCTTCCCCCACCCGATGGGCATTCGCGCTCACAGTCATGGCAGTAATCGTGTTCCTGACGACCAGAAAATGGCAGAGGAGGTAATCTCTCCCCACTTGTTCGGCATCTGGAACTTGATAACTGAATGCTGAGATTGGAAGATGCCGGCATGTTCCTCCTCTACCGGACTCCATCAGGAATGCAGCTCGCACAGCAGCAGGCTCTGCGTGATGTTTCGTTGTCGATCGACGAGGTATTCCGGTCCTCCGATCCCCTGAATCTACTTCAGCAGGCGTGGGAGAAAGGCGAGGCCTCGGCGGAGGAATCCACCCACCTCCTGGCTCCGGTAGGATCTCAGGAAGTGTGGGCAGCGGGAGTCACCTACTACCGCAGTCGCACCGCCCGCATGGAAGAGAGCGAGCAGGCCGGGGGCGACAGGTTTTATGATCTTGTTTATGACGCTGAGCGCCCCGAACTCTTCTTCAAGGCCACTGCCAGAAGGATTCAGAATCCCGGGGACCCCGTGGGTATCCGTTGCGACTCCACATGGAATGTTCCCGAACCCGAACTCACTCTTGCGATCAACCGGGAAGGCCAGGTCTTTGGGGCAACGGTGGGCAACGATATGAGTTCGCGTTCCATTGAAGGGGAAAACCCACTCTATCTGCCCCAAGCGAAAGTTTACAGTGGCTCTGCCTCCCTCGGACCCTGCCTCCTGGTTGGTAGCCTGCCCGGACCGGAATCCGAAATTAGTCTCAGGATTTCAAGAGGCGGGGAAGAGGCGTTTCGCGGAACCACTACCCTCTCTCAGTTGAAACGCAGTTACGAGGAGCTGGCAGGTTTCCTGTTCCGGGAAAACGACTTTCCCGACGGCGCGCTGCTGATGACGGGCACCGGTATCGTGCCCAATCACCCTTTTACCCTCCAAGCCGATGATATCATCCGAATATCAATCTCCGGCATAGGAACTCTGGAAAACACGGTCGCAATGGCCAGCGACATCCCACCATCCGGGCAGAGATAAGTCGCTATTTCTTAATCCCTCACCCATCATCCGGCAGCTTAACCCCGCAGGATTCTGCTCGCAGTGCCGCAAACGCTGATGGAATCCAGCTCAAAGACCCATACGAGCCTGTCCTTCTCCCTATGTCCGATCCGATTCTTGATTCTCGCTCCGAGGATATCTTCATTATCCGGACCACCGCATCCGGCCCAACCGGCGCACTCCCCTTCACGGGCTCTTTCCTGCAGGACTCGCCCAGTGGGGACGTTTTCGGCTGGACTCAGGATGCCGGCATGGGATGGGATCCTTCTTCGCTGGGAAGTCCCGAGTTTTTGATGCTCTCGACCTCCGGCGGTATCCGTCAGCCCGATGGAACGCCTACCGCCCTTGGCCTGCACACTGGACACTGGGAAGTCTCGCTCCTCATGGAGGAGGCTGCAGAGGTCTTCAAGTCAGCAGGAGCAATCCCGTTCGCGGTGTTTTGCAGTGACCCCTGCGACGGTAGGTCTCAGGGCACGACCGGGATGTTTGATTCGCTCGCCTACCGTAACGATGCAGCTACGGTCCTTCGTCGTCTTACCCGTTCACTTCCGACAGCCCGGGGGATGTTGGGGGTGGCAACCTGTGACAAGGGATTGCCGGCCATGATGATGGCCCTTGCAGGCAACGGCCACCTGCCTGGTATCCTTGTCCCAGGGGGGGTCACCCTGCTTTCCGAAGAAGGTGAGGATCTGGCAAAGGTTCAGTCGGTAGGCGCCCGGTTTGCTCACGACGAAATCGATCTCCAGTCTGCCTCCGAAACTGCCTGCCGCTCCTGTGGATCGCCGGGGGGGGGATGCCAGTTCCTAGGCACCGCTGCCACCACTCAGGTTGTCGCGGAAGCCCTGGGAATGACCCTGCCTCACTCAGCTCTGGCCCCTAGTGGGTCAGAAGCCTGGAGAGACATGGCCCGACGCTCTGCCCTCGCCCTCTTGAACCTTACCAGAGACAAGACCACGCTCTCCTCAATCCTTACGGAAGCTTCGCTTCACAACGCCATGGTTCTTCATGCGGCCTTCGGAGGGTCGACCAACCTGATCCTGCATATCCCCGCCATCGCTCATGCAGCGGGACTGCCCCGTCCTACCGTAGAAGACTGGCAACGCATCAACCAGAGGGTGCCCCGTTTGGTAGATGCCCTCCCAAATGGGCCCCATGGCTACGCGACCGTACAAGTTTTCCTCGCTGGGGGAGTTCCCGAAGTCATGCTCCACCTCAGGGATCACGGTCTCCTGAAGCTTGAGGCTCCGACCGTCTCGGGTAGAACCCTTGGCGAGAACCTGGACTGGTGGGAACAATGTAAGCGGCGCCAGATCTACAAGGAAAAGCTCATCTCTCTGGACAACATTGACCCTGGCGATGTGATCAAGGATCCCAGCGAAGCATTTCCAAGCACGGTAACCTTCGTTCAGGGCAATCTCGTTCCCGAGGGCGCGGTGGTCAAGAGTACGGCCATCGCTCCTGACCTTCTGGATAAGCAAGGGGTCTTCCTCCACGAGGGCCCCGCCCGGGTCTTCGCCTCCGAGGAAGCCGCCATCGCCGCCCTCAAGTCCAGGGGCGAAGACCGAGTGAAGGAAGGAGACGTCCTTGTCCTCGCCGGCCTTGGCCCCCTGGGGGCCGGTATGCCGGAAACCTATCAGGTGACTTCCACCCTGAGGTATTCTTCGGTTGGCAAAAATCTTGCCGTCCTGACTGACGGCCGCTTCTCCGGAGTGTCGACGGGCCCCTGCCTGGGCCACGCCTCCCCCGAAGCCCTCGCCGGGGGGCCGCTTGGTAAACTCCGCGATGGAGACCCCATCCGGATTCATATCGACACCCGGAATCTGACTGGAACGGCTGATTACATGGGCGATCCGGAAGCACTCGTCACCAGGGAAATTCATCCAGATCTAGCCCCCGACCCGCGCCTTCCTGATGACACCAGACTCTGGGCTGCGCTCCAAAACGCCTCGGGCGGATCCTGGGGAGGATGTATCTACGACGTCGACGAGATCATAACGCGTCTCTCGAAATAGTAGTGGAAGGCCCCTGACTCACGAGTCAGATAATATCGGTCCCCCGGTTGGGGGGACCAGCGGGCGACGAGAGTCTCTCTGTCCTCATTGATCTTGCGGAGTCGTAACTTCCCGCACCACCAGCCCAGTGAGCCGTCTGTCAAAGTTTACGGTTGTTTCACGTGACTAAAGCCAGCCACAAACCATAGACGTGGTCCGGGAGGCATGATCCCCGTATAACCGGCTTTCACCCGCCTGATGAGACTCCGGGGCGGTCATCGCACAATCAGTCCGCCACCTTGGTCACCTCAAACGAGTAGAGCCTCGCATTGTCCAAATGAAATCGCAGTCGGATCTGCTGCCCCTTCAGGGCTGACAACCCTTCCTGCTCAACCCATTCGGGCTCCAGTCGTAGCTCGTCAATCCCGCGGTAGGCCTTGGACCTCCCGCCCGAAAAGGGCGGCAAAGGCTTCCCCCCCGAATCCAATACCTCGACCCGCACCTCTCCTTCGGTTGCGTCCACGTTAACCTGCAATCTATTACCCACGACTTCGAACGGCTTCGTTTCGACCACGCCCGGTTTTTGCCCCGCCTCCAGATAGAAAAAACCGTCAAGACGCAACTTCGCAAGTGCGAGGCGTGCATCCCACTTCCGGGCACCCCAACGCTCATTGGTAGCGAGATAATAGATCCAGTGCTCGTCGCCCCGGGTAATAATATTTGAAGGTGGTCTCGCGCAGTCCTTGTCGTAACTGCCTGCAGGTCCACGTTTAATAAGAGCCTTGCGCGGGTATACCGCCGCCGAAAAATCATACTTTATCCCGTCGCGCGATGGAGCCATGTAGAATTCCCAGACCCCGCGGTCATGCCGGGTCTCAAAGTCCTGTTGCCCCTCCTCCACCGGCCTGTTGGTAGCCGCCAGCACATCGGTAAGTGCAAACCAGATACCTTCATAGTACCACATCGGGAAGGTATGGATCTGGAAGACCGGGATGTTCGTCCCCTTGATCAGAGACTTGTCAGGATCATTGAGCACGAATTTTGTCAGCATGTTCCAAGACCCGGGATGATTGAGAAGATCGTTCCCACCGGCGTGCTCCATTATGCGCACTCCCCGCAATTCCCCAAGGCCACCCCCTGCAGCAAAGTCCTGCCGGCAATGAAGGAGGTAGCGCTTTCGCAGGGGATCCCAGTGGATCTGGTTATTGGTATCAGCTGCACGGCCCGTGACCGGAAGGCCGTCGTTATATAAATTCCAGTGAATCCCGTCCGCCGAGTAGCCCAGCCTGGTTCTCGCATCACTACCACCCATGTTAGGATAAAAGGCCACCTTGTATTTTTCCCGGGAGCCTGCTGGGAGAGTCGGATCAATCGTTACGGAGGCTCCATCCATTCCGATATCAAGGAGATTCATTGAGGTCTTGTGCCTGAGAATGGGCACCTTTGAATTCCAGTTCACCAGATTGCTTTTTCCATCCTTGGAAATTAATGGCTTGGTCCAGTGAATCCCGTCTCTGGATTCCGCATACGCAAGGCCACTGCCCTTTCGCTTGCTTGCAAGATACCAGAGTCGGAACATCTCCTTGTCCGCATCCCAGTGCGGTGAAAAGAACCAGCAGAAGGTGGATTCACCAAACTCGTATCCCGGGCCACCATCAGGACCATCATGGACCTCTCCAGCCTGAAAATCGGTTGGCAGGGTTGGCCTGAGAACGACCCCCATCTTGCGGGCTACACCAGCTTCACGAGTCACATTCGTAATCCTCGAGATGATGTAGTCATCCACAAACAACTGCTTGCGCAAGCCCACCTCCAGGGCCGTCAAAAACCCAGGAAAGAGCGCAAGGGCAAGGACGCAGAAGGAAAATCTCATGTTGCAGGTTGGGGAGCGTCGCGGCATCAGGACTGGGGAGAATTCTCCAAGGTGTCTCGGTGTTCTGTTGAATCACCCGCCCACGCCTTCCAGCCCTTCTCAATTCTGTCCTTGTCCGGCTTTCCATCACGGATCGTGAGAAGATAAGACTCGGTGATCTGTTCTCCCGGCTTGATCTCCCAATCCTTTTCCTGGGTCGGGACAACATTGAAAAAAATCGCGCCATTGTGGCTGCTGGGAGGCCAGGTTCGCAAACGCTGGGGAAAATCACGGTTGTCCGGATGCATCATGACAGTGAGGGTTGACACAGTCTCCCCTGTCGGCCCCCACATCGCCACCCATCGGGCCCGGGTAGCGTGACTGTTTGTACGGTCCAGCCCCTCCGAGGTGAGATAATCGCTGTTGGTCCGATCCCAGTGGTGCGGTGCTCGATAGGCCAGACAACCCCCATAGCGATAAGCAGGGAGCACCAGGCTCTCGCTGCTCACGTTGGTCTGCTTTATACGATATCCTACCCGATTCTCGCCATCCACATACTCCACCCGGATCCCGAATTGCTCCTTGAGAACTACGGTCTCCTTCTGATCCGGACCCTTGTAAGCGACCTGCTCCTGCTCAACAACAAACCCTACCGCTGGATCCTCGTCGGAACCCTCATGAAGAACGATTGTCTTCACGTAACGAACTCGTCCCGTTCTGCCTCTCAGGTTCCAGAAATCAGGAGCGTCCTTGCCATGCTTGGTCTTTACCCATGCGTGCCAAAGTCCAAGGTGGTGATAATGATCAGCAGGATGAATGCCGGTCACCGGCTCCCCATTTGGAGCACATAGCGGATGAATAAATCCACTCCTCTTGTAAATGGGGTCTGCCTTCTCAGGTGGAGGAACCTCTGCCTTGTGATAGGTCAGCACCATGAGATCACCGCGCCTGATGCTGATGGCCTTCTCGGTCTCGGTCACCTGCAAGCCTCCGGCCGCACCGAGAGGAAAGCTCAGGATGAAGCTGAGGAAAACGAAACGCAGATTGTAGAATTTCATGACGGCCCACCAAAACCAATTCCGATTCCTTCGTCAATATTGCCTCAGAATATGAGGCCACGAATTAAAAGAAACCCCGTGATGCCGGCGCTCTGGAAGGCCGGATCTCTACCTCAGGAGCAAATTATACATGATACTAATGGCATCATGTCCGCGCTCTGCCACAAAGTGACTCTTGCTCCATGATTGCGTCTACTGTGGACGGCCTTAGAGTTTCGCGCCTTGAAGATTCTCATCGTGACCCCCGCTTCCCTGCCGAATGGAAATGCCAGTAGTGCGGCACGCTGGGCATCTGAGCTCACAGCTCTCGGTCACGAAATAGTAGTTTCCTCCTGCTGGAAGGGAGAGGAAGTCGACCTCCTCGTTGCACTTAATGCTGAAAAGAGCCACCACGCGGTTGCAGGATGTCGTGCAAACGTCAGGACTCCTGTTGTGGTAGCCCTCACCGGAACTGATCTCTACCCGGAACTCTCCATGACCTCGCTTGCCTCCCTTGAGATGGCCGACCGCATCGTGGTTCACCAGCACAAGGCGCTCGCTCGTCTCCCTGAACCTTACCAGTCCAAGGCCTGCATCATCCCCTTCTCGATCCCCGACCATCCAGCTCTCGTGAAGAATCCGAAAGCCGACGAGAACAACTTCACTGTCTGCGTGGTCGGGCACCTTCGCGCCGTGAAGGACCCCATGCGTACTGCCCGGGCCGCCAGGCTTCTTCCCGCCGGATCCGGAATCAGGGTCCTCCACGCCGGAGCCATCCTTGAGAGACGTTTCGCGAAAGAGGTAGAACGCGAAGAGGCAGAAAACCCGCGCTACAGATGGCTGGGGCTGCTCGCAAAGGATGAAGCCTGCCAGCTCATCGCCTCCAGCGACCTATTCGCTCTCACTTCCTTGCAGGAGGGAGGCGGGTGTGCAATGAACGAGGCCGCGGCTGCCCAAACTCCGATCGTGGCTTCCCACAATGATGCCTCGACGAGCCTGCTCGGGGAAGACTTCCCCGGACTTTTCCCCTTCGGCGATACTGCCAAGCTTAGCGCCCTTCTACTTCGGTGCGAATCTGAACCCGCCTTCTGCTGCCAGCTTGTTGAAAATGCTGCAAGCCACTTGGGAGAATACCGGAACGACCCACGCAATGGCAGCTGGAGCAGTCTTCTCGAGGATTTGTTTCCATCTGTCCCCTCCTGATCAGCAAATCCAGTGGAAGACCCCTGGAAAACCAGCTCGACGGAACACTAATCTGCTTCGGCGCACGCGCCTCTCATTCACTAAGGGAAAATCCCTCCTTCTCGGCCTCAATGATTTGCCGATAGGCCTCAGCTCCAACCTGCCCTGCGATTTCAGGCAGATTGACGGCATAGGCCACATTTTCAAATGCCCGAAGGAACCGACGCCAAGTTGCATACTGCTTCGAGAGCTGAAGGTCACGATCGCTGAGTTTGGAGCGTTCGGACCTCAACTTAGACCATTCCTCGAACCTCGGGTGCTCCTCGACAGCTGACACGAATTGGCTTTGCAGCGTCTCCTCGCTGAGGAGGCTCACCGCTCCCAGGCTATGCCTGTTTTCGAGATCCGGCCAGCGATTGCGGATATCTCTCGAGATCACCGCTCGCGCCGAGTCGAACTTCTTTTTGTGGGCTTTTTTTTCCTCACCCACCTTCCTGATTTTTTTGGCTACAGCTGAAACTCCATCCCGCGCCTGTATCCCACGATTCTCCCCTTCCAGATTAAGTCGCTCGGAAAGCCCTTCCAGAACAGCGCGGTCTACCTTGCTCGCCCGCTCCAGAATGATTGAATACGGCGTTTCCAGCCCTAGTAATTCATCATCATCCGATTTTTTGGAGCGAAGAAGGCTGTGAACACGGAGGAACGCTCCACTCGTTTTGATCGGAACATCGATATTGCGGGATGTCAGAATGGCGTAGGCGTGTGCCTCCTCGAATGAAATCTTTCCATCTCCATCATAATCGCAGCGCCCTACCCCCTCCTCCATTCGGGTCTTCCCCCTCAACGCCGCCCAGAAATGGCTGCTGAATTCATCGTAGTTTGCTTCATTCACGTCAGGGGTACACCCCGCCGCCTCCCGGTCGCATACCGTGGCAAAGAACCCACAGATTCGGCGATCAACACGATCCTTCTTCTCGTTGTTCTCATCAAAGATGAGATGGGAAAATCCTCCCGCATAGCATTGAACCATCACCGTCATGACGCTGACTCCTTCGGGAAGATTTGCGATCCATCCAGCAAGGCGGGAGGCCTCAAGAGTGCGACGATTCCACATCCAGATCTTCGTATTGAATTTGTTGTCCTTGTTTCCACTTCGGCCTCCGTGGGCAGTGACGTAAAGAATGAGGCGGTCTCCGGACTCAAGTTTTGGCCCTTCCTCCTTGAACCACCGTTCGACCGCGTCCGGACTTGAGAGATCCCGGGTATTTTTCAGCTCGTTGTTCCGATAATGATTCGCGATACCCCTCTCTGAGCCAAACAGTCCCGCCATATAGAGATTGGCCCTCGGAACTTCACAACCTTCCGGCTCAAACTGAAGATCAGGGAAGGGCGAATTCCCATCGGCAAAATAGAGGTCATGCTTCGTATCGGCTCCTAACTTCTCAGAACGAAGCTTTTCAAAGAAAATGACATTACGCTCCAGTGAAACCTGGTTGCCGGATGGCGAGTAGCCACCTCCAATGGTCAGGATATGATCCTTCGCATTCATATCCAGGGTCGTAGCAAGGACGAGAAGGGCGGAACATAGTAGGGAACGACGCATGATTCTGAACGGGGCAGATTCTGGTTATGGGAGAATATGCCCTGCTTACACGGAGAATATTGAGTCGAGCAGAACTCTGGCAATGACGAAAAGGTCATCCGTGTGAATCACAGGGACCAGCCGCGACGGTATTCCAGGGCGTTGAGAAGTTTATCGGCTTCCGGATCATCGAGGACTTTTTCATTCAAGGGATCCCATTTCAAGGGACGCTTCAGGACGTCCGAGACGAAGGACAGATGACCGGGGGTCACCGAGCGGTGCCCGACCTCGGCAGGGCAGATACACTGCTCACGGGTCTTTACTCCCTGCACGAAGTTCCTGCGATGATCCGGAGAATTGTAGGCCTTCACCCTGCCCCGGTCGCTTTCTTCCCGGATCCATTCCTTGTTGGAGGCATCGATCTGCCCCCGGCTCACCCGAACCCAGCCATTCTCCCCAATCCACCGGACTCCGTTAGGATACTTGTTGGAGACTACCACGGTATACCCTCCTTCATACTCCGAGTGCACCTCATAGTCGACCGGGTTGTCATACATCCCCTTTTCTGGATAGCGGAAGTTCCTGGCCTCCACCTTGACGGGGCCACTGAGTTCCACCCCGAGTCCCCAGTGGGCGATATCATTGTTGTGCCCGATCCAGTCCATCAGACTTCCGCCTCCATAAGCAAGCGACCACCGCCAATGGAAGTGAACACGCTTCTCGCGATAGGGCAGCTTGGCACTGGGCCCGCACCAGAGGTCGTAGTCAAGGTGCGGGGGAATGGATTCTGACACCGTTCCTTCCTCCTCTGTGGTCTCACCTCCAGGCAGTCCA